>FR899828.1:16649-30167 GCA_000437595.1 Faecalibacterium sp. CAG:74 | reverse complement strand
CACAAGGGACGCTGTCCCTTGACCCTGCAAGGGGCAATTGCCCCTTGACCCCTTTTCGCGATTGAGTTGGTCGTGCTTTCACGCTCCTTCCGCGTGCAGCTTTTTGGCGCTTCGCCTAAGCCCTTGTTTGCTCCCCAAACTTTCCGTGAAGAACCAAAAAGAGACTCGGAGTTTCCTCCGAGCCTCTGGGGATGCGAGATTACTTCTCGTAGTGAGCGGATTCGCCAGCGATGCGGCCGAAGACGACCGTGTCGGTCAGTGCGTTGCCGCCCAGACGGTTCGAGCCGTGGATGCCGCCGGTCACTTCGCCCGCAGCATACAGACCCGGAATCACGTTGCCGTTTTCATCCAGCACCTGCGCATTCACGTTGATGCGCACGCCGCCCATCGTGTGATGCACGGTGGGAACGCGGGCAGCCGCGTAGTAGGGCGCGGTGTCGATGGGGGTCTTGTAGAGGGTACGGCCGAATTCGTCCGGCGTGCCCGCAAGGTCGCCGCCTTCTGCGTGACGGTTGAACTCCGTGACAGCCGCAATCAGCGCATCCGCCGGAACGTTCATCTTTTCCGCCAGCTCTTCCAGCGTGTCTGCCTTCACCGCGCGGCCGGCTTCCACCAGCTTGTTCGCGGTTTCGCCGAAGTTGTTGCGTTCGTCGCCCGTGGGATAGGTGTCGGAGTCCATGACGATCCACATGTACGCATCGGTCTGCGCGAACAGGGCGTTGGTCATGTCGTCGCGGCGGCCGCCCTCGTTGACGAAGCGGTTGCCTTCCTTGTTGATGAAGATACGGGTTTCCACGTCATGCTCGATGTTGCCGGACAGGGAGCCGGTCACCGGGTCGCCCAGCGGCAGCAGCTGGATGTTGCCCATCTGCACAAAGTCAGCACCCAGCTTCTGCAGCATCTTGATGCCGTCGCCGGTCGCGCCCGCGTGGTTGGTGCTCTTGATGCTGTCGCCCAGATCCGCCCACTGCGTGTTGTACGCGCTGCGCAGTTCGACGTTCGCCGCGAAGCCGCCCGTCGCCACAACGACGCCCTTGGATGCCTTGACGGTCACGGTGTTGCCCGTTTCGCCCGTCGCCACGACGCCGCAAGCCTTGCCGTTTTCGTCCACAAGGATTTCGGTCGCGCGGGTGTTCAGCATCACGTCCACGTTGTCGTGGCTGTCGATGTAGTTCATGTAGGCCTTGAAGAAGCCAGTGCCCAGCGGTTCAACCGGCTTGTGGGCGCGCGGCCACAGACCGCCGGTCACGGTGAACAGACCAGCCGTTTCGTCCTGGAACTCCATGCCCAGATCCATCAGCCACTGCACGCCGTCCCACGCATTGCTCACCAGCGTGTGCACCAGCAGGGGGTCGCCCTGATAGTCACCGCCGGAAAGCGTCTGGGTGTAGTGCCATTCGACAGAGTCGTTGTAGGCAATCGCCTGCTCAGAGCGGTCGTTGACTGCATTCAGCGCGCCGCCAGCGAGGATGGTATTGCCGCCGACCTTGCCCATCTTTTCCAGCACCAGCACCTTGGAGCCGAGCTGATTCGCCTGCACAGCCGCCGCCAGACCAGCGCCGCCGCCGCCGATGACCACGATTTCCGTCTCGATGGTGACGTCCTCCGCCTTTTCGGCGACCGTCTCCACCTTCGTAGACCACTTCACGGTGTCCAGACCCGCCTTGGTCACAGCGTCCAGCACAGCTGCCATGATGGCATCGGAGGTCTTGGTCGCGCCAGCAACCGCGTCAACGTTCGCGGTCTGCTGCTCGACGATGAGACCCGGAATCTGCGCCACAGCCGGATCAGAAATGCCGGCGGTGTCGCCATTCTTGGTCACTTCGATGGCGGTCACTGCGCCGTTTTCATCCACGGTCACAGCCACTTCAATGGCGCCCTTGCCACCGATTTCGCTGTCGCCGACGCCCGTAAAGACGCCCGCGTCCGCGCTCGCAGCGCCGCACAGGGTCAGCAGCATCGTCAGCGCCAGCAGGAGAGAAAGGAACTTCTTCATGGTTCTCCTCCTTATTCGTTTGGTCGAAATGGCAGAAGAAGCATCTGCCGTATATTTTATTATACAATACCCCAACGATGGTTGGCAAGGGGAAATGACGCTTTTTTCACAAGCAAAATAGGCGATTTTTGCAAAAAGAAAGGTTTTCGGCAGGAATTTCGCGGTTTGAGGGCGAATTGTGTTCTTGGAAAAAGCAAATCCGGCATTGCGCCGGGTGGAAAAGAGGAACTATCGGATGGATGAAACGCAATGTCTGCGGATGATCAGGGCTTCGCTTGCCCCCTCAACCGGCTGTACGGAACCGGCGGCAATTGCCCTCAACGCGGCGACGGCGCGCAAGGCGGCGCAGGGGACTGTCACGCAGGTGACGGCGCGGCTGGATGCGTACCTGTTCAAAAACGCCATGGGCGTGGGTATTCCGGGCGCGGATGAGCGCGGCGTGGACTTGTGTGTGGCGCTGGGCATCACGGCGGGCGACGCGGACGCGGGCATGAACGCGCTGCACACGGTGACGGCGGAGCAGCTGGCGGCAGCAAAGGCATTGCGCGGCTGCGTGAAAGTCGAAATCGTCGACGGCGTGAGCGGATTATATATTGAAACGATTTTGCGAACGGACTGCGACGCGGTTCGTGTGGTCACGGTGGGTGCGCACGATCATATCGCCCTTGTCGAACATGCGCCGTTTACCGAAGCGCCTACCGAGCAGGAATCGGTGGAGGAAGGCGGCGCGCACTGCGGGTCGCTGGCGGAATTTATCGCCTTTGCGGACACGGTTGCGCTGGATAAATTGGCGTTCCTCCGCGACGCGCTGACCATGAACCGAACCATCTACGACCGCGCGATGTCGGATGAGCTGGCGCACTGCGTTCTGCCGAAAATCACGCTGGATGATCCGTCGCTCTGCGCGTCGGCGAAGCGGATGGCGGGCGCGGCGTCCTACGCGCGGATGCACGGTGTTCCGCTGCCGGTGATGACCGCGACGGGCAGCGGCAATCAGGGCATCACGCTCTTTTTGACGGTGGATGCGGCGGCGCGCTATTTCAGCATCCCGGAGGAAAAGGAACTGCGTGCGATTGCGCTGGCGGCGCTGGCGAACGTGTACATCAAAAGCTTCATCGGCCCCCTGTCGAGCGTGTGCGCGTGCGGCGTGGCATCAGGCTTGAGCGCGTCGCTGGGGGTCGTGTATCTGCTGGGCGGCGGCGAAGGCGAGATGGTGCAGGCTGCGCGGAATATCTTGGGCTCGGTCAGCGGCATGATTTGCGACGGCGCGAAGGAGGGCTGCGCGAGCAAGGTTGCCCTGAGCGCGGGGCTTGCGGTGGAAGCGGCGTGTCTGGCGCTGGAAGGCGGCGGTATCCACGCGCAGGACGGCATTCTGGATGACAGCTTTGACCGCCTGATTGCGCACCTCGGCGAGCTGGTCTGCGTCGGCATGGGCAGCACGAACAGCACGATTGTGCACATCATGAAGGACGAGAAGGGGTATGCGGCATCGTGCTGACATCCCGAACATGAGAATAAGGGCTTTGGAAGAGCGGACGATGCTTTTCCAAGCCCTTTTCTGGTTCTTTACGGAAAGTAGGGGAAGCAAACAAGGGCTTAGGCGAAGCCCCAAAAAGCTGCACGCGGAAGGAGCATGAAAGCGCGACCAACTCAATCGCGAAAAGGGGTCAAGGGGCAATTGCCCCTTGCAGGGTCAAGGGACAGCGTCCCTTGTGGGGTTTGGGGCAACGCCCCAACAGTTCCACGGGCGACCAGTATGCCAAACGCACTCAACAAAGGTGCAGGCAGCGAAGCGTCCCTGCCAGTAACTTTGCGCGTCCGCAGACGCGCCCTCAAGCTGCTCTTCCCCAAAGATTCCGTGAAGAACAATAAAAGACGGTGCAGCCCGAAACTGCACCGTCCAGTGAGGGTAAAGTAGGAGAAATTACGCCTTGGCGGCCTTCTTGGCGCGCTTCTTCTCTTCGAGGAACGCCCAGACGTAGCCGTTGATCATGTTCGCGCTGTACACGCCGGAGATGATGCCGACGATGATGGGCAGGGCGAACTCGCGGATGGAGGAAACGCCGAAGATGTACAGGCTGACAATCGTCACCAGCGTGGTCAGCGTGGTGTTGATGGTGCGGCCGAGGCACTCCTTGATGGAGCGGTTGACGACGTCCGCGCGCGGCGTGGAGGACGGCATCTTGCGGGCGTTCTCGCGGATGCGGTCGAAGATGATGATGGTGTTGTTGATGGAGTAGCCAACAATCGTCAGCATCGCCGCGATGAAGGAAGAATTCATCTGCACGAAGGAGCGCAGGATGACCATGAAGGACAGCATGATCAGCACGTCATGCACCAGACCCAGCACCGCCGCCGCGCCGGAGTTGAAGTCGAAGCGGATGGCGATGTAGATGAGCATGCACAGCGCGGCAATCAGCACAGACAGGAAGGCGTTGCGCAGCAGCGTCGCACCGGCAACCGGGCCGACGTAGTTCACGTCGCCGTAGATGGCGGCGTTCGGGTACTTCGCCTGCAAGGCTTCGGTAATGGAAGCCTGCACGCCCTGCACGCCGTCTTCGTCAATCGCCTTGATGCGGATATTGATGGAATCCTTGCCTGTGCCCTGCACGGACACGGCGTAGTCCTTCAGACCGATGCCGTTGAGCACACCCTCGATGTCGGACTGCGTGACGGCTTCGCCCATGGTGTACTGCATGGACATGCCGCCGGAGAAGTCAATGCCGACGTTGATGCCCATGCCGAACAGGCTCAGCAGCAGCGCCAGCACCATGATGCCGGCAGAAATCATCAGGCACTGCTTGGAGTAATTCTTGATTGTCATATTACTTGGCCTCCTTTGCAGACTGAACGCCGGAGGTGAAAGCGCTCACGTTCCAGTTCTTGAGCTGGATAAACTGCTTCATCAGGAAGCGAGTGACCAGCAGCGCCGAGAACAGGGACACGATAACGCCCAGCAGCAGCGTCTTGGCGAAGCCCTGCACAGAGCCGGTGCCGAAGATCATCAGCACGATGGCGGCGATAATGGTGGTCACGTTCGCGTCGATGATGGCGCTCAGCGCGTTGTGGAAGCCAGTCTTGAGGGCAACCTTCAGGCTGCGGCCCGCGCGGACTTCCTCATTGAAGCGCTCGAAGATAACGACATTGGCGTCTACCGCCATGCCGATGCCCAGCACGATACCGGCAATGCCCGGCAGGGTCAGCTGAATGCCGGGGAAAACCGCCAGCACCCAGAACAGCACGATTGTGTAAATGCACAGCGCCCAGGAGGCGACCACGCCGTTCAGGCGGTAGCGGACAATCATGATGAGCATGACCAGCGCGATGCCGATGATGGCAGCGAAAACGGAGGTGGACAGCGCGTTGTCGCCCAGCGTGGCGGACACGGTATCAACCTTCTGCTGCGTCAGCACCAGCGGCAGCGCGCCGGACTGAATCTGCGCGGCGATGGTCTGCGCACGATCCATCGTGAAGTTGCCGGTAATCTGACCGGAGCCGCCGGTGATGGCGGACTGCACGGTGGGCGCCATCAGCTTCTCGCCGTCCAGATAGATGCCCAGCGTCTTGCCGATGTTCTGGCTTGTCATGTCGGCAAAGAGCTTTGTGCCGGCAGAGGTCAGCTGGAAGGAAATCGCCCACTGACCGTCCTGCGTCATGGCGGCCTGCGCCAGACGGACGTCAGAGCCGGTCATGAAGGTGTTGCCGTCGGGATCCTTGAACTCCAAGAGGGCGGGTTCGCCAATCAGGTTCAGGATTTCGCTCGGATCGCTCACATCCGGGATTTCAACGCGGATGCCGCTCGTGCCCAGCACCTGCACGGTGCTTTCGGCATAGCCCTTGTCGGTCAGACGGGACTGAATGGCGGAAACGGTCGCGTCCAGCAGGTCAGAGAAGTTCGCGTCGTTGCCCTCGGGCGCTTCGGCGCTGTACTCCACATACACGCCGCCGCGCAGGTCAAGACCCAGAGAAATGGCCTGCGGCCAAGCATCAGCGTTGGTCGTCGGCAGCCACGGCAGGAGCTTCCACAGCCCGCCCTGGAACGACATGCCCGTCACGCCGACGATGCCGAAGACCACGGTCAGCACCAGCACGATGGCCAGTGCGACGATGGATTTCGTCTTCGTATTCTTCATGAGAATGCTTCCTTTCATTCTTTTCATGGGGAAGTGGACAGTCAGCGGACACCCTCTATCCGGCGCTGCCCTCCAAATGGAACGCGATGTACACCGTGCGGACGTAGCTTCGCCCGGTGATGAGCCATCCGCAGCCATCCGCGCGGGTCAGCACCGGCATGGGGGGATGCGCTGGCAAGGCAGCAGGGCGGTGCAGCGCCTCCTGTGCGGTGGATGCGGATGCCGCGGCGCTCTCCGGCGCGGGCAAAGCAGCCGTCATCACTGCCGGAATACCGGGCGGGGCAGGGGAGGATTCCGCAGAAGCGGATTCCGGGGCGACGACAAGCTGCCGCATCCCCAGCAGCAGAAGCGCCGTCAGGCACGCAAAAAAGACCGCACGTCCCACATGCTTCACCGCGCTTCCTCCCTTCTGCCGAAAAACGAAATTTGTCCCCTGCACGAATGATTCATTCCGCATGGGCACACATACATTTATTATACCGCTTCTTTCCCGTTTCGTCAATGTAACAAGCGGACTTTTCCGGGCAGAATCCGAAAAAATCCACTTTCGCGGACGAAAAACGCACAATTTGAACATTTTCGGTGTTTTTGTCCGCTTGCACTTGCGCGGCAGATGTGATAGGATAAGAGAAAACCGGGAAAAATGCTTTCCGGTGAATTTCAGAAAGGAATGAACAAAATGCCCTACTATTATTATTGGGACTGGACGTATCTGCTGATTATCCCCGGTCTGATTCTCGGCCTGATTGCGCAGGCGAAGGTGAAAAGCGCCTATGCGCAGTGCAGCCGGATTCCCGCCAAGTGCGGTCTGACGGCGAGTCAGATGGTTGCGGATTTGCTCCGCCGCAACGGCAACACCCGCGTGCGCGTCGGGCATGTGTCCGGCGAACTGACCGACCACTACGACCCGTCGAAGGAAGTTCTCAATCTCTCCGACGGCGTGTACAGCAGCAACAGCATTGCCGCGATGGGCATCGCTGCGCACGAGGCGGGCCATGCCATGCAGAAGCTGGAGAACTACGCGCCGCTGAACCTGCGCTCCGCCATCGTTCCGGCGGTGAACATCTGCTCGTCGCTCTCCACGCCGATGTTCATTCTCGGCTTGATTTTCGCGTGGCAGCCGCTGGTGTACATCGGCATCGGCTTGTTCGCCGCATCGACTGTGTTCGCGCTGGTGACGCTGCCGGTGGAGTTTGACGCAAGCAAGCGCGCGATTCAGATGCTGTCCGAAGGCGGGTACATTTCCGGCGCGGAGGAAGAGCGGAATGTTCGGAAAGTGCTGAGCGCCGCCGCGCTGACGTATGTGGCGGCGGCGGTGACGAGCTTGCTGTCGCTGCTGCGGCTTATCCTGATTGCCAAGCGCAATGACCGCAATTGATTTTGCGAGAATAACTTGTTTTTCTCCTTGCGCAGGGATTTCGCCTCTGCGGAGGCGACCAAAGGGCTTTCCGATCGCCCTTTGGAAACCTTCGGTTCGCACCCATGTTAGTTGATTTTTATTGGAAGTTTTTAGTTTGTGTGCTGTTTGTCCACTAACTAAAATAACTAACATAACAGACCCGTAACATCCGAAGAGCGGGCGAAGGAGTCCAGAGGGCGACCGCGGACTTCGTCCGTTTCCATGCCCTCTGGAACTATGCTCAAGACCAGTATGGCAGCAAAACCAACTCTGCCAACCGCGAAAAAGGACAATTATGCTAAGATACACCAAGAAAGGCATCGAGAGCAAGGAACGCATCGGGACATTGCCCCTGCGTATGTCAAACCTCCTTCGCTATCGGGGCGTCAATACCCCGGAGGAGGCAGAGCGCTTCCTGCATCCGCGCCTGACCGATTTGCTTGATCCCTCCACCATGCCCGGCATGGAGAAGGCTGTATCCATCATCCGCCAAGCCGTCCGGGAGCAGTGGGGCATCACCATCTACGGCGACTACGATGTCGACGGCATCTGCGCGACGAGCATCATGCTCGAAACCCTGCGCGACCTCGGCGCACAGCACATCCGCCCGTATATCCCTTCGCGCCACGAAGAGGGCTATGGGCTGAATGCCGACGCGATTGAGCTGCTCGCGAAGGAAAGCCGACTGCTGCTGACCGTGGACTGCGGCATTACCAATCTCGATGAAGTTGCGCTGGCGAAAAAGCGCGGCATGACCGTCATCGTCACCGACCATCACCAATTGGCGGAAAAGCTGCCCGAAGCGGACGCCGTGCTGAACCCGCTGATTGAGCCGTATGCGTTCAAGCGGCTGTGCGGCGCGGGCGTCGCGCTCAAAATCACGCAGGCGCTGCTGGGCATGGACGGCGTCGAAAAACGGATTGACCTCGCCGCCCTCGCGACCGTCGCGGATATTGTGCCGCTGATGGAGGAAAACCGCGTCATCGTCCGCGAAGGCATGATGCGCATGGGGACAAGCGCGCGTCCGGGATTGAAGAAGCTGATGGAGCTGGCGCAGGTCAGCCAGCCCGTTAATACCGGGCATCTGGGCTTCCGCCTTGCGCCGAGACTGAACGCGGGCGGGCGGCTTGAAACCGCCGAACAGTGCGTCAAGCTCCTGACGACGAAGGACGAAGCCGAAGCGACTGCCATTGCCACCCACTTGAACGGCCTGAATCAGGAGCGTCAGGCGATGGAAAAGCAGATTGTCGAACAGGCGATTTCCGCGATTCCGGCGCAGGTGAATTTCCGCACGGATTTCGCCATCGTCATCCTTGGTCAGGAGTGGAACAACGGCGTGATTGGGCTTGCGGCAGGGCGCATCTGCGAAAAGTACCACTTCCCGACGATTGTGTTAAGTCAGCACGGCGACCTTGCCGTCGGCTCGTGCCGGTCGATTCCCGGCGTGGATATTCATCAGATGCTGACGGCGTGCAAGGCGCTGTATCAGGCGGAAGGGCACGGGCAGCTGTTCGAGCGCTTCGGCGGACATTCGCAGGCGGCGGGGCTGACCATCCGCGCGGAGCTTGTGCCGGAATTGCGGCGGCTCCTCAACCGCGTCATCCCGCAGGGCGACAACTGCGACTTGACGTGCTACATTCCGCAGAAGGAGTACGAACTCGAAGTGCCGCTCGAAGCGGTGAACATGGCGCTCATCGACGAATTGAATCAGCTTCAGCCGACCGGCTACGGCAACCCGAACCCGGTACTGATGGCGCGCGGACTGCATGTGCAGGAGGCGCGTCGCGTCGGTGTGGGCGGGGCGCACCTGAAGCTGACGCTGCTCGACGGCGCGAACGTGCGCGGCGGCATCGGCTTCCAGCAGGGGGATTTGGCAGACCGCGGCTATGAGCGCGTGGACGTGCTGTTTTCGCCGGAAGTGAACGAATTCCGCGGACAGCGGACGGTGCAGCTGAATGTCGCCGCGATGAAGCAGACGGGCGGCAGTCTGCTCTGGCCGGACGAGAAAATGATTTTCTCCGCGCTCTTGCAGGAATTGACAGCCCTCGCGTCGAATTACAACACTTTATCATCAGGCGATACGCAGGCGAAAATCCTGCCCCTGCGGACGAATCAGCTGCGCGAGAAACTGCGGCTCGGACGCGGCGTGCTGATGATTGCCCATCAAAGCGCGTGGGCGAAGGACGTCCTCAGCGGAGGCGAAGCCGACACGGATGTGGGGCAGGTGCGGGACGCGCGCGCGTTCAACACCGTGCTGTTCGCGCCGGATGTGGAAAAGCTGCGGGATGACTGGCGCGATGTGGTGCTGCTGGACGGCGAAACGCTGCCGGGGCTTAAGGACATTATCCGGCAGAAATGCCCGAACGCGCGCCTATGGCGCTTGTTGGATGCGCCGGATGACCTGCGGATGCAATTGTCGGCGATGACCGTCTCCGAGGACACCCTGCGCGGGCTGTATCGGCGGCTGCTGCGCGGCGGCACGATGGCGGCCTCCGCCTTGGCGCAGGACTGCGGCATGACGGAAGAACAGGTGCTGACCGGACTGATCGTCTTTGGGCAGGTGGCACTTGTTTCCTTCAAGCTCGACCCGTATCAGCTGACGCTGCTGCCGATGCACAAGGTTGCGCTGACGGACAGCCCGCTGCGGAAATACCTGATAACCCATTATGCTGCGGAAACGCAGATGTAACCCGAACGACATTTTTTCGGGGAGGAGGATGAAATATGACTTATACCGTTTATGAGGCCATGCCGCTGAGCCAGATGCTGGCGCGCGTGCAAAAGTATTATCCCGGCGACGGGTACAAGCTGGTAGAAAAAGCCTATTTATTCGCACAGGAGGCGCACAAGGATCAGTACCGCAAGAGCGGGGAGCCGTATTTCACCCATCCGTGCTTCGTCGCCAGCATTCTGGTGGAATTGTCCCTTGATCCGCCGACGATTGCCGCCGGGCTTCTGCACGATACGGTGGAGGACTGCGAGGGCATCACGCTGGACACCATTCGGCAGGAATTCGGCGAGGAGGTCGCCATGCTGGTGGATGGCGTGACGAAGCTGAACAAGCTCGATTTCGCCGACAAGGAAGAAGCACAGGCTGAATCGCTGCGCAAGATGATTCTGGCGATGGGCAAGGACATCCGCGTCGTGCTGATTAAGCTGGCTGACCGCCTGCACAACATGCGGACGCTGAAATTCCAGAAGGAAGAGCGGCGCGTGGCGATTGCGCGCGAGACGCTGGACATCTATGCGCCGATTGCGCACCGGCTGGGCGTGTACGCCATCAAGCAGGAACTGGAGGACTTGTCCCTGCGCTACATCGACCCGGTTGGGTACGAAAACCTGGTGCAGAAGGTTGGGCAGAAGCGCTCGGAGCGGGAAGAAAATATCCGCATGGTCATCGACGAACTGTCCGCCAAGCTGGATGAGCAGCATATCCACCACACGATTGACGGCCGCCCGAAGCATTTTTACAGCATCTACCGCAAGATGGTGCTGCAAAACAAGCCGTTCGACCAGATTTATGACCTGATTGCGATTCGCGTGCTGGTGGACTCCGTGCCGGACTGCTATGCTGTGCTGGGCATTGTCCACACGCTGTGGAACCAGATGCCGGGACGCTTCAAGGACTACATTTCCGTCCCGAAGGCGAACATGTATCAGTCTCTGCACACAACGGTCGTCGGCGGGCGCAAGATGCCGTTCCCGTTCGAGGTGCAGATTCGTACCTGGGAGATGCACCGCATCGCGGAATACGGCATTGCGGCGCACTGGCGCTACAAAGAGGGCGGCGGCGCGGCGAACGACTTGGACTCCAAGCTCTACTGGGTGCGGCAGATTCTGGACTGGCAGAGCGACACGCGCGACTCCCGCGAATTCCTGGATACCCTGAAAACCGACCTCTTCTCCGAGGAAGTGTTCCTCTTCACCCCCAAGGGCGACGTTATCAGTATGCCCAAGGGCGCGACGCCGCTGGATTTCGCCTATCGCATTCATTCCGCCGTGGGCAATAAGTGCGTCGGCAGCAAAATCAATGGGCGCATCATGCCGCTGGACACGCCGCTGGAAACGGGAGACCGCGTGGAAATCATCACCAGCGCATCGTCGAAAGGCCCGAGCGCGGACTGGGTGCGTATCTGCAAAACCCCGCAGGCGCAGGCGAAAATCCGCGCGTTCCTGAAAAAGGAGTACCGCGAGGAAAACATTGAGACGGGCCGCGCAATGGTGGAACGCGAATGCCGCCGCCGCGGGCTGAATCCGCCGGATGTGATTAAGCCGGAATATTATGATTCGATTCTCAAAAAGTATGGCTTTACGGCGCTGAACGACATTTACAGCGCGGTCGGCTATGGCGGCATGGCGTCGGTGTACGTTGTGTCGCGCATGGTGGATGAGCAGCGGACGCAGACGGCGCAGGCTGCCCCGAAGGCGGAAGAACTGCTCGCGCTGACAGAAGAGAATCAGCCGCAGCGCAAGGCCTCCGGCAAGGCGAACCACGGCATCATCCTGCCCGGAAACGAGGATATGGACATCCCCGTGCGCTTCGGCAAGTGCTGTTCGCCTGTGCCGGGGGACGACATTGTGGGTTTCATCACCCGCGGGCGCGGCGTGACGATTCACAAGGCAGACTGCGTGAACGTCCTGCGCGGCGAAGCGGAACGCCGGGTGCAGGTGGCGTGGGCGGATGGCGACACGGGCACGGGCTTCTGCGTGTCCATCAAGATTGTCGCTTACGACCACACGAACCTGCTGATTGAACTGGCGACCATCATCGGCGACGCGAATGTGCCGATTAAGACGGTCAACACCGAGCTGGACGAAAAGAACCGCATCGCGACCTTCCGCTTCGTCCTCGAAGTGAAATCCCGCGAGCAGATGGACAAGTTGGTGAAGCTGCTTCAGCGGAAAACGGACGTCATCGACGTATTCCGAGTACAAGGGTGACCCAAGGGGCTTTGCCCCTTGACCCCAGCAGGGGCGCTGCCCCTGCACCCTGCAAGGGAGTTCCTCCCTTGACCCTTCCGCGCGATTCAGTTGTGCACGTCTGCATACAGTGTCCGCGTGTTTATTAAAATGCCCAAGAAACGAGGAATTACCCCCTATGCGTTGTGTTATTCAGCGAGTTGCCCAAGCCTCCGTCAGCGTCGCCGGCGAGCAAATCGGCACCATCCAGCAGGGCTTCATGGTGCTTATCGGCGTCAGCACCGACGATACCGACCACGACGTCCACTATATGGCGGAAAAAGTGCCGAATCTCCGCATTTTTGAGGATGAAGCGGGTAAAATGAACCGCTCCCTCAAGGATGTTGGCGGCGCGATTCTTGCCGTCAGCCAGTTCACGCTCTATGGCGATGCCCGCGGCGGCCGCCGCCCCAGCTTTATCGCGGCGGCGCGCCCGGAAGAAGCCAATGAACACTATGAGCAGCTTGTTGCGGCGTGGCGCGCGCAGGGCATTCACGTCGAAACCGGACGTTTCCGCGCGGATATGCAGGTGTCGCTCGTCAACGACGGCCCTGTGACGATTTTGATGGATTCTACCAAGGCATTCTGACGCAGGAGGATAGAGCCATGCTGCAAATGAAGGAAGTCACCGTCGGCGCGATTGGAACGTGCTGCTACATCCTCTGGGACGATGCGCGCACTGACTGCGTGGTGATTGACCCCGGCGACGAGCCGGAGCGCATCCGCAAAGCGGCGGACGGGCGCACGATTGCCGCGATTCTGCTCACGCATGGGCATTTTGACCATATCGGCGCGGTTCGGGCACTGATGACCCCGGAAACGGAACTGGTGGTTCATGCACAGGACGCGCCGATGCTTTCCAATCCGCAGGAGAATGCCAGCTTCCTGATGGGCGCTCCCGTGACCGCGCCGGAAGCGACGAAACTCGTCCACGAAGGCGATACGGTGACGGCGGCGGGGCTGACTTTCACCGTGCTGCACACGCCGGGGCATACGGCGGGCAGCGTGCGCTATCAGCTTGGCGCGAAGCT
>FR899828.1:0-16596 GCA_000437595.1 Faecalibacterium sp. CAG:74 | reverse complement strand
CTCTTCCGCTTCGGCTGCGGGCGCACCGATTTGCCCACGGGCAGCAGCGAGCAGATGCAAGCGTCGCTGGCGCGGGTGGTGCCGATGGCGCGCAAGCTGGAAATTTACCCCGGACATGGAGACTAAAATGAGCAACGAAATTCAGCAGGGCCTGCAGGACGACTTGACGACTATCGAGCCGGATTTGATGAACATGACGCGCCTGTTCTCTCTGCCGGACAGCGTGTGGGATGCGCCGGAATATCATTTCGCGGCGGCTATCGAGGGCGGGCAGTACGTCATCCGCTTCTATGGAAAAACGCAGGCGGCGCAGGGCGTGACAGACATTCCGTCGGATGCGGATGCGCGGATTCAGGCGCTGCACCGCCGCCGGGCGCTCCGCCGCCTCTGCCGTCAGACGCTCTACGACCTGCTGCGCAAGGAAACAGGCATTCATCCGCCGTGGGGGAGCATGACGGGCATTCGTCCGACGCACCTGATGTACGAGGCGCTGAACGAAGGCATGTCGATGGCGGACGCGCAGAAACATTTGGTACACCAGTTTGATGTTGCGCCGGAGAAGGCGGCGCTGCTGGCGGAACTCGTATCCGTGCAGCAGCAGCTTCCGCCGCCGGGCGACGACTGGATGGACGTGTACATCGGCATTCCGTTCTGCACAACGCGCTGCACCTACTGCTCCTTTTCCAGTGGCGAACTGGGCGACGGGCATTTGGTTGCGCCCTACCTGACAGCGCTGTTCCGGGAGATGGATGCCTGTGCGCAGCTCCTGCGTGACGCGGGGAAGAAACTGCGCGCGGTTTACGTCGGGGGCGGCACGCCGACATCGCTGAATGAGGAGCAGCTGCCGCGGCTGCTGGAGAAGATGATGCAGTGCTTCCCCTTCGCAATGGAGTACACGGTGGAAGCGGGTCGTCCCGACACGCTGACGCTGCCGAAGCTCGAAGCCATCCGGCGCGCGGGCATACAGCGCATCAGCATCAATCCGCAGACGATGAATGACAAGACCTTGCGCGTCATCGGCCGTGCGCACACCGCCCAGCAGGTGGAGGAGGCGTATGCGATGGCGCGGACGGCGAAAATCCACCACATCAACATGGACGTGATTGCCGGGCTGCCGGGTGAAAACATCGACGATTTTGCCCGCACGATGGACGCCGCGCTCCGCTTGACGCCGGAAAGCCTGACCGTGCACACCCTCGCCATCAAGCGCTCCAGCCGCCTGCATCTGGAAAACGCGCCCCTGCCGGACGGCGAAACCGCCTCCCGCATGGTGCAGCTGGGGCTTGACACCGCGCACCAATTGGGCATGAAGCCCTACTATCTCTACCGCCAGAAGTACATGGCGGGCAATCAGGAGAACGTCGGCTACGCGCTGCCGGGTCACGCCTGTCAATACAATGTGGATATTATGGAAGAAACGACGCACATCCTCGCCCTCGGCGCGGGCGGCATTTCCAAACGCGTCTACCCGGAGGAGGGGCACATCGGCCGTGCGCCGAACGTATCCAACATCGAGCAGTACATTGCCCGCGTGGAGGAAATGATTGGGCGCAAAAAAGCACTTTTCCTGCCGGAAATGCCACTTTGACGGCAAAAAGCACGTTTCGGCGGCGGCAAATTCCCCTTTTGGCTTGCAATTTGGCGCATTTGCTGATACAATAGGCGTGATAGGCGCTTTTGCCCTATCTTCCACAAAGTCCGCAAGGGCGCGGACAATTGGTTCTGAAAGGAGTGCTATGAACATGGCACAGAATCCTACTTTTGTTATTACGATGGCGGATGGCCGCGAAATGAAGGGCGAACTCTACCCTGAAACTGCGCCGCAGTCCGTCGGCAATTTTATTGCGCTGGCGAACAGCGGCTTCTATGACGGGCTGATTTTTCACCGTGTCATTCCGGGCTTCATGATTCAGGGCGGCGACCCCAAGGGCACGGGCATCGGCGGCCCCGGCTACCACATCAAGGGTGAATTTGCCATGAACGGCGTGAACAACCCGCTCAAGCACACCTACGGCGTTCTGTCGATGGCGCGCAGCATGATGCCTGATTCCGCCGGCAGCCAGTTCTTCATCATGACTTCGGACAGCCCGCACCTCGACGGTCAGTACGCGGCGTTCGGCAAGGTGCTGGAAGGCATGGACGTGGCGGATGCAATCGTCAGCGTCAAGCGCGACATGCGCGATAAGCCTCTTGAGCCGCAGGTGATGAAGTCCATCCGCGTGGAGACCTTCGGGCAGACCTATCCTTTCGAGCAGATGTAATACGATTTCCCAATTTGCCTGCGCATCTTGGCGCATTCTCATTTGGGAATCGTATAATGTTGCAGGCGCAGACGCGGCGGAGACAGCCGGACTGCGCCTGTATTTCGTAGGAGCGAAAACATGGAGAAGCAGAAAACGACGGTTCGGGTGGCAGGGAAGGACTACGCCCTTGTTTCGACGGATTCGCCGGAACATCTGAACCGGGTGGCGGCGTATGTTGACCGGCAGATGACGGAGACGATGCGTTCCGGGCGGATTCCGGCAAACACGGCGGCGGTGCTGACAGCGCTGAATCTGGCGGATGACCTGATGCGCGCGCAGGACGAGGTGAACCGCTTGCGGCGGGAGCTGGCGCTTTTGCGGGAAAAGCGGTAAAAGCGTTTCTTTTTGGTGTTTGGATTGCAGGGGTTGGAACTCCTTGCTCGTTTTATATTGTTGCAGGAATTTCGCGCCTGCGGGCGCGACAAGGGGGCTTTGCGATCGCCCCCTTGACCCCTTCGCGGCGCTCACTCCTGTTACTGGTCTTTGCCGTAACTTGTGGATATGGGGGACAGTGTGGGTAAGCTGTGGATAAACACGCGGGCATAGCATGAAGAAGTGACCAACTCAATCGCGAAAAGGGGTCAAGGGAGGAACTCCCTTGCAGGGTGCAGGGACAGAGTCCCTGCTGGGGTCAAGGGGCAACGCCCCTTGCGTCTCCTTACAGAAGGGAGTAAGTCGGATGGAGAATCTTGCACCGGCGGGAAATTGGGATGCGCTCAGGAGTGCGGTGGCGGCGGGCGCGGACGCGGTGTATCTGGGGTATGCCGCGTATTCGGCGCGGGCGGGCGCGGGCAATTTCGATGAGCAGCAGCTGCGGGATGCCGTGCGGTTCGCCCATCTGCATCATGTGCGTGTCCATGTGACCGTCAATACGCTGATTAAGGACGGCGAGCTGGCGGGGGTCGTGGATGTGCTGCGGCTGCTGAGTGAAATCCGCGTGGATGCGGTGCTGGTGCAGGATTTGGGCGTGCTGCGGATGGCGCGGCGCTGCTTCCCGGATTTGCCCATCCACGCCAGCACGCAGATGGCGATTCACAACGCGACTGGCGTCCGCTTCTGCCGCAATCAGGGCATGACCCGCGCGGTGCTTGCCCGCGAATGCAGCGCCGCCGAAATCGCCCTCGCCGCGAAAGAGGACATCGAAATCGAAGTGTTCGGGCATGGCGCGCAGTGCGTCGCCGTCAGCGGGGAGTGCCTGTTTTCCTCCGTCGTCGGCGGACGAAGCGGCAACCGCGGGCGCTGCGCTCAGCCTTGCCGCCTGCTGTATACCTACCGCGGCAAGACCGCGGCGTGGCTCTCTCCGCGCGATGTGTGTATGCGCGACGACCTGCCGGAGCTGAACAAGGCGGGCGTTGCGTCCATCAAGCTGGAGGGGCGGCTCAAACGCCCGGAATACGTCGCGACGATTGCCAATAGCTACCGCAATGCCATCGACGCGATGGACAATGGGCATTTCCGCAAGGCGGACGAAGCCGAAATGACCGGACTGCGGCAGATTTTCTCCCGCGGCGGCTTTATGCGCGGGTACGCCATGGGCGCGGAGGACGCGGGCGTGATTGACCCGGCGCGCGTCAGCCACGGCGGCGTGAAAATCGGCAGGGTGGAGTTTGCCGCGGGCAATATGGCGCGCGTCCGATTGGAACGCAATCTCGATGACGGCGATGGTTTGCAGATCCGTACCGCGCAGGGGGATGCCGAACTGATTTATGCCGGACATGACACCGAAGCGGGGCAAATCGCCGTCGTGCGCCTGCGGCCCGACATCCGCACAAAGGCGGGTGACGAGGTCTACCGCCTGACCAGCGAAAAGCAGCTCCAATGGGCGCGAAGCCTTATGATTCCCGCGATTCCGGCGGATATGATGGTTGTCGCATATCCCGGAAAGCCGCTTGCGCTCACCATGACCGACGGCGAAAGCAGTGTCACCGTCACGGGCGACACGGTTGCCCCCGCGCAAAGCCGCGCCATGAGTGAAGAGGACGCGCGGCGCAGTCTGGGAAAGCTCAGCGACACGCCGTTTTCTCTGCGGGCGCTGACGGTGCAGACCGCGGGCGCGTTTGTGCCTGTGTCGGTGCTGAATCAGCTGCGGCGCGAGGCTTGTCAGCAGCTGGTGGAAGCAAGAATTGCGGCATTCACGCGCAAAGCTGGGCGCGAAGAACCTGCGGATGACCTGATTTATCCCGATACGCCGGATGCGCCGAGCATGGCGATTGTCCGCACGCGGGAACAGGCGGACGCCATGCAGGGCGCGGCGGATTTGCTGGTCTGGTATCCTGAGGATTTCCGGGCGGATGCGCTGGAAAGCGGCTTGCGGGACATGCCGGACGGCGTGTGGCTGCAATTGCCGACCGTGTGCGAGGAAAAGACGCTCGATTTGCTCTGCGACTTCGTGCAGAGAAACGCGGGGAAGCTCGGCGGCATTGTGCTGGGCAGCGTTGGGCAGCTGGGACGTACATGGAACGTGCCAATGGGCGCGGGCAGCGGGATTCCGGTGATGAATCGCCGTGCGGCGCAGTTTCTGCTGGAGCAGGGGTGCCGTTTCGTGACGGCGAGCAGCGAACTGTCCGGCGCGGAACTGCGGACGCTGATGCAGAATCATCCGCCTGTGGTCGTTCCGGCGTATGGGCGGGAGCAATTGATGCTGCTGCACCACTGCCCGGCGCGGACGTATCTGGGATTGACGAAAGGGCACGCGGCGTGCCGGATGTGCGACCAGCATTCGCCGGATGCGCTGGCGGGGCAGACGCTCACCGACCGGCGCGGCACGGTCTATCCGCTGCTGCGGCAAAGGCTGCCGGAGGGGTGTCTGGTGCGGCTGATGAACGCGCTGCCGACGAACAACATCCGCCGGGTGCGTCAGGCGGGCTATGCGCCCATGATGGTGCTGACGACGGAAAACGCGCAGGAAGCGGCGGACGTGCGCGCCGTCATGGATGGCGAAATGCGGGAATTGGAAGGGACGAGCAATCACTGGAATCGTCCTGTTGAGTAATACTATTTTCGGATTCACCTGAGCCATCTGCTTGCGCCTTTTTGATTCAGTCGTCCGCTCATTCCACTTAGCGTAGCGCTGCTACGCTGCGTTTCATTCGCGTTAGCCTGAATGAAAAATTCGCGGCGCATCTTGGCTCATTTTCATCCGAAAATAGTATGAACGATTTATGAGGAACACGCAGATGATGAAGGAAAGAACCTTGCGGGTGCTGGAATTTACCAAAATCCGCGACCGTCTGGCAAGCAAGGCCATGACGGACATGGGGCGGGAGCGCTGCGAGGCGCTGGTTCCGTCCAGCAATATGACCGAAATCCAGCGGATGCAGGCGGAGACGGAGGAAGCGACGGTCATCCTGCAATATGTGGGCGCGTCGCCGCTCGTGCCGTTTTCGGACGTGCGCGCAAGCCTGACGCTGGCGGAAAAGGGCGCGACGCTCTCTCCAAAGGCGCTGCTGGAAGTGGCGGCGCTGATGCAGTCCGCCCGCGCGGCGCGGAAGGCGCTGGATACCGAGCGCGACAACACGCCGATTTTGAAGGAACTGGCGCAGCGCCTCTCGACGCTTCACAACGTCGAGCAGGATATCACCAACGCGATTATCTCTGAGGACGAAATCGCCGACCGCGCGTCGAACGAACTGATGGACATCCGCCGTCATCTGCGCGGGGCGAATGAGCGCATCAAGGAAAAGCTGAATCAGATGATTCGCTCATCCGCGTTCCAGAAGTACCTGCAAGACCCGATTGTCACCATGCGCAACGACCGCTACTGCCTGCCCGTCAAGGCGGAGTACCGCAGCAGCGTGCCAGGGCTGGTGCATGACCAGTCGTCCACCGGGGCGACGCTGTTCATCGAGCCGATGGCGGCGGTGGAAATGGGCAACGAGCTGAAAACGTGGGCGGCGAAGGAAAAGCAGGAGATTGAGCGGATTCTGGCGGCGCTGTCGGCGGAAATCGCGCCGTATGCCGACCAGCTGCGCGAGACGGTGGAAACGCTGGCGGAACTGGACTACATCTTCGCCAAGGGGATGCTGTCCCGCGAGATGAACGCCGTGTCGCCCAAACTCAACCAGAACGGGTATATCAACATCATCCGCGGGCGTCATCCGCTGATTGACCGGGAGAAGGTTGTGCCGTCAAATCTGTGGATGGGCAAGGACTTCACGTCGCTGATTATCACCGGCCCGAACACGGGCGGCAAGACGGTTACGCTGAAAACGGTCGGTCTGCTGACGCTGATGGCGCAGGCGGGCTTGCAAGTCCCGGCGGATTTGGGGACGGAGCTGGCGGTGTTTGAGCAGGTGTTCGCCGATATTGGCGACGAGCAGTCCATCGAGCAGAGCCTGTCCACCTTCTCCGGGCATATGACGACGATTGTGTCCATCATGCACGAGGTGACGCCGGATGATCTGGTGCTGTTCGACGAACTGGGCGCGGGTACTGACCCGACTGAGGGCGCGGCACTGGCGCAGGCGATTCTGCAGCGATTGCTGAACATCCGTGTGCGGACGCTGGCGACGACGCATTACAGCGAACTGAAGGCGTTCGCGCTGTCCACCAAGGGGGTTGAGAACGCTTCCGTCGAGTTCGATGTGGAGACGCTGCGCCCGACCTACCGCCTGTCTATTGGCGTGCCGGGCAAGTCCAACGCCTTTGAAATCAGCCGCCGTCTGGGGCTGCCGGAAAACCTCATTGACGACGCGAAGAAGCTGCTGTCCAGCGATTCTGTGCGCTTTGAGGACGTTATCGCCAATGCGGAATATCACCGGCAGGTGGCGGAACGCGAGCGCGAGATTGCGCGTCAGGCGAGCGCTGAGACGGTCAAGCTGCGCGACGAGGCCGAGAAGCTCCGCAAGCAGATGGAGGACCAGCGCGAGAACACCATCAAGAAAGCCAAGGCGGACGCCCGCCGCATCATGGAGCAGACGCGCCGCGAATCCGAGAGCATCATTGCGGATTTGAAGCGCATGAAGAAGGAGCAGCAGAACCCCGACGCGCAGGTGAACGCGATTCGCCGCCGCATCGAGAACAACGTGGACAATCTGTCCGAGGGCTTGCTGCAAAAGGTGGATACCGGGCTGCCGCCGAAGGAAGTCCGCAAGGGCGACACGGTGGAAATCCTTACCATCGGCAGTCAGGGTACGGTGCTTGCCCCCGCCAACGCCAAGGGCGAGGTGGAGGTGCAGGCGGGCATCCTGAAGCTGAAGGTGAATATCAGCCAGCTGCGTCTGGTGAAGCAGCCGGACAAGCCGAAGCCCCAGCCGACGAGCGTTCATCTGAAAACCGGCGCGATGGAACGCACGGTGCGGATGGAATGCGACGTGCGCGGCATGGCGCTCGATGAGGCGATTATGACGGTTGACCAGTATCTGGATCAGGCGATTCTGGCGGGGATGGGCGAAGTGAGCATCATCCACGGCAAAGGCACGGGCGTTTTGCGCAGCGGCATTCAGCAGCATTTGAAGCATCATATGCATGTGGCGAGCTGCCGCCTGGGCGTCTATGGGGAAGGGGAGAGCGGGGTCACGATTGTGACGCTGAAATAATCCTGCTGAGCGAGGATTATTTCATCAGGCGCAGGGAAATCGCCTCTGCGGAGGCGACCAGAGGGCTTTCCGATCGCCCTCTGGACTCCTTCGGTGCGCACTCCTGTTTATTGGTTTGTATTGTTACTTTAGGTGACGAAAGGTACACAAACTAATAGTAGCCCCGATAAAGCTCAATAAACTTAGATGGGGGCGAAGCAGTCCAGAGGGCGACCGCAGACTTCGTCTGTTTCCACTGCCCTCTGGTCGCGCCCGCAGGCGCGAAACCCCTGCTTAACCACGCGGAAATTGCATGAAGAAGTCACCAACTCAATCGCGCGAATGGGAGTCCAGAGGGACGAAGTCCCTTTGGTGGGTTCAAGGGGCGAAGCCCCTTGCGGAGGTGTTTTATGAAAGAGAAGCCGTATATTCTCGTGGTCGATGATGACCCGAATATTGCGAAATTGGAGCAGCTGTATTTGGAGAAGGCGGGGTATGAGGTGAAGACGGTCGGGCGCGGGGACGACGCGATGACCGAGTTCCGCAAAATGCCGCCGGATTTGATGCTGCTGGACGTGATGATGCCCGGCATGGACGGCTGGCAGGTGCTTAAAGCCGTGCGGAAGTCCTCGAATATTCCGATTATTATGGTCACGGCAAGGGACGAGACGTTCGATAAGGTGCTGGGGTTGGAACTGGGCGCGGACGACTACATCACCAAGCCGTTTGACAGCAAGGAGATGGCGGCGCGCGTCAAGGCAGTGCTTCGCCGGACGATGGGGCAGACCGAGGAAGAGGAAGAAACGGCGGATGACACGCTGTCCTTCCCCGGACTGACAGTCAGTTTGAGCCGCTACGAAGTGTTCTACGAGGGCAAGAAGCTGGAGATGCCGCCGAAGGAGCTGGAAGTGCTGTACTTCCTTGCCAGCCACGTCAACCAGCTGTTCACGCGCGGTCAGCTGCTTGACCAAGTGTGGGGCTTTCAGGTGGAAGTCGAGAGCCGGACGGTGGATGTGCACGTCAAGCGCCTGCGGGATAAGCTCGTGGGCTGCGAAAAGTACGGCTGGCGCATCCAGACCATCTGGGGGCGCGGGTACAAGTTTGAGGTTATAAAATAAGAGGCGGGAAACACCATGTTTGGTCGGATTATGGCGGTAGTTGTGGCGGTAATTGTGCTGCTGACAAGCGTGCTGTCGGGGCTGGGGCTGTATACGCTCACCAGCCGGCAGACGGCAATTCGGCAGGAGAACCTGCGGGCGGAGGCGCGCGAGATTGCGTATCTGGCGAGCCTGTATTCCGGCGGCAGCAGCACCTACACGCTCGGCACGTCGCTGTTTTCGGGCAGCGCGCAGAATACCGTGGCGCTCAAGCACCTCCGCTGGAAGGCAGCGCAGGTGTACGACGAGTACGGCGCGTATATCGCGATTGTCGACCGCTCCGGGCAGGTGATGGACAACATGGCCGTCACCTACGAGAAGAATCCCGATTTCGCTAAGACGCTTAACGGCAAGGATATCTACGAAGCGCTGCTGACCATCATCGGCGGCGACGAAATCAGCATCCGCCGTCAGGTTGATGGCGACTGGTACTTCACCGTCGGCGTTCCGTTTGTGTCGGGCGGGCTGGTGCGCGGCGCGGTGTTCATCCAGACACCCGCGCAGGAAATCGAAGTGCGCGCGGGGACGCTGCTGCTGCCGGTGCTGGGGGTTGTACTGGGTTTCTGCATTCTGGCGGGCGGGGCGCTGCTGCTGTATCTGCGGCGGATACTCCATCCGGTCAGCGTGCTGTCTGGCGCGGCGAAGGCGATGTCCGAGGGGAATTTCTCCGTCCGCGCGCCGGAAGGCAAGGCGACTTGCCCCGAAATCGCGGAACTGAGCGCGTCGTTCAACACGATGGCGGAGAAGCTGTCGCAATTGGAGGAGAGCCGCCGCGAGTTCGTTGCGAACGTCTCCCACGAGCTGCGAAGCCCGATTACGGCGATTTCCGGCTACGTCGAGGGAATGCGCGACGGCACGATCGGGCAGGAGGACTATCCGCAGTACCTGACGATTGTCTCCGACGAGACAACGCGCCTCAAGAACCTCATCGGCGACCTGCTCAAGCTCTCCCGCTTGGAGAAGGCCGACGCGGCGCTGAACAAGACGAATTTCGACATCTGCGAGCTGCTTTCGCGCGTGCTGCTGCACCGCACAGGCGACTTGGAGGCGAAGAAGATGGACGTGGAATGCGACTTCGCCCCCGAACCCTGCATGGTCAACGCGGACGAAAGCCGCATCGAGCAGGTGGCGGTCAATCTGCTGGATAACGCCATTAAGTTCACGCCCGACGGCGGTGTGATTCGTATGAGCGTGCGCGTGAATCAGGGCATCTGCACCGTCATCGTGCAGGACAACGGCGTGGGCATTTCGCCGGAAGACCGCCCGCACGTCTTTGAGCGCTTCTACACGGCGGATAAGGCGCACACGTCCGGCAAAGGCACGGGGCTGGGACTGAGCATCTGCCAGCGCATCATGGAAATGCACGGGCAGAAGATTACGCTGATGGACACCGGCGACGAGGCGGGTGCGGCGTTCGCGTTCACGCTGGACTGCGCGAAGTAAGAAAAACACGAAACAAATTGCAAAAGCTTGGGAAAACGGATGAAAAAATGCGCACGAAATTCAATAAACCCTTATCATTGTTTGATATAGTGCAGGAAAATGCGCATTTTGCTTGCCAAGATGGACGGAATACGCTATAATGGCAGCAAGGAAACACAAGACGGCAGCGCGCGCTGTCAGCAAGGATGGGCAAAAGAATGCGGGAACTTGCACAGATCCGGCAGGAGTTGGATGAAATCGACCGGGAGATGGTCAAGCTGTTCGAGCGGCGGATGACGCTCTGCCGGGAAGTGGCGCGGACAAAGCTGGCGCAGGGGAAGCCTGTGCTGGATGCCAGCCGCGAAGCGCAGGTGCTGGAAAGCCGCGCGGCTATGCTGACGGATGCATCACTGGTGGAGGCAGTGCAGGCGCTGTACCGGGAGATGATGGCGCTCAGCCGCCAGGAGCAGGAAAAGCTGCTTCGGGAGGCGAACCATGCTTAATCGGCACGTCTACATCATCGGGATGCCGGGCAGCGGCAAAAGCTCTTTGGGCCGCCGTGTCGCCAGCAACCTTGGTCTGCCCTTTATCGACACCGACCAGCGCATTGAGCAGTCTGTCGGCTGCTCCACCAGCGACATTTTCGCCCACTATGGCGAGCAGGCGTTCCGCAACGCGGAGACGAATATGCTCATTGAGCTGTCGCGGGAGCAGGGAAGCATCGTATCCACCGGCGGCGGCTTGGTGCTGCGCGACGTGAACCGCGAAATCATGCGGAACACGGGCGTGATTGTGCTGCTGGATCGTCCGCTGGAGGAAATTATGGGCGACATCAAGCTCAACCGCCGCCCGCTGCTGGCGCAGAAGGGGCTGGGCGAAGTGGAACGGCTGTACCACGAGCGGATTGAACTCTACCGCAAGGCGGCGGACGCGACGCTGGACAACAGTCACGGCTATCAGGCGGGCATGTATGGGCTGCAGAAGCTCATCACAACCATGTTCAACATTTACGCATGATGCTATTCCCGGTTGAAGATGAGCCAAGATGAGCTGCAAACTTTCAATCTGAAATAGTTATAACGGATGTACAGGCATCCATGATGAAAGGTGAATGCATTGAAAACACTGATCGTGTTTTACTCCCGAACGGGTCGTACCGCGGCTACTGCGCGCAGACTGGCACACGAAATGGAGAATACGTCGCGCTTGGAAATCGTGCCGATGGCGTATCGAGGAACGGCGCGGGAATATCTGCATTACCTGTACTGCACCCTGACGAGAAGAAAAATGGAAATCGACTTGTATAAGGTCGATTTTGCGAAATATGATCGCATTGTTCTGATGATTCCCGTTATCTGCGGCATGATGAGCGCGCCGATGCGCTCGTTTATCCTGCAGGAAGAGGGAAATTTGAAGAACGTAGAGTATATCATCATACACAAGGGGCTGAAAGCGCGTCAGCCGGGGCTGGTTCGCTGGCTTGACCGCCATATCGGGCAGAAGCATCTGGCCTGTTCGAGCATTTGGCAGCAGGGGAAGCGCGAACTCCACATCACCTATGTGGATGGCGACAGCGTGCTGAAGCAGCAGAAATAACCCAAAACTTTGGGGGAAAAAGCAGCGATGATGGACTACCAGTTTGACCTTGTCGGCAAAATCGGCTCGATGGCGCTGATTCGCAAAGAGGACAAGGATATTGACTACAACATCTTTTCCCGGCTGGGCGCGGAGCTCAAGCCCGGTATGATTTGGGTCACGTCTGGCGCGACGGAAATCGGGCGGCTGGACTACCTGAAGCGTACCGGGTGTGAACTCTGCGGCAGCGACGACGAGATAAAGGCGGATTATGCCGCGCAGGGGCAGAGCATCCTGATGCAGAACTACCGACAGTTCATCCATCAGGAATACGGCGTGCGGCAGCTGCTGGTGGAGCACACGCACTTCAACGACCCGGAGAAGCGCGAGCATATCCGGCGGCTGCTGATTCGCGCGGCGCAGCAGAAAACAATTCCGATTGTCAATTACAACGACCCCGTCAGCGACGAAGAGAACCGCAAGATGGAATTAGCCATCCGCCGCAGCCACGGCGATCAAGTGGTAGAGTGCGTGGATAACGACGAAACGGCGGCGGTGATTGCAAACCTCGTCCACGCGAAAAAGCTGGTGCTGATGACCTCCACCGAGGGCATCTACCGCGACCCCACCGACCCCAAAACGCTGGTGGAGCAGGTGACGGCGAAAAGCATGGAAGAGCTGGAGGAGAAGGTGCGGCAGCTGCAGGAAAGCTGCGTCGGCGCGTCCCGCGCGGGGGCGAATGGCGCGAAAGCCAAGCTGGAATACGCGCTCAAGTCCGCCCGGCAGGGAACGATGGTCATCATCGGTCATGCGCGCCATCGGCTGAGCGATTTGGTGGAGGGGCGCGTGGCGTGCACCCGCATCGGATTGGAGTAAAACACAATGACCTTGCAGGATACGGTTCGATATTTCACTGAGGAAACAGAGATTCTGCCCTGCCTGTCCGTGACGTGCGGAGGGGCGGGGCTTTGTGTTCAGGCGCGCGGCGGCGTCATCAACGAGCAGGGAACGCCGGTTTCGGACAGGACGCTGTTTGATTTGGCGAGCCTGACGAAATTGTTCACGGGGCTGCTGACCATGCGGCTCTGGGAAGAAGGCAAGCTGGATTTAACCTGCCCGGTGACGGACTACGCGCCGCAGTATCGCTATCTGTCGGACATGCCGGTGGAAAAGGTGCTGGGGTTTGAAATCGGCCTGACAACCCCGGAGCGCATCGACACGCAAAAAACGCCCGAAGCCGCGAAAAAGCAGCTCTGGGCGGTGCAGCCGGGGGAAATCCGCGGGCGCGCGTATTCCGACATCCACGCCATGGTCATCCGGGACGTGATTGAAGGCGCGGCGCAAAGCGGCTACGGCGCGGAACTGACCCGCTGCATCCTGCGTCCGCTGGAAATGGCGGAAACGTTTCTGCATGTGCCGGAGAAGCGCCGGGCAGACTGCATCTCCTGCCGCGGCGAACACCGCATTGAGCAGGGGAAACACATTTTGCGCACCGACGCGCAGCCGGGTATCCCGCATGACCCGAAGGCGGCGAAGCTGTATCCCGAAATCATGGGACACGCCGGGCTGTTCTCCACGCAGGGCGACATGGTGAAGTTTGCGCAGGGCGTTCTCCGCGAACAGGTCATCAGCAAAATGACGATTCGCAAAATGGCGCGCAACCGCACGGGCTTCCGCCGCGCAGACGGGACGTATCAGCAGTATCTCGGCGCGCTGTGCTACGTCAAGCACCCAGTACAGTATTTCAGCGAAATCCCCGCCTACGAGAGTGACGAAGCGATTGGCTTGGCGGGCTTCACCGGGCAGCACATGTCCATCGACATTGGCACGGGCGTGTTCACGCTCTTCCTTGGCAACCGCGTGATGAACCGCCTGACGGTGCTTGTGCCTGAAGCGGGAAAGTCGCTGACGGATTACGGCCTGCAGGCGGACGGGCGCGGCAGCATCGTCTGGGACGACGGGACGCGAGTGGTCTCCTCCGTCAATTATGTGCATCAGAAGGATGCGCACTTTCATCAGGCGGTGGCGGACACTTTGGGACTTCCGGCGTGGCGCAGAGCGGGCACGGCATGGTCATAAGCCCCGTCAGCGCCTGCGCACCGGGGGCACTCATCGGCGCGGGCATCACGCCGGTGAAGTCGGTTGGGCTGACGGCAGTGTCGGGGAAGAGCGCTTCGCCGCCATCGATGGGAAAAAGCGGTGTGGGCTTCGATTGCAGAAAATCGCGTTTTTCGGACAAAACTGTTCACCTCCACGGAGACAGCGTGTGCGGAAAACGCGCTTTTTATGTGGCGAAATCGTGAACAATCCTTGAAATTTCAGGAAAACAGGCGTGGAACGCTTGCATTTTCGCGAGAATATGATATACTGATGATGGTCAAAGATAGTCAGAATTCGAGGCGAAATGATATGCGACTAAGTGACTCCATCGAGACTTTTATCAAGACACTTCTGGCGGAAGATGAGCCGGAGGTGGAACTGAAGCGAAACGAACTGGCGGAATATTTCGGGTGCGCGCCGAGTCAAATCAATTATGTGCTGGCGACGCGCTTTTCCCCCGACCACGGATACCTGATTGAATCCCGGCGCGGCGGCGGCGGCTACATCCGCATCGTCCGCATTGTGCAGAGCGGCGCGCAGCAGCTGATGTACCTCATCAACGAGCGCATCGGCGACGCCATCGGGGAGGAGGAAGCGTCGCGCCTTGTGCAGCAGCTGACGGAGCAGAAGCTCGTCACGGCGCAGGAAGCCGCCCTGATGCGCGCCGCCATGAGCGCACAGGCGCTCGCCATCCCGATTCCTGACAGCATGAAGGACGCACAGCGCGCCCGCATCTTCAAGGCGATGCTGACCAGCATTGCACGGCAGAATCGGACGATGCCATAGGGGAATCAAACCGGCTGCACAGCGCTATGCTGCATTGCGCAGCCGGACGAGTCCTGAGAACCCAGAAAGGAGCATTCCAACATGCTTTGCGAAGAATGCCATCAGAATGAAGCCGTCTACACCATCTCCGTGATGATGGGAGAAGCCATGACGCAGCGCCATTTGTGCGCCGACTGCATGGCGAAAATGAATATGAACATCGCAAGCGGCAACATGCAGAAGCTGCTCGGCGCGATTTTGAACGCCATCAATCGCGGCGAACAGCCCGAAGAAGGCGAAAAAGTGCCGGACGACCAGCCGGACATCACCTGCCCGCGCTGCCGTATGACGCTGAGCAAGTTCATCAAGACCGGGCGGCTCGGCTGCCCTGACTGCTATCAGGCGTTCGCGGCGCAGCTGCACCCGATGCTGCTGCAAATTCATGGGCGCGTACAGCACGCGGGGCGCAAGCCGCTGCAGTCCGAGACCGACCAGCGCAGCCGCTATGAGCAGGAAGAACTGACGCGGCAGCTGCAATTGGCGGTCAATGCGGAGGATTACGAGCACGCGGCGGAAATCCGCGACCGTCTGCGCGCGCTGCTGGGGAAGGAGGAAGCCTGATGCAATCGGATATTGTGCTGTCCTCCCGCGTTCGGCTGGCGCGAAATTATGCGGATTTGCCCTTTGACCTCGCCAGCGAACCGGAACAGGCGGAAACCTGCATCCTGCGCACGCTTAGCGCACTGCGTCAAGCGGGGCTGGCGGAGCAGTACGACCTGCTCCGCCTGCGCGACATGAGCGACGTCAGCCGTCGCGCGATGGAGGAAAGTCACCTCGTCAGCCGCGACCTGCTGCGCAGCCCGGAAACTGCCGCCGTGCTGGTCAAGCGCGACAGCAGCGTCAGCATTATGATGAATGAGGATGACCATCTGCGTATTCAGGCGGTTCGCACGGGGGATGATTTGCTCAGCGCGGCACAGGCGTGTTTCTGCGTGGATGACGCGCTTTCGCGGCAGAACGAGTTCGCGTTCGACCAGCAGCTTGGCTACCTGACCGCGTTCCCGACCAATGCCGGCACAGGGATGCGCGCGTCGCTCCTGCTGCATCTGCCGCTGCTGACCCGCAGCAAACAAATGGGCAACGTCGGGCAGATGGTGGCAAAAGTCGGCTTGAACATCCGCGGTGTATACGGCGAGGGAGCCGAAGCACTGGGCAACATCTACCAGATCAGCAATCAGGTGACGCTCGGCCGCACGGAGCAGGAGCTGATTACGACGGTGGAGGCCGTCGGGCAGCGGCTGACGATGATGGAGCAGAATCTGGAGGAAAAGGCGCTGACGACCGCGAAAATCGAGACGGAGGACGCGGTGCAGCGCGCATTCGGCATCCTGACCCATGCGCGGATTCTGCCGCGCGGCGAGTTCTACCAGATGTACAGCAATCTGCGCCTTGGTGCGACGATGGGGCTTTTGCCGCTGTCGGTGCAGAAGGTGGATGAGGTGCTGGATCAGGCGCAGGATGCGCACTTGTGCATCTATGCGGGCGAAACGCTGTCGGGGCAGGCGCTGGACGCCGCCAGAGCGGATCGGGTAAGGGAATTGCTGGGGGAGTGAGCAACTCCCTTGTGATTCCTCTGCATATGTGAGCTTGCTTGTTGATTTGTTGAAAGCAGCTTGATTTATTGTGTTGCAGGGGGAATCACGCCTGCGGGCGTGACCAAAGGGCAATGAAAACAGACGAAGTCTGCGATCGCCCTTT
>FR899827.1:24720-29618 GCA_000437595.1 Faecalibacterium sp. CAG:74 | reverse complement strand
GCTGGCTGCCATAAATCAAGGGGCAAATATATAGTAACAGGAGATGAGAACATGAGCGACGAAACGAAAATCGACTGGTCGCCGCCGATGCCGGACGACCAGATGGCCGCCGCCTACCAATCTGTACAAGCCAAGTTGACCCACACCGCTGGCGGCGAGGTGCGCAATACGCTGCAGAACTTTGTCACAGCGCTGACCCATGATCCGATTTTTGCCGGAAACATCCGCAGAAATCTGTTCAAGGAACGCATGTCGATGACCTGCCCCGTCTGGTGGGCGCGGAAAAGCGACATGATTGACGACATGGACGCTGCGTTCCTGCGGCTGTATCTGGAAGAACACTACGGGCTGCGGTCGGAAAAGCTGATTTATCCGGCGCTGAACATCGTGTCCACCGCGCAGGCGTTCCATCCGGTGCGGGACAGGCTGAACAGCCTCGTCTGGGATGGCGTGCCGCGCGTCCGGGTGGCGCTGCACCATTTTCTTGGCGCGGAAGTAAGCGACACGAACGAAAAGTACCTGCGTACATTCATGCTCGGCGCGGTAAACCGGGTGTTTTATCCCGGCTGCAAGTTTGAGCTGATGCTGGTGCTGGTGGGCGGGCAAGGCGCGGGCAAAACCACCTTCATCCGCTTTCTGGCGCTGGAGCCGGAATGGTTCACGGACGATGTCAGCAAACTGGACGACAAGGAGATTTATCATCGGCTGAACGGGCATTGGATTTGCGAGCTTTCGGAGATGGTCGCGACGGCGAACGCCAAAAGCATCGAGGAAATCAAGTCTTTTCTCAGCCGCAACAAGGATTTTCTGCGGATGGCATACGACCGATACGGCGGCGATCATCCCCGGCAAAGCGTGTTCGCGGGCACGACCAACCGCATGGATTTCCTGCCTTTGGACAGAAGCGGCAATCGGCGCTTTCTCCCGGTGACGGTGGATGCGTCGAAAGCCGACTGCCATATTCTCGACAATCCGGCGGAGTCCCGGCACTATTTCGAGCAACTTTGGGCGGAAATCATGGTGCAGTACAAGTCCGGCGCGTACAGCACGCACTTGTCCAAGGAGGATGAAGACGCCTTGCGCAAACAGCAGCAGGATTATTGTCAGGAGGATACGCTGGCGGGGCGCATCTACGCATGGTTCGAGACGTTCGAGCAAGACAAGGTCTGTTCCTTGCAGATTTACCGGGAATGTCTGGCACATCCGCTTGATGAGCCGAAGAATTACGAGACGCGCGAAATCCGCGAAATCGTAGACAGCGGGATTGCCAGCGGCGAAATCAGCGGCTGGCAGAAGTTTCGCAATGCCCGCAAGTTTGCCAAGTATGGGCGGCAGTATGGCTGGGAGCGAATCCCGCCGCCTGCACAGCTGACGTTTGGCGGCTGCACCGTCGTGGACGAAGAACCGCCCTTCTGACATGCTGCCTGTTGTCCGAATGTCGGGGAATATGTCGCGGAAGTCCCCGCTGCGGCAAGGTGTTTCGCGGCTTGACATGCCGGACATATCCAAATCAGCAAAACAAATCGTTTCAATATAATAATAGGAGACGCAGAAAAGGTTCGCATCCGGCGTGTCAGCATGTCGGATATGGCCCTGCGTCTCCATTTCGGAGGTGAATCTATGTTCAATCGCGTTCCAGCGGACGAAAATCAAGCGGAGTTCGCGCACAAAGTCCCCAAGATGACGCTGACGATGGCGGAGTTGGCAGACGAGCTGCACATTTCCCTGCCCACGGCGCGGAAACTGGTGCGAAAATCAGGCTTTCCCGCGTTCAGCGTCGGCAGCAGGATTCTCATCAACCGGGAAGGGCTTCAGCGCTGGCTGGATGGTCAGCCGCCGATTGCTGTCACCTGAATTTTTTCGCAAAATGTACTTGCCCCGTGCTGTGATGTGTGCTATGATCATCGTAGCACCTTGACAATTGAATCAGCATACACAGCACGGGGCGATTGATAAGGAGGAACATCAATGCCTCGTCAGAAATTAACCCAACGTACCGACGGCTACTTCAAGGTGAAGTACCACGACAAGCAGTTTTACGGCAAAACGCAGGCGGAAGCCATGAAAGCACGCGATGCGTACAAGCAGAAAGAGCAAATGGGGCTCAGCCACGACCTCGAAGGAATTACCTTTTTGGATTATGCACTGAACTGGCTGGAAATTTACCGCTCCGATTGCAGCGTGCCGTTGCAGAAGCAATATGCCAGCATGATTCGCTTTGCCGCCGATCACACGCGGAAGCGGTTCATCTGCGACATCAACGCGAACGACTTGCAGGCCATCTTCAACAAGCTGAGCTGCTATTCCTCGTCCTATGTGAGCAAGTTTGCGTCGCTCATGAACGGCATCTTCCGCAACGCCGTGTCCAACGGTGCGCTGATTCGCAATCCGATGGCGGGCGTGCAGCGTCCCAAATGCAAGAAAACGGGCGGACACCGCTGCTTGGAGCCGTGGGAACGGGCACTGATTCGCAGTACATGGCAGGAACACGACTTCGGTCTGGCGGCGATGGTGATGCTCTACACCGGCTTCCGCAGGGGAGAAATGCTCCACCTGAACATCGACCGCGATGTGGATTTCGAGAAAAAGACAATTGCAGTCCGCGGCGCTGTGTCGTTCAGCGAAGGCAATCGCCCGAAGCTCACGAAGGGCAAAACCGCTTCCGCCATCCGCACTGTGCCGCTGCTTCCTCCGCTGGAAGAGGCGCTGAAAGGGCGGCACGGGCTGGTTTGCCACAAGGAGAACGGCGGCATCATGTCGCAGTCCGCCTTCGCGTGCAAGTACGAGTCGTACATCACCTTCTTGGAGACGAAGCTCAACGGCATCCACAAGCGCTGGTACGGCAAAACCAACGAGCAGAAGCAGCTCTTGGCGGAGGGCAAGCTGCCGCCGTGGAAGGAAATCAACATCCGCTGCCACGATTTCCGCGTGGAGTTCTGCACAAGAGCGTACTACGCGCAAGTGCCGCTCAAAACGCTGCAAAGCTGGATGGGACACGCCGATGCTGACATGATTCTTGCCATCTACACGAAGCTGGACAAGGAGCAGGAGCGGACGGATGCCGCGAAGATGGTCAATTACCTGACCCGCTTGGAAGTGGATTCCGCCGCCGAATGAGAGAGCGCCGACGAATTCCCGCAATTTTATAACCCCGTCGGTACAGCGGCATGTCCCTGAAAGCGGCTGATTTCAAGGGATTCCGGGCAAATTTTATAACCCCGTTATAACCCCATTGCCCCCTGAAACGGCGTGAAAATAGGCGAAAATGCGGTTTTCGGGGAGGAAAAGGCGCAGAAGCTCGTAAGCAACGGAATCTGTGCTGCTTGCAAAATCATGTGCTATGCGGCATGAATTTCAACCATAATAGACGAAAATCCGCCCGAAAGTACAAAAAAAGAAGCGATTTTGCAATCGCTTCGATGTCTGGGTGAGAAGATTCGAACTTCCGGCCTCTTGAACCCCATTCAAGCACGCTACCAAACTGCGCTACACCCAGTCATGTTCCGAAGGTCTCGACTCTCGCCGAAGGGGTCAACCTTGCGAACAGAACTAATTATAGCATGTTTCCAGCGCCCTGTCAAGAGGGAAAATGTCTTTTTTTATGATTTTTTTGCGAAGTTCGGCGGGAAAGCAGCAGAAACTGCTGCGGAACTCAAACCTTTTTGCCGCTCCGCACGTCCTCCATCAGCTTGTCGAGGTACTGAATAATCTTCTGCGCGTCGTTGCATTCCTCCGCGTAATCCTTGATTTGCTTGAGAAGCTCATCGAAACGCTGATTTGTCATGTTCAATGCCACCTTTCTGTAAAATAATGCATATCAGTCATTCTCGCCGTCACGCAGAAGCTCTTCCAGATGCTTGACAATCGCGTCTTTGTCCGGGGCTTGCTCTGCGTAGGCAAGCAGTTCGCGAAGTAGAAAGCGCAGCTGATAATCCGTCAAGCCGGATTCTCCATGTTCGTCCATGTGGACATCTCCTTTCTGATAGCGTTTATTGACAATTCTATTATAACATACGGATGGCGGGATACAATAGGAAAAAGTGATTTTTGCCGCAAAAATCACAAAAAACATTTGACGCGGGTGCAAAACTATGCTATGATGAAACCATCAGGCAGGGGGGAGGAAAAGCAGTCATGGAAATCGTACTGGATGTAATTCAGGTTGTCCTCGCGGCGATTCTCGTCGTGCTGGTCTACAAGCTCTACAAGAAGCAATGAGACTGACACCGAGAAAAGGAAACGGCGGTCACATTACTGCTTACTTTGCGACGGTCGGCAGCAAGGAAGCGCGGGATGCGGGGTTCATCCGTCCTGACGGAAACAGCCGTATCCTGAAAAAGGTGGTTGACACCGAAAAGGGGACGCTCACCTTCCAAGTGGATTGGGAAGCGGAAGAGAATCGAACCGACCTGTGATGCCGAAAGAGGGGGAGCGCGAACTGCCCCTCTATTTTATTGCAATCTGTCTATATGCGCCATTCTCCTCCATCACAAACCCCTCTCCATTCCCGACTTGGAAGTCAAAATACCCGCCCTCCGGCACAGCAAACTTTTCCATAATCGCCATGAGCGTCCCGCCGTGCGCCACCACCGCGCAGTCCTCGTCTTGCTGGCGAATCTGCTCGAATGCGGTCACACACCGTGCGGCAAACTGCGCCCTGCTTTCGCCATGCGGGAAGGGCAGCTCGCCGCCGGAGTCAATCCACGCCTGATAGTCGGCGCGGCCGTTTAGTTCTGCGTAATTCTTGTTCTCGAAGTCGCCGAAATCACACTCGCGGAAGCCGCCGATGATGGTCTGCGGAACGCCGGGATAGAGGAGACTCGCCGTTTCCACGCAGCGGCGCATGGGGCTGACAAACACGCGCGACACGGGCGGATAGTGCCGATTCTGCAATTGCG
>FR899827.1:20864-24683 GCA_000437595.1 Faecalibacterium sp. CAG:74 | reverse complement strand
CCTTCGGGGCACAGCGGCTCGTCCGTGCGGCAGCCGATGTAGCGGTGCTCACGGTTGCCCTGCGTCTGCCCGTGGCGGATGAGAATCCACTTCATTTGATGCGCACCCCGATTCCGCAGACGCAGCGCGTGATGCTCTCTGCTTCCTGCGCGACGATACACAGCGCGCGCCCGACCGCCTCGCGGAAGAGGCGGCGCGCCCCCGCCCGCCTCGCGGAAGAGGCGGTCCTCCTTTACAATCGGCACGACGCCCGCGCCGACTTCGTTCGCGACGACGATGGCGTCCGGGTGCGCGGCGCAGAACTGCCGGGCAAATTCACGCGGGTCTTGATGCGCCTCCAAGACGGCGCGGCGTATGGCTTCGTGAAAATCAGGATAGCAGGGAAGTCCGGGATTCTCCGCGCGGGCGAGTTCTTCCTGCCCTTGATAAACGCCGCCAATGTACAGCTTCATAATAGCTTTCCTCCGATGACAATGACTGCCGTCAGTGTGAGTTCTGTGATTTGCAGAAACCAGCCCGCAAGGTCGCCGGTGATGCCGCCGAACTGCTTGTACGACATGCGCCGATAGTACCATGCGCACAGAATCGCGGCTAACAGGCACGGAATCGCCAGCCATCCGCCGACAATCGCCCATAGCACTGCGCAGAGAACGGTGTACACCGTGCAGCTGATGGTCAGCATCCGCCGCTGTGCCGCCTGCGCAAAAGCATCGAGCATCCCCTTGGGTCGGGCGTTCCTAAACGCGGACATTGCCCACGCGCTGCACGCCCGCGACAGCATGAAGCAGCCAATCATCATCGGCGCAAGGGTCGTCGGCAGTTCGCTGAGCAGCGCCGCGTCCAGCAGCAGATAGCCTGCGCAGCCCAGCACGGCGAACGCTCCGACGTGGCTGTCCTTGAGGATTTCCAGCCGCTTTTCCGGCGATTGCCATGATGCCAGTGCGTCGCTGGTGTCCATGAAACCGTCCATGTGGATGCCGCCGGTGACGAGAATCGGCAGCAGCGCCCCGACCGCGCCGCGCAGCAAGGCTCCGAAGCCCAGCGCGTCACACAGCGCCAGCCAGCCCCACAGCAGCAGCCCAATTACCGCGCCGATGAGAGGAAAAAAGCACATTGAATACTTGCGGTTTTCGTCTGTCCAAGCCACCTGCGGCACGGGAATGCGCGAATAGGTGGAAAACGCAATGCACAGCGAGCGGATTACACGCATGGGAGCGCTCCTTTCACACAGACGGGGATGGAATAGACGACTTCGACCACGCAGTCCGCCATTTTTGCGGCTTCAGCGTTGATTTTTGCCAACTGCCGCAGGTATTCCCGCGTCGAGTCGGGATAATGGATGCCGTCGGAAAAAACGTCGTTCGTGACCAGAATCAGGTGCTGGCACTTGCACGCAAGGACGTTTAGCGCTGGGAGGATGCGGGATGTATCGCCGCCGCCAAACATCTCGTTCGCCATCAGGTTGACCAAATCTTCCAGCAAAACGACGCTGCCTTCGGGTACATCCGCCGACGCAAGGTCCTTTTCACACTCGATGGTCGTGAAGCCCTTGTCCGCGCGCTGTGCCCGATGCCGCGCCACTCGCTGCACGGATTCTTCGTCGTACACCTGCATGGTCGCAATATACACGCGCTTTTCCGCTGGAAGCGCGCTGACCAGCTTCTCCGCCCATGTGGATTTGCCGCAGCCGCTGCCGCCTGTGACCAGCACAATCATGCTTTGCCCTCCTGCGGCTCGTAGGCCGAAATGCCCAATTCGTCGAAGGTGTGCGGCCCGTGGTAAACCTTGAGCGCCATATCCAGCAGGGGAATCAGCGACACCGCGCCTGTGCCTTCGCCCAGCGCCATATCAGCGTAGATGATGGGGGACATGCCCAATTCCGACATGATGCGCACCACGGCTGGCTCGTGACTCATGTGCGAGGGGAGCATGGCGGATTTTGATGCCGGGTCGATGCGCACTGCCGTGAGTGCCGCGACTGCCGAAATCACACCGTCGATGACAATCGGCAGGTGATGGCGCAGTCCGCCCAGAAAGATGCCGACCATTCCGGCAATCTCGAATCCGCCGACTTTCGCCAGCACGTCCAGCGCATCATCCGCATTCGGGCGATTGATGCTCAGGGCGCGCTGAATGGCAGCCTTTTTGCGCTGCAAGCCCGCGTCCGACAAACCCGCGCCGCGCCCGGTGATATCCTCCGGCGAACAGCACAGGAGCGCGCACGCCATGGCGGTGGAGGCGGTTGTGTTCCCGATGCCCATTTCGCCCGTGGCAATCAGCTGATATCCACGCGCTTTCATGCGGGCGACCGCGTCGATACCCGCTTGAACCGCCTGTTCCGCCTGCGCGCGGGGGATCGCGGGGGTNNNCCCCCGCCTGTTCCGCCTGCGCGCGGGTCATCGCGGGTTCACGCGCCATATTGCGCGTTCCGGCGGCGATTCGGCAGTCCATCGTTCCCGCCACGGGCGTCACCATGCCGAAATCCAGCGCGTACACCTCCGTTCCGGAGACGGATGCCATCAGGTTGATGTTCGCCGTGCCCGCGACGATGGACTGCGCCACGAGTGCTGTTACCTCGCTGCCGGATTGGCTCACGCCCTCCGCCACTACGCCGTGGTCGCCGCAGCAAATCAGCGCGCAACGCTTGTTGATGCAAACGTCCGCCGTCTGCTGAATCCTCGCGATCTGCACGACAAGCTGTTCCAGCTTTCCCAGCGAATTCAGCGGCTTCGCGACGTGATTCCACCGAAATTGCGCCTGTTCCTGTGTGTTCATTTGTCCTCCCTGTCCGAGCGCGCGGCGACGGCGGCAATTTCGCGGAAGCGCGCGATAATCGCATCATAATTCTTCTTCTGGTGCGGGAAAGTACAGTGCTGGCAGCTTTTGATGCCTGATTCCGTGTAGGTGCAGTGGCCGCCGCAGTGCTTGCCCAGCGTGTACAGCGGGCAGTAACAGAAAAGGCAGTTGAAATCCTCTTCCTTCACGCCCTTGTGGCAGGGAAAATATTCACATTCCTTGTTCTGAAAGAAGTTGTAATGTTTGTTTTGCTCCGGCATATGCTCACCTCATCGTACAATGGCAATCAGTACAATCAAAACCATCATTAGCAGACTGCTTGCATACAGCAAACGGTTTGCACGGCGGATATCCGCGCGTTCGGCAGGCCGATCCGCGTCGCCGATGGTTGGTTTTTCGACGGGTTTGCCGAAGTAATTGTGTGTCCCGCCGAGTTGGATGTGCAGCGCCCCCGCCGCCGCGGATTCGCTCCACGCGCAGTTGGGGCTTTTGTGATTGGCGTGGTCGCGGCGGACGATGCGGAAGGCGTTTTTGCCGTCCAAGCCTATCAAATAGGAAGCAATCACCATCAGCAGCGCCGTCAAACGCGCCGGAATGTAGTTCAGCACGTCATCTAATTTTGCGCTCGACCAGCCAATGTCGCGGTATTTCTCGTCCAAGTATCCAACCATCGAATCTAACGTGCTGGCGGCTTTGAATCCCCACAGGAGGATTGGCCCGCCGATGGCAGCGTACAGCAGGGGAGAAATTACGCCGTCTGTCGTGTTCTCCGACACCGTTTCGACGGTTGCTTTGATGATTTCTTCCTCGCTTAAGTCCTGTGTGTCGCGCCCGACAATCCGCGCCACCTGTGTCCGCCCAGCGGCAACGCCCTGCCCCAGCGCCTTTTCCACGCCGCGCGCTTCCTTCGCCATGCTCGTGATGGCAATGCCCATCCAGTCCAGCAGGGCCATAGCAATCAGCACGGGAATGCGCCCCAGCAGCCCGCAAAGCATCAAAATCAGCACACGACCGCCATTGTCA
>FR899827.1:16528-20836 GCA_000437595.1 Faecalibacterium sp. CAG:74 | reverse complement strand
CCCCCCCCGCCATTGTCAGCAGTACGGTGGAGGCGGTCAGGAACACGGCGCTTTTCCGCAGATTGCCGCCACGCCGCCGCAGCTTCTTTTCCATCCAGCCGATGTATTTGCCGATGAGGCACACCGGGTGATACAGCCACGACGGGTCGCCCAGCAGCAAATCCAGCACGAAGCCGATTATCAGCGCCCAAATCCAATCGCTCATTGCTTACACCTCGCCCCGTACAATACGGTAGATGGCGTCCATATCGACGCTCGCGCGGACAATATCAGCAATGCGGTCGAATTCGCGCTCGCGGTATTCATCGAGGGTCATCGGGACCTGCGTTTCGGTGTCGATGCCTTTTTCTTTGCGGATGTGCGCGGCGATGGCGGCGAACAGCTGCCCGTCGTCAAACAAGCCGTGCAGATAGCTGCCCAGCACGTTGCCGCGCTCGTTCATCACACCGTCCACGCGATTGCCGATGCGCAACCACGGCAGCACCCTTTCGCCGAACTGATTTTGCCCGGCGTGAATCTCGTAGCCGTCCACCAGAATGCCGTTCGATGATGCCAGCCAGCCGGACGCATCGACGACGCCGCTGGCCTGCGCGGTTTCCTTTTCCCTTGCGAAGGTGACCTCCATGTCCAGCAAGTCCAGACCCGCCAGCTCCGGCACGCGCGATTCCACATGGTCGGGGTCGTGCAGCTTTCTACCCAGCATCTGGTATCCGCCGCACACGCCGATGGCCATGCCGCCCTTGCGCGCGTGGCGGATGATGGCGGCATCCAAGCCGCGGTTGCGCAGGTCAATCAAATCCTCGATGGTGTTTTTCGTGCCGGGGAGGACAATTAGGTCGGCATTTTCGATCTCCTTCGCGCTCTGAGCATAGCGCACCTTCACGCCGGGCTGAAGCGCCAAGGACTGGAAATCCGTGAAGTTGGAGATGTGCTTCAGCTTCACCACGGCAACGTCCAAATCCCCCTGACCCATCATGCGGCTGAAACGTTCGGTTACGCTGTCCTCATCCTCCAGCCCCACGTCCATCCACGGCACAACGCCTAATACGGGGATGTGAATGCGCTCCTCCAGCATCTTGAGCCCCGGTTCAAGAATCTTCACATCGCCACGGAATTTGTTGATGATGACGCCCTTCACGCGGGCGCGTTCCTCGTCCGTCAGCAGCATCACCGTGCCCAGCAGCGACGCGAACACGCCGCCCAAGTTGATGTCGCCCACCAGCACCACCGGCGCATCGGCGGATTCTGCCATTGACATATTCACGATGTCTCCGGCGCGCAGGTTGATTTCCGCCGGACTGCCCGCACCCTCAATGACTACGCAGTCCACGGTGGATTCCAGCGCGTCATATGTCGCCTTGATGCGTTCGCGCAGGGCAGGCTTGTAGCGGTGATACTCCATCGCAGTCATTGTGCCGATGGCTTTGCCGTCCACAATTACCTGACTGCGGCGATCGCTCGTGGGTTTGAGCAGCACGGGATTCATGCGCACATCCGGTTCAACGCCCGCCGCCTGCGCCTGTGTCACCTGCGCACGCCCCATTTCCAAGCCGTCTTTGGTGACAAACGAATTTAATGCCATGTTTTGCGCTTTGAACGGCGCAACCTTGTATCCATCCTGCTTCATGATGCGCAAAAACGCGCTGCACAGCACGCTTTTGCCCACGGACGACGCCGTTCCCATCACCATCAAACTCTTACCGCGCATCGAAATTCTCCCTATATAATACTTTCATCAGCAAATCGTTTTCCGCGTCCGTTTTCACTGCCAAGCGCAGATAATTCGCGGGCAAGCCGAACGAATCGCACGTCCGCACCAAAATGTGCTGCCCCCGCAGGTGCTGCACCGTTTTCGTCATATCGTGCCCGAAATCAGCCAGCAGGAACGGTACGCGCCCCGCTGTCACACGCACGCCCATCTCCTGCAAGCACCGCGCGAATCGCTCCGCCCGCGCCTGATTCGCCTGTGCATCCGCCGCAATTTCCGCCTGATGACGGGGCAGCTCCGCCGCAATCGCCGACGCCAGCACGTTCAGTGACCATGTGACTGCCCGCTCCTGCAAGCGTGCAATCTGTTCCGGCGCGGCGCAGATGTACCCCAGCCGCACGCCCGGAATGCACAGAATCTTCGTCAACGACCCGACCACCGTCAAACCATCCTGCACATGGTGGCGAATCGTCGCATCCGGGCAATAGTCGATGAACGCCTCATCCACAATCAGCTCGCCGCCGCTGTTCCGCACGTCCCGATGCATCCGCAGCACGTCATTCGGCGAAAGCAGCGTGCCTGTCGGATTGTTCGGATTGCATATAACCACCGTGTCATCCGCCTGAATCGCCTGATTTGCCGCAACCCGCCGCCCGTGCGCCTTTGCCCGCTCCGCATATTCCCCGAACGTCGGCGGCTGCACATGCACCGCGCCGCGCCGAACGCCGAGCGTCAGGTCAATCGCCGCCGCGCCGCCCGCTGTCGGCAGCACGCAGCTTTCGTCCACGCCGAGATACAACGCCAGCCCCGCACGCGCCGCCCGCATCGCGCGGTCAGGATAATAGCACGCCTGCGAAAGCGCCGCGCGCATGGTGTCCATCACCCACGCGGGCGTTCCCTCTGGTCGCAGATTCGCGGAAAAGTCCAGCCAATCCGCTGGCTGACCTTCCCAAACATTGCCGCCATGCCTCAATGCCGCGTCCTCCTGAATCAGCAGAAATACCGAGAATGATTATAGCAAAATTACGGGGGATTTTCAACAGCGAGTGGGGCAGGATGACGAATCCGCAGTTATAGAATAGAAAGAAAACTGACAGACACACACTCCATAAGTACAATTGTACTTCTTTCGCTTTTGCCAATTGTAAATAATTGCGCCAAAGAATTGACTTTTTCGTGAAAAGGCGTATAATCATGGAAGGAAGGGGTGGAAATTCATGAGAACGACGAAGCTAATGGCGGGTGCGTTGACGCTGCTGGTGCTGGTCGGCGGTGCGGCGGCTGCCGAGACGGTGCAATCCTCCGAAGGCACGGTGTATACCCTGCCGGCGAATGTCTCCCGCATCGAGGAGTACGCATTTTACGGCGACGGGGAGCTGCGGGAAATCCGCATTCCGGAGGGCGTGACGGAAATCGGCGATTATGCTTTTGCAAACTGCTGGTATCTGACGGAAATCACGATTCCGGAGAGTGTGACCAAGATTGGCGCACATGCCTTTGACAGCTGCGTGAGCTTGAAAACGGTGCAGCTTTCCGACAACATCACCGAAATGGGGGAGAGCGCTTTTTATCGCTGCCTCAGCCTGACGGAAATCACCCTGCCCGCGTCGCTGACGGGCATTTCGGCGCATATGTTCGAGAACTGCGAAGGACTGGTGACGGTCACGGTGCCGGAAGGGCTGCTGGAAATCGGCGATTCTGCCTTTGCAGGCTGCAAGAAGCTGGAAAACTGCCCCCTGCCGCCGAACCTGACGCGCGTCGGCAGCTACGCGTTCGACAAGTGTACGCTCTGGAACGCCGAGCTGCTGCCGGATACGTTGACGGAAATCGGCGAGTACGCCTTCCGCCAGTGCAAGAAACTGACAGAAGTGACGATTGGCGAAAAGCTGCTGAATGTCGGCGAGGGTGCGTTCTGCGACTGCGACGGCATCAAGAAAGTGGACTGGCAGGCGAAAGTGACGCGCATTCCCGACCGCGTGTTCCAATCCTGCTACTATATTGAAACCGTGAAGCTGCCGGAAACAGTGACGGAAATCGGCGAGTACTCGTTCTATTCCTGCGGCTATTTGACGGACATTGGCACGTTTGAGCGGATGAAGCGCATCGGCGCTTGCGCGTTTTCAAACTGCAGAGCACTGGTGAATATCGGCACGCTGGACGCGATAGAGGAAATCGGCGGCGGCGCATTTATGCTCGACCAAAAGTTGGTACTTTCGCTGGATGGCTTGCAGCACCTGCGCATTATCGGCGGCTACGCGTTCGGCGGCTGCCCGAAAGTGACCGGACTGCGTGATTTGCCGGCGCTGGAAGAAATCGGCGCGAGCGCACTGGACAGCGCGAACATCCCGGAAGTTGCCAATCTGCCGCGCTTGCGGAGGATTGGCGCATCCGGTCTGTCCAATCGGTCGCTGGTGACGGTGGGCGACCTGCCCAGCTTGGAGTATATCGGCGACTCAGCGTTCCGGAATGCAACTTCACTGACCACGTTCGGCGCAGCACCGAAAGTGACGTACATTGGCGCGAATGCCTTTGAAGAATGCCGCAAACTGGAGACGCTTGGTTTGGATGGTGTTGCGGCAGAAATCGGAAGAGAAGCGTTC
>FR899827.1:0-16503 GCA_000437595.1 Faecalibacterium sp. CAG:74 | reverse complement strand
GGAAGAGAAGCGTTCATCGCCTGCACTTCGCTGAAGTCGCTTGATTTGTCGAATGTCACCAGCATCGGGGAGAAGGCGTTCAGCTACTGCGGCACGCTGGAAACGGTGGTCAGCCTCGAATCCATCACCAGCCTTGGCAAAAATGCGTTTGAGGAATGCAGATCGCTGGTGACGGTCGGAAAAATCGGCAATCTGACGCGGCTGCCGAACGAAGTATTTAGGGAATGCAAAGCCCTTGCAAATGTCACCCTGCCGGATACGATGGAGACGATTGGCACAGCGGCGTTCAAGCATTGCTATGGTCTGCCTGAAATTGTGATTCCAGACAGCGTGACGACCATTGAGGAAGAAGCGTTTAGCGGCTGCACCTCGCTGCAGGAAATCATTGTGCCGGATTCTGTGGTAAAAATGGGCAATCATGTGTTTGGCGGATGCCGAAGCGCAACGCGGATTGTATTCCCGAAATACCTCACGTACCTGCCCGGCTCTGGTGTGAGCTTCTGCAACTATATGGTGGAATTTGTATTCCCAGAGAACGTGAAATCTATCAGCAATTACTTCTTCTACGGCTGCATTTCGCTGAAAGAAATTGTGATTCCGGATACGGTGACCACCATTGATTTCCGTGCTTTCTGGGATTGCACTTCCTTGACGCGCATCACGATTCCGGCTTCGGTCACGAAAATTGATTCGACAGCGTTTGACGGCTGCAAGAAGGACAAACTGGTGTGGGTGGTCACGCCCGGTTCGTATGCGGAAACGTACGCCAAGAAGAATTATTACCATTATGTATACGCGAAGTAAACCCTGTTGGGAGATTGCCCTGCGCAGTCTCCCGTTTTTTTGCGTCCAGCATTCCATAACATTACCCAACATTCGCCAAAATACCCCTTGATTTTTGCAGTGCTGCGTTGTACAATAATTTACAGGGGCGCAACCCTGCCCCCTAAGCTGCTGCAATGCAAAAGGAGTCGCCATGGGCAATTCGTATTCGTTGTTCCTGCGTCAGTCGTATCTCGACGCGTGGGAGGACTACCGCCGCTCGCTGCACAGGGCTGATTTCCCGGTCTGGGATTATATCATACTCACCGCGTCCAATGAGGCGCAGGCGAATGCGTATCGCCAGCAGATTGCCATTCGCCGGGCGAAAAACCTCCTGCCTGAGCGGACGCACTATGCCGTTCTGCCTGACCCGGACGGGCTGCGCGTGGGCAGCGGCGGCGCGACGCTCAATGCGCTTCGTTATGTCTGCATGCAGGAAGGCACATTTGCGGGCAAGCGCATTCTGTGCATCCATTCAGGCGGGGACAGCAAGCGCGTGCCGCAGTACAGCGCGTGCGGCAAGCTGTTTTCGCCTGTCCCGCGTGAGCTGCCCAACGGCAGGCGCTCGACGCTGTTTGACGAGTTCATCATTGGCATGAGCGGCGTGCCATCGCGGATTCGGGACGGGATGCTTGTGCTGTCGGGAGATGTGCTGCTGCTATTCAATCCGCTGCAGATTGATGCGCCCGCATCCGGCGCGGCGGCGATTTCCTTCAAAGAGGACGTGGAAACGGGCAAGAACCATGGCGTGTTCCAGATGGATGAACAGGGTAACGTTGGCGAGTTCCTGCATAAACAGACGGTGGAGACACTGACGAGCCGAGGGGCGGTCAATGCGCAGGGCAAGGTGGATATTGACACCGGCGCGGTGCTGTTCAGCGCGGATTTGCTGGCGGATTTGTATACGCTGGTGGATACGCCCGCAAAGTTTGCGGCTTTTGTGAATGACCGCGCGCGGCTGTCCTTCTATGGCGATTTCCTCTATCCGCTGGCAAGCCGTTCGACATTGGAGCAGTTCTACCGCGAAAAGCCGGATGGCTCGTTCACTGAGGAGCTGCACGCCTGCCGCACCGCTGTCTGGCAGGTGCTGCGGAAGTATCGGATGCGTCTGCTGCGGCTGGCGCCCGCGTCGTTCATTCACTTCGGCACGACGCACGAACTGCGCGCGCTGATGACAGACGGCGTGTCGGCGTACAGCTTCTTGGACTGGAAAAAGTGTGTGTCTGGCTGCTGCTCATCGGCGAATTATGCGCTGAATAACGCGATGGTGGAGGAAGGCTGCTGCATCCATGACGATTGCTATCTGGAGGACAGTCATGTGATGGGCAGCGCGATTATCGGCAGCGGTACGGTGCTCTCGCATGTGACAATCAGCGGAAAGAACATTCCGGCGAATGTCGTCCTGCACAGCCTGAAGTTGACGGACGGGCGCTTTGTGACGCGGATTTACGGCGTGGCGGACAATCCGAAGGAAGGCACGTTCTTGGGCGGCTCAATGGCGGCGTTCGGGAACGTGTGGGATGGGGATGACCATTCGCTGTGGCAGGCGAAAATCTACCCAGTCTGCGATTCTATGGCGGAATCGGTGGATGCGGCGCTGAATGTCTACGCGCTGGCAATGGGCGCGGGGAATTATGATGCGTGGGCATCGGCGGAGCGCGTCAGCCTGTGCAGCTCGTTCAACAGCGCGGACACGGCGGCGATTCTGGAATGGGAGACGCACCTGCGCAAAGCCGTGAAGGTCGAGCGCTTCTTGTCTGTGATTCGCCGCGGCGGCACAATCGAGGAAGCAAAGAAAATTTTTCAAGATGCTGCCATCAGCGCCTATCAGCGCCGCCTGATTGCGGAAAAGGCGGCATCGGCAGACGTGTTCACACGGATGCGCATCTTCTACTGCCTCGGTAAAGTACTGGGTGATTCGCAGGAAGGGGAGGCGTACATCAAGCGGGCTTTTGAGGAGATTCAGCGCATGGTGCTTGCGGGCGCGGCAGCGCACGGCACGGGGCTTTGCGCACATCATCAGCCAGTGGAAGAAGAAGCAGCGGTGCGTCTGCCGCTGCGGGTCAACTGGGGCGGCGGCTGGAGCGATACGCCGCCGTACTGCAACGAAAAGGGCGGAACGGTGCTCAATGCCGCGATTCTGCTGGGCGGAGAGTATCCCGTGGAGGTGCATGTGCGCCGTCTGCCGAAGCCGATGGTCGTGCTGGAAAGCGCGGATATGGGCGCGCGCGGGGAATTCACGGCAATTTCGGACTTGCAGGAGTGCCACAATCCCTACGACCCGTTTGTGCTGCACAAGGCAGCGCTGATTGCCTGCGGCGTGATTCCGCGCGAGGGCGGCGAATTGACGGATATTACGGCGAAAATCGGCGGACTGTACGTCTCTACGCAGATGCACGGCGTGCCGAAGGGTAGCGGTCTGGGCACGAGCAGCATTCTTGCAGGCGCGTGCGTCAAAGCGCTTTTCCAGTATTTCGGCGTGGCGCACACGGAGGACGATTTGTATGAGCACGCCATGTGCGTCGAGCAGATTATGTCCACCGGCGGAGGCTGGCAGGATCAGGTTGGCGGCATGACGCCGGGACTGAAGCTCATCACCGCGCCCGCGGGCATTCAGCAGAAGCTGAACGTCCGCCATATCGCTCTGTCGGAGGACACCAAGGCGGAACTGAACGCGCGTTTCACCCTGATTTATACCGGCCAGCGCCGCCTTGCGCGGAATCTCCTGCGCGATGTGGTGGGCCGCTACATCAGCAATGCGCCGGACAGCCTGTACGCGCTGGAGGAAATTCAGCGAATCGCCGTGATGATGGCGTTTGAACTGGAGCGCGGGCATGTGGATGACTTCGCGAAGCTGCTGAATCGCCACTGGGAGCTTTCCAAGACGATTGACGCGGGCAGCACCAACACCTGCATAGACCAGATTTTTCTTGCGATTGACGACCTGATTGACGGACGCATGATTTGCGGCGCGGGAGGCGGCGGATTCCTGCAGGTGCTGCTCAAGCGCGGCGTGACGAGGGAGCAGCTGAACGCGCGCCTGCATGATACATTTCAGGACTGCGGCGTGGACGTGTGGGACTGCACATTGGTTTAAGGAGGTACTATTATGCTGAAGGGTATTTCCCCACTGATTTCGCCGGAACTGCTGAAAGTGCTGTGCGAGATGGGGCATGGGGACGAGATTGTGCTGGCGGACGCGAATTTCCCCGCAGAAAGTATGGGGCAGCGCGTCGTTCGTGCGGATGGCATCGGCGCGGCGGAACTGCTGCGCGCGATTCTGCCGCTGTTCCCGCTGGATCAATATGATGAAAGCAATTTTGTGCTGATGTCGGTTGTGCCGGGTGACCCGACAGTCCCGGTGATTTGGGACGAATACCGCGCGACGCTGACGGCTTATGAGCCGGACGCGAAAATCCAGACAATCGACCGCTTTGCCTACTACGAGCGCGCGAAAAAAGCGCACTGCATTGTCGCGACAGGCGAAAGCGCGCAGTACGCAAACATCCTGCTGAAAAAGGGTGTCATTCGGCAGCATTGCAAATGATATGAAACCCAAGATTATACTGACAATAGTTTCTATACCCCCTTACTTTTTGAAAGCAACTTCTTTATAATAGCAGTGTATCTATTTTCAAGAATAGCTGATGAAAAGAGGAAATTTCAAGACGATGGCGAAGAAGGCGCTGATTACCGGCATCACCGGTCAGGATGGTTCCTATTTGGCGGAGTTCCTGCTCGAAAAAGACTATGAGGTGCATGGTATTGTCCGCCGTGCGTCCATTTCCAACACGGCGCGCATTGACCACCTGATTGAGAAGAAAGCAATTCACCTGCATGACGGCGACTTGTCGGATTCTTCCGGCCTGATTCGGCTGGTGGGCGAAATCAAGCCCGACGAAATCTACAATCTGGCGGCGCAGAGTCATGTGCAAGTGTCTTTCGACGCGCCGGAATATTCGGGCGACGTGGATGCCTTGGGTGTTCTGCGCGTGCTGGAAGCGGTTCGCGTGTGCGGGCTGACGAAAAGCTGCAAGGTGTATCAGGCTTCTACCTCCGAACTGTACGGCAAGGTGGAGGAGGTTCCGCAGCGCGAAACCACGCCGTTCCATCCGTACAGCCCCTACGCGGTGGCGAAGCAGTACGGCTTCTGGATGGTGAAGGAGTACCGCGACGCGTATGGCATGTTCGCGGTCAACGGTATTCTGTTCAATCACGAATCCGAGCGCCGCGGTGAGAATTTCGTGACGCGCAAGATTACCTTGGCGGCGGGCCGCATTGCCGAGGGAATGCAGGATCATCTGGAGCTGGGCAATATGGACTCTCTGCGTGACTGGGGCTATGCGAAAGACTATGTGGAGTGCATGTGGCTGATTATGCAGCAGGAGAAGCCGGATGATTTCGTCATTGCGACGGGTGTGCAGCATACCGTCCGCGATTTCACCGAGAAGGCGTTCGCAGCGAATGGCATCAGCATCCGCTGGGAAGGCAAGGGCATCGACGAAAAGGGCTATGACGCGGCGACCGGCAAGATGCTGGTGTGCGTGAATCCGCAGTGGTTCCGCCCGACGGACGTAGACAACCTCTGGGGCGATCCGACGAAGGCCAAGACAATGCTGGGCTGGAATCCGCAAAAGACCAGTTACGAGCAGCTGGTGGAGATCATGGCGAAGCACGACCGCATGTTGGCGAAACGCGAAAAGGCGATGCGGACGGCGCTGTAATTTGGGCTTGAAGAGCAGAAAGAGGGACAGCCATGATGAAAAAGGATGCAAAGATTTACGTCGCAGGTCATCGCGGCATGGTGGGTTCCGCCATCGTACGAGAATTGGAACGTCAGGGCTATACCAATATTATCACCCGCACCCACAAGGAACTGGATTTGACCCGGCAGGAGGCGGTCGAGGCGTTCTTCGCGCAGGAAAAGCCGGCGTATGTATTTCTTGCCGCGGCAAAGGTGGGCGGCATCGTTGCGAACCAGAACGCGCTGGCGGATTTCATGTATGATAACATGGTGCTGGAAATGAATGTCATCCATGCGGCGTGGCAGAATGGCTGCAAGAAACTGGAGTTTCTCGGCTCATCCTGCATCTATCCGCGGATGGCGCCCCAGCCGATGAAGGAAAGCTGCCTGCTGACCTCCGAACTGGAAAAGACGAACGAGGCGTATGCGCTGGCGAAAATCAGCGGTCTGAAGTACTGCGAGTTCCTTAATCGGCAGTATGGCACGGATTATATCTCCGTCATGCCGACGAACCTCTATGGCCCGAACGACAACTATCATCCGACGCACAGCCACGTTCTTCCGGCACTGATTCGCCGCTTCCATGAAGCGAAAATCAACGGCGCGGAAAGCGTGACTTGCTGGGGTGACGGCAGCCCGCTCCGCGAGTTCCTGTATGTGGACGATTTGGCAAACCTTTGCGTGTTCCTGATGAACAACTACTCCGGCAGCGAGACGGTGAACGCCGGCACGGGCAAGGAACTGACCATCAAGGAACTGACCGAACTGGTGGCGAAGGTTGTGGGTTACAAGGGTGAAATCAAGTGGGATCCCACCAAGCCCAACGGTACGCCGCGCAAGCTGCTGGATGTTTCCAAGGCGACGAACCTCGGCTGGACGTATCGGACAGAGCTGGAGGACGGCATCCGCCTTGCGTATGAGGACTTTCTGAACAACCCCATGCGCGCTGAACGTTAAGGCAACACCGCACAACTCGGCGTCACCTTAATCCGCGAAGGAAGCAACGGGGGCTGCATGGCAAAAAAGTGCAGCCCTCATTCTGTTTTGGAGGAGAAACAAACGATGAACATTATCCTGCTTTCCGGCGGCTCCGGCAAGCGCTTGTGGCCGCTGTCCAACGATATTCGCTCAAAGCAGTTTATCAAGATTTTCAAGAAGGAAGATGGCGCTTATGAGTCGATGCTGCAGCGCGTCTATAGCCAGATTAAGCAGGTGGATACTGACGCAACCGTGACCATTGCGACCAGCAAGACGCAGGTGTCTGCTATCCATAACCAGCTTGGTGAGCATGTCGGTGTGAGCATCGAGCCATGCCGCCGCGACACGTTTCCTGCCATTGCGCTGGCAACGGCGTATCTGGTGGATGTGCTGCATATTGACCCGTCGGAATCGGTCGTCGTTTGCCCGGTTGACCCGTATGTGGAGGACGCTTACTTCGAGGCGCTCAAGGAATTATCGGCGCAGGCGGACAAGGGCGAGGCGAACCTCATTCTCATGGGCATTGAGCCGACGTATCCCAGCGAAAAGTACGGCTACATTATTCCACAGAACGGCGAACATATATCGTCGGTGGATACCTTCAAGGAAAAGCCGACGGCGGATGTGGCGGCGGAGTATATTGCCCGCGGCGCACTGTGGAACGGCGGCGTGTTCGCTTACAAACTGTCCTACATGATAAACAAGGCGCACGAGCTGATAGACTTTATCGACTATCAGGATTTGTTCAGCAAGTACGCTGCAATCAAAAAGATTTCTTTTGACTATGCCGTTGCAGAGCATGAAAAACAGATTCAGGTTGTGCGCTTTGCGGGCATGTGGAAAGATCTCGGCACATGGAACACCCTGACCGAAGCCATGGAAGAAACAATCATCGGCAAGGGTGAACTAAACGACAAATGCAGTGGTGTGCATATCATCAACGAGCTGGATGTGCCGGTGCTGGCGATGGGACTGCATGATGTGGTGATTAGCGCATCAGCGGAGGGAATTCTGGTATCCGATAAGGAGCAGAGCTCCTATATCAAGCCATTCGTGGACAAGTACGAGCAGCAGATTATGTTCGCGGAGAAGTCGTGGGGCAGCTTCCGCGTAGTGGATGTGGAGATGAACTCGCTGACTATCAAGGTGACGCTGAACCCCGGTCACAACATGAATTACCACAGTCATCAGTACCGCGACGAGGTGTGGGTGGTGATTTCCGGCGCGGGTAGAACGATTGTCGAGGGGGTAGAACGTCCGGTCAAGACGGGAGATGTCATAACGATGACAGCGGGTCAGCGCCACACGGTCATTGCAGACACGGAGCTGAAGATGATAGAGGTGCAGCTGGGCAAGGATATCAGCGTCCATGACAAGAAAAAGTTCACTTTGTGATTGACAGGACGCATAAATTGGTATATGCTGTCTCTCGAAACGGAAGCAATGCCAAAACTACTGGAGGTGGAGGATGCCGGATGAGTAAAGTGCTTCTGATTACGAATATCCCTGCGCCGTATCGGGTAGATTTGTTCTACTATATGCAGACGCATCAGCAGACGCACGAGTTTTTCGTCATTTACACGAATCGCAATGAGGACAACCGGCAGTGGGTGATTGACGAGCGCAAACTCCTGCAATCGACGATTCTGGAATCCAAAATCATCAAGCGCAAGGGCGAAGGGGATGTGCACTACCTGCATATTCCGCAGCACCTGACGAGGGAAATCACGCGCATCAATCCGGATGTGGTGATTGCGTGGGAGTACAACCCGTCCGCGCTGAAAGCATTGCTCTGGTGCAAGCGCCACGGCAGGAAGTTCATCCACCTCACGGACGGCACGCTGCATTCGGATCGGAACATCGGGCGCGTGCAGAAGCTCATGCGGCATATCATCATCCATCATGCCGATGCGTGCATTGCCAGCAGCACCAAAGCGAAGGAAAAGCTGCTGCACTGGGGCGCGCCGGAGCGGAAAATCTTCCTTAGCCCGCTGACGGTGGATATTTCCCGCTTCCGCTATGCCGAAAAGCACGAAAATCAGCATACGCTGCTGTTTGTGGGCAGAATTATCCCCCTGAAAGGGCTGGATTTGCTCCTGCGCGCGCTGCCGAAGCTGCATCAGCCGTTTGAATTGCTGATTGTCGGCGACGGCGAGGCGGAGGAGAAGGCGAAATTGATGGCGATGGCGGAAGAAACGCACGTTGCGCAGCACATTCACTGGCTGGGATTCCAGTCTGGCGAGCCGCTGGCGGATGCCTATCGCCGGGCGAGCGTGTTTGTTCTGCCGACCCGCGAGGACTGCTTCGGACTTGTGCTGCTGGAAGCGCTCTGTTCCGGCACGCCGATTGTCGCGTCGAAGTATGCCGACGGCGCGTATGACACCGTGCATCCGGGCGAAAACGGGCTGATTGTTGACCCGGAGGATACCGACGCGCTGGCGGAAGCCATCGACAGCATTCTGAGCAGCGAGGAAATTCAGCGGCGCTATTCGCAGAACTGCCGCCAGTATATCCCACAATTCGAGTTTGAGGCGGTCATGCAGGGGTATCTGCAGGCGATTGCGTCCGTCACATCAGGCAACAAATAACATCAAACTGCCGTACTTTTGCGGAAGCTTTTTTGTTCCGCCGCTTGACAGTGGTGCTATAATAGGTGTGATGAAGCGCCACACCTTCATCCGAAAAGAGGAAATTAGTATGAAAACAATGCATCACGGTCAAATGTCGGAATCTTTCCTGACTGCCGTCTTTTTGTCCTTGTCCGGCGGCTTGCAGGATGCGTATACCTACCTGTTTCGCGGCAAAGTGTTCGCCAACGCGCAGACGGGCAACATCGTTCTGCTCAGCGCGCATATTATGGACGGGCAGTGGGGGATGGTACTGCACTACTTCATCCCGCTGTGCGCGTTTGCCTTCGGTGTGCTGGTGGCGGAGAGAATGCGCGAGCGCTTCCGCTCCATGCAGCGCCTGCACTGGCGGCAGCTGGTCGTGCTGGGAGAAATGCTCCTGCTGCTGATTGTCGGCTTCCTGCCCGAAAGCTGCAATCTGCTGGCGAACGCCATCGTGTCGTTCTCCTGCGCGATGCAGGTGCAGGCGTTCCGCAAGGTGGACGGCTATGCGTTTGCCAGCACGATGTGCATTGGCGACCTGCGCAGCGGCGTTGAGGCGTTCTGCATTTGGAGCAAAACGCACGAATCGCACGCGAAAGATCGGATGCTGCGTTATTTCGGCATCATCCTGCTCTTTGCGCTGGGCGCGGGCATCGGCAGCGTCAGTGCAGGGCGCATCGGCGCACATGCCATCTGGATTTCGTGCCTGCTGCTGCTGGCAGCCTTCGCACTGATGTTCATCCGCGAGGATCTGGAGCAGAATCCGCTTATCGAGAAGGACATCAGCGCTATCCGCAAGGAAACGGCGGAAATCGACCGGACGCTCAAGCAGGAACTGAAAGAAGAGCATCGGGAATTGAAGGAGAACGCAACTCACAAACGGTAATCTAAAATAGAAAGTCCGCCGCCGCAAAAAGCCTTGCCGCGGCGGATTTTTCTGCGCGCAGACGCAGTTGAATTTGTCCAATCTGGTTGCGCTAAGAAATCGTTTTTCCCGTATTGCAAATTCCGAATCTCGGTGCTATAATGTGCATGGTTTCCCCAAAAGTAACTCACGGAAGCGAGGTATAATATGAAGCAAGAGAAGAAAAACAGCCGTGTACGGCTCATCCTTGTGATGATCGTACTGCTGGCGGCCTTGCTTGCAGCCATCTTTCTGACTGACCCCGGCGGAGAAAAAACCGAGTCCATTCAGGCGGTCATGAAGGATGCCGTGCTGCATGAAGACAACCAGATGGCTTTTCTGGGGATGCAGGTGAACCCGTCGGTCATTTCCGACTGGGTGGTTACGGGAATGCTGCTGGTTGTGGCGGCACTGCTGCGAATTTTCGCAATTCCGCACTTCAATCTCGTTCCCGGCAAGCTGCAAAGCGCACTGGAAGCGCTGGTTTCGTTCTTCCGGGATATGGCGAAGTCGTACAGCCCGCACCGCAACGGGTTCCTCGGCGTGTACATATTCAGCGCGGGAATGTACATCGCGGTTGGCACGCTCTTTGAACTGCTGGGCATTCAGAGCGTGACGACGGAGGGAATGTCAATGTCCCTGCCTGCGCCGCTGTCTGACATCAACGCGGCGATTGCGATGGGTCTGATGTCCTACGGCGTCATCATGTCCGGCGGCATTGCCAGCAATGGCGGACGCGGCATCCTGCTCACGCTGAAAGAATTTTCCCTGCCCATCTCCATGAGCTTCCGACTTTTCGGCGCGCTGCTGAGCGGTCTGCTGGTGTCGGAACTGGTGTACTACACGATTTCTCTGAGCTTCGTGCTGCCGGTGCTTGTGGGCGTTCTGTTCACGATTCTGCACGCGCTCATCCAGACCTACGTTCTCACCATGCTGACAGCCAACTACTACGGCGAGGTCAGCGAACCGCCGAAGAAAAAGGCGAAGAAGGAAAAGAAGCCCGCCGGTGCTGTTCCGGCGGTGAATTGATTTGAGGAGGATTTTGATTATGAAGAAGTTTGCAAGCGTTCTCGTTCTGGCTCTGATGGCTGTGCTGATGCTCTCCGTGTTTGCCCCCGCGCTGGCTGAAGAAGCGGCTGCGGCAGCGACTGACAGTGCGATTCCCGCGAAGGCGATTGCGGCCGCGATTGCGATTGCGGCGGCTGCTGGCGCAGGCGCTATTGCAATGGGCATTTCCATCGGTAAGGCGACGGAGGCAATTTCCCGTCAGCCCGAAGCGACCGACAGCATCCGCGGCAGCCTGATGATTGGTCTGGTCTTCATCGAAACGGCTATCATTTACGCTCTGATTGTTGCGATTCTGGTCGTTTTCGTTCTGTAATTTCTTTGAGCAGGAAAGGGAACAGACGGCTATAAACGTCTGTTCAGTCAGGTGAAGATATGCCGCTGAATATCAATTTCCAGCAGATTCTGCTGCACATGTTCAATTTCGTGATTCTGGCGTTCGGGCTGTACACGCTGCTGTATAAGCCGGTTGTCGCCTTCATGAAGAAGCGCGAGGATCACTTTGCTGATTTGGAGAAGCAGGCGCAGGAGGCGAAGTCGCAGGCGGAAGCGACGCTGGCGGAGTATAACGCGAAGCTGGCGGGTGCGGATGAAGAAATCCGCCAGAAGAACGCCGCTGCCGCGCAGGAAGCTGACCGTCAGCGCCAGGAGCGGATGCAGCGCGCACAGGCAGACGCGGACAAGCTGCTCAAGAATGCCCGCGGTGCCGCCGAGCAGGAGCGCAATGCCATGCTCGAAGGCGCGAAGAAGGACATTGCCCAGATGGTTGTCTCCGCTACGGGCAAGCTGATGGACAAAGAAAACGACCCCGCGTTCGACAAGGCACTCTATGACAGCTTCCTGAAGGCTGCGCAGGAGGAGAATGACCATGACTGATACGAAGCAGAGCCGTCTGACGGCCACGCTGCTTTGCGTCACGCCGCCGGATGAGCATCAGGAGCAGGGCATCCGCACCTTTCTCCAGAAAAAGTATGGCGAGGATGTTGCGCTGACCATCCAGCAGGATGCCTCGCTGAAGAGCGGCTTCCAGCTGCATGTGGGGAGCGAGGTCTACGACTGGAGCGCGAAGGGCCGCATGGAGCAGTTCCGCCAGCAGGTGGAGCAGCTTGTGGCGAAGAACACGCGCAAGGACATCATCCCGCTTCTGCGCAGCAGCATCGACGAGTTCCGTCTGCTTGCCAAGAGCAGCGAAGTCGGGACGGTCAAGTCCATTGGCGACGGCATTGCGGTTGTCGAGGGGCTGGAACATGCCGCGTATGGCGAAATCCTCATGTTTGACAACGGTATCAAAGGCATGGTGCAGGATCTGCGCCGCAACGAGACGGGCTGCATCCTGTTTGACAATGCCGATGATATTTCCGCGGGCAGCAAGGTTGCGCGCACGGGGAAGACCGCGGGTGTTCCCGTGGGCGACGCGTTCCTTGGCCGCGTGGTGGATGCGCTCGGACGCCCGATTGACGGGGGAGACGCGATTCCGGCGGACGGCTATCGCCCGGTGGAAGAACCCGCGCCCGGCATCATCGACCGTCAAAGTGTTGATACGCCGATGGAAACAGGGCTGCTGTCCATCGACGCCATGTTCCCGATTGGCCGCGGTCAGCGCGAACTGATTATCGGCGACCGTCAGACGGGCAAAACGGCGATTGCGCTGGACGCCATGCTGAATCAGAAGGGCAAGAACGTTATCTGCGTGTACGTTGCCATCGGTCAGAAGGTGTCGAGCGTTGCCCAGCTGGTGGAGAATCTGCGCAAGCGCGACGCAATGGACTACTGCGTCGTCGTCAGCGCAACGGCGGGCGAAGCGGACACCATGCAGTACATTGCGCCTTACGCGGGCTGCGCGATGGCGGAATATTACATGCACAAGGGACGCGACGTGCTGATTGTCTATGACGACCTCTCCAAGCACGCCATTGCCTACCGTGCCATGAGTCTGCTGCTGGAGCGCGCGCCGGGCCGCGAGGCATATCCGGGCGACGTGTTCTACCTGCATTCCCGTCTGCTGGAGCGCTCGGCGCACCTGAGCGACAAGCTCGGCGGCGGCAGCATGACCGCGCTCCCGATTGTCGAGACGCAGGCGGGCGACGTGTCCGCGTATATCCCGACGAACATCATTTCCATCACCGACGGTCAGATTTTCCTCGAAAGCGACCTGTTCTTTGCAGGTCAGCGCCCGGCAGTCAATGTCGGTCTGTCCGTGTCCCGTGTTGGCGGCGCGGCGCAGACGAAGGCGACGAAGAAAGCGACCGGCAGCCTGCGCCTGGACTTGGCGCAGTACCGCGAGATGGAAGTGTTTACGCAGTTCTCCAGCGATTTGGATGACAGCACGAAGGAACAGCTGCACTATGGGCAGGGTCTGATGCGCATCCTCCGCCAGAAGCAGTATCATCCGCTGAGTATGCACCAGCAGGTCATTGTGCTGGTGTGTGCGATGGGGCATGTGCTGTCGAAGGTGGCAGTGAAGGACGTGACGGACTTCCGCGATGCGCTGCTTGATCACTTCGAGCAGGAACATTCCGACCTCTGCCGTTCGCTGGAAGACGAAAAGGTGCTGACGGACGATATGAAGCAGGAGATTCTGCGCATCGCGGAGGAATATCTCGCCGCGAACGCTGAGCGCTTCAGGAAGGAGTAATCCATGCCGAGCGCAAAGGAAATCAAAAGCCGCATCGCCAGCATCAAGGATACGCAGAAAATCACCAACGCCATGTACCTGATTTCCTCCACGAAACTGCGGAAGGCGAAGAACGAGCTGAACCGTACCCGCCCGTACTTCGACGCGCTCAAAGGCGAAATCAAGCGCATCTTCCGCACCGTACCGGACGTGGACAGCCGTTACTTCTATCCGCCGGCGGGCGCGCCGAAGCTGGAAGGGGAGTACGCCTGCCTCGTCATCACGGCGGATAAGGGCATGGCGGGCGCGTATAACCACAATGTGCTGAAAATTGCGCGGGAGATGCTGCATGAGCATCCGGAGACGGAGCTATTCGTCGTGGGTGAATATGGCCGCCAGCATTTTGCGCAGGCGGGCGTCCCGATTGAGAAGTCCTTCCTCTATCCCGCGCAGAATCCGACGCTGCACCGCGCACGCGAAATCTGCGATATCCTGCTGGAACGCTACGACAATGGCGAATTCCAGAAATTGTTCATTGTCTATACCGATATGAAGAACAGCCTGAGCGCCGAAGCGACCAGCACGCGCCTTCTGCCCTTTCACCGGGGCGATTTCGCGTCCGTCGCCGCGCCGGGCAGTGTTCACTTTGAGTTTACGCCCGGCGTTGAGGCGGTGCTGGACAACGTCATCCGCAGTTATATCACGGGTTTCGTGTACAGCGCGCTGGTGGACAGCTTCTGTGCGGAACAGAACGCCCGCATGACCGCTATGTCCTCCGCCGGGGAAAATGCCGACAAGATGCTTGCGTCGCTCTCGGTGCAGTATAACCGCGTGCGTCAGGCGTCGATTACGCAGGAGATTACTGAAGTATCCTCCGGCGCAAAGGCACAGAAAAGAAAGAAGGTGCAGTCATGCTGAGCTATGGCAAAATCGTGCAGGTGTCCGGCCCTGTGGTGGACTGTGAGTTTCAGGAAGGACAGCTGCCGAAGATTCGCGAAGCACTGCGCGTCCAAGTGGAAGACGAAGTGCGCACCATGGAAGTGGCGCAGCACATGGATGAACATACTGTCCGCTGCATCATGCTGGCGCCCAGCGAAGGGCTTTCGCGCGGCATGACGGTGGAGGCGACTGGACGCGGCATCAGTGTTCCCGTCGGCGACGCGACCCTGGGGCGTATGTTCAACGTCCTGGGCGACCCGATTGACGGCGGCGAGGCGCTTCCGGCATCCACCGAAAAATGGAGCATCCACCGCCAAGCGCCGTCCTTTGCCGAGCAAAGCCCGGTCGTGAGCATTCTGGAAACCGGCATCAAGGTCATTGACCTGCTGGAGCCGTATGCCAAGGGCGGCAAAATCGGCCTGTTCGGCGGCGCTGGCGTCGGCAAAACGGTTCTGATTCAGGAGCTGATTACCAACGTCGCGTCCGAGCATGGCGGCTATTCCATCTTCACTGGCGTTGGCGAGCGCAGCCGCGAGGGCAACGACCTGTGGAACGAGATGATGGAAAGCGGCGTCATTTCCAAGACGGCGCTGGTCTTTGGGCAGATGAACGAAGCGCCGGGTGTGCGTATGCGCGTGGCGCTGTCCGGGCTGACGATGTCGGAGTACTTCCGCGACGTGGAGCATAAGGACGTGCTGCTGTTCATTGACAACATCTTCCGCTTTGTGCAGGCAGGTTCGGAGGTTTCGACCCTGCTGGGGCGTATGCCGTCCGCTGTTGGCTATCAGCCGACGCTGGCGACCGAAATGGGGCAGCTGCAGGAGCGCATTACCTCCACGCGCAACGGCTCTGTTACGTCCGTACAGGCGGTTTACGTTCCCGCTGATGACTTGACTGACCCCGCCCCTGCGCAGACGTTCACCCATCTGGACGCAACGACTGTTTTGAGCCGTAAGATTTCCGAGCAGGGCATTTACCCGGCCGTTGACCCGCTGGCATCCACCTCCCGTATTCTGGAGGCGGATATCGTCGGTCAGGAGCACTACGAAACGGCGCGTGCGGTGCAGGAAATTCTGCAAAAATACGCTGATTTGCAGGATATTATTGCCATCTTGGGCATCGAGGAACTCAGCGAAGAGGATCGTCTGACGGTTGCGCGCGCCCGCAAGGTGCAGCGCTTCCTGTCCCAGCCGTTCCACGTTGCGGAGAAGTTCACAGGCATCAAGGGCGTGTATGTCCCGCTGAAGGACACCATCCGCAGCTTCAAGGCGATTCTGTCCGGCGAAATGGACGATTATCCTGAATCCGCCTTCTTCAACGTTGGCACGATTGAGGATGTCAAAGCCAAAGCCGCGAAGGAGCAGTAAGCGATGGACACGTTTCAGCTCAATATCCTCTCCGCGTCGTCCGCCTTCTATGAGGGCGAATGCGAATCGCTGGTTGTGCCGACGCCCGATGGTAAGCGCGGTGTGCTGGCGCACCACAGCAATGCCATTGCCGCCATCAGCCCCGGCGAACTCAGCTACACCGTTCCCGGCGAAAAGCCGCGTCTGGCTGCCGTGTCGCATGGGATGATCAAGATTGAGGACAACCATGTGCTGGTGCTGGTGGAGACGGCGGAAAAGCCGGAGGACATCGACCGCATCCGCAATCAGCAGAAGGCGGACGCGGCGCGCGAAGCCCTGCTGCAAAAGCAGAGCCGCCGCGAGTATCTGGAAACGCAGGCGCAGCTGGCGCGCGCGCTGACCCGTCTGCGCGTCAAGCACCATTCGGAGAATTTGGACTAAGGCACCACCGCACAATTCGGCGGCGCGTCTGGCGATGTCTT
>FR899826.1:6287-12128 GCA_000437595.1 Faecalibacterium sp. CAG:74 | reverse complement strand
CTAAAGGGTGAAAGACCCGAATCCGCCCGGTAGCGGGAAGGAGAAAGCCGAAGGCAAGGGTGTCCGTCGTGAGGCGGAATCTGAAGGAAGCCGCAGGCAAAGTTCTGAGCCGACGAACAGAAATCGCATACAAGGCGGGGCAGAGCGGACGAGACTGCAACACAAGTCAAAGTCCCATACTACCCGGACTCTGCCACGTAAATGCGGCGGCTACATGGAATGAAGGCTATTGTACCTTATGCGGGGAGATCTGTGGGGAACGCATCGCAAGATGTAACCCATGCTGCAAGGCATGGCTGAATCCACAGAAGTCAGTCTGGACCATAGTACCAGAGAAGTCAGTGAAAGTCGACAGAGGGAAGGGTCTGGCGGTTGCTGGTAATACAGCATGCCAGGAATCGGGCGTGTTGAAAGCAGTTGCTCGAAAGAGGATATCTGCCAGAGGATAGGTGAGTGACCGAAGGTATGGCAGAATCGCGGAGCGTCCTGATATCCAACTAAACGTGCTGCTAAGTACCAACAACTGAACCGCCGCTTGCGGAACCGCATGAGCGGTGGTGTGGGAGGACGGGGGGTAGTCACCCCCTCCTACCCGATTGCCGATTATTCCACAATGGTAATGGTCTTCGTCAGTGTGCCAACCGTCAGGGTGTGTTCGCCGGGCTGGTCGATGGTCAGTTCCATTTCAACCACGCGCCAGTCTCCGCCGTTGACTGCCATGATCTTTTCCGCGATGACTTCGCCGTCGCAGATTGCCTGCACGGTCGTAATGCCGTCGTCGCCGTTGTTCCACAGCAGGACATACGCCGTGAACGGCACGCCAGCCTTGGTTTCCACAATGGATTCATTCGCGGTCATTGGAAATGACAACCGGGATGCCCAGACGGCTGTCCTCCGCCAGCGCCTGCATTGCATTGTGGTACACAATCTGCTGTGCGGGCGTGTCGTTGGTGTTGCCCAGATGGCTGGTGATGTTCAGCACGTTGATGTAGTACCACATCAAGCGCAACGTGAACGACGAGCTTTCATCCGGCACGACGCTTTCCGTCCCGAACATGTAGCGCGAATCCGCAAAGTCAACGCCCATCGGGTTGCCGCAGGTGTTCACATGGTAGAAAAGCCCCGGTCTCTCTTCCAGCGTCATCTGCTCATAGAGGTCTTTCACGCGCGCATCTACATCCTGTCGCCAGTCCTCGTAGACATCCAGCTGACCATTGCCGTTCAAGTCCTTGAACTTGAGTCCATCCACCTCCAGAATGGTGGTGACGCCATCGAGATACCCCAATTCCTTCTGGGTATCCGTCCCGGCATGACCGTGATGGTTTGATTCACCTGATCGTAATCCGTGAACCGTGCCTGTACGGATTCTTCCGCCATCGCACTCATGCCGAAGCTGCTGCCAAAATCGCGGACAGTTTTCTTTTCATTGAAAACAGTCTCCTTTCTTTTGCGAGTTCTGCTCGCTTTTGCCTCTATCATAGCGGATTTTTCCTTTTTTCGAGCAGTTCTTTTCAGCACGGATATGCGGAAAAAACGGTACTGGGAAGCGGTGTGGGGGAAAATGAAGGAGAGGGCAAAAGCTGTAGATGATTACGCAACAACTTTTTTTGCAAACAATCTGTGTAAACAGCTGATGTATCCCCAAAAGAAGACACGACGGTGCATTAATTGTCGGAATGCAAAGCAAAGCCCCCTCCAACGCATCTCCTCGCAACCGCAGGGAGATACGCTGAAGGGGGTACTTTCAATGATCTTCATCCGGAACCACTGCCAGCGCCGTCAGCACAAACACATCCGGTGCGCCAGCCGCTCGAAGCGCGTCCGCACATGTTTCGGTTGTCGAACCGGTAGTATACACGTCGTCAATCAGCAGAACTGGGGTCGAAATGCGCGCGGCGGCGGCAAACGCGCCGTGCAGGTTCTTCCTGCGCTGGGCGGCGTTCAGCCCCTGCTGGGTTGCGGTTTCGCGCGTGCGGATCAGCAGGGGCTGATAGGGCAAGTTGCGCCGCTGCGCAAAGGCCTCTGCCAGCAGTCGACCGTGGTCAATGCCGCGCGCGTCAAGGTGCTTCTTCGTCATCGGGACGGAGGTGACAACCGTGTCTGGTGGCAGGGAAAAGGGACACGCGGATGCCATGCCGTCCGCCAGTACCTGCGCGCATTCGGCGATGCCGCTGTATTTGAGCATCAGCACCAGCTGCCGCGCAATGCCGTGGTAGCTCCACACAGCGGCGGCGTTCGGCGCAAGCGCATCACTCGGAAGGCGCAAATCATCCAAAACAGCGAGGCAGGCCGGACAAATCGCGTTCGGCAGGGACAATGCGCCGCAAGTCAGGCAGAAAACGTGCTGCGGAAACAGCGCATCATCCACATCGGTCAAAAGGCGGGTGAAAAACGCGCGCAGGGCGGGCAAAAGCGGCATGAAAGCACCTCACTCCTTCCCCAATTCCTCCTGATGCAAATCAATGGTGACGCTCGTGCCCTCCCCAATGCGGGAGGACAGCGACACACGGCAATGGAGCATCTCGGCGGTCTGATGGACGAGGTACAGCCCCAATCCGGTGGATTTCTGCCCGCCGCGCCCGTTGTAGCCGGTATATCCCTTCTCGAACACGCGCGGCACATCCTCCGGTGCAATGCCGATGCCCGTGTCCGCCACGATAATCGCCGGGGCGCTGGTCACGCGGATGCTGACGCGGCCGCGCTCGGTGTACTTGACGGCGTTGGACAGCAGCTGGTGGAGGATGAACAGCAGCCATTTGCTGTCCGTCAAGGCGCTTTCGGCGGTCGGCTCGTACTGCAGGCGCAGCTTCTTGCGGATGAGCAGGGGCGCAAAGTCGCGAATCGCCTGCCGAATGACCGGGTCAAGCGGCACACGCGTCAGCACAAGGTCTTTCGTCGGATTGCCCAACCGCGCGTAGCTTAACGCCATCGTGACGTACTGCTCCATTTGGAACAGTTCGGCCAGCATGGCGCGGTTCTCCGGCGTGTCCTCGCTCTGCAATTGCAGGCGCATCACCGACAGCGGCGTTTTGATTTGGTGTACCCACGCGGTGAAGTAGTCTGTACTGTCCTGCCGATAGGCTGCCAAGTCCGACTGCGCGGCGCGGATGTCGTGCAGCAGCCGCTGCATAATCGCCTGATCATCCGCTTCAGACAGTGTGCGCGGCGATGGCAGTTCATCCAGCAGAAGATGCGGCGCATTCAGCACATGCGCACGCGCCTGATGCGCCCGGCGATAACGCACAAAGCCCCAAATCAGCGCAATCAGCCCCATCACTGCGCACAGCGCCGATGCGTACGCGACCGGTTCAGTCGGCAGATGATACAGCGAGAGCACCAGCGCGAATGTGCCTGCGAACAGCGCCAGCAGCCCCGCCAGCGGCAAATGTTCCCGCAGATAGCGCCGAATCATACGCTGCCCTCCTGATTCACGGCATACCCGCTGCCTACCTTCGTGACGATGAAGCCTGGCAGTCCCGCCGCGCTAAGTTTCTTCCGCAGGCGGTTGACATTGACGGTCAGGGTGTTTTCCTCAACGTACTCGTCCATCTGCCACAGACGGGTCATCAGTGTTTCGCGGCTGACGATGCGCCCGCGCTGCTCCATGAGTGTGCGGAGGATAATCAGTTCATTGCGTGTCAAGGGGATGCTCTGCCCATGGATGGAGAGAGCGGCACTGTCCAAATCCAGCACGGCCTCCCCGCAGGCGAGGATATTGCCCGTAGCCGGCATGTCATACGCGCGGCGCAGGACGGCATTCACCTTCGCTGCCAGCACAGCTGGGTCAACGGGTTTGGCAATGAAGTCGTCGCCGCCCATGTTCATCGCCATGACGATGTTGAGGTTATCCGACGCGCTGGAAAGGTAGACAATTGGCACGCTGGTGATGCGGCGCAGCTCCTGCGTCCAGTGATGACCGTTGAAGAAGGGGAGCATCAAATCCATCAGTACGATTTGCGGCTTCCACTCGGCGAACTCCTCCGTCACATGGCGGAAATCGCGGACTTTCTGCACCTCGTGTCCCCACGCGGTCAGCACCTGCGTGATGGCATCAGCCAAGGCAGCGTCGTCTTCGACTAATAGGATGCGGTACATGCGAGTCATCTCCCTGATGATGTAGTTTGGTGTTGGTGCGGTCTGTTCCCGTACCCGTCAGTCGCTTTCCTCCGCACTTTCGCCCGCCAGCGCATCGAGAATTGCCTGCAGCCGCTTCTCTCCGATGCCCTTGACATTCCGCAGCTCCTCCGGATACACGAACGCGCCGTGTTCCTCCCGGTATGCCACAATCCGCTCCGACAGCACAGTACCGATGCCCGGCAGGGCGTCCAATGCGGCAGCGTCGCCGGTGTTCAGAATAGAATCTGCCGGAAGTGTCGGCACAGGGGCAAGCGAGAATTCGTCGCCTTTTGACGGATAGCACTTCGGAGCGGAATGGACACGGACAGGGGCGGATGCGTTCCATAAGAAGCAACTGAGGCTTATGAGAAGGGCTGCTGTATATAGCAGCAGAAGCAGCTTTCGCACGCCCTGCCGCCATTCGCGCACAGCATCCCCCTCCGTCCAGCTTGTCGTCAGGGACATTGTAGCATACTTGGAACGGATGGACAAGGGCGCGCGGCAGAAAAAAATAAGCGTAGCATGGGAAGGAAGATTCCATGCTGCGCTGGGCTGGCTGCTGCTTTCAAATGCAGTTTTCTTTAGGGACGGGGGATTTCGCCTGCGGGTGTGTCCTGCGGTTATATCCCCAGCGAAAACCCGCCTTGTATAAGGTAGAACAGCGCCACACCGTCTATTGCGACGGCATCGTGCATTGCGTCGTAGCGGGTCAGCGCGACGGTGTGCACTGTGCCGTCAACATCTGTGAATGTCCACACGGTGTGGGGAGCGTCGGCAGCAGTCCAGCCGTCGGGGAGGCGGCCGGACATCGTGACCATCATCAGCTGATTGTAGGCAGCGGAAAAGGCAGTGTAATCCGCAGATTCGCCGTTTTTCATCAGCGTAATATCGTAGACCTGATTCCCCTCGCCGTCCGTGACAAGTTCGTTGTTCTCGGCAACCTGTTCGGTGCGTGTGATGACCCATGTATCCACGCCGTCCGCCGTTTCACGCGAAAGGGACGCAAGATTTCCCAGCGCCGTCAGCACCGGGTAGCGCGTAATGGTCTCCTGCCAGTCTGCGTTCATGACGCCGCGCAGCAGCAGTGTGCTGCAGCGGTAAATGCCGCCATCGTACAGCACATAATCCACCAAATCGCTTTCCTGCTCGCCGATGACGAGGGTGATCGTGGCTTCCGGGTAATCGGTCGTAGCGTATGAGCCAGTCGTACCGACTGCGCCGATTGTGCCGGCGGCTTGGTGCAGGCGGATGACGAGGCGGGGCATGTCCAGCCCGTAGCGTGCGATGCTCTCCGCCGTCGCGTCGGCAATGTACTCGCCCAGGCGGATGTTTGCTGCCGACTTGCGAAGGGTGTTCATGGCAGTGCCGTCCGCCGGGTAGGACACCGGGGTGGTCAGCATCCAGCGGTCTTGCGCGTCCGCGTTCGTGATAGCGCCGTTCAAGCGCCATTGCTGGGTGATTTCGCCCTCCGCGTTCAGCAGCGTGATTTCATCCAGGCGGTCGGCGTGAATCGTCAGCTGCTCGATGCTGTGGAGCGAACCGCGCGTGACGTAGCATTCCTCTGCCAGACCGCGGCTGACGGACAGCAGGCGGGTATCGCCGTCCAGCTGCGCGTACTGCCAGCTGTTTTCGTACTGCGGGGTGCTGCCGATGCGCAGGGTGTGGCTGCTGCCGTCCGCAAAATCCACGGTGGCGGCGGTCTCCGGGGCATCCAGCCCGGAGGGT
>FR899826.1:0-6281 GCA_000437595.1 Faecalibacterium sp. CAG:74 | reverse complement strand
GACGCTCTCCGGGTCATCCAGCCCGAAGGCTGCCCACTCCTCGTCCGTGCCGTTCCAATCGTCGCTGAGTACCTCTGCGGTCACGCTCTTAAGCCCGGACAGGAGCGTTTCGGCAACGTCCGCATCCACCGTGAAGGCGCTTTCGCCCTCCAGCACCAGTGCGCCGGATTCCGTCTGTACTGCCGACCACGCGTCCTGATTGCGCACGGCAATGCGGATGCGGGTGATATCCGCCGATTCCACCGACCAGAGGGTGATTTCCTCATCCTCATGCGCGGGCGTTTCCGGCGCGGGGGCGGGCGTGCGGGCGAAAATCAGCAGACACGCCGCCGCCGCGACCAGCAACACGGCGAAAATCAGCAGGAGGATGCGGCTGTGCCTGCGCGCGGCATGTTTCTTTTTCGGGACATTTTGCATGGCTTACAGATTCCTCCGTGGAAGCAGGATGATGACCGCCGCCAGCAGCACCAGAATCGGCAGCCCGACCAGTACAACGCTGCCCAATGACAGCGCATTGACGGACAGCCCCGGACGCAGCGCCGTTTTGACCATGATGCTGGTGTCAATGCTGTCATCCCCGGTCAGGAAAGACACAGCGCGCACCAGAAATTCCTCGCCGTCGGTCATGGTGAAGAGCTGTTCCTCGGTCAGCAGGGCGGAACTGCCGATGATGAACGCGCGGCTGACGTCGCCCGTGTCGGTGAAGCGCTTGGCTTGCAGCGCGAGCGCGAACGGCCCAGTCTTGTCGCTGTCGGATTGAGTGATGCTCAGGCGCGATGCGGTTGTATCAACCAGATAACTCTTGGCGGATGTTGTCAGCACTGCGTCCACCAGCAGGGAATTGTCCGATTCCGGCGAAGGGTCGAAGCCGCGGCTGGCAACCATGAGCATCGCCGTCCGCCCGTTCAGCATCATCTCCAGTGTCACGTCCGTTGCCTGCATTTCTGGCAGCAGCGCCAGACGGTTGTTGTTGTAGAACGTGTCGGTTTCATCCGGCGACGCCATCACCAGCCCGCTTTCCGGCAGGAAGCCGTAGGAGCGCAGCAGGGACAGGACGTTCGGCATATTCTCAATCGGGTCGGTATAATCGCAGCTGAACAGCACTGCGCCGCCACCCTGCACATACGCGCGGATGATGTCCATTTCCGCGTCGGTGTAGTCCTTGACGGGCGAAAGGATGCACAGCACGTCGCCGGATGCGAATGTCATGTCGCTGAGCTTCTCGAACGCGACGTCGTAGTGGTTGTTCATCAGCAGGGTGGTAAAGGCGGACAGGGAGTCTTCGCCCAGTTCGCCGTGCCCCGTCGCGATGTGCAGCGTCGGCACGGTGTCGCGCGTGACGTAGGCGATGGCGGAGGTAATCTGCTGCTCATACGCCAAGCCGGAGACGTTGTAGCTGCCCGAATCGGTATCGACAGAGAGCGTTACAAAATCCGTTGCGGTCAGCACACGGTAGCGGTCGGTTTCCTCGCAGTAGACGATGAGGTTCTGCGCGGAAACGTTGGTGGTGCTGCTGGAAAAGCGGGTCAGCAGCAGGGGATTCAGGCTCGGCGGGGTCTGCTCCCACGTCACCATATCCGACGCGGCGCTGTAACGGTTGAGCAGCTCCAGCAGGGGCTGATCCTCCTCGCCGCGCTCGAACAGGGCGTAGATTTTCACCGGGCGCTTCAGGTCGTGCAGAATCTGCTTTGTCGTCTCGCTCTGCGTTGTGACGGCGTTGAAGGAGAAGTCGCCGCGCCAGCCGTAGCGCGTTTCGAGGTTCGTCGTCGCCAGATTGATGAGAATCAGCGCGACAATCACCAGCGCGACAATGGCGGTGGATATGGCGCCGTAGCGCAGGCGCGGGCTGATGGTGAACTTCCTGTGCGCGGATTGTTTTTTGTTTCGCATTCTTCGTCACTCCCCCCGATAGCGCCGGGCATCCAGCGTATGAATCGTCAGCAGGAGGAACGCTGCGGCGAAGGTGATATCGTAGACGACGCTCGCCGCGCTGAGCTGCCCCATCAGGAACGGTTCAGCCCGCTGATAAAGGCTGAAGAAGGACAGCACGCTGGAGAAGAAGCTGCTGTTGACGGCGTTTTCCAGCAAGTCCAGCATCCAGAGGACGAAGTTCGCGCCGAACGCGAAAACCGCCGCCGTCACCTGATTTTTTGCGCAGCCGGAGATGAACAAGTCCAGCGCGAGGAATGCGCCGCCCTGCAAGATGAAGCCAAGGTACGCCACCGCCATTTCCGCCGGGTACACACGCCCATAGACCGCCACGACCGCAACGAAGCCGAGCGTCAGCACGACGGTTGCCGCCATGACGGTATACGCCGCGGCATACTTGCCCAGCACCATGCCCGACAGGGAAACCGGGCTGGTGAGCAGCAGCTGATCCGTGCGGCGCTGCCTTTCTTCCGCCAGCAGCCGCATCGTCAGCACCGGCGAGAGCAGCATCCACAGGTAACTCATCTGCCCCACGAACGTCGGTAAGTCCGACGACCGCGCCTGCATAATCTGCAAATAAAACATCACCGAGGACAGGAGCAGGAACACGCCCATGAACACATAGCCCGTTGGCGTGAGGAAATACGCCTGCAATTCTCGTTTCCAGATGGCACGCATAGTAACAAACAACCTTTCCGGGGGACAAGGGGCGTTGCCCCTTTGAACCCCAGCAGGGACGCTGTCCCTGCACCCTGCAAGGGAGTTCCTCCCTTGACCCTTTCACGCGATTCAATTGGTGACATATCCATACTTCTTCCGCGTGTTACTCCAAGAAAAAACAACTTCCGATAAAATTCAAGTAACATGGGAGAGAACGCGCCGAGGGTTGCCAAAGGGCGATCGCAGACTTCGTCTGTTTTCATTGCCCTTTGGTCGCCTCCGCAGAGGCGAACTCCCTGCGCATCGGGAAAAACTTCTGTGATAGAAGCACCCTTCTGCGATAAGAACAAAGAAGATTACGAAGGAACTTTCGTGCCTTCATCCGTCGCGCGGAGGAAGACCGTTTCCAGCGAATCGTGTTCCTCCACCAGCATCCGAATCGGGGCATCCAGCCCGCAGAGCAGGCGGAATAGCTGCGTCTGCGCATCCGGCACGGCGGAGGCGTCGCATTCCAGCAACACCTCGCTGACCTCAATCGTCCGCGTCGGCAGCGCCTTCACCCGCCGCACGCACGGCAGTGACCGCAAAGCCGGAATCAGCTGCTTCTCCCGCATGGCAATGCTTGCCCGAAGCCGCAGCGTTTCGCCCGTTTCGGCTAATTCCTGCATGTCTGCTTCGTATTCCAAATGCCCGCGGTTCAGGATGAGTACCCGCTGGCAGAGCTGCTGAATCTCCGACAGAAGGTGCGAGGAAAAAATGACCGTGTGCGTTTTGCCGAGGTCGGCAATCAGCGCGCGAATCTCCACCACCTGACGCGGGTCAAGCCCGACGGTCGGTTCATCCAGCACCAACACCTTCGGATTGCCGCACAGCGACTGCGCTACGCCGACACGCTGTCGGTAGCCCTTCGACAAATGCCCAATCAGGCGGTGCGCCACTTCGGACAGCCCGCAGGTGCGGATAATGTCCTCCACATGCGCCGCAATCGCCGATTTCTGTACTTCCTTTAGCTCGCACACGAAGCGCAGATACGACCGAACGGTCATTTCGTCATACAGCGGCGGTTTTTCCGGCAGATAGCCAATCAGCCGCTTGCACTCGCGTGCGTTTTGGAGGAGATCCATGCCGTCCACCAGCACCTGCCCCGATGTCGGCGGCAGATAGCCCGTGAGGATATTGAGCGTGGTGCTCTTGCCCGCGCCGTTTTGACCGAGCAGACCAACAATCTGCCCTTCCGGGGCGCGGAAAGAGACATCATGCAGGGCTTCGACCGCACCGTAGCGCTTCGTGACATGCCTGAGTTCAATCATGGAGCATACCTCCCTTGGAATATACGATTGCACGCATCTGCCGGAGCAGACTGTCTGGCAATAGCATGAGTATTATAGCAGAAAGCGCACAAAAAAGCATGAACGAACTGTAAAGGATAAAAGAACGCATAGACAAAACCCCGCCCGCACGGGATTTCTCCTGTGCAGACGGGGTAACGGACTATGTACTTATGGAATCACCCAAAAGTGGCGGTGCCGAAGGTTTCCGAAGGGCAATCGCAGACCTCGTCTGTTTCCATTGCCCTTTGGTCGCGCCCGCAGGCGCGAAATCCTGTTACACGCGGTCGGCGATTTCCTTAGAAATCTTTGCGATGAATTCATCCAGCGTGCAGGTAACCGTCTGGTCGGTCGCACGGTCGCGGACGGAGACGGTGTTGTTCTCCACTTCCTGACCGCCGAGAATCAGCATGTACGGCACGCGGTCTACCTGACGCGCCTCGCGAATCTTGTAGCCAATCTTCTCGTTGCGGTCGTCCAGCTCGCAGCGAATCTTCTTCGCGCGCAGGGCGGCGTACACCGTCTTGGCGTAGTCCATCGACTTGTCGGACACAGGCAGCACCTTCACCTGAACCGGCGCCATCCACGTCGGGAACTTGCCCGCGAAATGCTCGGTCAGGATGCCGATGAAGCGCTCGATGGAGCCATAGCAGACGCGGTGAATCATAATCGGACGCTTGCGGCTGCCGTCCACATCCACATACTCCAGGTTGAAGTTCAGCGGCATCTGGAAGTCCAGCTGAATCGTGCCGCACTGCCAGGTACGGCCGAGGCAGTCGCGCAGGTGGAAGTCAATCTTCGGGCCGTAGAACGCACCGTCGCCCTCGTTGATGATGTAGGGCATACCGAGCTTTTCCAGCGCGGTTTTGAGGCCGTTGGTCGCATCCTCCCAGTCCTCGTCCGAACCCATCGAGTCCGCCGGACGGGTGGAAAGTTCGACGAAATAATCGAAGCCGAACTTGGAGTACACCTGATTGATGAGGTGCACGACGCCGGCGATTTCGTCCGGAATCTGTTCGCGGGTCATGAAGATATGGGCGTCATCCTGCGTGAAGCAGCGGACGCGGAACAGGCCGTGCAGCGCGCCCTTCAGCTCGTGGCGGTGCACCAGACCGAGTTCACCCACGCGCAGGGGCAGGTCGCGGTAGGAATGGGGCTGGCTGCGGTAGACCATCACGCCGCCGGGGCAGTTCATGGGCTTGATGCAGTAGTCCTCGTCGTCAATCTTGGTGGAGTACATGTTGTCCTTGTAGTGATCCCAGTGACCGGACGTCTCCCACAGGTGACGGCTCATAATCATGGGCGTGGACACTTCCACATAATCCGCCGCGTAGTGAATATCGCGCCAGTAGTCAATCAGCGCGTTCTTCAGCTGCATTCCCTTGGGCAGGAAGAACGGGAAGCCGGGGCCTTCGTCGCAGAGCATGAACAGACCCATTTCCTTGCCGATTTTGCGGTGGTCGCGCTTTTCGGCTTCTTCCATCATCTTCAGGTACTCATTGAGTTCCTCCTGATTGCGGAAGGCGATGCCGCTGATGCGGGTGAGCATCTTGTTGTTCTTGTCGTTCTTCCAGTACGCGCCGGACAGGGCGGTCAGCTTGAATGCCTTGAGCGCCTTGGTGTAGCACAGGTGCGGGCCGACGCACATGTCGATGTAGTCGCCCTGCTGGTAGAAGGTCAGCGTCGCGTCTTCGGGCAGGTCGCCGATGTGTTCGACCTTGTAGATTTCGCCGCGCTCCTGCATGAGCTTGATGGCTTCCTCACGGCCAAGCGCGAAGGGCTTAATCGGCAGGTTCTGCTTGACGATGGCCTGCATTTCCTTCTCGATGGTCTTGAGGTCTTCGTCGGAGAGCTTCACGTCGCCCAGATCGACGTCGTAGTGGAAGCCCTTTTCAGTTGCCGGGCCATAGGCGAAATGCGCCTGCGGATACAGGTGCTTGACTGCCTGCGCGAGGATGTGCGCCGCCGTGTGGCGGATGACATGCAGCTCGTCGTCAGCGGGGCATTCGTCCACATGACCGTCATTGTAGATGATTTTCATGCTTTTTCCCTCCATGTTAAATGATTGGGACGAAAAAACGCCCGTCCCTCGCGTTGTTTCGAGGGACGAGCGGAAAAATCTGCCCGTGGTTCCACCCTGATTGGTTCTCTTTGCCGCGCTATCGTGCAGCACACGGTACGATCGGGAGGTGGTCTTCCCCTGCCGCCGAATCAGCGCTTTTCACCAAACCGCGCCTCTCTGGACATCCTTCGGCAGGATACTCTTCTCCGTCATCTCGGACGAGTTCAGTATAGCCCAATCCGGCGGGTTTGTCAAGGTGGCTTTCGGCAATTTTTCATACATGATTTCTTATGTTGCAGGGG
>FR899825.1 GCA_000437595.1 Faecalibacterium sp. CAG:74 | reverse complement strand
GGTAGATTGTCAAGCAAGTGCAACACCGAAAAAGACCTCAAAAGGGGTGCGCCAGCCTAATCTTTTGCGGGGTCTGTGATTCAGCAAGTCGATAACGGCGGCGAAATACTCCGGAGAGACGGCAAGAAAATCACAGCCCTTAGGGAAAAAGAAGCGAAGAAGGCCATTGCCATTTTCGTTGCAGCCGCGCTGCCAAGGCTTGTGCGGTTCCGCGAAGAAAATGGGAGCTTCGAGCGCTTCTTCCAACTGGCGAAACTCAGCGAACTCAGAACCGTTGTCTAAAGAAAGAGAGCAAACAGGCAGTCCTTCCAAGGCATCGAGAATGGCTTGCCGAGTTTCAGCGGCCGAGCGTGTGGCAACAAGGTGGCCAGTGATGAACCCCGAACAGCGGTCAACAAGCGTGACAGCCGCGCCTTTGCCCTTCGCTCCGACGATGGAATCGCCTTCCCAATCTCCGATGCGTAACCTGTTCTTAATTTCATCAGGCCAGTCAGGGATAATGCGGTCAGGATGAATGGTGTTGAAGTTGGCATTGCGGTTGACTTTCCGCTTGCCACGGCGGCGAAGATGGGTCTTCGGTTCAATTCCGGGAAGCAGTTTTCGCTTAATGTGGCGGTAAATGGTGGCGAAACTGACCGGGCGGTCAGGATGAGCAAGCGACCAGCGTCCCGCAATTTCCTCAGGAGTCCAAAAATGGTTGAGACCATCAATGACATACGCTCTCAGCTCAAGGTCAGTCTGGAGAGAAGAGTTGCGGAGATGTCTGCGCCGTGCCTTCGCCTTTTTGTGGGCAGGGAAAGGATGCCACGTTCCTTTCTCACTGCGATTCCGCCGCAATTCACGAGAAACAGAGGAAGGAGCTCTTCCCAGCGCATCAGCAATCTTTCGAATGCTGAGGTTTTTCCTGTGAAGTTCCCATAGACATTTCCGCTCATCTGATGTAAACTGGTGGTAAGACATTGTCTGCGCCTCCTGTTAGTTGGTGTGTGGTAGCTTCATTCTAACACAAAGCGCACGCAATGTCTTTCCTTTTTTGGCGCGGTGTTGCACTTGATATGATAATCTAAGAAATACCCTCATTGCCTACTCGTTTCTCGCACCGAACTTTCTGGGGTTTGCTATCTTCACGCTCGTCCCGGTAGTTTGCGCAATCCTGCTGGCGTTCGTGGAGTGGAACGGTGGCGACATCAGCAATGCTCATTTTGTCGGACTGCAAAATTTCGCGGAAATTTTCAAGGTGGACAAAGTTGCCAGCAAGTGGGCAAACGGCGACTACCTGTACTTCTTCAACCGCGTTGACCTTGGCATTGCGCTGAAGAACACTGTTTTCTATGCGCTGATTAACGTGCCGCTGACGCTGGTGTGCGCGATTGCCTTGGCGCTGGCGCTGAACAAGGCAAAGGGCGCGGTCGCGTTCCGCACGATTTTCTTCTTCCCCTATGTTGCCTCCATGGTCGCTATCTGCGTCTGCTGGAACTTCATGCTGATGAAAGATGGCCCGGTCAATCAGATGATTATGGCGCTGGGCGTCAACTTCAACAAATCGTGGACAGCGGACTCGACGATGGCGATGTGGGCGATTATCCTTGTCAGTGTGTGGCGCTCGATGGGCTACTACATGGTCATCTACCTCGCTGCGCTGCAAGGCGTTCCGCGCGAACTCTACGAAGCAGCGACGGTGGACGGCGCGAACAAGTGGCAGCAGTTCCGCAATGTGACCCTGCCGCAGATTAAGCCCACGACGTTCTTCTGCACCATCATGCTGGTCATTGGCAGCTTCAAGATTTACGACACGGTCGCCATCATGACCAATGGCGGCCCCGGACGCGCAACGAAGATGCTTGTCACCTACATCTACGACGTGGCGTTCAACAACATCAAGTACGGTCAGGCGAGCGCGATTGCCATGGTGCTGCTTGTCATCGTTCTGATTGTGACCATCATCCAGTTTGCAAACGAAAAGAAATTCGCCAACGACTAAGAAAGGAGGAAGAACACCATGAGTCAGACGGCTGTTGTTACCCATCAAAAGGCGATTCGCAAGGACAACCCGGTCATGAAGGTGATAGGGCGTGTGCTACTGTATACGGTGCTGATTGCGATGGCGCTGTTTACGCTGATTCCGTTTGTGTGGATGCTTTCCTCCTCCTTGAAGCTGGATCAGGAAGTCTTCCAGTACCCCATCCGCTGGATTCCGGAAACGTTCCATTGGGAAAACTACCGAGTTATCTGGGAACGCGTGTCGCTGCTGACGTACTTCAAGAACACGGCGATTATCGCGCTGGCAGTGACGTTCCTGCAGACGCTGACGTCCTCTTTCGCGGCATATGCGTTTGCAAAGCTGCGCTTTAAGGGGCGCGACCTGCTGTTCGTGGCGTATATCGCAACGATTGCTGTGCCGTGGCAGGCGTACATGCTGCCGCAGTTCATCATGATGCGCTCGATGGGGCTGTATGACACGCTGTTGGCGATGATTGTGCTGCAGGCGTTCAGTGCGTTCGGCGTGTTCCTGATGCGCCAGTTCTATCAGGGCATTCCGACGGAACTGTGCGAAGCGGCGCGCATTGACGGGCTGAGCGAATACGGCATCTGAGCGAAAATCATGCTGCCGCTGTCTACTGCTGCGATTGCGACGCTGGTGATTTTCACCTTCGTCGGCACTTGGAACGACTACATGGGCCCGATGATTTACCTGACCCGCGACGAGAACAAGACGATTCAGGTCGGCTTGCGGCGCTTTATTCAGGAGTACACGAGCGACTATCACCTGATCATGGCGGCGTCGCTGGTGTCGCTGCTGCCGGTGTCAGTGGTGTTCCTCTGCTTGCAGAAATACTTCATCGAAGGCATTGCAACGAGCGGCTTGAAGGGGTAAAATAGGAAGGAAAACAAAAGGGCAGACGGGCGGAAATTCCCTGTCTGCCCTTTATCAAAAAGGATGGGAAAAAGAGTGGAAAAATACACGCAAGCCATGCGGCAGGCAGCCGACAAGTTCCGCTGGAGCGCAAAACTGGCGGCGGACGCGGGCATTATCCCGTATAAGAGCGAAAAAGGTGCTTGGGTTACATCCCCCTACGACGGCAACAGCTGGTGGACAGGCGGCTTCTGGCCGGGGCTGATGTGGCAGCTGCGCTGCGCGACGGGCGACGAGCAGTTCCAGACCGAAGCGCGGCGCGTGGAGAAGCTCCTCACGGATGAATTCCGCACGTTCCGCTGCCTGAATCACGACGTTGGCTTCATGTACCTGCTGTCCTGCGGCGCGGATGCAAAGCTGACCGGCGACGAACAGGCAAAAACCGACACGCTTCACGCGGCAAGCCTTCTCATGGGGCGCTTCAACCCGGCGGGGTTCATCCGCGCGTGGAATCACCCTGACCAGCGCGGATTCGCCATCATCGACTGCATGATGAACCTTTCCCTGCTCTGGTGGGCAACCCGCGAGACGGGCGACCCGCGATTCGCGAAAGTCGCGCAGATTCACGCGCAGACGACGCTGCGGGAGTTCCTGCGCCCGGATGGATCGGTCAGCCACATTATCGAGTTTGACCCGGAGACAGGTAAGCGCGTCAAGGAATACGGCGGACAGGGATACTGCCTCGGTTCGCAGTGGAGCCGTGGGCAGGCGTGGGGATTGTACGGCTTTACACTGGCGCACCTTAATGGCGGCAATGCGGAATATCTGGACGCGGCGGAGAAAATCGCGGCGAACTTCATCCGGCATATCCGCCCGGACGGACTGACCGACTGCGACTTCTGCCAGCCGAAGGATGAGGAGCGCATCGACAATATTGCGGGAGCGGTGGCGGCGTGCGGTCTGCTGGAACTGGCGAAAATCACGGGCAAGGCGGAGTATCGCGCGGCGGCGGTTCGATTGGTGGATGGTCTGCTTGAACACTGCATCGACTGGACGCAGAACAGCTGCGGACTGCTGACGAAATGCACTGCGAGCTACCACGACGACGGCGCGGGACGGCACACGAACATCACCTATGGCGACTACTTCTTTGTGGAGGCGCTGGCGAAGCTGACGGGCAGCGATCCAATGCTCTGGCGGTGAAAGGAATAGCATGATTACAATTCTGGTAAAAGCGGCAGATGGGACGATGATTGCCTCAGCACAGAGTGCAGATGATGCGCGCCTGTGCATTGACCGCGCCTATGAAGACGGCGACACGGTGGAAATCCTTGCGGACGAAAAGCATTTGTGCGTGCAAATGGACGTGACACTGCTGCCGGGCGAAGTGTATCTGCCGAATGGGCGCATGAGGTGGCGCGTTCCGGCGGGGGAACATCGGCTGGCATATGCGCCCGGCGCGTTTGAGGCGAAACGGCACGTCATTACGGCGCGTCCGATGACGGCAGAGGAAATCAATGGGCGGCGCGATATTGCCTGCAATCCGGCGGATCTGCGCGGCGAAACGGACTTCTTCCCCCATATCACCGCGAACGTCGAAACGCGCAATGAGGCGTGCTTCTGCGCGCGCAACGCCATCAACGGGCTGCATTGCAACAATTATCACGGCGAGTGGCCGTTTGGCAGCTGGGGCATCGGCGCGCGGGAAGACGCGTGGTGCTGCATTGACTTCGGGCGCGAGGTGATGGTGGATGCAATGGCACTCATCCTCCGCGCGGATTTTCCGCATGACGCGTATTGGGTCAGCGGACACGTCGTACTGTCCGATGGCGCGGAAGTCGCGTTCGACCTGCAAAAGACGGGCGAGAGGCAAATCATCCCGCTGGGAAAACACACGGTGCGCTGGATGCGGCTGGAGCGAATGCAGAAAAGCGACGACCCGTCGGCATTCCCTGCGCTGACCGAATGGGAAGTCTACGGATGCGACAAGGAAGGCAAATAAGATGGAAGCAAGAGCGTATTGGCTGCAAACAATGCTGAAAATTGCTGATCCGGTGCTGAAAAACCTGGCGGCGGGGACGCTGAAGCAGAACATGCCGATGATGTTCCATCCCGACCGGGCGGAGTATATGCACCTCGAAGCGCTGGGGCGGACGGTCTGCGGCATTGCGCCGTGGCTGGAACTGGATGGCCTGACGGGCGAAGAAGCGGAGATTCAGACGGAACACCGCGAGCTGACCCGCAAGGCAATTGCAAACGCGGTAAATCCGGAATCGCCGGACTTCATGAACTTCACCGAAGGGTATGGGCAGGCGCTGGTAGACGCGGCGTTCCTGGCGCACGGCATCGTTCGCGCTCCAAAGCAGCTGTTCCGCGCGCTAGATGAGCAGACGAAGCGGAATCTGGTGGGCGCCTTGCGCGCGACGCGGAAATTCACCCCGTTCGTGATGAACTGGCTCTTCTTCTCCGCGATGGTGGAGGCGGCGCTGCGCGTGATGGGCGAAAGCGACTACGACCTGACGCGCGTGGATTACGCTGTGAACATGTTTGAAAGCTGGTATCTGGGCGATGGCGTGTACGGCGACGGCCCGAAATTCCGCTGGGATTACTACAACAGCTTCGTCATTCAGCCGATGTACGTCGATGTGCTGCGGACGTTCGCGGATGTCGGGCGCGGCTATGACGAGCTGCTGAAGCAGGTGGAGCACCGCGCGGGACGCTATGCGGCGGAGCTGGAGAAAAACATCAACGCCGACGGCAGTTACCCGGTCATCGGGCGGTCGATTACCTACCGCTTCGGCGCGTTCCAGCTGCTGTCGCAGGCAGCGCTGGAAGATTTCCTGCCGAATGAACTGCCGCCGGAGCAGGTTCGGACGGCGCTGACGGCGTGCATCCGCAAGGTGACGGAGCATCCGGCGATGTTCGACGCGCGGGGGTGGCTTCAGCCGGGCGTGTATGGCTGTCAGCCGGACTTGGCGGAGGGGTACATCTGCGTCGGCAGTTTGTATCTATGCCTGACCGTGTTTCTGCCGCTGGGGCTTGCGCCGACGGCGGATTTCTGGTCGAAGCCGGAGATTCCGTGGACGGCGAAGCGGATTTGGAGCGGCGAAAACGTAGCGCTTGACCATGCGGTGGATTGATGCGGACGTGCCGGGCAGGGGGGTGACTCCTGCCCGACACGAGTCGGACGAATAAACCAAAAGGAAATCACCTGAAAGGTTCGCAGATTTCCGAACGATGAGTGATGCAAATTGCGCTTATCGTTCGGAAAATGAAAAAAGAAGCGAAAAAAACGCAAAAACCTTCAAAAAACCCCTTGACGGGCGGGCGAAAAAGTAGTATACTGACAAAGCTGGTTG
>FR899824.1:4729-23886 GCA_000437595.1 Faecalibacterium sp. CAG:74 | reverse complement strand
GCTCAACAAAGGTGCAGGCAGCGAAGCGTCCCTGCCAGTAACTTCGCGCTCCCGCAGGAGCGCCCCCAAGCTGCTCTTTCCATCAACTCAACATTGTCGCGCCAAATGGGCGAGACCGACCAGCATGGGAGAAGGTTTTCTCTCGATGCTGGTCTTTTTCATTGCAGGGGAAAAACGGAGAGCGTATCCTACCGCAATAGAAAAGCCCCGGCAGCCGCTGGACAATCGTCCTTGTGTGCTGCCGGGGTTGTTATGCAGTTGGAAAATGTGTTACGCCTGCTCGAACTGCGAGTTGTACAGCTCGGCGTAGAAGCCGCCCTTTTGCAGCAGATCCTCGTGCGTGCCGGATTCGATGATGTCGCCGTGGCGCATGACCAGAATCTTGTCCGCATTCTTGATGGTGGAAAGGCGGTGTGCAATGACGAACGAGGTACGCCCCTTCGTCAGCGTGTCCATTGCCTGCTGAATCAGCATTTCTGTGCGTGTATCGACGGAGGACGTCGCTTCGTCGAGAATCAGCATCGGCGCGTTTTCAATCATCGCGCGGGCAATCGTCATCAGCTGCTTCTGTCCGGCGGAGAGGTTCAGTTTGTCGGACAGCTGGGTGTCGTAACCCTCCGGCAGGGTGTGGATGAGGTGGTACAGCCCCGTCGCGCGGGTCACTTGGTCAAGCTGCTCGTCCGTGATGCCCTCCTTGCCGTAGCAGAGGTTGTCGCGGATGCTGCCCTCGAAGAGCCAAGTGTCCTGCAAGACCATGCCGAAGAGGTCGTGCACATGCTCGCGCGTCATCTGCGACAGCGGCACGCCGTCAATGCGAATTTCGCCGCCGCCCAACGGATAGAACTTCATCAGCAGATTGACCATCGTGGTTTTGCCCGCGCCAGTCGGGCCGACGATGGCAACCTTCTGACCCGGCTGCACATGCTCGGAGAAGTCGTGAATGATGATTTTATCCGGCGTGTAGCCGAAGCGGACGTGGTCGAACGCCACTTCGCCGCGGACGGTTTTCGTCTGCGCGGGCAGGTGGGATTCGTCGGGCATTTCCTTCGCTTCGAGGAACTCAAAGACGCGCTCTGCCGCCGCCGCTGCGGATTGCAGGTTCGTCGCCGCCTGTGCTAACTGGCTCAGGGGCGAGGTGAACAGGCGCACATACATCATGAAAGCGACAATCACGCCGAAGGAAATCGTGCCGTTCATCGCCAGCACCGCGCCGACGACGCACACCGCCACATACGCGAAATTGCCGATGAAGCCCATCAGCGGCATCATCAGGCCGGACATGAACTGGCTCTTCCAGTCCGTCTCCTGCATCTTGCCGTTGATGCGGTCGAACGCCTGCTGTTCGCGCTGCTCTGCGCCGAAGAGGCGAACGACATTGTGCCCTGTGTAGATTTCTTCAATATGGCCGTTCAGGTCGCCCAGCCACCGCTGGCGCGCGACGAAGTACTTCTGCGAGCGGCTCATGATGCCCAGCATCAGCCCGAAGCCCAGCATCGACGACACAATCGCCGTCAGCGCCATGACCCAGTTCGTTGAGAGCATCATCACGACGCTGCCGATGAACATCGTCACGGCGGAGACAAGGCTGGTCAGGCTGTTTTGCAGCGTCTGCCCGATGGTGTCCACATCGTTGGTAACGCGGGAGAGCACGTCACCGGTGGAGGTGGACTGGAAGTAGCTGACCGGCAGGCGGTTGATTTTGTGGGAAATGCCGTCGCGCAAACCCCGGTTGACCTTCTGCGTGACGACGGTCATCACCAGCCCCGTCATGAAGCTCAGCAGCGCGCCGACGGCGTAGAGAATGATCAGCGTGATGCAGATTTTCTGGATGGCGGGCATGTCAATCTCGCCGCGCAGGCCGGCGGTAATCAGGTTGGTGATTTCGCTGATTTTGTTCGGGCCGATCAGGCGGATAATGACGCCCGCCAAGTCGCCCAGAATCGCGATGCAAATGACCGGATAGAAGGGCTTGCAGTGGCGGACGAGCTTCCCCAGCGAACCGCGGAAGTCCTTCGCCTTTTCGCCCGGTACGCCCGGCCCGCGCATTCCGGGATGACCGCCCGGACGGCGTTTCGTTTCACTCATGACGCAAGTTCCTCCTTTGACAGCTGAGAATACGCGATTTCCTGATAGACCTTGCAGCTTTCCATCAGCTCGCGGTGCGTGCCCTTGCCGACAATCGCGCCGTCCTCAATGACGAGGATGCAGTCCGCATCGCGAATCGTACCGATGCGCTGGGCGACGATGATGTTCGTCGTGCCGCTGGTCTGTTCGCGGAGCGCCTGACGCAATGCATGGTCGGTCTTGTAGTCCAGCGCGGAGAAGGAGTCGTCAAAGACGAGGATTTCCGGGTCGCGCGCCACTGCGCGGGCAATAGACAAACGCTGCTTCTGTCCGCCGGAGAAGTTCGAGCCGCCCTGCGCGACTGTGCCGGAATACCCGACCTCCGGGGATTCGACAAATTCCGCCGCCTGCGCGATAGCAACCGCCTTGCGGATGGCAGCGCCCGACGCGTTGTCCTCGCCGTAGCCGACGTTGCTGCTGACCGTGCCGGAGAACAGGAACGCCTTCTGCGGCACAAAGCCGATCTTGCTGCGCAGGGCGTCCTGCGTGTAGTCACGCACGTCCACGCCGTCTACCAGCACCTGCCCGCTTGTTGCGTCATACAGGCGCGGAATCAGGTTGATGATGCTGCTCTTGCCGCAGCCAGTTGCGCCGATGAGGGCAACCGTCTGTCCGCAATGTGCGGTGAAGGAGATGTGGTGGATGGCGTCGCCGTCGGCATCGGGATAGCGGAAGGAAACGTCGCGGAACTCGATTTCGCCCTTCATCCCCGGCTTGCCCTGCGTTTCCTTGCCGTCCACAATGCGTGCCTTCGTGTCCAGCACCTCATTGACGCGGCTCGCGGAAACAGTCACGCGCGGCAGCATGACGAAAATCATCACCAGCATCAGGAATGCCATGATGACCTGCATCGCGTACTGCATAAAGACCACCATGTCCGAGAACAGCCCGATGCGCTCCATCATCGCGGCGGGCGACGTGACCGCAATCGCGCTGATGAGCGCCGCGCCAATCCAGTAGATGCCCAGCGTCAAGCCGTTCATCGCCAGATTCATGCCCGGATTCATGACGGACATGGCGATATTCGCCTGCTGGCTGTTGCGGGTCATTTCCTCGTTTGCCTTGGCGAATTTGCCCTCCTGATAGTTTTCCGCGTTGTAGGCGCGCACGACCTGCAAGCCCGTCAGGTTCTCACGCGTGATGCGGTTCAGGTTGTCCGTCAGCGCCTGCATTTTCTTCATGCGCGGCACGGCGTAGAGCATAATGAACACCAGCAGCACGCACACGAACGCAATCACGCCGCCTGTCAGCAGCGACCATTCCCAGCTCTTCGTGCTGATTTTGCCCACGGCAATGAACGCCATAATCGGCGCTTTAATCAGCGACTGCATCCCGAAGGAAAAGAACATCTGCAATTGCGAAATGTCGTTGGTTGTGCGGGTAATCAGGCTGGCGGTGGAGAAACGGTTGATTTCCTCGTTTGAGAAGCCGACCACCTTGCGGTACATTTCGCCGCGCAGCCGAGCGGAGAAGCGTGATGCAATCTGTGCGGTAAAGAATGTCGTGCAGACCGTCAGCAGCATTGACCCCAGCGCGCACAGCAGCATCTTGCCCCCTGCGAGCAGGATATCGCTCATCTGGCTGCCTTCCGTCTGCACCAGACGGGTGATTTCCGACATATAATCAGGCAGGGCTAAGTCAAGCTGCACCTGCCCCACAATCAGCACTACACAGGCGGCGACGAGCAGCCACTCTTTCCACCTGAGGTGTTTCAAAATCCGTAGCATGGGTTTCAATCCCTCCTTTTCTGTTTGCGTCCGCCATCATACCATAGAAAGATGGATTCAGAATGAACTGGCAGAACATTTTTCAAGATTTTTGGCACTTCGCAGGGAAATTGCGCCTTGATGCGTTTATTTAGGTAGGGAAATACCTCTAAAGGAGCTGAGAGCGATGAAGAAACGGTGGATTCTGCTGATTTTGCCCTTGATGATGATGGTAATGCCTGTTGCCTCCGCGAACGGCTGGGGCTTGCCCGAGGCCTTGGTGCCGCTTGTGTCGAACACGAATGATTATGACGACTATTATCATTTGGCGGATGATTATGCGCGGAAGGAGAATAGCGCGCGCATCATCATGCAGAGCCGCTATCACAATCAGCTGATTGCGGCGGAAAAGGGCGCAGACGGTTGGAAGAGTGTTATTGTCTCGACGACCGCCGTCTATCAGCCGTCGGAGCAGAGCACATCCGGGAAGCCGAAACTCACGCGCATCAAAAATGGCTTCGAGCTGGCGTATCCGAAGGTGAAGGAACTGTACCGCTTTGAGTACATCAGCAATGACTGGGGTGAAATGGCGTATACGCTGATGTATGCGAAGATGGGTAGCGTGGAGATAGAGCGGAAAGAATCCTATCGCTATCTGGTGACGCAGGGCACAGACAGCGCAATGTGGGTGACGGAAGTCACGCTGGAGAACTTCAACATTCACAATATGCCCCGACGCGGCGTTGGCGACGTGCGCCGGATGCGCAATGTACACAGCAGCATAGCGCTGTATTACAGTTACGACAACGTGGGATGGATTGGCGCACAGACCGTTCCGGGGCAGAAAAGCGGCAAGCAGTCGTACCCGGTCTATACCGCGCCGAGTACGGAGGCATCCCGCGCGGCGAAGGGCAAAGCGTCGTTCAGCACGGGGGATGATTACCGCATCTACTGCACCGAGGGGGACTGGTCGCTGATTGAATACCGCGTCAGCCAGCGGACGAGCCGCTTCGGGTGGGCGCAGATTGGGCAGCCGCCCCAGAGCCTGCGCTTGCATATCCCGATGCTGACGGCGTATGACACTTACCTGACCGACGACCCGCACGTCAGCGAATACCATCAGGCGGAGCTGCCCGCCGGGACGAAGCTGACGATGTGGTACTTGCTGGGCGTGCGCGACGATTGGGCGTATGCCTACGTCGAAGCGACGGTGGACGGCAAGCCGATGTGCGGGTTCGTGCCGCGGCGTGACGTGGTGATTGACGAAGTGGAACTGCCGGACGAAGCAGCGAAATATGTCGGCAGCTGGTATCTGTATTCCGGCAGTGAAATCGGCTATCTGTACCTTCGGCTGGACGCGGACGGGCGCTTCTACTGCTCAGACACCGACGGCGCGCAGCCCTACGGCGGCACATGGTGCGTGGTGCAGAATCCGATGGCTGGGGAGGACAACTTCTGGATTTCGGCGGAAAGCATCCTTGTGCTGAATTACAGCGACAGCATGACGATGCGCTTCGGCGTGGACTATATCGTGTCCACGACAGAGGAGGACGGCGAGGGGCTGACCCTGCCGCTGATGAATCTTGCCTACGGGGAAGGCGGATGCACTTATGTCCCCTATGGCGCGGTGGACAGATACGGCAATTGGGTGGCAACGGCGGACGGAAGCGTGCGCCAAATGACGCTGCCGATTCAATAATGCAAAGGAGCTGCGAACGATGAAGAAACGGTGGATTCTGCTGATTTTGCCGCTGATGATGGCGCTGATGATGAATGCCGCGTCCGCGAACCAATGGGGACTGCGAGGGCAGGCACTGAACATCGTGGAACACACGCATGATTACGACGAATATTCCTGCGTGGCGGATGACTACAAGTCCCAAACCAACGCAACCCGCGTCATTTTGGGCAGCCGCTATCACAATCAGCTGGTCGCGGTGGATGAGGTGAAAGACGGCTGGAAGGACGCTATTTTCTCGACGACCGCCGTCTATCAGCCGTCGGAACTGGAAGAGACGGGCTATCCTAAAATCACGCGCACAAAGAATGGTTTTGAATTGGCGTACCCGGATATTGACGAAAGGTACTATTTTGAGCTGCAGCACAACAATGAGGGGAGAACCTTTTACACGCTGATGGAAGCGCAGATGGGCGATGTGAAGGTGGAGCGGATAGCATCTTACGGCTATCGGGTGACGCTGGGCGAGGACAGCGCCATGTGGATGACCAAAATCACGCTGGAAGACTTCAACATCCACAACATGCCGAAACGCGGGCCGGACGACGTGCGCCGAATCAACGAAGCGAGCGAAGGACTGCAATACTTCGCCTGTTTGTATCCGGAGGTGGTTTCAGGCCAGAAGAGCGGCAAGAAGTCCTATGCCGTGTATTCCGCGCCGGACACGTCCTCTTACCGCGCGGCGAAGGGGAAAGCATCCGTCAGCACGGGCGACGATTATAAGCTGTACCTCACCGTGGGCGACTGGTCGCTGATTGAGTACCGCGTCAGCCTGCGGACGAGCCGATTCGGCTGGGCGCAGTTGGGCAATCATGGCGATGAGACGACGAACGAAATCGTGCATGTGCCGATGCTGACAGCGTTTGACACTTATCTGACCGACGACCCGAACGTCAGCGAATATCATCAGGTGGAACTGCCTGCCGGGACGAAGCTGACGGCACTGTCCCATCCGGATAACCAGTGGGCGTATGTGTACGTCGAAGCGACGGTAGACGGCAAAATCACCCGCGGCTTCGTGCCACAGCGTGACGTGGTGTTTGATGATGTGGAATTGCCAGATGAAGAGGCGAAGTTAGTCGGCAGCTGGCAGATGGAGGCGGGCGGCGAGTTCTGGGACAATTATCTCCGGCTGGACGCGGACGGGAAATTTTACGGCTCGGACTGCGACGGCGCGCAGCCGTATCACGGCACATGGAGCGTTGTGCAGACACCCGCGGACAGCAACCTCTACTGGAGGGGCGACATTCCGACAATCGTCTTCCGCTGTGTCAACGGCACAGTGTACCGCTACGGCGTCGGCGTGTCGGAATCCGCTGATTACGAGGTAACAGAGGGTGACTATTGCCGCAGCATGAGCCTCATCACCTGCGAGGGCGGCACGGGGTATGTCTCCTATGGGGTATATGGCGAAGGCGGCGGCATCATCACGGACGAGAACGGCAAGCTGATTTTGAAGGAACTCAATGTGACGAACGAGCTGAATTGGGGCGCATATTGGGAAGAAGAGGGGAACGGATGAGAAATTCTCAAAAAAAAGCGTCAAAAAAGTGTCAAAAGTGATGGAAATCCTGCGCAACCTCTTGCAAAATGGCGGCAAATTGGGTAGAATATGAGGTGGGAAATGATACTCTTTCCAGATTCGCCTGTGCCAGTTGCTTGCGTCTTTTCCCCTCTGGCGTCCGGTCGTTCCACTTAGCGTAGCGCTGCTACGCTGCGTTGCACTCCCGTTAGCCAGAGTGAAAAATTCGCGGCGCATCTTGGCACATTCTTATCTGGAAATAGTATAACCCCGTTTGAACGACTAAAGGAGGTATATTCCAATGGCAGTGAAAGTTGCTATCAATGGCTTTGGCCGTATTGGCCGTCTGGCGTTCCGTCAGATGTTCGGCGCTGAGGGCTACGAGGTGGTCGCGATTAACGACCTGACCTCTCCCGCGATGCTGGCTCACCTGCTCAAGTATGACACCGCTCAGGGTTCCTACTGCGGCAAGATCGGTGAAAACCTGCACACCGTGGAAGCGACCGAAGATTCCATCATCGTGGACGGCAAGGAAATCAAGATCTATGCCGAAAAGAACGCGGCGGATGCTCCGTGGGGCAAGCTGGGCGTGGATGTCGTGCTGGAGTGCACCGGCTTCTACTGCTCCAAGGAAAAGTCCATGGCGCACATCGCGGCTGGCGCGAAGAAGGTCGTCATCTCTGCCCCCGCTGGCAATGACCTGAAGACCATCGTCTACAACGTCAACAACGACACCCTGACCGCGGAAGACCAGATCATCTCTGCTGCTTCCTGCACCACCAACTGCCTCGCGCCCATGGCGAAGGCTCTGAACGACAAGTATCCGATCGTGTCCGGCATCATGACCACCGTTCATGCGTATACCGGCGACCAGATGATTCTGGACGGCCCGCATCGCAAGGGCGACCTGCGTCGTGCCCGCGCTGGTGCGCAGAACATCGTTCCGAACTCCACCGGCGCTGCGAAGGCGATCGGCCTGGTTATCCCGGAACTGAACAAGAAGCTGATCGGCTCCGCGCAGCGCGTCCCGGTCTGCACCGGCTCCACCACCATTCTGGTTGCTGTCGTCAAGGGCAGCGACGTGACCGTTGACTCCGTGAACGCCGCCATGAAGGCGCAGTCCTCCGAGTCCTTCGGCTACAACACCGAGCCGATCGTGTCTTCCGACGTCATCGGCATGCGCTATGGCTCCCTGTTCGACGCTACCCAGACCATGGTCGCGAAGATCGACGACGACACTTATCAGGTGCAGGTCGTGTCTTGGTACGACAACGAGAACTCCTACACCTCTCAGATGGTCCGCACCATCAAGTACTTCGCGGAACTGAAGTAATTCAAGTCCCGCAGTCCTGCCTTTCTGGTTCAAGAAGGGCAGGACTGTTTTTTTACACAAAACAAAGGAGTAACAAGGATTATGGCAAAAAAACCGATAGATATGAAGAAAAACTTGCGGAATATCTGGCTCGACATGAATTTTTTACAGGATATTGCTTGCTCAAAGGAAGAGAACAAACAGTTTCGGCAAATGAAGAAAAATGGCGAAGCACTTCCAGAAGGTGTTCGAGAATATCAAGATGTGAACGGGTTTGTAACGGGCGAATTCTTCAGAATTTATGATGCCGGACTTACTGAAAACGAGAGGATAGAGTATACTTTCTATGGTATGCTGCAACAGTTGCGAACGATAAAGAAATGTTGTGTGTTTTTCACCACACTGACGGTTATTTCATTGATTATTGGTTTTTTGTTTTGGGTGGGCGTTTTTGCTTATTGATTCCTGTAAGAACAGAAAACAACGGCGCAACAAAGTCAAATGCACCGGTGTTTTTTATATGTGAATGATGCTTCCATCGCGTTTCCCCGCCGCCCCTTTATTTTGCAGAAGAAGATACCGAGACAACCCTTGATTTCTGCCTGCCACCTATAAATTACAGAATACAAAATATATTATTGTCACCACACCGGCGTAATTTGCCTCGCTGCCTACAATGACGTTCGTACTGTTTGCGGCTTGCAAAAAACTTGACTTTCAATTGGCTCATCTGCCGTATTTGCAACTGAATTCGACGCAAAATTCATTTTCCGACAAACCAACTCCTTGGCGCGGCGAAGTCTGCATCTGACGGCACTGTTTACAAACGAAAGAATATGGAATATAATTATTTTAATCCTGCTTCGAGCGGGAAATAAGGAAAAGAGGTGCCCATCATGAAGAAGCTCCTATCCCTTCTGTTGGCGCTGACCATGATTCTCCCCCTGGTGGGCTGCGCGGCGCTCGCAGAGAATGCGGATCCCATCATGATTACCGTCATCGCGACCAGCGACGTGCACGGCAAAGTGCTGCCCATCAACTACGCCACTGGCGAACCTTCTCCGAACGTGGGTCTGTCCATGATCGCTTCCATGATCGAGCAGGTTCGTGCTACGGAAAAGAACGTCGTTCTGGTGGATGGCGGCGATACCGTGCAGGGCTCTGCCATGACCTATTACTACTCCTACTTCGCTCCTGAAAAGGACGATCCCATGATGAAGGCGCTGCGCCTGATGGACTACGACATGTGGTGCTTGGGCAATCACGAGTTCAACAACGATCTGCCGATTCTCAAGCGTCAGATTGAGTATGTGATGAGCCCCGACAACGGCGAGGAGCATTCCGTGCCCATGTCCGCCGCCAACTTTGTGGCGAAGGGCACCGAGTGGGATTCCTGGATGGGCGTCCCTTACATCGTCAAGGAATTTGAGGGCGTGAAGGTCGGCGTCATCGGCATGGATACGCCCAACATCCCCGCTTGGGAGGTTGAGTCCCACTATGAGGGCATCGACTTCCGCAATCTGGTTCCCACGGTTGAGCACTTCGTGCCGATCCTGCGCGAGCAGGAGGGCTGCGACGTGGTGATTGTCGTGGCACACTCCGGCGTGGAAGACGCTGTTTCTACCGATGGCAACAACCCCGCGGACTACGAAAACCAGGTTCGCGCAATGATTAACCTGACCACCGGGATTGACGCGGTTGTGTATGGTCACTTCCATAACACCGACTACCGTGAGGACATCCTCAATGCCGAGGGCAAGGTTGTGCCCGTGCTGGCGGGCGGCGGCGGTGAAGGCCTGGGCTTCATGAAGCTCGCCTACGACCCGGCGACCAAGACCGTGACCCCTGTGACGGCTGAAAACGGCTACCGTTTCCTGGCGGATCAGGAAGGCCTGGTGGAAAATCAGAAGGTTGCCACGGCGCTGGCTCCCTACAACGAGGAACTGCAGGCTTATCTGGATCAGCCTCTGGGCACTGCTACCGGCGCTTTCTCCAATAAGAACATCTCCCTGCAGCCCACCGCGCTGATGGATCTGCTGAACAAGGCGCAGCTGTCTGCGGTTCCTGCGCAGCTGTCCATCTGCGCGCCTCTGACCAGCGGCGCCGAGGTTCGCGACCTGATTCCTGCGGGCGACGTTCCGATGCGTTTGCTGTATCAGCTGTACGTGTTTGAAAACTGGCTCTATCGCGTGAACATGACCGGCGAACAGCTGCGGCTGTGGCTGGAGCATGCTACCACCAACTACACCAGTGCGTCGAACCCCGATTACCTTGGCGGTGGCTACTACACCGATGAAATCTACGGTTTGTACTACGAAATCCACTACTATGCGCCCGAAGGAAAGCGCATCCAGAACATGCAGTATCAGGGTCAGCCCGTGGCGCCTGATCAGGTGTTCTCCGTGGTGATGAACAACTACCGCTTCACCGGCGGCGCCGGCTTCATGCAGGCGGCTGGTCTGACCCCTGAGGATTACAGCCTCACGGATATGTACACCGGCGATACGCTGGGCAACGATAACGGACAGGTGCGTAACATTCTGGCGCAGTACATCCGCGACCAGAAGGAAATCACCCCCACCGTGGAAAGCACTTGGCAGTTCTTCAGAACCAAGGAAGACGCGATCGCTGCCGGCGCGAAGGTTGTGGAATAATACGCTTTCCAAATGCACCCGCGCCAGCTGCTTGCGCCTTTTCCCTTCTGACTTTCGGTCGTTCTACTGAGCGTAGTGCTGCTGCGCCGCGTTTCACGCCCGTTCGCCAGAATAAAAAATTCGCTTCACATCTTGGCGCGTTCTTATTTGGAAATAGTATTACGCTCCCCGGATTTTCGTGATGAATCAAAAAACCGCGCCCTACTCTGGAACATCTCCGGAGCAGGGCGCTTTTCTATGCAATTATCCAGTTGTGCTCTTTCTAAATTCATCCGTGCCATCTGTCCGTGCTTTTCCATTCTGGCGCATTCTCATGATGGAAATAGTATTATCGCACGCTGTAACGTCCCTGGCTTTCCGTGAGGAAACGTTATTTCTCCCATTCCACCCCGTTCCCCCGCAGCCCCTGCACAAACTCCTCCGGCAGCGGCGCGGTGAACGTCATCCTTTCCCCCGTCCGTGGGTGCGTGAACGAAAGCGTGTACGCGTGGAGCATCAAGCGGGGGACTTTCACGCCTCTTCCTGACCCGTAAATCGGGTCGCCGCAGACCGGATGCCCGATGGACTTCATGTGCACGCGGATTTGGTGCGTCCGCCCGGTCAGAATGTGGACGTCCAGCAGCGTCACGTTTCGCCCGCGCGCAAGCACCGTCCAGTCCGTAATCGACGGGCGGCCTTCGGGGTCAATTGCCATTTTCTTGCGGTCTTTCTTGCTCCGCGCGATGGGCTGGTCGATGCGCCCGCTGTCCTCCCGCAGATTCCCTTCAACCAGCGCGCGGTAGTGCTTCTCCATCTGCCGCTCCTGCAATTGGCGGCTGAGGGCGAGTTGGCTCTGGTCGTTCTTTGCCACGAGCAGCAGACCGCTGGTGTCCTTGTCCAGCCGGTGGACGATGCCGGGGCGCAGTTCGCCGCCGATGCCGCTCAAGTGGTCAAGGTGGTGCAGGAGCGCGTTGACGAGCGTGCCGTCCTCATTGCCGGCGGCGGGGTGAACGACCATGCCGCAGGGCTTCAGGACGACGGCGAGGTCGTCATCCTGATAGAGAATTGTGAGCGGGATTTCCTGCGCGACGGGCACGGCGGGCTTCGGCGCGGGAATCGTCAGGATAACAATCTGACCCTGCTTTGCTTTTGCGCCGGATTTCGTCTCGACTTTCCCGTCCACCGTGACGTTTCCGTCCGCCATCAGCGCCGCCACCCGCGAGCGAGTCAGCCCAGCAGCTTCGGACAGGGCAACATCCAGCCGCCGCCCGTCGCCGGGGATGGAGATAGTGCGCGATTCGAGTGCGTCAGGCATCATTTGCGTCATGATTGATTTTCCTCCAATCTTCCGTGCGGAACACGATGCAGTACGCCATCAGCACCGTGCCGACGACGAGCGCAGCGTCCGCAATATTGAACACTGCGAAGGGGAACAGGGTGATATCCAGCATATCGACGACATAGCCCAGCGCCAAGCGGTCGTAGGCGTTGCCAAGCGCGCCGCCGATCATCAGCGCCGCCGCGGTTCTGCTCCATCCGCTGAGCTGATAGCGGCGGAGGACGAGCCATCCGGCGATAACCGCGATGACGGACACCACGCCCAGCATCCACGAGCGCCCGCTGAACAGGCTGAACGCCATGCCCGTATTTTCAACATAAATCCAACGAAGAATGCCGGGAATGAGGGTGCGCTCATCCGGCAGCGCGACGGCGAGGGCTTTGGTGAAGCGGTCAAGCGCGAGGGTCAGGAGGATGAGCAGGAAAGGCAGCAGCCTTTGGGAAACGGGTTTGCGCATGGTGATGATAGCCCTTTCTGGTGATAATGATGGGGGAAGCGGCGGAATCAGGTCGCGCCTATTGACGCGACAATGTGGAAATGGCGGATAGAGCAGCTTGGGGCGCTTCTGCGGAAGCGCGAAGTTACGGGCAGGGACGCTTTAGCTGCCGCTGCCCTTGCCTTCCACGAGGTTCAGCAGCTGGGTCAGGAAATCCCCGATAATCGGCAGATTCCTTTGCACCAGTCCTTGCAGCAGCCACACCACCAGCGCGCCCAGAAGCGTAAACCCAACCGCTGTCCCTAATCCTCTTGCAATCCCGCCTACAAACTGCATCAGAAGACGCTTCTTCCAGTTCTTCTCATATGCAACAAATTCACTGAGCCGCAGCTGCTCCATCCGCAGCAATTGCTCCTCCATCTTGTTCGCCATCCAGACCGCCCATTCCTTCATTCTCGCACCTCTTTTTTGCGGTTTTCATTTTCTGATAGAATCGCACGATCATGCAGGGGATTTCGCCTCTGCGGAGGTGACAAAGGGGCTTTCTGCTTGCTCCCTTCGGCACTTTAAGCCATAGTGGTGATAATCAGAAGTTTTTGATAGGGGGTGGTTCGATTTTGTTCGGAAAAGTAACTGATTTCCCTGCAAAGCAGAGCTGCCCTTTGTTTTTGCTGGTCAGCATTCCCCCGAATTGGGCAAACGATGCAAAGACCAGAAAAAAGGTGGACAAAAAACAAAAAAACACGCGAAAAACGCTTGACATAGCCTATTAGTTATGCTAAACTAACGCTTGCGAATCGCCGGATTAGTTGGAATAAACTATCCGCGAAAGGACTGACACAAGGAGGTCATGGAACATGATGCCGTTGGGCATGGTGGAAATTGGCGAGTCTGGCGTGATTGGCAAAATCACCGGACAGGATGAGGTGCGTCAGCATCTGGCGGAGCTGGGCTTCGTGATGGGCGAAAGAGTGACGGTCGTCAGCAAAATGGGCGGCAATCTAATTTGCGCTGTCAAGGATAGCCGTGTTGCGTTGAGCCAATCCATGGCTATGCGTGTGCTGGTGAACTGAGGAAAAGGAGGCAGAAGGCATGAAAACCCTGAAGGATGTCAAGGTCGGGGAAACCGCGGTGGTTGTCCGCCTGCATGGTGAAGGTGCCGTCAAGCGCCGCATCATGGACATGGGACTGACCCGCGGGACGGAAGTCCATGTGCGCAAGGTTGCGCCGCTGGGCGATCCGATGGAGCTGACCGTGCGCGGCTATGAGCTGAGCGTGCGCAAGGCGGATGCGGAAATGATCGAGGTTCAGTAATTCTGTTTCCCTTACGATAAAACCTGATTTCGCGCAGGCTTTTTCCTACCTTATACGTTTCAAACCTACTAACATAGGTGCAACCGAAGCAGTCCAGAGGGCGATCGGAAAGCCCTCTGGTCGCGTCCGCAGACGCGAAACCCTGCATCAGCACGCGCATATAGGTGTGAAGAAGTCATCAACGCAATCGCGCGAAAGGGTCAAGGGGCAATGCCCCTTGCGGAGTCCAGAGGCGGAGCCTCTGGTGGGGTTAGTTAAGACAAATTCGCATAAGGAGGCGCCGAAAATGGCGATTACGATTGCGCTCGCAGGCAACCCGAACTGCGGCAAAACGACCATGTTCAACGCGCTGACGGGTTCTCGTCAGTTCGTCGGCAACTGGCCGGGTGTTACGGTTGAAAAGAAGGAAGGCAAGCTCAAGGGCAATGACGATGTGGTCATTCAGGACTTGCCCGTCATTTACTCCCTGTCTCCCTACACGCTGGAGGAAGTCGTCGCCCGCAACTACCTGGTGAACGACAAGCCTGATGCCATCCTGAACATCGTGGACTCCACCTCCATCGAACGCAACCTTTACCTGACCACGCAGCTGCTCGAACTCGGCACGCCGATGGTCATCGCGATGAACATGATGGATGTGTCCCGCAAGAACGGCGACAAGATCGACATGAAGAAGCTGAGCGCAGCGCTGGGTGTGGAAATCGTCGAGACTTCCGCGCTGAAGGGCGAAGGCAGCGTGAAGGCGGCTGAAAAGGCTGCCGCTGCTGCCAAGAACCGCACGATGGGCGAGCATCCGCACGTATTCACCGGCTCGGTGGAACACGCGCTGGCGCATATTGAAGACCTCATCGGCGGCAAGGTTGAACCGCGCTTCCTGCGCTGGTACGCCGTGAAGCTGTTCGAACGTGACGAGAAGGTTGTTGCGGAACTGAAGCTGTCCGAAGATGTCAAGAAGGGCATTGAGGAAGCCGTCTCCTCCTGCGAAAAGGAAATGGATGACGACGCCGAGTCCATCATCACCAACCAGCGTTACGCCTACATCAACACCTTGATGCAGAACGCGGTGAAGAAGGGCAAGGCAAAGGGCAGCCTGAGCGTTTCGGACAAGATTGACCGCGTGGTGACCAACCGTGTGCTGGCGCTGCCGATTTTCGCGCTCATCATGTTCCTCGTGTATTACATTTCCGTGACGACGATTGGTACGCTGCTGACGGACTGGACGAATGATGTGTTCGTTGCGGAAATCGTGCAGGGCAACCTCCAGACTTGGCTGGATGGCGTTGGCTGCGCGGGCTGGCTGAGCGGTCTGATTGTTGATGGTATCGTCGGTGGCTGCGGCGCGGTGCTGGGCTTTGTGCCGCAGATGCTGGTGCTGTTCCTCCTGCTGGCTATCCTTGAAGACGTTGGCTACATGGCTCGTATCGCCTTCATCATGGACCGTATCTTCCGGAAATTCGGGCTGTCCGGCAAGAGCTTCATCCCGATGCTGATTGGTTCTGGCTGCGGCGTTCCCGGCATCATGGCTTCTCGTACCATCGAGAGCGACCGTGACCGCAAGATGACCATCATGACCACGACCTTCATCCCCTGCGGCGCGAAGATGCCGATTATCGGTCTGATTGCCGCGGCGGTCTTCGGCGGCAGCGCGTGGGTTGCGACGTCCGCATACTTCATCGGCGTGGCGGCGATTGTCATCTCCGGCATCATGCTGAAGAAGACGAAGATGTTCGCGGGCGACCCGGCTCCCTTCGTCATGGAGCTGCCGGCATATCACTTCCCGTCTGGTCGCAACGTGTTCCACAGCGTGTGGGAGCGCGGCTGGAGCTTCATCAAGCGCGCTGGCACGGTCATCCTCCTGTCCTCTATCGTGATTTGGTTTGCGAAGACCTACGGCTGGGCGCCCGCGGCGGACGTGCAGCTGGAAGCGCAGCAGACCTACCAGACGGAACTGGCTGATTACAACGCGAAGGCGGAAGCTGGAACGCTGGAAGAAGACGAGGAAGCGCCGGAACTCGCGCCTGAAATGGATCGCGCGGCTGGCTCCTGGGGCGCTGTGGCGGATATGGACAACTCCATCCTTGGCAAGATTGGCAACCCGGTCAGCGTGGTGTTCAAGCCGCTGGGCTTCGGCAATATGCCGTCCACGGTCGCTACGGTCATGGGTCTGGTTGCGAAGGAAGAAGTCGTCGGTGTTCTGGGCGTCCTGTATGGCGCGGATGACGCGGCGGACGTTGTTGACGACGAGGACATGACCGAGGAAGAGAAGGCGGAAGCCCTCAGCCCGATTGCGACGGCGTTCAACGAGTCCTCCAACGGTCATGGCCGTCTGGCGGCGTATGCCTTCATGATTTTCAACCTCCTGTGCGCTCCCTGCTTCGCGGCCATCGGCGCGATGAAGCGTGAGTTCAACAATGCCAAGTGGACGCTGGCTGCGGTTGGCTATCAGTGCGCGTTCGCTTACGTCGTCGCCCTGATCGTCTATCAGCTTGGCCTGCTCTTCAGCGGCGCTGGCTTCACCGTTGCGACGGCGATTGCCATCCTGCTGCTGGCTGGTCTGGTGTATCTGGTCGTTCGTAAGAATCCTTACAACGACAACCACCTCACGCAGAAGGTTTCTGCCTGATTTTCCATCGGGCTTAACCGAGGAAAGCCCCGCTGCATCCGGTGCTTTCTGAAACCCCTCTTGTGAACGCCGGAGGGCTGGCGCGGGTTCTGCATCATCTGCGCTTTCCCTCCGGCATATGTTCTATCGCGCAAAAGCGGTTTTCCTCCATCCGCACAGGCGCAGAAAGGAACGAATCATGGCAACGTGGATTGTTGGCGGTGTACTTCTGGTGATTGTTGGCGCAGTCATTTGGAAGATGATCAAGGACAAGAAAAGCGGCAATTCTGCTTGCAGCTGCGGCGGCGACTGCGGCAAATGCAAGGGCTGCCACTGATTTTTCTCAAAACTTGTCAGACAAAAGCGCGCTTCCCGGAAACTTCGGGAGGCGCGTTTTTGATAGGTGGATGTGTTCCGCTGTTCTTTTCCTGTCGCCATCCTATGCAGCGCGCGGCGGATGTGGTATAATCAGCATGGAGAACACTGCAAAATCGCCTGTACATTCATCCTATGACATAAAGGAGGACAACGCTATGCCCAATCCCCTCACCGCCCGCCGTTCCATTCGCAAGTTCCAGCCAACGCCCGTGTCGCCCGATACCATCCGCGCTATCGTCGCCGTCGCCGCGTATGCGCCCAGCTGGAAGAATTCCCAGACCACCCGCTACACCCTGCTGACCAAGCGCGAGGAAATTGACCGCGTAGCGGACGAATGCACGATGGGCTTTCAAAAGAACATCGATACCCTGCACGGTGCGCCCGCGCTGGTTGTCCTTACGACCGTGAACGACCGCAGCGGCTACGAACGCGACGGCTCGTTTTGCACCAGCAAAGGGACGCACTGGCAGTCCTTCGATGCGGGTCTGGCGGCGGAAGCTTTCTGCGTCGCCGCGCATGATGCGGGGCTTGGCACGGTCATCCTCGGCATTTATGACGAAGGGAAGGTCAAGGCCGTGCTGAATCTGCCGGAAACGGAGAGCGTGTCGGCGCTGATTCCGATTGGCGTGCCTGCGGAATCTCCTGCCGCCCCCAAGCGCAAGGATGTTTCGGAACTTCTGCGCATTCGATAACCGTTTGACAAAAATCAGCCAATTCGCGCTTGTACTCAACTGCCCGTTGTGCTATGATAAAGGAAATGAATGACCCGCCTGGGGTCACAGGGAAAGGAGTCCCCATGATGAATTTGAACGAAACTGCGGCGCGTCACGGCTTTTGCGTTGACCGTGTGCGTGAAAGCGAAGAGCTGCACGGAAAGATGGTGGAAATGCACCACGAAAAGACCGGCGCACAGCTGGTTTGGGTGGATAACGGCGAGGTGAACAAGACGTTCTGCGTCGCGTTTAAGACCCTGCCGGAGGATTCGACCGGTGTATTCCACATTCTGGAACATTCTGTCCTCTGCGGTAGCGCCAAGTATCCCGTCCGTGAACCGTTCGTCGAGCTGATGAAGAGCAGCATGGCGACGTTCCTGAACGCGATGACCTTCCCCGACAAGACGATTTACCCCGTCTCCAGCCGCAACGAGCAGGACTTCCTGAACTTGGCGGAAGTGTATCTGGATGCTGTGTTCGCGCCGCGCATCCTGCAAGACCCGAACATCTTCTATCAGGAAGGCTGGCACATTGAGCTGGACGAAAACGGCGCGCCGCTGTACAAGGGCGTTGTGTTCAACGAGATGAAGGGCGCCATGAGCGATGTGGACGAGCAGATTTACCAGAAGACGCTGGATGTCCTCTTCCCGGACAACTGCTACGGCTGGAATTCCGGCGGCGACCCGAAGCACATCCCCGACCTGACCTACGAGCAGTTCCTGCGCATGTACCGCCGCTATTATCACCCGTCGAATGCGCGCATTTATCTGGATGGTGCTGTGCCGCTGGACAAGGTGCTGACGCTGGCGGAGGAGTACCTGAGCCGCTTCGACCGTCTGGACGAGAAGCACGAAATTCCCATGCAGAAGCCCTTCGCCGCTGAAGCGGAACAGGCGTATGAAATCGGCGCCGAGGAGGATACTGCCGACAAGACCATGCTGACGCTGGCGAAGATTGTTGCGCCGTGGTCGGATACGGTGCGCGTCACGGCGACGGAAATCCTCTTTGATGTGCTGACGGGCAGCAACGACGCGCCGCTGAAGAAGGCGCTGTTGGCGACGGGCAAGTGTCAGGATGTAGGCATGTCTCTGGACAACGCGATGGCGCAGCCGTACATGATGCTGACCCTGCGCAACATTGCCGATGGCAGTGAGCAGGAGCTGCGCCAGATGATCCGCGACACCGTGCAGCAGCTGGTTAAAACCGGGCTGGACAAGGACGCGCTGACTGCCTCCATCAACAGCAGCGAGTTTTCTGCCCGTCAGCCGGGCGAACCGTCGGGGCTGCTCCGCTGCATCCATGCGCTTGACGCGTGGCTTTACGGCGGGGGCCCGGAGGCT
>FR899824.1:3744-4716 GCA_000437595.1 Faecalibacterium sp. CAG:74 | reverse complement strand
CGGCGTGTCTTTACGGCGGCGACCCGATGCAGCCGCTCCTGTCCGAAGAGCGTTATCAAAAGCTGCGGGAAATGGCGGCGGGCGCCGACTTTGACCGCCTGATGGCAGAACTTCTGCTGGATGAAAGCACGATGAGCATCATCCGCACCGTGCCGTCCCACACGCAAGGCGACGAACTCCGCGCGGAGGAAACGGAGCGCCTGCAGGCGATTCAGGCCGCGTGGACGGACGCGGACAAGGAAGCGCTGCGCGTGCAGAACGAGAAGCTGACCGCGTGGCAGCAGACCCCCGACACCGCCGAGCAGCTGGCAACGCTGCCCGTGCTGTCCTTGAGCGAAATCAGCGCAGACCCGCTGCTGATTCCCGCGGCGGAAGCGCAGTGCGGCGCGGCAAAGGTTATCACGCATGATTTGCCCATGAACGGCGTTACCATCATGCACTGGTATATCTCCTTGACCGATTTCACCCTGGATGAACTCAAGCGCCTGTCGATACTGCCCGAACTGCTGGGCAAGCTGCCGACGAAGCGTCACGATTCGCTATCCCTCTTCCAAGCCATCAAGCGCGATATCGGCAAGCTGACGTTCCAGCTGCGCGTCATGTCCCGCTGTGCGGAAATGGCGACGCCCGTGCTGGACGTGAGCTGCTCCGTGCTGGATGCGAACGTGGACAAGGCAGCCGCGCTCGTGCGGGAAATTCTGACCGAAACGTGCTTTGACGACAGGGCGCGTGTGCAGACGCTGATTCTCCAGTTGAGCGAGATGGCGAAGCAAAAGGTCATCAGCGACGGCCACAGGATGGCAATGTACGCCGCATCGGCGACGATGAGCGCGGCCTCGGCAGCGCGGGAAGCCTTGAACGGTCTGAGTGCCTGCATGGTGCAGAAGGCGCTGGCGGAGAATTTCGACGCGCAGTACCCGGATTTCCTTGCCCTCTGCGAGCGGGTCAGCAAGGACAGCGCGGCGCAGCCCC
>FR899824.1:0-3736 GCA_000437595.1 Faecalibacterium sp. CAG:74 | reverse complement strand
CGGTTCAGCAAGGACAGCGCGGTGCAGTCCCGCGTCACGTTCAGCCTGTCCACGAATAAGGCGCTTGACCCTGCCGCGATTCTCTCCGCCTACCCGGTCGGCATGCCCATCCCGGATGCCGCGCCGTATGTCAGCGACCTGCCTGCCAAGTGCGCTTACCGCATCCCGTCGCAGATCAGCTTTGCGTCGCTGGGCTATGATTACCGTCGTGCGGGCAAGGTGTACAGCGGTATTGCGCGCGTGATGAGCAACATCCTGTCCCTAAGCTACCTGTGGAACGAAGTCCGCGTGCAGGGCGGCGCATACGGCGCAGGGCTGAACACCAGCGAGACGGGGCGCATGGTCACTTACTCCTACCGCGACCCCTCCCCGGCGCGTACGCTGGGCATCAACCGCAGCATGTCGAAGGGTCTGCGCGACTTCGTGGCGGGCGACGAACGGATTGACAAGTACATCATTTCCACCGTCGGCGAGAGCGAACCGCCGCTGGGTTCGGAGAATCAGATTCTTGTCAGCGACGAAAATCTGCTGTGCGGCATCACGCCGGAGGATCTCTGCCGTGAGCGCGCGGAAATGCTCTCCACCACCAAGGACGCGCTGCTCAAGTGGTGCGGCGTGCTTGACCAGATGGCAAAGGACGGCGGCGTGTGCGTCGTCGGACATGACGGCGCGATTGCCGCTTGCGAGAAGGAAGATTTGACGGTTCTGTAAGGGATATAACGTAAAGACCCGCTGTTCACCCCCAATGCAGGGATGGGCAGCGGGTTCTCGTATGCTATACTATTTTCACTTTCCCCATTCCACCCGAATCTCAAACGGCATCTGCGCATCCGTCGCTTCATCGTTGTCCCAAACGTGCACCTGATAGCTTTCCGGCGCGCCCAGCACGACGAAGTACAGATACTGCGTTTCCTCCGGGATGTCGAAGGACACAGCGCCCTCATCTTCGGCGCAAACGTCGCTGTACACGCGCGTGCCGTCCGTCAAGTATGCCACGAAACCGTAGCGCCAGCCCGGCGCGGCATCCACCGCGTTATAAATGCGTGTGTGACCCGTCAGGTTCTCCGGGGTGGCATCGTCCCCGATATAGTACAGACCGGGGTCGTCCGCCGCCAGCGCTGAACTGGGCTGCAAGCCGCGGAACGACACCGTCACCCGGTTTGCGCCTTGATGGTCGAGCGGAATCGCGCTGAAGCCGTTCGCCTCCGGGCAGGATGCATAGGCGATTCGCTGCCAGCCATCCCCGACATCGTACAGCGTTGCGTCATAGCGCCCCTGCCACGCCGCGCTGTATGGTGCAGCCGCCGCAAAGTCGAACGTGACCGCATGGGACGCATAGCGGTACAGCGCGTCGTAGAACGCGTTCAGGTCGTTAGCAAGGTACATGCGCATGAACGTCTGATATGCATCCTCCGGGTAGGCGCTTTCCCGCCAAATCCGACTGTACACATCCAAGCCGTACTGCTCGGTCAGCGCGTAGAACCACCAGTAGTTCTGATAGCGGGTGTACTCGTTTTCCAGCGCACGGTGGTACTGCTGAAACCACGTTTCCATCTCGTAATCGGTGAACATTTCTTCCGGATAACTTTGCCAAGACTGCCACTGCGCGCCGATTTCCCACAGCGCATTGCCCGCGTTCTCCGCGTAACCGTAGCGGAATCCGGCGCGGCTGTCATCCGGCGCACCGCTTTCCAGCGCCTGACAGTATGTCAGATACTGAAAGCAATGCCCGATTTCGTGCGCAATCACTGACCCGGCGGGCTGACACGTCGCGGGCGAAATCCACAACGCGCCGATGCGGTTGTCGTACCCCGCCCCCGTCGCGACCCAATCCGCCGTATACAGCAGGTAGATTTGCAGCTTGTCGCCGCCGGGCAGGGGTTCATCCGCCATGTGCAGCCGATCTACGTTCTCCGCGTAGAACAGCTCCGCCTTTTCCAGCAAATCCGCTGTATCCACCCGCATGTCCGGTGCGGCGTTCAGCGGATTCTCGCAGAACCCCGCCTCCCAGAACAGCAGGAAGTGCTCGCTTTCGACGCTCCGGGCAAAGCTCCAGCGGCTTTCGGAATCGTCGTAGTCCATCGCCGCGTTTTCCTGCGGTTGATAGAAGCCCGGATGCGCCGTCTCCGCCAGCGAAGCGGGCGTCAGCGTCGAAAGCAGCAGCAGAGACAGCGCCAGTATTCGCCTGAGTTTCATATCCTTATTCAAACCATCCCTTCGGCAGCACATCCCGTTGATGCAGCAGCATGTCGTCGAAGAGCTTCTGCCCGTCCTCCAGCGTCACGCCGCCCAATTGCGGGTCGTTCATGAACGTGGAGAAACCCAGCTTGCGGTCGCAGTGCAGCGCAGCCTGCAAGGTGTTTTCCTGATTGTAGACGTGGCGCGCCACCAGCGGCAGGATGTTCGCCGGCATGTCGCCCGCGCAGATCGGGTCGATGCGCCCGCGCGAGAACAGCGCGTTTGTCTCCACCACCGCGCCAATCGGCAGGTTCGGAATCTGCCCCTGATTCGGCACGTTCACGTTGCTGACCATGTTCCCCAGCCCCAGCAGCGCCTTGAGCAGCAAATGCCCTTCCTCACCCGACGGCGTGAGGTCAAGCGGCTCTTTTCCGCTGAGCAGGTCGTCCGAGCGCTGCATCCGCTTCTTCAGGTCGTCCTCGCGCCATGACACGGGCGTCAGGTCAAATTTCCACTGGTGCGCTGTCTCCGGGCTGTGCAGATACCACTGCGGCAGGAATTCCACCAGATGGCGGTCGCCCGCCGCCGCAATCGCCCCGTAGCGCTGGAACAGGTCGAACTTGACCTTGTGCGCGCACGCGAAATGGCTGTTCATCCAGTTGTCCGACCCCAGCTGAATGCCTTCGGGATGCTCCTCCACAAAGCGGGCGTACAGCGGCATCAAATCCATGCCCTGATAGCTGGCAGAGGTAATCCAAGTGAAGTGGTTGATGCCGGTGACAGTGGTGTACAAGTCCTGCCGCTTCACGCCGGGAATGTGCTCCTGCTCATCCAGCATCGCGCACAGCACCTTCTGCGTGCCGAACACCTCGTGGCAGCAGCCGAACGCCTTTACCTGCGGGAATACCTCGTACAGCGTCCGCACGCAAAGCGTCATAGGGTTCGTATAGTTGATGACGAACGCGTTCGGCGCGAAGTCGCGAATCGCTTCGGCAATCTCAACGAACATCGGAATTGTGCGCATTGCCCGCATGAAGCCGCCCGCGCCCACCGTGTCACCCACGGACTGATATACGCCGACCCGCTCCGGCAGGTGTACATCGCCGCGCATATGCGCAAACGTTCCCGGCAGAATGCTGATGACGACGAAATCCGCGCCCGTGAGCGCCTCCTGCAAGGAACTGCTGACTTCAAACGCCCACTTGGATGCCGCGTCGGGATGCGCCGCCAGCATCGTGCCGATTTTCTGATTGCGCTCCGCCGCCTCGCGGTCAATGTCGTACAGCCGTACCGTGCCGCTGATTTGCCCGTCGGAAATAATGTCACGCATGAACCCCCACGCCCATCCGCGCGAGCCGCCGCCGATGTAAGCCACCGTCAAGCCTGTCACCTTGTTGCCTTGATGCGTATACATTGCACTTTTCCTCCTTGATGGCTGGTTTTCAGCCTGTATCGACATGATAGCACAGATGCGCGGGTTTTGCAATGCGCGAAAGAGATTCATCTTTTCCATTTAATACTATTTCCAGATTCACCTGCGCCATCTGCTTGCGCCTTT
>FR899823.1 GCA_000437595.1 Faecalibacterium sp. CAG:74 | reverse complement strand
CTCAACGACGGCGGCAAGCGTGCTCAATTCCGCCGGAATGGATGCTCAATTTGAGCGGTCGTGCTGCGCAATCTCGCGCGGAATACTCAGTATCTGAGACGGGTGCAGCAGGTGATGGGGTAATTGCATTGGATAATCCTGTAATAGGGAAAGCTCATAGCTAGCATATTATTAGGATCCTGCTGAGTATCAGATGCTGGTGAGATCCATATTTTTCCCATAGGCAACTGCGTAGAAGCATCATTCTACTTCAAGTATTATCGAGTATTCTTTGGACAGCATATGGCTTGGCGTACTTTATATATGCATCACTTACGAAAACAGTGTTGGATGCATGAGGTTCAACCCACATCGCTGGATAGATAACAATCTTCTTTTTGCTTCTGTGGCCAATTGCGGTAATCTCACTATCAGTGAAAATCTCACAGCCTGATTGTTTAAGGATACTTGTCAAAGGTTTAATCATGCTAATCTGCTTCTCGGGATTGATAGGAGATGCTTTTATTCCTTCAATCCCCCATTCAAGAAGCTGAAGCGCTGCAAAGCGGTCAAGCATACCGTGTACATACTGATTCCTGTAGTGCTTCAGGCATTTTGAGCATGCAGATCCACAATCACAGGAGCTCAACAGTTCCTTCATGTCGGATAGCAGTTCATCAATTACATCAGCTACACTGACAGCATAACCAGCTCCGCTTGACAGACTATCATAAAGATAGATATCAACATAAGATGCTTCAGCTCCCTTTCTGAGTCGATAGCCAGTGACAAGTTCGGTGAACTCAACATCGAGCTTTTTGCTCGCTACCAATCGCAGTGCTTCGGCTAAAGATTGGGCTGCACGGCTAAGCCATGGATTGTCATACCGCCGCGCATCAATGATTTTGTCGTCAATCGTGAATTCAAGTACCAGCATATCCGTAATGAAGTCATAGCCAAGATTCACGTTAAATGAATTACCATGGCGGCATCTGTTTCGTGCGAACTTGGACTTATATGGCCTGTTAATATCGTTCAGAACCGAAATGTTATCACCAGGCATAGAAGCTCCGCAGTCCTTGCATACCATGAAGCCTTTATCATCTGAACCTTTGTTAAGCATAATAATGCGTTGATTGGTACGAGAAGCAATACGAATGTTCTTACAGCCCGGAGCAAGTTTCATCTCTTCGGCATCCGGAAGCGTTGAATACAGAGGCTGCTGCACGGCGGTATACTCTTCTGACAACTGAACATCTGGTATTGCTTCGGCATTTCTGGGAGCAAAACCCCAAGGGCGCATCATTTCTCTCGAGATTCTTAGATCCTTGTTTCCACAGAATGGACAATGCTTTGTTTTTTCTTCCATCAATCCAAACCATCCACACTCTGCGCAAGAAATGACCTGCTTCACATAATTCGGGTCTTCGGTATAGGCACGAGCTGGCGTTAAGGCTTGCCCGTGACGGCGTTCACTTCCGGGGTAATAGAATCCGCCAATCTGATATGTTTGTTTATCCACAACGATTGCCCTGCCAGGCGCATATTCTCCAATAGCAACATCAAGCCCACGGTCAACCTCATAGAGGATTTTCCCATACATATCTGGTATGTAAGTACCTACAACATTCTTTGGGAACGAATATGTCGGGATGATGCCTTCTTCATAAAGAGCATCCAGGAGGACCTTTGCCTCGCCTTCCTTGGCGCCTTCATCCACCCCAAATAGCTCAGGATGAGCCTGACATTTTTCTTTCAGAGTTTCAAAAGCTTCTTTGAGTTCTTTTTCAAATGTTGAATAATGGAAAGCAGCCCCAATAGGCACCAGAAGCTTATCACTATCAGGATTATAAGAAGATAAGTAGTTCTTGAAATCATCAAGATAATCTTGGAGGAAAGCAGCGGCAGGAATCGCATCAAGGCTCATATTTTGCTTAGCCAGGAACCCCTGGAGGATAACCATAGCTAAATGGCGTTGGATAAGCTTTTCGCTTCGAATATCAATCCACGGTTTGCGGGGATCGCCTCGGAACATAGGAACAGGATCATTGAAGTACAATGTATCATGTGGCCCGTCCTCGCAGAAAGTGACAATTGTAGACAAGCTGGATCCACGCCGGCCAGCACGACCTGCTCGCTGTTGATAGTTTTCACGCATTGGCGGAATATTCCGCAATCCAACCGCAACCAAGGAGCCAATATCAATACCGACTTCCATGGTAGTTGTGCTGCTGAGGATATCAACAGGGGTTTCACCTTCCTGAATCAAGTCTTGGAAGCGCAGTTCATATTGTTCGGTTTTGCTCCAAAGATCATCCCGTTGATCTTTATGCGATAGCTGAGCAGTATGCTCTTCTGTATCAATCACATGGATTGGCTCACCCTGAATTGCGTCCTCAACCGGTTTTCTCCAGAAACTGAGCGCTTCGTATTCTTCAGGTTCCATCTTATGGATGCGAGTTGAACCGCAGCTCGGGCATTTGTGTTTCAGAACGAAAGGTGTTAGTTCTGAACACTGTTCACATTTATACCATGCATGCATAGTATCGAAACGCGTCTTAATTCTGGAAAGATCAACGTATAGTTTCCCATTGTCGGGTTGTGCGGCATCGAGGAAGGCTTCTTTCAGCACACGTTTCCACGCCATCTCAGCTTCATTTCCGTCACTCCAACCCATGATTTCACGGATCACCTTGGAAAACTCCCAGTTTTTTTCAAGGCCGTAACCACCATAATTTGGGCGAACCTTCAATCGAACCGTGTCGCTGATGGTATGCCCCAGGGCAGTATACATATCACAAATAGACAGCATCCAAGCATTAAAAACATCGATAAACTCTTTCTCGGTTACCTTTATGTGATTTTCATCAAGAGCATCGACCGCATCGAACAGCGCTTGATCAGTAGGCTCGATCCAGCTTGTGGCAGAGTCATATAAAGTATTATAGCCGCCTGCAAACAATCTAAGGAGGTATTCTTGCATCTGTACAGGTGCATTCGCAATAGTGAATCGTGGAGTATATTCTCTCCCTCGTTTTACACATCGACTGTAATTATTCAACGCAGAAGTACAGTCTTCAGCGAATTTTATGCGTTCATCAGAATGGAACATTTGTACATGGTGCTGACCGGCAGCAAGGCAAAAGAAATCATATAGGGAATTCATGGGTTGCTCAACTGTTTGCTCTTCCATTGTTTTGATTGCAATAGCAAACAACTGTCTTGCTGCAGAAATATCTGAAGCATCAGACATGTCCCTGGCTAATTTCGCTGCGCGCTGGCGACTATCAGAGAACAGCAGCACTTTCCGTCCCTCGTTAGGGAAACGGTCAGGATCTTCGTTTTTCCCTGGCACAGCAGGCTGCAGCTGAAACTGTGATTTTATCAAATTGAAGAAAGATTGATTACCGCGTGTGCTAAATGAGGTTAGTTGTGATGTGGAAAGCTGATGTCTGCAATGCGGACAAGTCGGGAATGTTATGATCTGCGGCCTTCCTTTCGCAGAGTAATTGCAGTAGTACAGTTTTCTAACCCATGGTTTTCCGGCTGAGGAGTCGTCTGTAAAGTTAATAAACCCACTTTTAACGTCAAGATAACACGGTTTGATGGCGTTTTTCCCTTGCTTTACGGGCAGCTCAAAATCTTCAGTCGGAATAAATAGATGCACCTCTTTCATTCGGTGATCCATCAGTTGGCCAGGATAACGCCATAGGTAAACATTGCCATGTAATTCTGCATCATCTTCAAGTACATAGCCCTTGAAAAACAGAGCGCCACAGCGTCTGTCATTGTATAGTTCGTATACAACACTGCCGCAGTGTGGGCAAATCAAATTACCATCCGACAAATATATTTCTCCGAGAGTGAGGCCTCCTTCTGTATGAGAGCAATTACAATCTGCATTAGCACAGGCATAAACGCCGGAAATTCCTTTAAAAAGCATATGCATGCGCGCTGGAAAAAGAACAGATCCTTTGGCATTCTTTGCAAGTGGAGCAATTGCCAAAAGAACGCTAACCGCTTTAAGTGCGTTTTCTTGATCGAGATCTGGGAAAATACCAGTGGCCAGCTCACCTAGGGACACAGCATTCCCTCGGCAATACTTGATGAGTTCATGGAATGGACGGTAATAAACCAGATTGCCATACATCCAATTACAAACAGCTTCCAAGGAGTTAAGGGTACGATCAAAACCATCTAACTGACGCCAGAACGATAAAAGAGCAGACAGTTTCAATTCATCCTTGTCCTCAAATTCACCTGGATCTGCATTCAAGAGAAGCTCGGATGGTATGCCATACTTAAGCTGTCCATCAATAACTTCTCTTTCACCTGTAAGATAGCGGAACTGCGTTTCTGTGTCGGAAGCTGTGAGCTCATTCGCAAACTTCATTACTGAATCATAATCTTGCTGATTCTTATTGGGCATGCTTGCGGTGGTGAGTATGAACTGTACACGATCACGGCTAATGCCGAGTTTATGAAAGAGCCTGCGAATCAATAAAGCAACCTCACCGCCCGATGAGCCACGATACATGTGTGCTTCATCGATTACAAACAACAGTTTATTCTCTTTACACGATGCAAGCCACTCACGGGTATCATCCCAGATTTTCCGCTCTCTGGGTCGCAGTAGCATGTATTCGAGCATGGAATAGTTTGTGATGAGAATATCCGGACAAAACTGCTGCATTTCAAAGCGGGTTATTAATTCTGCATCCTCATCGTTTGGAATGTGCCTGCTCTCGTGAAGTCCCTGAAGAAATTGATTCATATCTGCTTTCGCCGGAATCTTTCCCTCTTTGAGAAGCTGATTGAAAAACTCTTTTTCAGAATCACTTTGGGGAAATGACATTCTCGCTAAAGTTTTTTCAAGTTTTCTGTCTTGTTCTGTAGAAGGCTGAGCTCCAGGATATGGCGTTCTGCCGGTATACATACCAAACTGGGGCCGTCGAACACTATCGCCACAGGTGCTTCGGAAAATTTTGATAAACTTCTTATCGGGGTCTCCAATCATCCTTCTGAGTCTGCTGACCTGATCGGAAACCAGGGCATTCATAGGATACATTATGATTGTGCGAATGCCTCGTTTTGCCCATGATTCCTTTGAGTTCCTAGCTTCGGTGGCCATTTTTGCGAGAAGAGGCCACATAAAACACTCGGTTTTACCGGAACCAGTACCTGTTGATACAAATAGGTTTTCGCCTTTTGTTGCCGCTTCGAGCGCAGAAATCTGATGAGCAAATGGAGATGGAAAGACCCCGATACCAGCCTGCGCCAGCTGTAAGAAGTATTCTTTCATCCAGGGCTCTATAGAAGCTGTATTAATGCCGTTGGGTACAGTGACATATGCAGGAGATGACTCAATAAACGGTTTTTGATATAGTAAACCTTCATCGTCAATGTGATTGCTTAGGGCTGAAAGAAGAAGAGGGGATTTACCAAAATACTGAGACTTAATGTAATCTTCCAGTTCTGTTCGTAACAGTTTATGAACTGAATTTGCTCCGTTTTGCATCAGATCATCTCTCCTTTAAACTCATATCCCTGATCAGACAAAACCGTTTTCATAGCGGAAAATACTTCTGTTGAGAGCTTTCGCTTGAAATCGCACGGAAGCGATGTACATACCTCAGGCCAGCTATAAAGCTTCACAAATTCGAGTTCATGTGGTGGTAGCAGATAATTCATCCATATATGAACTAATGCGCCATCTTTAACATATTCTATCGGCGGTAACGCCCCATAACTATGGAGGCAGGCACATGCAAGAGACCTATAATGATGGTTTTCGACCTGCCACTGCGGGAGAGGACTAATCTCCATTGCATTGTCAGAATATCGATAAATATAGTACAACTGTGAACCTTTTATTCCGGTTCGAAGTATCGAAACCAAACCCGTAGTATCCGGTTTATTTTCCCAGTAACCCCGAGAAAAAGGAGGCTTTAGACGAAGATACTCAGTATTTTGTTCAAGTGACGGGGCTGCTTTCCAGGAAGCAGTGGTCAATGTTGAATTCCACAAGTCCCACAAAGCCTGTTGTTCCAAGCCAAACATTGTTTTAATCCCGTCTGGGTTTGATATACATTCCAGCTTTGAATAGAATCCAATGCCGGACACGCAAGAGATACTATCCAGGCCAATACCTCTTTGAAAAACAATATTGCAATGTGATTCTTCGTGTTTCATGGATGGGGCTATTCGGTTGGGACGGTGATAAACCATTCCAGTGCTTAAGAATAGGCCGGCAATTTCATCTTCAAGCTCTGCAGAAATATACGGTAAGCTGTTGGAGAGCTCTGGATACATCGATTTATAACTTGACAGCATGCTACGGACTTTTCTTTTTAAGTGCACAATGGAAACGGGTTCATCCTCCGTCTCGTCCCAAAGTGATGCATAAGCCATCATTCCGCAGACACTATAAATCAATCGTGTCTTCCAATCGTTTTCAGCTTCTTGCAAGGCTCTGCGGATGTTATACTTTTGTGCCACTGCTGAAAGCAATCCATTATACTTGTTCATCAGAGTTCTCCTAAGATAAACCGCAGATCACGCTTAAGGCTTGCGGATAGTTCAATACCTTTTTGCGGGTCTGCAATCATCTCCGTGAGGTCATTTAGTTCAAGTGTTGCATATGCAATTGGAAGAATAGCGAATATAAACTCCTCATCCGCTGTTGTGGAAGAGTGGATGCCATGCATGGTAGAAATAACGCTATTAATCCGATTTTTCACCAATGTGCTCAACGAAAGTCTTGGCAGGATTCTCAATTCTTTGCTTGATGCTGGTTGAGCCGCGTATGGTTTAAAGTCATCTGCAAAGTATCCGCCATAGTACTTACCAGATGCTTTATTGTCCACAAAAAACTCTGTGAACAGTGGCAGCATAAAACCATACAGGCTTTTAGGCTCAACTTGAATATCCTCTGCGTAGGGATGGGTAGCAACATAGAAAATATCCTTTTTCGAAAGGATCTCTGGGAGTCGATTCATCCACCCGCTTGCAAAGAGATTGTTGATAATTACGATATCCTCGCCATCATGCCCCAATTCTTGGAGCACATGGCTGCTATAACTACCCTCACAAGAGAGCATTCCATGCTTATGTCCCGCTATTGCTGCGCAGAGCGCTTTCGAAATATCGATTGAATTCGGTCCGACAAGAAGAATAGGTTGTCTTCCAATGTAGGCAGCGCATAAGAAAGCCGCAAGACCATTTCTGTATCTATCTGCAACGCCTGCTTCGCCTAACTCAAACGAAGCTGTGTTAATGACTTCATTCCAAGAGTGATGGACTTCGAGATCATCGAGTTCCTTCGCTGCCGAATAGGCATGATATTGAGAAGCCACGGGCTGGGCCAAAGTTTCAACTGCTTTAGGCGTTTGTTTTGCTGCAGCCTCATTCGGATGTCTGTCAACGAAAGCCATGTTGGCAATGAAGCCTGCTGCATTTTTACGTGCCATTTCGATTCTATCAGCAACTGCTGCTTCAACATCCTCAGCCAGCTTTTCCTTTTCAGCTATTACGTTTGAAAGTCTTTCATCTTCCAGCTTGGTTTTACTAAAGGCTTCCTGAGCCTCAGTCAAACTGGTATTGACAGATTCCAGCTTGGCATTGAGCAAATCAAGCTCCCTTTGGGCATCAGTCAGTAAGTCTTTGTGCTCCGCTTCCCAATCCAAACGAATAAGAGCTTTCGTTCTTTCCTGCAGCTCAGAGCTTGCGGAAATAGCCGAGAGGATCACATCATCTTCCAGGCTGTCACCATCAACATATTTCCAGACTATACTCAGGAACTCATTCAAAAGTTCTTTTGCCACAGAATCAGAACAGCGGCATTCAGCTTCTATTCTCTGTACTATATTTTCTACCGGAATCGCACCGAGAAAATCTTTAAAACTTCTATACTCAGCACGAGTATATCCTCTTGTTTTATAGGCTGTCCAAGAAATGGATGAGAAAACAATATTCTTTACAATATCGAGTGGGCTTTTTAACTGATAAAGTTTATTCGGAAGACCGGCAAACGCATTTCTATAAAAAGATAGGCCGTTTTCTAAACGCAATATATTGTCACTGTTGAATTCGTAAACTGGTACTTCGATGCAATCTTCAGCAAAGGAGACCTTTCCATTGGTAACATTGAGTTCCTTTATGCTGCACAGAATGCCCATGTATTGCCCTTTGGATGCGTATAAAGAAAACATGATTCTTCTACTATGTGGCTGGTATACAAACCCGTCTTTTAACAGGCGAATCAATTCTTCAAGAGAGGAGGCTTCTGGAATAGTAGCTATTTCAATGGCATCAAGATTAACATTGTATTTTGATATAATATAATCCTTGGAAGGATCCTTTTCGTTTGGAATTGCAGACCACGACCAGATTCCATAAAAGCCGTCAGTGGAAGGGCCGTCCTTATAGAAGATTTTATCCCTATTTGCAAAGTATGGTGGGAGTTCTTCATTTCTATGGAACATGTGATAGTGTCCATTGTGGCTCAAATCAGCAAAACGTATAAGCCATTTCTGTCCGCTGTAGTCAGAAATCACATTGCACAAAGAAATGGTTTCTTCGCTGCCAACCGGGGGCAGAGAAGAAATATCGGTATCGTCGTATTGCGAAAGGTGGCTGCTCTCATCACTTTTGGCAACGGTTAGAGATGTTTGCAATTCTGAAATCTTCTCTTGCGCCGCAGCCAAAGAAGACTCTAAATCCTTCTTCTCTTGTTCTATCTCTTGAATCATTTGCTCGTATTCAGTCTTTAGCAGACTGGCGCTTTGATGGCAATCTTCTATTTGACAGAGCAAACGTTGTTTCTCTTCCTCTAATGCTTTAATTCGATCGGCGTCCTTTTCTTCTTTAGCACGGTCAGATTCAATACGTTCCATTGTTGTACGAAGCTCAGTTCGGGAGACTTCATCCATTGTAATTCCTGCGAGCTTGAGGTACAAATCAACATCATGTGAAAAGAAGAAATCCAGCATCGTTGTTGCCAGGGCAATATCATGCGCAGAACCTTCACCTTCAAGTTTTGTTATATTTTCCTGTATTTCATCAAGCCAAATCTGTACCCTTGCGTTGACCCATGATGCAATAAAGGGCTTGTCCACATTGGCAATAGCAATTGATAACGCAAGTTCTTCAGTTAAGGATTTAGCCCTGAATCCTTTTCGTATTTTCTGAAATTCTCGTTCGTTGTGTTTGAATAGTTCTTTGAAATCTCTTCCCCCCATGATTCCGCAGAGGTTTACCTTTTCTTCCTGAGTGAGGAGTTCAATGTAATTCATAGCGGTTCTCCTTATCCATTCATATTCATGCGGCGATAGGTCTCTTGCAATCTGCGGTATGCCTGCTCATCTATGGCATTATTCTTTATACACATTCGTATCCATCGGCATATTGTTGGATAGGAGCGCATGCCTGCTAATATATTGCGTAAAGAATGCGGGGCTGGGATTGCTACCCCGGATACGTTGGTAATATGCTTTAGCATTTCGACATCTTCGTTGATCCTGATTAACCGTTGCTTTTTAAAGTTAATCTGCCAAATGACATCAAAGCCGATCATAATTTGAATGCTGATACCAAAGGCTAACCCGTCCAGTTCCATGTATTTATCAGCTGTTATCTTTCGCTTATCTACAACATGGCTTTTGTTGGAAATAATAAGTTCTCCGTCAAATGATGATTTGATACGCAGCGTTTTATTGTGAGGTAAGATATTCGCTTCACCAGAAGCAACTGCACCGCCCGTAAGGTCAGTAACCGATACTTCTGGCACCATGCCCATCTGATCAAGCGGCTCTCTCCAAAGGTATGTGTATTGTAATGCCCGTGTTCGACCGGCAGAAATTAACTGCTGCCTTCCGGCACACGATACCTCGTACAGTCTGGTTTGCGATGAATTATGACTCAACTGACGCAAAGCTACAGAAGGGAAGGTTTTGACCGCTGACACGTTGCCTTCGACCAGCATGTACATATTGTTTTGATTGTGTTTAATTACATAATTTCCTTCGATGAATAGCGGCCATACCGGGTGCAGTGAAACAGGATGCTCAGTCAAGCGGCAATGAAAGTCAAGATAGAACCGAGCAGCGGCTTCGTTAAATTCTGCCGCATAAATCTCATATAGGCTCCATGTTTCCCACCCGGTTCGCTTCTGCAGGATTTCTCGTATGGTTATGCCGTTATATGCTTTCACATACAGGTGGCCGCGTTTTAATAGATAGTATTCTTTCCCGATCTCAACATCAGCATCATATGAAAGCTTTTGCCCAGAGCTTTTTTCAAATAATGCTCCTTCCGGATCTATACCATTGATTTCCGCCGGCCAGAATTCACGAATTTGATCATTGCCGTTTTTGAAATTGAGCGCATACTTTTCAAACGGTCTATCACCGATCGGAAGATAG
>FR899822.1 GCA_000437595.1 Faecalibacterium sp. CAG:74 | reverse complement strand
TTTCATGCTCCTTCCGCGTGCAGCTTTTTGGTGCTTCGCCTAAGCCCTTGTTTGCTCCCCCAAAAACTTTCTGTGAAGAACCATTTTTTTACTGCGAATCTTCCTCCGCACGGCAGAACAGCACCGTCAGCACGCCGTTCTGCGCGGATGCATGAATTTGCACTCCGTACGGCAGCAGATTCACAAACGTGAAGTCGCTGTAATTGCCCACGGCGGCATCAAAAAACTGCGGCACATACACCGCGCCCTGCTTGCTGTGCAGCGCCCACTCCTCGATTTGCAGCGGCAGCGTCAGCGCGGCGTTGTAGAGCGTCGTCGTCACCTGACACACCCCGCCGCCGTACCCGAAGCCGTCCGTGCTGACATTCGGCGCAAGCTCATAGCCGTTTGAATGGCGGTATGGCGCACACAGCGCGTTGAAGGAGAATGTTTCCTCGCGCTCCACCGTCACGCCGTCAATGCGCTTGACACCTTCGCTGATGTTGTGCTCGCGCGCCGCTGCCTTGCCCTGCCCCTGCTGGTCGCCGTAGAAGGTGGTGAAGCCGCCGATGATGTCACCGGGTTCGGCAGTCTCCCAATCCGCGAAGGGATGATAGGTGCCGATTTCGTCCGTCAGCTGCATCTCGCCGCGCCAGACGGGCAGCAGGTACGCGCCGTCCGCTTGTGCTTCCACACAGGCGATTTGCCCGGCGGACGCGGTGCAGCCTTTGAATTTTCCGCCCGAAATCAGCGTATCCTGCGAAAATTCTACATAGCCGCTCATGCGATGCGGCAGATTTTGCAGGGGATAATGCAGCGCATCCAGCGACTGCACGCGGTACAGCCATTCCGGTTTGGCATACCCGACCTTATTGCCGACCTGCACCTTGCACCATGCGTCGTCCCATTCCAGAATGAGGATTTTTGTCTTCTTCTGCACGCTGATGCCGCGGTCGCTCTCGCTGGGCGTTCGGTGCAGGCTGAAAGTGGTGTAGGAATATGCCTGATACTGCGCTTCGCTGTCCTCAGCGAGGCAAGCGGTGGCGGCAAGGGCGAAAATCAGCAGAGAAGTCAGCAAGATTTTCCAAATGTGCTGCATGGGGTGATGCTCCTTTTCTCTGGGGTGGATGAGGGCTGGAAATGTGCTCCCTGCATATGAAACGAACGAAGGGGGAGGAAGATTCCCGGAAAAGGGAAATTTAAGGGGGAATTTCGGCACTTTCTTATCTGGAAATGCTATTACAGGTTGCTTTTTCTATATTCAATTGGAGAGATTCCGTAAATTTCTTTGAATTTGCGGTAAAAATATGGGACATCGTGAAATCCGCATTCTTCTGATATGACCGCAGCCTTCATTTCCGTGTTTGCCAGCAGTTCAGCGGCTTTTTTCAGTCTGTACTGTATTAAGTAGGAAACGGGAGACTGGCGAATGCCATTTTTGAAGATTTGCATACAACTGTTATTGCTTACATGGGCAAAAATTGCAATATCAGCAAGGGAAATCTGGTCAGCATAATGACTATGAATAAAACTCATCATCATTTGCAGGCGAGAAGCATTGAGGTCTCTTTTAACAGGCTGCCCCTGCTGAAGCCTGGATTCCATATTTTCATACAGCACTTCCCAAATGGAGGTCAGCAGTCGCAAAGTTGTCAACTCCCTGAAATTTGGCTGCTCTTGTGTTTTGAAAACTTGATTCAGCAGTGAAAGTATCTCCTTATGCCATAAAGAAAGCGGCTCAAAAACCAAATAGGGAATGTCGGAAACAAGCAATGGCTTAACATATTGTTGATATACAAAACTTTCTGGTGAAGCTAACAGCACCGGAGAAAAAACAATATTAGGTATCACGGTGGGGTGCTCTGCTGTAAATTGATGTAGTATTTTCGTATTGATAAATAAGCCGCTGCCTGCTGGCAGAGAAAAACGATCTTTTCCGACACAGCAGTGTGCTTCGCCGCTTTGCACATAAACAAATTCAATTTCTTGATGCCAATGCCAACCGAGCGTATGAAAGTCGAAATCCCAGATGTCTTCCAGATAGTATTGGAACGGAAATGCCGGTTGACCGTGGTTTCGCTTTTCCATGAGCGTTTCATCTGTGATGATTTTCAATTCGTTATTATTCTCCAAACATGCCAACCTCCTCTGTATTGTGATATTGTACAACAATAAGGTGGAAAAGTCAATTGCTATTCCAAAATAAACGTGATATTATTCAAGAGAATTCTGAAAGGAGCACTTCGAGTCATGAAGAACTACAGCAAAACCTTAAGAGCCTGCTACCTTGGCCTCATCACGCAAGCAATTGCCGCTAATTTTGCGCCATTGCTTTTTTGGTCGTTTCATTCTGATTTCAACATTTCGCTGGGTCAGATTGCCTTAATTCCTGCGGTGTTCTATGTGACGCAATTGGTCGTAGACTTAATATGCGCAAAGTATGTAGATGCTATTGGCTACCGAAAGTCCATTGTGGCGTCGCAGCTGTTAGCTGGTCTTGGTCTGATTGGCATTGCGGTTTTACCCAATATCGTATCGCCCTATATCGGAATACTGATCGGCGTGTTTTTTTACGCATTCGGGAGCGGCCTTATTGAGGTACTGTGCAGTCCGATTGTGGAAGCCTGTCCCTTCGAACATAAGGAAAAGGTGATGAGCCTTCTTCATTCTTTCTATTGCTGGGGCAGTGTGGGCGTGATTTTGCTTTCTACGCTGTACTTTGCAATTTTCGGCATCGACAAATGGCAGATACTGGCTTGCGTATGGGCAATCATTCCGCTGTATAATATCTACAATTTTGCTACTTGTCCGATTGAGCGTCTGGTAGAAGACGGGCAAGGAATGTCGCTGCGTCAATTGCTGAAAAAGCCTATTTTTGCAGCTGCAATCATCCTTATGATTTGTGCTGGAGCATCTGAAATGTCAATGGCGCAGTGGGCATCAGCTTTTGCAGAATCCGCATTAGGATTAACGAAATCTGTCGGCGATTTGGCAGGGGCGTGCTTGTTTGCAACCACAATGGGAATTTCGCGTATGCTGTATGGCAAATTCGGAGAAAAGATAGATTTGATAAAGTTTATGCTTATATCGGGCGTTATTTGCGTCGTGAGCTATCTTTTGGCCGGTCTATCTGCAATGCCGATTTGGGGCTTAGTTGGCTGTGTCATGTGCGGCTTCTCAGTGGGTATTATGTGGCCCGGAAGCATCAGCATCACTGCTCCGAGGATTCCCAAAGGCGGTACGGCGCTGTTTGCGCTGCTGGCAATGGCAGGGGACATGGGCGGCGCATTTGGGCCGAGTGTGGTGGGATATTTTTCGCAGCATGCCGGGGATAATCTTCAGGCGGGTCTGCTGACGGGCTGTATATTCCCTTTAATCATGCTGGCAACGCTGATTGCAATGAAAAAAATGACCCCCGAAGGATAAAAGCGGATATATCAGGACTGTTCCCAATTGCAGCATAGCATTGCAAACCGCGGCACATGCTCTTCTTCCTTTACAGCCAAATCGGTTCATGACCCAATGTCGGCACGACCTGCGTCCAGAAAACCTCCTGCGCAAACACCACCGTCGCCGTATTATCGCATGGATGGAACGCAATCCGTCCTTCCCGCTTCACATCATGGTCAAAGACCAGCTGAATCCGCTTCTCCTCGTCAAACCACAGACCCAGCGGCGACAAGCTCCCTGATTCCAGCCCCAGCATCGTCGGCAGGCACTTTGGCGGCGCAAACGACAACCGCGAGGAATGCAGCAGCTTGCTTGTGTCCGCTGTGCGGAAGGGTTTGTCCGGCAGGGTCACATACAGATAGAATGCCGTCTGCTGGCGGTTGCACAAGAGAATGTTCTTGCAGAAGGTGACATCCGGCGCGGCGTAGGGCAGCGCGAGGCACTCCTCCATGGTGAAAACCGCGGGATGCTCGTAGACAGCGCAGGGAATGCTAAGCGCCTGCAGGTGATTGAGGACGCGCGCTTTGTTCGACATGGGCAAAATCCTCCTTTTTCGGCGTGATGGATGGAGAAAAACGCCGCAATTTGCGTGTGTTTCTAAATTCGCCCGGCAGCATTTTCGGCATCTTTTCTTGCACTTCCGCGTCTTCAAACCTCGATTTACCGCCAGTAAACCTTCGGTTTTCATCCTTGAATTGCAAGAAAATCTGCTCGAAACTGCATCGGTCTCATTTTAGAAACACACGCTAGACACAGAACGGGCAATTTCGTCAAAATGACGGTGGAAATTTGCCTGCAACCATGTTATAATACGCTTGAATCCAGCAAAAATCAAGAGGAGGTCAGGTTTGGCAATGAAAAGAAGAATCGGTATTCTGACCAGCGGCGGCGACTGCCCCGGCTTGAATGCGGCAATCCGCGGCGTGACCCGCGCGGCGTATGAATTGTTTGACGCGGAGATTGTCGGCATCCACGACGGCTATCGGGGTCTCATCACGGGCGACTATCAGGAGATGAAGCGCAGCCAGTTCTCCGGCATCCTGACCCTTGGCGGCACGATTCTTGGCACGGCGCGCACGCCCTTCCGCGATATGCGCAAGATTGGCGAAGACAACGTGGACAAGGTTGCTGCCATGAAAAAGACCTACAAGGATTTGAAACTTGACTGCCTTGTCACCCTCGGCGGCAATGGCACGCACAAGACGGCGAACCTCCTTTCCAAGGAAGGGCTGAACGTCATCGGTCTGCCCAAAACGATTGACAACGACCTCTATGGCACGGACTTCACGTTTGGCTTCCACACGGCGATGGACATTGCGACGGAGGTCATCGACCGCATCCACACCACGGCGGCGTCGCATGGGCGCTGCATGGTAGTGGAAATCATGGGCAACAAGGCGGGCTGGCTGACACTGTATTCCGGCGTGGCGGGCGGCGCGGATGCCATCCTGATTCCCGAAATCCCCTATAAAATCGAGAAGGTTGCCAAGGTCGTCGAGAGCCGCGCCAAGAGCAACAAGGGCTTCACGATTATCGCGGTGGCTGAGGGCGCAATGACCCCCGAAGAAGCGAAGATGGGCAAGAAGGAACGCGAAGCCAAGCGCGCGGCGGAACATTTCTCGTCCAGCGCGTATGTAGCGCAGCAGCTCCGCGACCTCGTGGGCGTGGAAGCGCGCGCGGTTGTGCCGGGTCACATCCAGCGCGGCGGCAGCCCGAACGCCTACGACCGCGTGCTGTCCACGCAGTTTGGCGTGCACGCGGCGGAACTCATCCGCGACGGCGTGTACGGCGTAACCGTGGCGCTGAAAGGCAACGAAATCACCCACAACAAGCTGTCCGACATTGCCGGCGTGCCGAAGCTGGTTCCGCCGGACAACACGATGATTACGACCGCCCGGAACATCGGCATCTCGTTCGGTGACTAATCATACTGCTTTATCTGGAAATAGTATAATTGCGCAAGAGGCTGCGGAAGGACAAACCGTTCTTTCACAGCCCTTTTTCATGTACGAAAAGCAAAACGGAAAATGAAGTTGACAAATTCCTGTAATGTTGTATAATGGAAACAAAAAAAGATGCTGACAAGCACGAAAAATGGTGAATTGCATGGCGTCAGCGGAAATTCGTAATTTCAAAAGGAGGCAGTCTATGCGCTTTTTCCACCTGTCCGACCTCCATCTGGGCATCAAGCTCTACGAGCATGACCTGCTGAAAGATCAGAAGGCAATTCTTGATGAAATCGTCGCGCTGACCCGGCAGTATCAGCCCGACGCCGTTGTTTTCGCGGGGGATATTTACGATCGTTCCGTGCCGCCTGTCGAAGCGGTTGCGCTGTTTGACGACTTCATGACGCAGCTCCGCGCGGCGCTCCCGAACGGCGAAATCATGCTGATTTCCGGCAACCACGACAGCGCGCAGCGGCTCGATGTCTTCCGCAGCGAACTGTCTGACCGCGGCATCCACATGATTGGCAATCCGCCCATGCAGAAGGGCGAAACCATCGAGCGCGTCACCCTGACGGACGATTTCGGTGCGGTGAATTTCTACCTGCTGCCGTTCGTGCGGCCGGGCATGGTGCGCCTTGTGGCCGGGACGAAGGAGAACGGCGACAATTTGAGCTATCCCGAAGCATTTTCGCGTCTGCTGGCGCTGTCGCCGCTGAACCCCAACGAGCGGAACGTGCTGGTCAGCCATCAGTTCTTCCTGCCCGATGGCGGCGACGCGGAGAACATCGAGCGCGCGGAGAACGAGGTGAAGCAGGTCGGCAATCTGGATGCAATTCCCGCGTCGCTGATTGCGGATTTTGACTATGCCGCGCTGGGGCACATCCACAAGCCGATGAAGGTCGGCAGTGAAACGCTGCGTTACTGCGGCACGCCGATGCCCTACTCCCTCAGCGAGGAAAATCAGCAGAAGGGCATCTTGATGGTGGAAATGGGCGCGAAAGGCGACGTGCAGACGACGGTTTTGCCGCTGCACCCCGTCCATCAGGTGCGGAAGCTGCGCGCGACGCGGGAAGCGCTGCTGTCCGGCGCGAGCGAGGATTTCGTGTCCATCTGCGTGACGGATGCGGAGGCGGTGGAGATGGTGGGTCTGCGCGAACTGCTGCGGGAGAGGTACCCGAATCTGCTGGAGCTTCGGCGCGAGCGCGAGGAAACGGTGGAGCTGGCAGCCCTGCAGGAGCGCACGGAAACGCTCTCCCCCTACGAGCTGTGTCTGCAATTTGCAGGCGAGCGGCTGAACGCCGAGGAAAAGTCGCTGCTGACGGAGGTCATGAACGCCATGAAGGAGGAAAACGCATGAAACCGATTCGCTTGACGATGCAGGCCTTTGGCTCTTACGGCGAAAAAACGGAGATTGACTTCCCAAAGGGCGGCGATTTCTTCCTCATCAGCGGCGACACGGGGTCGGGCAAATCCACCATTTTCGATGCAATGATGTTCGCGCTCTACGGCGAAGTGAGTACAAACGGCAGCGGCAAGGAAAACGAGCTGCTGAGCCAGTTTGTGGACGTGCGGAATGACAAGCCAGTTGTGTCGCTTGTCTTTACGGCGCATCAGCATGGGCAGGAGGAAACGTACAAGATTACGCGCACGCCGCGGCACATCCGCCCTGCCAAGCGAACAGGTGCAAAGCAGCAGGAAGAGGGCGAGACGGCGGAGCTGCTGATGCCGGACGGCTCGCAGTATCCGAGCAAGCTGTCGGACACGAACCGCAAAATCGAAGAGATTGTGGGCTTGACGGCAGATCAGTTCCGCAAAGTGGTGATGATTGCGCAGGGTGAATTTATGGACTTCCTGCGCGCGGGCAGCAAGGAAAAGACGGAACTGCTGCGCGATTTGCTGAAAACGGACTACTATTATCAGTTGAGCGAGCGCCTGAAAACGCTGGCGAAGGAGAAGAACACCGCGGCGAAGACCCAGCGGGCGAATATGTCCTTTTTTGCGGGGAGAGCGGTGACGGAAGGACTGCCGGAGGAAGATGCGCTGGCATTGGAAGCGGCGAAAGGCACGGTTATCACTGCAAAAGAATTGCAGCCTGAACAGGTGGATACGCTGGCGGAGGTGCTGTCCGGCGTGTGTGCACGCTTGCAGCTGCAGCAGGGCGAATTGGCGCAGCAGCAGACAGCGGCGCAGAACGACCGCGACGAGTGCATGAAGCGAATCGAAGCCGCACAGCCGCTGATGAAGCGCTTTGAAGAGCTGGAGAGCGCGGAAAAGGCACTGCAAGAATGCGCGGCACAGGCGGATGAAATCGAGGAAAAGCGCGGGCTAATTGGCAAAATCCGCGATGCGTGGGCAATCGAACCGAAGTATCAGCGCATGAAGGATGCACAGAAGGCATTGACGGATGCACAGCGGGAATTGGCAGCGAAGCAGCAGGAACTTCCGCAGCTGAAGCAGACGGCGGCGGATGCGGCGGCGCTTCATCAGCAGATGGAAAAGACGAAGGATGCGGCAACAACGCAATGCGCGGAGGTTGAAACAAAGGTCGAAAAGGCGCTGGAAACCTTTGATGCGCTGGAAAAGGCGGAAAAGGCGCTGCGTCAGGCGGAAGAAGCGGATACGAAGGCGAAGGCGGATGCGGAATCAGCCAAGAAAGCACTGGATGGTTTCAAGAATCAGGAAGACGCATGGCGGAAGCAGGAAGCGGAATTGCAGGGCGCAGAAGCCGCTTATGAGGTCTGCAAGCAGCAGAATCAGCAGTATCGCGACCTGAAGAAATCGCTGGAGGACTTGCACGGCAACCAGAAAGACGTGCAGGAGAAAGCAAGGCAAGCAGCGGCGGCGAAGGACGCGTATGCCAGCGCAACGCAAAAATATCAGCGGGCACAGAATGAATATGATGATTATCGCTTGGCGTTCCTCAACGCGCAGGCGGGCTTGCTGGCGCGTGAACTTGCGCCCGGAAAGCCTTGCCCGGTCTGCGGCGCACTGGAGCATCCCGCGCCGTGCCAGCTGACGCAGGAAAATCAGCAGCTGAACCGCGAGCAGCTGGAGCGGCGGCGTAAGGCGGCGGATGACGCGGCGAAAGCGCAGGAAGAGAAAGCAAAAGAATCGGAATCGGCGCAAGTCAAGCTGACAGAGCGGCAAAAAGCTGCTGAAGAAGCGGAAAGGAAGCTGGTAGAGAACGCGAAGAACATCCGCGAAAATGTGCCGATGGCGACGGCGGCGGACGTAGAAGCAATGCTGCAAGCGTGGCTGCCGGAGCTGCAAAGCGCGTCGAAGTCGGTTCAGGCGAAGGTGGACGCACTGAAGAAAGTGCGGGAGAATCTCGACGGCGCAAAGGAAAAGCGCGAACAGCTGGAAAAGGCAGCAGCCGACGCGCAGGAAACGGCGAAATCCACCGAAAATGAAAAAACAACAGCGGCAACGGCGTTGGATATACATAAGAAGGAACTTTCCGGCGGCGCGTACCGCACGCGCGAGGACGCGGTGGCACAGCGCACACAGGCGAAGGAAGCAAAGCAAAAGGCGGAAGCGGCGGCAAGTCAGGCTGCGGGAAAAGAACGTCAGGCGCAGAAAACGGAAACAGAATGTAGAGCACGGATTCAGCAGCTGGATGCGGAAATGCCGAAGAAACAGGCGGATGCGGAAGAATTTAACCAGCAGTATCAGCAGACGATGGCGGAAAAGTCGCTGGATGAAGCGCAGTGGCAGGCATTGACGGCGAACTATGATGCAGAAGAGCCTGATCGCTTGCAGAAAAAGGTCAACGACTTTGACCAGAAGAAAAACACGGCGGAGACACGGTGCACGATGGCACAGAGCGCAATTGCCGGGCGGGAAAAGCCGGATATGGCGAAGTTGGAGGTGGCATCCAAGGCAGCAGAATCGGCGCTTAAGGAAGTATCGAATGCCCTGGAAGCCGCGAAACACCTGCGTTTGAACAATGAAAAGGTGCTGGAAGATCTGCGCGAGGGACGCGAACCGTTGGCGAATGCGTGCAAGGCAGCAAACACCGCGCAGCACCTTTCGGACGTGATGGCGGGCACCGAAAGCGGCAATCGGATGAATCTGGAGACGTTCGTGCAGCGCAATTATATGGAAAAAATTCTGTGCGACGCGAACCGGCGCTTCCGCGATATGTCGAACGGGCAGTTTGAACTGAAGCTAATTAACGTCGAGGACGCGGGCGAGGGCAAAAACAAGGGGTTAGACTTGGAAGTGTATTCCATCGTAACGGGCAAGACACGCTCCGTCAACACGCTGTCCGGCGGCGAGTCGTTTATGGCGGCGCTGTCGCTGGCGCTCGGTATGGCTGACCAGATTCAGGCGGCGACGGCGGCGATTCATCTGGATGTGATGTTCATCGACGAGGGCTTTGGCTCGCTGAGCGACAACGCGCGCAACGAGGCAGTCAATATATTGAAGGAAATGGCGGGCAAGCAACGGCAGATTGGCATCATTTCGCACGTTTCGGAGCTGAAGGACGAGATTGAAAATCAGCTGATTGTGAAGAAGGACGACCGCGGCAGCCACATTTCTTGGCGATAATGAGCGGATCGGGCATCCGTGGCAGAGAAAGGCTGCGGATGCCCCTACTCTTTTGGCGGACAAAAGGCAAATGATGGACGGAAAAGGTTCGCCCAAAAGCGACGAACAATGGACTGCTAAATCAGGCATATTCGTTCGTCTTTCTAAAAAGTCTTGAAAAAAGCCCAAAAACAAAAGAAAAAAGGGTTGACGCAGGACAGAAATTGTGTTAAGATAACAAAGCTGGTTGCGCGAGCCGCTGAAAAGCCGCCTGCGAGACCGGTACGAACCTTGAAAACGATACAGAACAATAACAACGCAAAC
>FR899821.1 GCA_000437595.1 Faecalibacterium sp. CAG:74 | reverse complement strand
TTTCCGCCCTGTTTGCTTCCATTATATCATCATCCGGCGGAAAAAGGAAGCGCAAAAACCGGGCAGGTCAGCCCTCGCCGACCCGTCCGGTTGCTTCCCATTGTAACGAAAGCTATCCAAAGCAATTTTTTCAAGATTCCACCTGATATCTTGACTTCCATCTTTTGTCCGCCTATAATGTACATAAAAATAGGAGGGGATTTCTATGAAACGTGCGTTTCTTCTGCTGGTGCTTCTTTGCCTCTTGCCCATCCATGCGCTGGCACAGTTCATAACCGTTCCTGATGAAATCTACGAAGCCTTGCTGGCGGACGAGGTCATTTCGTCCTATGCTTCGACGAAGGAGGAACTGCTTCCCCTGATTACTACCCTTGAAGGCTGTGATGAAAACAATCAGGCGGAATGCGCGGTGATTGTTACTCCGCCGGATGGCAATCCGGAGCTGCTGATGCTGGGAAAGATCGACGGTCATTGGCAAATTACAACGCGCTCCAGTTCTGTGCTGCTGAATATCGACATTGAACCATTCCTTTATGAGGAAAGATATGCGGAAATTCAGCTCTACTATAGCTCTGAAGAGGATGAGCGCAACGGAGTACCACACGCCGTCCTGACGTTTCAGCGAGAGTGGGATGACAAAGCTGGTCTGCACTGGTATCTTACTTTGCTGACTTTTACCGACGCGAACGGATGGTGGGTGCACATTGAAGCTCCCCTGCGCAGCATCTATGTTGATGTGGCTACCAACTATAACGGTGGCATCAGTCAAAGGGTTTTTTACCGCGAAAGCACTGACATCACCTGTTTCAATCTCGACACCATCCTAAACGATGTTCTTACCGAAGCTGCAAAGACGAATGCCACCTTCTTGGATATTTCCATTCCCGACTGGCTGGTCGCCTATCCCGCCAGCGCATTGCAAAATGAAACATAACAACGCAAAGGCGGCTACAGGTCTTGTGCCTGTAGCCGCCTTCTATACTCTCTGCTATATTCATTCTTCCATTTTGCAATTTTCAGTCTTCATAAACAGGTAATTCCCCTGATAGTACACGATTGTCCAATCCAATTCCCACTTCTGCGGAATTGCTTCAATCGCGTCCCCGTCTGCCAGCGTGACAATCGGCTGAACATCCTGTTGTACCATGATGTACAGCCCTGCACCTTCTTCGCCGCAAGTAACAATCGCCGGAACGAGAAATTCCTGCATGGTTAGCGGACAGGTTGCTAAGTCAAAATCTTCCACACCAAAAGAATAGCGTTCCACAGGATATACCTCATAACTGAACCGGGAATAAGCTGGTGCATCAATTAGAAATTCCAGACCGCGGTCATAGTTCATGTTAATATACGTTGTTCCATAGCCTTCTACATAATAGGAAATCGTACCAAAAGACGATACATATCCATCGCCCAAATTCAGCATAAGCTCCCATCTTTTTTGATTTTCATCCACAAAGTCAAAAAAGATGTATGTCCAATCAGAATTTCCATAAGGCATAGCAGAAAAGTTTTGCAACGTCCAACCGTCCCGCATCAAAGCGCGGTCGTTCTGCTCGCTTACTTTCCACAGGTCGCCCTGCCGTCTCAAAATCAGCAGTCGCAACTGATTGTCTTTCTGCGCAACCACCGGGAGAAAGCGCATTTCCTTCAAATTCTCTGCGGATGAAAAGTTTTCCTCTTCCTCCCGTCCGTTCGGCTGATAGAGCGTCCAGCCCTCGCCGATTTCGTCCTCCACAATCTGAATCAGCCGTTTGCTTTTCAGTTCGGTCAGCCAATCTGACACAAGAGGGTTCGCGTTCTCCGCAACCGCACACGAAATTCCCCCCATCATCACCATCACCGCCATCAGCAGTCCCAGCAG
>FR899820.1 GCA_000437595.1 Faecalibacterium sp. CAG:74 | reverse complement strand
ATTCGCGGCGCATCTTGGCGCATTCTTATCTGGAAATAGTATAATAGGCATTTATCTGCTGTAAAAAACAGCTTCCCCTTTCAGGAAAGCTGCTATCATTTTCCACTTTAGTCCTGCCCAAGTAATTCTGTCGATTCATCTTCGAGAATGTCGCCCAAAGGCATTCCCTGAATGCGGCATTGCGCCAGCGCTTCCTGCGGCGTGGCATATTCGCCAATCAGCGCATACGCCGAACCTTCTTTTTTGTACACGCCGAATCGCGCTTCACGCCCGTCAGGCAGTACTGTATTTGCCGGGTGATACATCGAATCCGTCTGAAAACGATATTCCTGCCCTCGCCAGCCAAAATCCAAGCCAAACCAATGCCCGTCGGATGGCGACCATTCCCCGGTGTATTGGGAGAGAAACTGCTCACGGGTCATTTGATTCGACCTCCTCCGTCACATCCGCCAAAATCCACTGAATCGTCTCATCATCCAGCAGCAGATACTGCGGCGTGACCCGCGGCTGCCACTCCGGGACGCACGCCGCCAGCGCGTCCGCATGGTGGATTGCCAAGGTGTAGCGTTCTCCATTCACGCCGGGGAAGCCCGCTTTTCCATCCGCGCTTTCCGAGTGCTGCGTCCAAAGTTGTGTCAGCACCGCTTCCCATGCGTAATATGCTTCCATCTCTGGCGACGCTGCCGGAATCGCCGCATCCTCATCCTCCTGCCGCCACAGCACCTGATACTCCTCTGGCGTACCCTGCCGGATTTCCGCATTCGCCGTCTGCCAGTTGGTGTCGAGCGTGAAGCCGGTGTTTTGCATAGGCGTGCTTGCCGTCTGCGGCACGATATGCTTTTCGGCATAGAGATAGAGGATTTCGGCGTGGCTTCCAGCAGCTGCCGTTTCCGTCACCTGCTGCTGCTTGACGTAGAGTGGGGTCATGCTTTCGTGATAGTCGAACGAAGCGACAAGTCTGCCGTCCGCCAGCTTGGACAGCTGAATCCCGTATTCGCTCGTCGGAATCGGGCGCGTTTCGTTCATCAGCCAATCGAAGCAGTATAGATTTGCCAGCCCAAGGATGCACACAATCAACGCACCCAGCAGGATATTGCGGAGGGTGCGGCGGCGCTTCTGCTTCCGCAGCGTCTGGGCGGCGGCGTCGAACGCGGCGTGCGAATCCACCGCGCCCTTTTGTCCGGCGGGCAGGTCAGCTTTGAGCTGATTCATGTATGCGGCACATTCCGCGCACGTCTGCACATGCGCCGACACCATGTGCTTGCTCCCGTCGCTGGCGACATCATCCAGCACCAGCGGCATCAGGTCGCGGACGATTTCACATTCCTGCTTCATTCCTTGCATTCTCCTTTCATCGCGTCCAGTAGCATCAGCTTCGCCCGGTACGCCGTTACGCGCGCCCAGCTTTCGGATTTCCCGAACAGCGCCGCAATCTCCTTACTGGACAATTCGCAGAAGGTTTTCAGGGTGAACACCTCGCGATACGGTTCCGGCAGACGGTGGAGAGCTTGATGCGCACTCAGGGCAAGACTATGCTCCGCGACCATCTCCGTGAAATCCGGGACGGACGCCTCCGGGACGTTGTCCAATGGCAGCGGCGACTGCTTCCGCATGATGCGCAGAAACTGATTCCGTGCAATCGCGCAGAGCCATGTGCCGACCGAACTTTTTCCTTCGTACCGCTTCCAATTTTTCATCGCTTGATAAAACGTTTCCTGCGTGAGCTCCTCCGCAAGGTCACGATCGCGGCACAGGCGGATCAGGTAGCCGTACACCATGTCTCGGTACTGCTGATATGCTTCTTCTGCGTCAAGCATCTCCAGCACCTCCCTTCATGAAGTTAGTCGCGCGAAAACGCCAAACGTTACATCCGATTACAAAAAAACATCCGAGCCGTTTGCCCGCCTATGGAGCAACCAGCCCGGATGTCTTTCTTTCGTGCGGGAAACAGGACTTGAATTCGACCGGATTATACATCCTCGATCAATTCTACCACATGATGTAGAACAATGAAAGAAGAATAATCAATATCTTGTGGTATCGACCAACGATAGTAAACCGTGTGTTCTCACGGTTTGGGTACGATCAGACAACGATTTTGCGGTATATCGGCAAATTTACCCAAACCAGATTTTAGCCGACGAAAGTGAAAAAGGCGGCTAAAACACAAAAAAGGAGGACATCAGCATGACCCGTTTCCCGAAAGAAATGACTGAAAATGGTATTCATTACACCCTGCATGGCGACTACTACTTTCCGGATCTCGATCTCCCGGATTCTCCTCGGCAGACTATCGGCCGCTATGGCCGGATGCGGAAAGCCTATCTGGAAGAGCATCGTCCCGGACTGTATGAACGGCTTCTTCTTTCCGGTAAGTTGTATGACCATCTGGCGGAAACAGATCAAGTCTGCCGGGATCGTATGGAACAGATAATCACCCGGATGGCCAAAGCTGAAGGAATCAACGAACAGCTGAAAGCATCGGATCAGCTGGGCTGGGTTTCCCGGATCAACAGTATTCATCAAAGTGCTGAGGAAATCATACTGGATGAACTGGTCTTTGCCTGAATCCGGATCGCCGTCTCTTCGGAGGCGGCTTTTTTATTTCTGTTTATCTGATCGCCAGCATGATCTCTTCACACAATATTGTCATAAAGAAATGCATTTATCGGGTCAATAAATCAATAATCAGTTCAATCACCATTGCTTGCATTGGATTATTGATTCATAATATGTTCGCTTGTGTAATTCTCATGCTTCAGCATTCTCGATTTCCTCCAGAATCTCCTTCATCTCGTCTTCTCTGCCGCGCCGCCGAGCATAGCGCATCATCTTTGAGGGTTCAATGTGATATGTCTCCATTGCTTGTTTCAGCACTTCAGGGTATTCTGATTTACTGTATGCCGATGAGATCAGTTTATCGCAATACATATCCACCAGCATTTTCTCCAGACAGATTTCGTGCGGCGCAGATGCAGATAACGGTGCTTCGGAAATCATATCTGTCACAACAATGCAATCCTTTTCCCAGTACAGGGCATAGTCTGCTTTTTTCGGCTTGTACAGCAAATGCGCATAACCAAGTTCCCGAAGGTGACGGAAAACAAAAATGCTGACGTCCTTTTCCGCTTGAATAAAAACTGTGTTTAGTGCAACCAAATGATTCAGAAAATCATTCATCAATGCTGTCTCAAACACCGTAAAGCGAACCGATGGATGCTTATCTGATACTTGCGATATCAGTTTTGCTGCCAGATCAGAATAGGCCGGACGATACATTGGCTTTTCCCGCTCGTTTTGAACCACATATACATTGCGTGCAACCTTTGTTAGGTTCCCGCTTTTAAGCATTCCGCAGACAGCCCAATGATAGGAGCTGTCGCGCATTTGTGGGTAGTTGTTTTTCAGCAGCTTGATTAATTCCTGATGGGAATAGCGATGCCCGGCTTCGAGTTTTTAGAGGTCGCCTCATACCATTGCACGATTACTCACCTCCATTCTGCATTTCGGCAATTTCATATCAATATAGCCATAATACATTATATCGCTTCTGATTCACACAATCAATACACATCGGCAATTTCTAATGAATAGCCGATACTCACTGATAAGTTCTCCTCAACTGCTCAACTGCCCATTAGAAAAATGACTTTGTTGTGCTAGAAATCTCTTGATAATGGGTGGAAAAGAAAAAATAGTTATTCACGATTTGCCAAATCGCACTTGACTAATTTGCGTCAGAGTGATATATTAGAGACAGCCTTAATTGGAGGTGCTGTCCATGTTTATCGGCAGAGAGCGGGAACTTGCTTCCCTGAACAGATTATACAATTCCGGCAAGTTTGAGTTTGTGGTTCTTTACGGCCGCCGCCGTGTGGGAAAAACCGCACTGATCAACCATTTTATCGACGGCAAGCCCGCGATTTATTTCATGGGCGTCGAGAGCAACGCCAAGCAGAACCTGGAGAATTTCAGCAAAAGCATCATGGAGTATGCCAGCGGATATGAGGGGGATATGTCTTTCCTCTCTTTTCAGGCTGCCCTGGAAATGGTATTCAGGCTATCCGAGAAGGAGCGCCTGATCCTGGCCATCGACGAATACCCCTATGTGGCCCGCGCTTCCAAGAGCCTCGCTTCCACTTTGCAGCTGCTGATCGACAAATATAAGGATCATTCCAAATTGATGCTGATCCTGTGTGGCTCGTCCATGTCCTATATGGAAGATCATGTACTGGCTTACAAAGCACCTTTGTACGGCAGGAGAACGGCGCAGATCAAGCTGCTGCCCTTTAATTTTGCGGAGACCTGCGGTTACTTTAAGAACTTCTCCGCTGAGGACAAAGCCCTGGCTTACGGGATCATGGGTGGCACTCCGCAATACCTTCTACAGATGAGCGACAAGCTCAGCATCGAGGAGAATATCAAAAACACCTTCCTGGACGCCACTTCCTCGATCTATGAGGAGCCCATAAATCTGCTGAAACAGGAGGTCCGGGAGCCGGCCATCTATACAGCCATCATTACCGCCATTGCCACCGGATCATCCCGCATGTCGGAGATCTCAGGCAAAGTTGGCGAAGACACCAACGTCTGCTCCACCTACCTGAAAAACCTGATCACGCTGGGCATCGTGCAAAAGGAGCTGCCTTACGGAGAGAAAGCGTCAAAAAAGGCGATCTATTTCATCGACGACAACATGTTCCGCTTCTGGTACCGGTTTGTGCCGGAGAATGCTTCCCTGATCTCCCGCGGCGCAGCAGACCTGGTATATCAACGCATCGAACCGTACCTTTCCGACTACATGGGCAAGGTGTTTGAGGAAATCTGCAAGCAATACCTTTGGAAGCTGCTGCTGAGCGGAAAGTCCCCGGTGGAATTCACTTCCCTGGGCCGCTGGTGGGGCAACGATCCTGTCCATAAACGACAGGCAGAAATTGACATTATGGGCGAGCAGAACAAAAATACCGCCCTCTTTGCCGAATGCAAATGGACCAACGAAAAAGTTGATCTCGGCGTGCTGGAAACGCTGATAGAGCGCAGCAACCTTTTCGCTTATCAGAAAAAGCATTTCTTTCTCTTCTCGAAGTCTGGATTTACAAAGGGATGTATCGAAAAAGCAAAGCAGTTAGGGAATGCGACATTGAAAACATACGCCGATATGATACATGATAAAGGCGATTGAAAGAAACCGCCTGTAATGAATGGGGAAATTTAAAACTACAATAATCAGATGTATTGTGAACACTGTGGTAATTCGTTGGATATTGAAGCAGAAAGTATTAAGGAGTAACGCACATGGCATCATTAACACATGTCTGTATGTGGTCCGATCATGGCTGGAAACGGATTACAGCAGAGCAGGCAGCCAGGTTACATCCAGGCGGAACTGTATCTGCTCGCAGCGGGCTTTTTATGTGCGAACTCTGCGGACAATACGTTACGCTTACTGATGGCGACATTAATGTACGCTATTTCAAACATAGTGCGTATGAAAAAAGTAAAGATTGTCCTGAACGTACATTTGGGTCCGGATACACTCCCTCTTATAGCTCGCAAGAGCACGATTTGCCAATCCGCATAACAAGTATATCATCATCTTCTTACAGGTTTGAGCTTGGTTTGATTCGTGCCCCAATAAGTTCTCTTAGCAAAGACTTTCGCATTGAAATCAAACCAAAGGGGGCCTCTGACGTATCCTTTGTTTTCGCCAAAGAACGGCTGAATTCTGATAGTATAACCTATCTTCCGAT
>FR899819.1 GCA_000437595.1 Faecalibacterium sp. CAG:74 | reverse complement strand
TCGGTATAATCGTGCCCGGGGGCAGGGATTTCCACCTTGGTGGTGTAATCGCAGCCCTCACGCTGGCAGGCGTCATATTCATCCCAGCCAATTTCGGTGCAGGTGGGGGCCTTGGCGTCGTGATGCACCAGCTTGTGTTTCAGCGCAGGGATTTCCACCTTAGTGGTGTAATCGCAGCGGGAGCAGGTATCGTATTCCTCCCAGCCGGTCTCGGTGCAGGTGGGCGCTTTGGCGTCGTGGTGCACCAGCTTGTGTTTCAGCGCAGGGATTTCCACCTTGGTGGTGTAAGTGCAGCCCTCGCGCTGGCAGGCGTCATATGCATTCCAGCCAATTTCGGTGCAGGTGGGCGCCTTGGCGTCGTGGTGCACCAGGTCGTGGTTGTTCGGGTCAGGTCCATACCATGGGTGTACATAAGTATCCGTTCCCTTGCGGTAGCAGTAAGCGCAGTTCGTGTAGTACACGGGCGGAGAAACGCAGGTGGCTGCGGACTTAAGGCACGAGCTATCGTTGCCCTGAACGAAGAAATGTGCGCCCACCTTAGTTTTCGCTTCGTGGCAGACGGTGCAGCTAACCCAGTGGTTTTCGGCATCCGAATCCCAGCCCTGATTCGCAGGGAAGGTATGTGCGCTGTAGTACTGCCCGCCGCAGGTAGTGCATGTTCCCAGGGTGATGCAGGTCGCACTGCTGTCGCCGGAGCAGCTTGCGGTGTCGACCGCATCGCAGCC
>FR899818.1:31310-34979 GCA_000437595.1 Faecalibacterium sp. CAG:74 | reverse complement strand
ATGGCTGGCTGCCATAAATCAAGGGGCAAATATATAGTAACAGGGGATACAAACAAGCATGAAAATCCGACTGAAGCATCTGTGTCTGGCGCTGGTTGCGTTGATGTGCCTTGTCCTGCTCAGCAGCTGCGGCAGTGCGCCTCAGCCCAAGCAAAGCGTTGCATCCATGGAAGACATCGGTATCAAGGCGCAGCCGAAGACCGCCTATATTCTCGGCGACCCCTTTGATGTGTCCGCCGGCGTCCTGAATCTTTTCTATGATGATGGCACGATCAAGGAGCTGCCCTTCACTGCAGAGGGTGTGACGATCAGTGCGCCCGATATGGAAACCGTTGGCACAAAGACGGTGAATGTGGATTATGATGGCTTCAAGGTCAGCTACATGATCACCATTGAAACGCAGAAGTACGCTGTTTCCTTTGACCTGAACTATGCGGGTGCGTCTGCGCCTGCCGTGCAGATGGTGGAAACGGGAGCATATGCTGCCCGCCCCTCTGATCCGGTGCGTGAAGGCTATCGCTTTGGCGGCTGGTACGCCGACGCCAATGCAACAACCGCCTTTGACTTCAGCGCGGCCGACGCCAATGCAACAACCGCCTTTGACTTCAGCGCGGCGGCCATCACAGGCGATGTTACTGTCTACGCTGCCTGGACCGCCGTGTATAGCGTCACGTTTGACCTGAATGACGGCGCATCTCAGGCGACGACGGTTGTGGTGGATGCCGGTACTCCCATCCAGGAAATGATGGCGCCTGCCGCTGCCCGCGAAGGTTATGAATTTGCCAAATGGCACACCGATCCCGAAGCGGATACCCCCTACGATTTCACCCAGGCCGTGGGCGCCGACGTGGTGCTCTATGCGCATTGGGCGGAAATCCAGGCCGGTGCAACCATGGTTGCCGTGACCTTTGATTACAATGGCGCCGGCACCCTGACTGCCCGCACGGAAAGCATCGTCAGCGGAAATAGCGTGGAAAAGCCCCAGGATCCTGACGTGGAAGGCCGTACCTTCACCGGCTGGTTCACTGCGCCCGAAGGCGGCGAAGCCTTTGACTTCACGGCTGCTGTTACCGAGGATATCACCCTTTACGCCGGTTGGGATGTGGAGTACTACCTGGTGCGCTTCCACTACATCATCGATGGCAAGGATACTGTGATGCGTACCCGTGAAATCGATCCCGGTGCGAAGGCTGCTGCCGGTGCAGTACCCGTGGTAGCTGGTTACAAGTTCACCAATACATGGTACACAGATGCAGAGTATACCCAGGTCTACGATTTCAAGAAGCCCGTCCATCAGGACTATAACCTGTACATCAAGCCCATGAAGGAATACCGCTTTGAGGCGGAGCACACCTTCATTGACGAGAATAAGGCCGGCGTCGGCTCCTCTGATAACTTCAGCGGCCTGAAGCTGATCTTCAAGGATAACGGCACGGCTGAAGCCAGCAATGGGTTCTGGGTCAGCGGTCTGTATTACAATACCGCCTTCGTGGAATTTGTTATTCATTCTGATGCGGCGATCAACGACGCCATGCTGCAGCTGCGCCTGTCCTCTGAGTGGGCAGACATGTACATCGCGCCCGAAGACACCAATTTCAACGGCAAGGACTATTACAGCTTCGCGATCTCTTCTGCTCCTGCGCAGGTGGATGAAGCCGGCAACGTCCTCAAGGATGAAAAGGGTTATGCCATCAGCGTGGCAGACCAGGCCCGCACCTTTGATTACACCCCCATTGCCATCACTGGTGCGATCACCTTCTCCCAGAGTATGGTCGATAAGCGTCCCTTCTCCGACTATCTGATGACGACAGAATTTGCCCTGCAGGAGGGCTGGAATGTTGTCCGTCTGACGGTCAACAATAGCCATGCCCCCTACGACGGCACCATGGAAGCGACTGCTCCCATGATCGACTGTATGAGCATTTTCACGGATGCAACGCTGACCTGGATTCCCGTGGAAGAAAATGTTGCAGATCCCAGCAGGGTGAACAACGGCTGATCCATGAAAGGTGGATGCTGAATTGAAGACATTACAAACGCTTCGCAAGCTCATCTGGAGTTTGCTGCTGCCCTCAGGGCTGCTGCTGGTTGCGTCACTGGCGCTGTATGCCCTGACGGGCAAGACGGAGTTTTCTCCTGAATTGTCCGGCAGGGTGCTGGGGCTGGGCTGCGCCTGCATCGGGTTGGAGGGTTGTGTCATCGCCGTTGCGGCGCTGCTGCATGACGAGGGCAAGCTGATTGCCCGGCTGCTGGATGTGATCATCTATGCAGCGTATGCGCTGGGCTTGCTGACCTGGCTGTTCTATCTCGTCAACGAGGTGAACTACATCACCAATATCCTCGTTGCTATCGATGGCACAAAGATTTCATTCGTATTCCTGGCTACTGCACTGGGGTTTGCATGCGCCTGGGTGCTGGCGCTGGTGTGTGCGATGCGCTGCAGCAAGGTGCTGAAAAAGGCTGAGGAAGCGAAGCGGGAAGGAGGCGCAGAAGCATGAAAAAACGATTGCCAAAGACGCTTTTCGTCCTCTTTGTGACCCTTCTGTGTATCCTGATTCCTGCCTATGACGTGATGACTGCATACAGCGCGATGATCAACAATGCCCTGAACATTCAGAGCTACCGCGTGGTGGAGTCCGACATTGCAGCGGATTACGATTCGGAATACTTTAAGGCTGATTTCAGCGACCCGGAAGCCTATGCCAAGGCTGCGGCAGAATTATGCCGTCAGGTGGAGGCGGAAGGTCTGGTGCTGCTGACCAATCAGAACGGCGCGCTGCCCCTGCCGAAGCAGGCGAAGGTCAGCTTCTTTGCACAGGGTGCGGTGTACCCGGGTTATGGCTCTACCGGCTCCAGTGCTGCCAAAACGGATGGCTACGGTTCTCTGCGCACAGCCTTTGAAAAGAAGGGCTTCTCTGTTAACGGAGCCCTGTGGGACTGGTATGCGCAGAAAGCTGCCCGTCTGCGCCTGAATACTGTGGACGGTCTGGTCAAGACTTATCGTACCAACGAGCTCCCTTGGGAAGACGTGACTGCGGCGCAGGGCGAGTCCTTCGCTAACTTCGGTGACGCCGCCATTGTCGTGCTTACCCGTGATAGCGGTGAGGGCTTCGACGTGTCCACCAAGGGCAGCGACGGCCTGGATGGCAGCTACCTGTCCATCACCAAGGAAGAGGAAGACCTGCTTAAGGGCTTGACCGAATTGAAGCAGTCTGGCGTGTTCAAGCGTGTCATCGTGCTGCTCAACGCGGCGGTTCCCATGCAGCTTGACTTCCTCTACCGCGCAGACATCGATGTGGATGCGTGCCTGTGGGTCGGCAACATCGGCATGTCCGGTGCGATGGGTATAGCGGACGTTCTGGCGGGCAGTGTGAATCCCTCCGGCCGCCTGACCGATACCTACACCCGCGACAATTTCTCTTCTCCGGCCATGGCATCCTGGGTGTTGAATCCCAACGGTATCTTCGCCCAGCCCTATGCCAATGCGACAGAGATGAACCTGAACAGCTCGCAGCAGTACTACGGCGTGTATGTTGAGGGGATCTATGTGGGGTACCGCTACTACGAAACCCGCTACGAGGACTACGTCATCGGGCGAGATCAAAGCGGCGAGTATGATTACTCGGTCGTGGCTTTCCCCTTCGGCCATGGCCTGTCCTACACGAACTT
>FR899818.1:13873-31285 GCA_000437595.1 Faecalibacterium sp. CAG:74 | reverse complement strand
CACGACCTTCGCGTACAGCGACATGAAGGTAACCCGTCAGGCGGATTCGGACAGCTACGTCGTGACGCTGACTGTCACCAACACCGGCAGCGCTGCCGGCCGCGAGCCTGTGCAGATCTACCTGCAGAAGCCTTACATCGAAGGCGGCCTGGAAAAGGCCTCCGTCGAACTGGCCGGCTTTACCAAGACGAAGCTGCTTCAGCCTGGCGAGAGCGAAACGGTTCGCGTTACGGTAAACGGAGAATTCTTCCGCACCTATGATGCGGTGGATGCTCAGACCTACGTGCTGGATCCAGGCGATTACTACCTTGCAGCAGGCTACAATGCACATGATGCGCTGAATAACATCCTTGCCAGTCAGGGCTTCTCTCCCGAAAGCACGGGTGGCCGGATGACTGCAGCAGGCAATGCTTCTCTGGCTGCTGTGGCCCTGCACCTGGATCAGCGGGATGCTGTTACCTATGCGGTTGCAGCTGAAACAGGCGAGCCGATTACCAACCTGTTTGACTTTGCGGACATCAACCGCTACGAGCATCGCGGGGATAATCAGGTTACCTACCTGTCCCGTGCGGATTGGGCGGGTACCTGGCCGAAGAAGCCAGTGAAGCTTTCAGTTGCCACCGAAGGCATGATGAGTGACATGGCCAGCCATAAGCCGCTGCCCAATGATCCCGAGGCGGTTTCTCCCCTGTACAACATTGACAGTGGCAGTCAGCTGATTGCCATGCGCGGTCTGCCCTATGATCACAGTACCTGGGATATTCTCCTGGACCAGCTGACCTATGAGGAACAGGCGCTGCTGGTGACCAACGCTGCTTTCGGTACCAGCGCGTTGGACTCCATTGCGCTAAAGGAAACCAAGGCCAGTGATGGCCCGACGGCTGTGTCTGCGTCCATCACCGCAGTGTCCTTCCCCAACGAAGGCATTTGGGCTTCCTCCTTTGACGTGGAGCTCATTGAACGTATCGGTGACTTCCTGGCAGAGGATGCGCGGCTGAACGGCGTTGATACCATGTATGCGCCCGGCGTCAATATCCACAGAACCCCCTTCGGCGGCCGTGCGCATGAGTACTTCTCCGAGGATCCTCTCCTGACTGCGTATGCTGCCATGGCTGAGGTCAAGGGGATGCAGAAAAAGGGCGTCATCCCTGTACTGAAGCATTACGCCTTCAACGATGAGGAATCCGCCCGCAACGGTATTGGTATCTGGTTGAATGAACAGGCTGCTCGTGAGATTTACCTGCTCCCCTTTGAGTACGCGATGCGTCCCTCCATGGGTGCAGGTGCGTTAGGAGCTATGTCCAGCTTCAATCGTGTTGGTGCACTCTGGACCGGCGCTTCCAAGGCGCTTCAGCTTGATATCAGCCGGAATGAATGGAATTTCCAGGGCTACTTCATTACGGACATGGCATCCTCCAATGGCGCGCTGTTCATGACCTTTGATGACGGCGTGTTCAACGGTACTGATCTGTTCCTGGGCAGCGGCAGCAAAACTGCCTTGAAGGAATGGAAGAGTAATATCCCCTTCCGCAACCGTGTGCGTGAGGCTGTGCATCGTGTGTTGTATGTTACCGTGAATGGTAACGCAGTCATGAACGGTGTTTCGCCCAGTTCCCAGGTCGTGCTTGTAACGCCCTGGTGGGCTATGGCTTTGCTGGCGGCGATTGCAGCCTCGGCTGTCATTGCACTTGGTAGTGTTGTGGTGCATATCTGGTTCATCCTGAAAGATAAGCGCAGCAAGGCATGACGCATGTGCCGCGGAAGAGCCCCGTTTCGCTGGGCCTGATAGATCAAATGCACAACTGATTTCATAGGATACAAACAAGCAGCCCCGCCCCTCTTCTGTTCAGAGACGCTGTAGGGGCGGGGTTTGCCTTTGCGTCAGTATGGAGGATATGCTATGAACGGAAAAATTCATCAATTGCCAAAGCAGCTTACCCTGGCGGAAAAGTGCACTTTGTCATCACTGGCAAGATCAATCCCGGCGGCAAGCTGAGTGAGACCTTCCCGGTGGCCTACGCCGATTTACCCGTCAGCCAGTATTATCCCAGTACTGAGGCCGCCAGCGAATACCGAGAGGGTCTCTATGTGGGCTACCGCTACGCCACCACCGCAAAGAAGGAAGTCCGCTTCTCCTTCGGCTTCCATCAGCCTGTCCGGCGGGAAGGTCATCCGTCCTGCCCGGGAGCTGAAGGGCTTCGCCCGTGTCCATCTGGAGGCCGGAAAGGAAAAGGCCGTCACGATTACCTTTGACGAGTATACATTCCGCTACTTCAACGTGCAGACCAACAAGTTCGAGGTCGAGGGCGGTGCGTATGACATCCTGATCGCCGCGTCCAGCGAGGACATCCGCTTGCGCGGCACACTGGAGGTCAGAACCCCATCTGCCGCATGGTCGCCAAGCTCCCCAGTAGTATGATTGACAAGGCCATTGCGAGCGGCAAGTCCGATCTGAATCTGCTCTTCATCTACAACATCACCTTCCGCGGCATGGGCAAGATGATGGGTGGCATGATCACGATGGAACGCATCCAGGTGGATCCGCGAGGGCGGTTTGTTCGTCATCGTCAGCAATGTCGTGACTGTGTTTAAGTACCTGATCCTGACCTTCCTGCCCTTGACCTTCAAAGGTCTGTGGGCGGTAGATTTCGGCTGGCCGGGCATCGAGGCTGAAATTTCCGGTCAGCCCTTCACCTGGAATATCTTTGGTTACGCGGTCAAGGAAGGCGGCGCAGTGATGGGTGGTCTGGGCTACTTCATTGCCTGCATGATCGCCATGGTCATCAGCGAGGCCATCAATTTCCCAATCTAACGCAGCTTCGTGTTCCGTAGCAAGCGCCCCGTCAGCCCGCAGATCGCGTGGTACGTTGTGGCCTTCTGCATCGTGACTGTGATCGTCAACTCGATCAACTGCATCTGGGTGGATGTGGCTGGTCAGTGGGTCGCACCCTGGCTGTACAACATCGGCACGACGGTGCTCAATGGCGGCGTTTCGATGGTCGTGTTCTTCTTCGTGAACAAGATTATCTTCCGGAGTGTGGAAGCTTAGAATGTACGCTCACCATGTACCTCATACATAACCAGCAATCTCTCCAAAACAAAGTTATCCCCCAGAATCGCGAAGATTCCGGGGGATTTTCTCCTGTACGCCCGGCAGGAGTCGAACCTGTGACCTTCAGAGTCGGAGTCTGACGCTCTATCCAACTGAGCTACGGGCGCTCATCAGCCTAATTATTTTACCACAGCAGGGGAGGATTGTCAAGCGGAAATGCGGAAAAATCGTGGGAAGGAGATTGAAAGGAAAGCGGAAAGGTATCCGCAAGGGCGCGAAGCGGGGGAAAATCAGCTATCGAAAAATATCCGCCACATTTTCTGCGCATTTGGGGGATTTTTTAAAGAAATGCTGCTTGCCCTCTTTTCAAACGGGCAAAAGAATGTTACAATAATGCAAGAGCAGAAGATGCTCAAATCACGAGAGGAGAATGAATCCATGAAGAAGCTCGTTTCTCTCATCCTGGCGCTGGCGATGGTGCTGTGCGTGGTTTCCTTCGCGTCTGCGGATGAAACCTACCGCGTGGCGATGATTACCGACTCCGGCGACATCACCGACCAGTCCTTCAACCAGACGACCTACGAGGCCTGCAAGGCGTTCTGTGAGGCCAACGGCGTCGACTTCAACTACTTCAAGCCCACCGGTGACTCCGACGCGGAGCGCATCGCGCAGGTCGAAGCGGCTATCGACGAAGGCTACAACGTCATCGTCATGCCCGGCTACCTGTTCGCGGCGGCGATTGGCGAGTGCCAGCCGACGTACCCGGACGTGAAGTTCATCGCGCTGGACGTGAGCGAGTATGACCTCACCTCCAACGGCGTTGACCTGAGCAACGCGTCCAACCTGTTCTCTGCTGTGTATCAGGAAGAACTTTCCGGCTACATGGCGGGCTATGCGGCAGTGAAGATGGGCTACAAGAAGCTCGGCTTCCTCGGCGGCATGGAGGTTCCGGCGGTGCAGCGCTTCGGCTACGGCTTCGTGCAGGGCGCGAATGACGCGGCGGTGGAACTGGGCATCGCGGCGGACGTCTCCTGCGAGTACGTCTACGGCGGCAAGTTCATGGGCGATGCTGACATCACGGCGTACATGGACAACTGGTACGCCACCAAGGGCGTGGAAGTCGTGTTCGCTTGCGGCGGCGGCATCTACACCTCTGCGGCGGAAGCGGCTGCGAAGGTCGGCGGCAAGATGATCGGCGTTGACTCCGACCAGTCTCCCATCATCAACCAGTATGCGGACGGCATGACGGTTACTTCCGCCATGAAGGGTCTGGCGGCGACGGTTAAGACGCTGCTGACCGATACCGTTGCGGGCAACTTCGACCTGCATGCGGGCAAGGTGGAGAACCTCGGCCTCGTGTCCGGCGACGACCTGACCCTGAACTACGTCGGCCTGCCCGTGGAGACCACGGAATGGAACGACACCTTCACCGTGGATGACTACACCGCGCTGGTGAAGGCGATGGTGGATGGCAAAGTGACCGTTTCCAGCGACATTACCGTGCGTCCGGAAACGACCATTGCGGTCAACTACAACGGCAACATCAAGTAATCTCACCTTCCGGGGGATGGCAACGTCCCCCGGATTCTGACAAGAGCTTCCGCCGGGGGAGTCCTCTGCCGCGCGGAAGTTTTTGTCAGAATCAAGCGCGTTTTCGGCGCACACGGGGAATCATCCGCCGCAAAATCGGCGAAATCAATGGGGAAAACAGAACATCAAGGAGGAAATGCTTCATGGAGAAACAGCGCGTTCAAACGCCGGACGAAAGCACGCCTTATGCCATCGAAATGCTGCATATCACCAAGCGCTTTCCCGGCATCATTGCCAATGACGACATCACCCTCCAGCTGCGCCACGGCGAAATCCACGCGCTGCTGGGTGAGAACGGCGCGGGCAAATCGACGCTGATGAGCGTCCTTTTCGGCTTGTATCAGCCTGAGAAAGGCGAAATCAGGAAGGATGGCGAAACGGTGTCCATCCGCAACCCCAACGACGCCACCGCGCTGGGCATCGGCATGGTACACCAGCACTTCAAGCTGGTGGAGTGCTTCACCGTGCTGGACAACATCATTCTGGGCGTTGAACCGACGAAATTCGGCTTCCTGCAAAAAAAAGAGGCGCGGCAGAAGGTGCTGGCGCTGTCCGAGCGTTACGGGCTGCACGTCGACCCCGACGCGAAGGTGGAGGATATCACCGTTGGGATGCAGCAGCGCACGGAAATCCTCAAAATGCTCTACCGCGACAACGAAATCCTGATTTTCGACGAGCCGACCGCCGTCCTGACGCCGCAGGAGATTGACGAGCTGATGCAGATTATGCGCAATCTGGCGGCGGAGGGCAAATCTATCCTCTTCATCTCCCATAAGCTGGCGGAGATTATGGCGGTTTCCGACCGCTGCACGGTGCTGCGCAAGGGCAAGTACATCGGCACGGTGAACACGAAGGATACCACGCCGGAGGAACTGTCCGCGATGATGGTCGGGCGCAACGTCAACTTCCACGTCGAGAAGAAACCGGCGCAGCCCGGCGAAGTCGTGCTGAAGGTAGAAAACATGACCGTCGCGTCCCATGTGCACAAGAACAACGCTGTCAAAAATGTGTCGCTGGAGGTGCACGCGGGCGAAATCGTCTGCCTTGCGGGCATTGATGGCAACGGTCAGACGGAGTTCGTGTACGGTCTGACGGGCTTGGAACCGCTCGTCAGCGGCAAAATCTACCTGGATGGGCAGAATATCACCCGCGCGTCGATTCGCCGGCGCTCGCTGGACGGCATGAGCCACATCCCGGAGGATCGCCACAAGCACGGCTTGGTGCTGGATTACTCGCTGGAGGACAACATCGTTTTGCAGCGCTATTTCGACCCGGAATTCACGCGCGCGGGCTTCCTGCGCCGCAAGAACATCCGCGCCTATGCCAATCGGCTGATTGACCAGTACGACATCCGCTCCGGGCAGGGCGCAACCACCATCGCCCGCAGCATGTCCGGCGGCAACCAGCAGAAGGCGATTGTCGCGCGCGAAATCGACCGCTCGCCGCACCTGCTGATTGCCATGCAGCCCACGCGCGGTTTGGACGTGGGCGCGATTGAGTACATCCACAAGCAGATTATCGCCGCGCGCGACGAGGGCAAGGCGGTGCTGCTGGTTTCGCTGGAGATGGACGAGGTGCTGGACGTGTCCGACCGCATTCTCGTGATGTACGAAGGTGAAATCGTCGGCGAGCTTGACCCGAAAACGACGACGGCGGAAGAAATCGGCCTGTATATGGCGGGCGCGAAACGGGAGGTGCGGTAAAGATGGCAAACGAACCTAAGAAAGTCCGGCAGCGCAGGTCGATGCTGCAAATTCCCGGCGTGCAAACGATTCTCTCGTCGCTGCTGTGCATCGTGCTGGGGCTGCTGGTTGGCTTCGTCGTGCTGCTGTTGATTGACCACGGCGTGAGCGAAAAGACGGGCAACCTCAACGCCATTGATGCGATTCTGGTTATCATCAAGAACTTCTGGAAGTATGGCAGCAGCACCGCGCAGATGAAGTATCTGGGCAACACGCTGGTCAAGACTGCGCCGCTGCTCATGTGTGGCTTGTCGGTGCTGTTCGCCTACAAGGTGGGCTTGTTCAACATTGGCGCGGCGGGTCAGTACGTCGTGGGCGCGGGTGCGGCGCTGTACTGTGCACTGGCGTGGAACATGCCGTGGTATGTGTGCCTGCTGGCGGCGGCGCTCGCGGGTGCGCTGCTGGCGTGCATCTCCGGCGCGCTCAAAGCATTCTGCAACGTCAACGAGGTCATCTCCTGCATTCTGCTCAACTGGATCAGCCTCTATGCCGTCAACAGCCTGCTGTCGCTCGTGAAGGACAGCAACACCCCTTACACCGTCAAGCTGAGCGTGGGCAATCCGAGCGCGCTGATGCCGTCGCTGGGGCTGGAAAAGCTGTTCTCCAACAACCGCTATGTGACCATTGCCATTCCGCTGGTGATTGTCATTGCCGTGCTGATTTGGGTGCTGCTGAGCAAAACGAAGCTGGGCTACGAGCTGAAGGCGACCGGGCTGAACAAGAATGCCGCGAAATACTGCGGAATGCGCGAAAAGCAGAATCTCATCCTGACGATGGGGATTGCGGGCGCGCTGGCGGGCATCGGCGCGGGCTTCATGTTCCTCTCTGGCTTTGAGGAATGGGCAGTGGCGCAGTCGGCGGTTCCGGCGATGGGCTTCAACGGCATTGCCGCGGCGTTCCTCGGCGGTCTGCACCCGATTGGCACGATTTTCGCATCCTTCTTCATCCAGCACATCACCTTCGGCGGCGCGTATGTTGACCGCGCCATCTATTCTTCACAGATTTCCGACCTCATTTCGGCGGTCATCATCTACATGTGCGGCTTCGTGCTGTTCTTCCGGCAGGTTATGACGCGCCTGGCGGAGCGCAAAGCGGAAGCGAACCTGCGGAAGGAGGCGAATCTCAAATGACACTCTTGCTGCAATATATGCTGATGTTTGCATCAGTCCTGCTGCTGGTGGCGCTGGGTGGCTGCTTCTCGGAGCATTCCGGCGTGATTAACATTGGGCTGGAGGGCATCATGGTTTTCGGCGCGCTTGGCGGTGCGCTGATGATGAAGTACATGCCCGACGGCACGGCGGTCGTTGTGGTCATCCTCCTGACGACGCTGATGGCGATGATTTTCGGGATGCTGTATTCGCTCCTGCTGGCGGTCGCGGCGATTAACTTCAAGGCAGACCAGACGCTCGTCGGCACGGCGATGAACCTGCTTGGCACGGCGGCGGCGACGGTCATCGTCAAGGCCATCAACATTGCCGAAGACGTGTCGAATGTGTCCTCCGCCATTACCTACATCAACGTTAAAAAGGCGTTTCTGGTGGATATCAATGGCTTCGAGTTCAACTGGTTCATGCTCATGGCGGCGATGCTGCTGGTGATTTCGTATGTCCTGCTGTACAAGACGCGCTTCGGTCTGCGTTTGCAGGCTTGCGGCGAGCATCCGCAGGCGGCGGATTCCGTGGGCATCAACGTCTACAAAATGCGCTATGCGGGCGTGATGATTTCCGGCGTGCTCGGCGGATTGGGCGGCTTGGTGTACATCACGGCGGGTGTGAGCGAGTGGAAATTCGAGAACGGCGTGGCGGGCTTCGGCTTCCTTGCGCTGGCGGTGATGATTTTCGGACAGTGGAAGCCCCTGCGGATTGCGCTGGCGGCGCTGCTGTTCGGGTTGTTCCGCAGCTTGAGCAATGTCTACACCGGCTTTGACTTCCTCGCGCAGCTGAACCTGCCCAGCACGTTCTACAACATGCTGCCGTACATCATTTCGCTCCTTGTGCTGGCGCTGACGAGCAGCAAGTCCCGCGCGCCGAAGGCCGAGGGTATCCCATACGACAAGGGAAGCAGGTAAGGAGGGTGCCCATGTTCCCCTGCGACGTGGAAATCACGGACTTTCGCCTGCACACCGCAAGCGGCGCACCTGTGCTGACACTCTCCTTTTGTGCTGATGGCAAAGCGCAAACGCTCCGTTTCCTGTCCATAAGCGACGTGACGCTGCGTTTTCCCGCCATCCCGATGCAGATTTGCGGCTTCGAGATTCGCGACCACCGCGCGGACGGCTGGGATGCCGACCAGCGCTACGAAATCAGCGACTTCGAGGACGGCGCGCTGCACTTCTTCTGCCGCGAAATCGAGACCGAAAACGGCGAACCGCTGTCGTGATGCTGGCAAAATGGAAAACGAACGCCCTGCCGGGGTGAAAAATTCCGGCAGGGCGATTTTTTCTGCAAAAAAGTTTCGGAAACCAGAACGCAAGGAAAAGCAGTCAAGCATGGACGCCACCGCCGTTCTTTCCTGCAAGAAACTTTTGCGGCGGGGGGAGTCCAGAGGAGGCTGAAGTCCAGACTTGCACCCTCTTCAGCCCCCTCTGGGCGCTCTTTGGAACCTTTCTGTCGCAACAGAAAGTAACGTCTTCGCCTCCGCAGAGGCGACGGGAGCAGCGGATAAAATCAAGATGGATGTTGAAGTCAATCAGCTGTAAAATCCCCCCGAAACACCGCGTGGCAGCGCGTGCAGCGCATGGAAATCCAAATCCAAGTGAACGCATCGCCGGGATTCGCGAACGCCGAAACTTCCTCCGCATCCGGATACTCAAAGGACAAATCCACCTGAAACGCCGCATTCCGGCACTTCGGGCAAATCGCCGGATGCAGGGGAATCGGCGCGGGCGACTGCCTGTCATCCAGCACATTCGCATAGCCGTCGCATCGGCTGTCAAAAAGCGGAACGTCGCCGTCTGGCTGATGAAGCGCAACGCAAAGCACGTCCCCATCCGCCAGAAGCTGATTCCGCCCGAAAAGCCCGCGTTTCAGCCTTCCGCAGAGCTGAATTCGCAGTTCTTTCGAGCCGTTCAGCACAATCGCACAGCGGACGCGGCTGTCTGTGCCGTCCACATCGGCGGCATAGGGACGCACGGCGGCGGGAAGCAGCATGGAGCATCCTCCTATTCCAAAAGCGGCAGGGGATTCCTCCACCTGCCGCCCAAGTTCTCATTACTTCATCCGTTCTTCCAGTTCGGCGCGGCGGGCTTCATAGCCGGGCTTGCCGAGCAGGGCGAACATATTCTTCTTGTAGGCTTCGACGCCGGGCTGGTCGAAGGGGTTCACGCCCAGCAGATAGCCGGACAGACCGCACGCCTTCTCGAAGAAGTACACCAGATAGCCGAAGTGGTAGGCATCGGCTTCGTCAATCTCGATGATGATGTTGGGCGTGCCGCCGTCCATGTGCGCCAGCAGCGTACCCTGATACGCCTTGCTGTCCACAAACTGCACGGACTTGCCCGCCAGATAGTTCAGACCGTCGATGTCCTCGTCCGCCGCCTCGATGACCAGCTCACTGCGCGGATTCTTCACCCACACAACCGTCTCGAACAGGCTGCGCGTGCCATCCTGAATGAACTGCCCGATGGAGTGCAGGTCGGTAGAGAAATTCGCCGCCGTCGGGAAAATGCCCTTGTTGTCCTTGCCCTCGCTCTCGGCGAACAGCTGCTTGAACCACTCGCCGGTCATCATCAGCGCCGGCTCGTAGTTCACCAGAATCTCGATGTTCTTGCCCTTGCGATAGAGGATGTTGCGCAGCGCGGCATACTTGTAGGCGGGGTTGGTGTCCACCGTGCCCTCCTTGCAGCATTCGCGCGCGTCCGCCGCGCCCTTCATCATCGCGGCAATGTCGATGCCTGCCGCGGCAATCGGCAAAAGACCCACCGCCGTCAGCACGGAGAAGCGTCCGCCGACGTCATCCGGCACGACGAAGGACTCGTAGCCCTCAACATTCGCCAGATTCTTCAATGCACCGCGCGCCTTGTCGGTCGTGGCGTAAATGCGGCCCTTCGCGCCCTCTGCGCCATACTTTTCTTCCAGCATCTTCTTGAACACGCGGAAAGCAATCGCGGGTTCGGTCGTCGTGCCGGACTTGGAGATAATGTTGACGGAAAAGTCACGGTCGCCGATAATCTTCACCACGTCATTGATATAGGAAGAAGAAATGTTGTTGCCCACGAAGTAGATTTCGGGGATGCCCTTTTCACGCACGCCGTTGTACATCTGCCCCTTGCAGAACTCAATGGCCGCGCGCGCGCCGAGGTACGAGCCGCCGATGCCGATGACAACCAGCACATCGCTGTCGCCCTGGATCTTTTTCGCTGCCTTCTGGATGCGGGCAAACTCTTCCTTGTCGTAATTCACGGGAAGGTCGAGCCAGCCGAGGAAATCACTGCCCGCGCCCTTGCCGGTCAGCAGTTCGTCATTGACTGCATTCAGCAGGGTTTCCATGTTCGTCAGTTCCGCAGGCTTCACGAAGCCGTTCACGCCTGTGGTTTTCAGTTCCATAGCCATGAGAATATCCCCCTCTTTTTGTGTCAAGCGGCGAAAGGGAAAGACCAAATGCCGCTTCTGCGTGTATTATATAGCGTTTTGGGCGAAATGGCAAGCCCATTTTTGTTTCTGATGGCGCAGAAACAGGCAGACGCAGGGGTTTCGCCTCTGCGGAGGCGACGAAGGGCATGAAAACAGACGAAGTCTGCGATCGCCCTTTGGAAACCTTCGGTCGCCATCTTCATACTTTTGGGGTATCGCGGCTTCTTTTCCCCGTTCCCGAATAAACACGCGGGCATAGCAGGGGAGTGTCACCAACTGAATCGCGCGAAAGGGAGTCCAGAGGGTCGAAGACCCTTTGGTGGGGTCAAGGGGCAACGCCCCTTGGTCTCCTTCAATCAACACGCGGGCATAGCCTGAAAGTGCGCTCAACTCAATCGCGCGAAAGGGTCAAGGGAGGAACTCCCTTGCGGAGTCCAGAGGCAGCGCCTCTGGGGGTCACTCCTTCAAGATGAACAGCACCCCCAGCGTGCCGGGGCCGCAGTGGCAGGAGATGACGCCGCCGGCGCGGGTTTCGATGACCGCATCGAAGTGGTTCAGGCTCGTCAAATAGGTGCGGACTTGCTCGACGACCTCCGGGTCGCAGCCGGAATGGGTGATGAAAACACGCTCCGGGCGCGCGCGGAGCAAATCGTCGTGCAAATCGTGCGTGTAGGCAGGGATGCAGCGGGCGAGCGAGCCGCGGTACTTCTTGTCCACCAGCATTTGACCGTCGCGCACGACAATCTTCGGGTGCAGCTTCAGCATACTGCCCATCAGCGCCGCCGCGCCGGAGCAGCGCCCGCCGCGGTGCAGGAACGTCAGCGTATCGACGACAAAGGACGCGCGAACCAGCGGAATCAGCGAGGTCACATGCGCCACAATTTCCTTGGCGGACTTGCCATCCTGCGCCATCACCGCCGCTTCCATCACCAGCAGACCGATGCCGGTGGAAAGGCTCTGGCTGTCTATGACGTGGATGCGGTCGGACGCGCCCAGCTCCGCCGCCGCTTCCACCATGTTCGCCCCCGTCGCGGACATTTTGCCGGAGATGGAGAACGCCACAATCTCGTCATACGTCTCCAGATACTTCTGGAAAACTTCTTGAATCGTCCAGACGTTCGCACAGGCAGTCGTCGGCGCTTTCTTTGTGCTGTCCGACCAGCGGAAAATTTCTTCCGATGTGATGTTCACGCGGTCTTCGTACTGCTGGTCGCCCAAGCGAACTATCAGTGGCACCAGTGTGATGTTATAGCGGTCGAGCAGATCCTGCGACAGGTCGGATGTGCTGTCTGAAATGATTTTGACCATACGATTTTCACTCCTGTTCAAGGGGAATATATACACATTTTATCATTTTCGATGCGCAGTTGTCAACCGATTTTGCGGTGTCTCAACAATCGTTGCGAATATGGAAGCAATAGGAAACTTGCATTTGCACACGGAATGTGCTATGATGGGGAACAGCAACGCGAAGGGAGCGTCAAAAGGATGCAGAAGTGGGTCAGCGTGTGGGGAAATGCGGTCAGCATTGCGGAAAATCGCCCGGAGCGGTATGCCAAGGCCATTACCTTGCGCTATCCGATTGTCTCGCCGTTTTCTGGCAGCGGCGTGCGCCTGACGTTCGATAATTACTGCGGCACGGAGCCGGTTACGCTGGAAAAGGTGACAATTTTCTGCGGCGGCGCGTTTCACCCGGTCACGTTCGAGGGCGAGCGCCGCGTAACGCTTCCGGCGGAGGGTAATGCGATTTCCGACACGCTGGAAACGTCCGTAACTGCCGGGGAAAAGCTGCTTGTCAGCTTCTATTTGCGGGATTTCACGCTCATGCGCAGCGTCGTGTTCACCTGCGGAGCGCTGTCCGGCGGGCTGTACGCCAACGGCGACGAAACGGAGAACCTCAATATTTCGATGGACACTTCCCGCAAGACGCAGCTGACCTACTTCCTCAGCAATGTGTCCGTGCGTACTGCGCCGGAGAACCGCGCCATCATCTGTTATGGCGACTCCATCACCGCGCAGGACTGGCCGGATGATTTGCAGCTCCGTTGCCGCAAAGACGGCCTTGAGCATACCGCCATCATCCGCCGCGCCACCAGCGGATCGCGGATTCTGCGCGAATATCACTGCCTGACGTACGAATCCTACGGGCTGATGGGCGCAAAACGCTTTGCGCATGAAGTGCCGACCGACGGCGCGGATGCCGTTATCATCCAGCAGGGCATCAACGACATCATCCACCCCGTCGGCACACAGGTGAACCCCTTCCGCCCGATGAGCGATCTGCCGACGGCGGATGAGCTTATCAGCGGACTCAAGACGTACATCACGCAGGCGCGGGGGATGGGCTTGCGCGTCTATGTCGGGACGCTGCTGCCCATGGGCGGCTGGCGCACCGACGCGCCCTTCCGGCAGGACTTGCGCCACGCTTACAATGATTTCATCCGTATGACCGAGTTGATTGACGGCTGCATTGACTTTGACCGCGCCTTGCGCGATCCGGCAAACCCTGATTTCTTCCTGCCCGAATACGATTCCGGCGACCACCTGCACCCAAGCAAGGCAGGCTATCAGCGGATGGCGGCGGAAATCCCGGCGGAACTGCTGAAATAGAATAGGAAAGGCGTTTTCGGAACGTGTGCATCCGAAAACGCCTTTTTTAGGGGATTTGGTTGATTTAGAAGAGGTCATCCAGCAGCTGCGTCAGCTCAATGGTACCGATGGCATCCGGAATGACGGGGGATTCGGGCGTGCAGAGCGATCCAGTCAGGGACACCTGCTGCCCGGCGGCATCGGTGAAGGTCAGCGAACAGCTGGTGTCGGAAAGCGCGGCGAAATCCAGATGGAAATCTCCGTCCGGCAGGGAGAGCAGCAGGCTGAAGCCGGTTGCCGTTTCCGTCAGGGCAAGGCGGTATGTCGTGTCGCCGTACACGCCGGTGCAGATCAGACCGTTGAGCGCGGTGCGGACGTGGGCGGTGAAGATATCGAAAGTGCGCGCCTGTGCAACAATATCAAGCCCATCCGTGGCAGGGGTGATCGTAAGCGTATAATAATTGTAATATATCTTGACACGGATATAATCCGATGTGGATTCAAGGGAAAAAACGTTGGCATTAAGGGCAAAAACGTTGGCATTCTCATTGTTAAGCCGCAAACTGAAATTGCTGCCAGCTTGAACGATGGACAGGCTGAAGCTGTTATCAACGCTGGCGATAAACACAAAGTTGTTTGCAGAACCGTAACTGCAAGTGACAGAGAACGCCGTATGCTGATTCTCGGAGTAGCCGCTCAAAGCAAAGTCGTATTCATTTCGCCAATAGAGCACACCATCAATGGTATCGCTGTTCGCAGTTGTCAGCAGATAATGCCAACTGTTAGGCGTGGTTTGCTCATAGGTCAAATGGTATGGCTCTTGGTAGGGCTGACTAAAAAGAAGTTCCCCTTTGTCAATGCCGATTTGCCCGGAAAGCCTGAAATTAGAGAGAAGGTATCCGCGCATCGCGGAACGATATGCGCGTGCAACCTCCGAAGTTTGCACGACCGACGCAAGAAGATTATGGTAAATATCGCTGAAGTTCAAGCCGTCAAGATATTCCATGCTGTAGATCTTTCCCAGAACAGAAGCCGCCAAACGATTCAGTTCTTCAGAAGTGATGGAAATTGTCCCTGTTTGCGCAGCAATGTATAGGTCGCTGAACAGGCGCGCAAACGCAGGGTCTCTTATCAAGGTCATTGGCAAGTTATAGAGCGAGGGAATCGCATCGAGCATCTTGTTGACATCCTCCGCCAACAGCCCCAGCGCCTCCGACGGGGAGCGCCCATCCAGCAGCTTGAGCGGCGTGGTCAGCAGCGCCGCATCCACCGGATGGCCCTCCACCAGCAATTGCGCCCACTGACCGCCCGACTGCACGCAAAGCCCCTTGTCCGGCGAGAAGGCGAGGTCAATCTGCCCCGAAGGCAGCGTCAGCGAGCAGAACGGCGTTTCGCTTAAGCCAGCCGTCATCCGCAGGGACAAGCCGTCGCCATAGGTGGAGGTCAGCGCGAGGTCAATGCCCTGCGGCGCTTCCGCCAGCGCACAGGGGAGAAAGAGGGCAAGCATCAGCAGCAGGGAGAGAATTTTCCGCATGAAAAACACTCCTTTCGATAAAGAACAAACGGTTTTGCTGCGTTCAGAATACAGCATTTGGTGCGCTTTGTCAAGGAAAATGACAAATTCCGCGTTCCACATTGCTTTTTTGTTTTGTTTTCTTTTTGTCCTTTCCGCTTCCTGGTCTTGACACGCGCCGAAGGATACGGTACACTTTTCCTTGTAGAAACGCTTTGGCTTTGGCGGAAGCGAGTAGTATTTGAAGGAGGTTTCCCTGTATGAAGAAGATGTTTGCGGTTTTGCTGGCGCTGTGTATGGCGCTGACCTGCCTGACGATGGCGAGCGCGGAAGAAAAGACGTATCACGTCGGCATTTTGCAGCTGGTGCAGCATGAGGCGCTGGACGCGGCGACCAAGGGTTTCCGCGACGCGCTGACGGAGAAGCTTGGCGACAAGGTTGTTTTTGATGAGCAGAACGCTTCGGGTGATACGGCTTCCTGCGCCATGATTGCCAATGGCTTTGTGGCAGCGGAGGTTGACCTGATTATGGCGAACGCGACGCCCGCGCTTCAGGCGGCTGTCAGCGCGACGGCGGATATTCCGATTCTCGGCACGTCGATTTCCCACTACGGCACGGCGCTGGAAATCAGCGACTGGAAGGGCTACACGGAAATCAACGTTTCCGGCACGAGCGACCTCGCCCCGCTGGACGGTCAGGCGAACATGATCGTGGAACTGTTCCCGGAAGCGAAGACGGTTGCGCTGCTCTACTGCTCGGCGGAAGCGAACAGCGCCTATCAGATTGGCGTTGTGAAGGCGGAACTGGAAGCGAAGGGCATCACCTGCAAGGAATACGCTTTCACCGACTCCAACGACGTTGCGTCCATGGCGCAGCAGGCGACTGAATGCGACGTGCTCTACATCCCGACGGACAACACCGCCGCTGCCTACAGCGAAACGATTGCCAACGTCGTCGTGCCGGCGAAAGTGCCGGTCATCGCGGGTGAGGAAGGCATTTGCCGCGGCTGCGGTGCCGCGACGCTGACCATCAGCTACTATGACCTCGGCTACAAGACGGGCGAAATGGCGTATGAAATCCTCGTGAACGGCGCGGATGTTTCCACCATGCCGATTGCTTTCGCGCCTCAGTTCACCAAGAAGTACAACGCCGCGATCTGCGAAGCGCTGGGCATCACCGTCCCGGACGACTACATCCCGATGGACTAATCAATCGATACATTTTGCGAAGCCATAGGGCATTTCGCCTTATGGCTTCGCTTGCGTTATAGTAGGAGGAAGATTCCGTGGAAATTATGAAGCTGCTCAACGCCTTGCCCGGCGCGGTTTCTCAGGGCGTCATATGGGGCATTATGGCCATTGGCGTCTACATTACCTACCGCATTCTGGACGTGGCGGACTTGACGGTGGACGGCTCCATCGCCACTGGCGGCGCGGTCGCGGCGGTGCTCATCATCAGCGGCTGCAACGCGTGGGTGGCGCTGGTGGCGGCGTTCGTCGTCGGGATGCTGACGGGCTTGGTGACGGGCGTGTTCCACACATGGATGGGGATTCCTGCCATCCTATCGGGCATTCTGACGCAGCTTGCGCTCTATTCCATCAACCTTGGCATCATGAGCAACAAGGCGAACACGGCGGTGAATGCGAATAAGTATGACCTGCTGGTGTCCCTGCGCAACGTGCGCAATTTTTCGCTTGACAACCCAATTCTGCTGCTGCTCATCATTACCGCGGCAGTGATTGCGCTGCTGTACTGGTTCTTCGGCACGGAGTATGGCTGTGCACTGCGCGCGACGGGCGCAAACGTCAACATGGCGCGCGCACAGGGCATCAACACCGGGCGCGCGAAGGTCGTCGGGCTGATGCTGTCCAACGGCTTGGTGGCGCTCTCCGGCGCGCTGCTGACGCAGTATCAGGGCTATGCGGATGTCAGCATGGGGCGCGGCGCGATTGTTATCGGCTTGGCGGCAGTTATCATCGGCGAAGTGCTGTTCGGCAAGATTTTCCGCAATTTTGCCACGAAGCTCATCGCCGTGTCCATCGGCGCCATCATCTACTACATCGTCATGCAGGTGGTGCTGTGGCTGGGTCTGCCCACGAACTACCTGAAGCTGCTCACGGCGCTGGTTGTGGCGATGTTCCTCGCCGTGCCGCACTGGAAGAGCCAGCTTTTTACCGCCCGCAGCGCTCGAAAGGGGGGGAAGCAGGATGCTTGATATCAATCATATTGCAAAGACCTTCAATCCCGGCTTGATTACCGAGAAGCGTGCATTGGCGGATGTTGACCTCCATCTGGCGGAAGGTGATTTCGTCACGATGATTGGCGGCAACGGCGCGGGCAAATCCACGACGCTCA
>FR899818.1:0-13847 GCA_000437595.1 Faecalibacterium sp. CAG:74 | reverse complement strand
CACGACGCTCAACGCCGTCGCAGGCACGTTTATGGTGGATCGCGGCAGCATCGTCATTGATGGCGTGGATGTGACGCACCTGCCGGAATACAAGCGCGCGAAGTATCTCGGGCGCGTGTTCCAAGACCCGATGAACGGCACGGCGGCAACGATGAACATTGAGGAGAACCTCGCGCTGGCGTATCGCCGCGGGCAGGGGCGGACGCTTCGCTGGGGCATCACGGCGAAGGAACGCGACGAGTACCGCGAAAAGCTGGCGACGCTGGGGCTGGGGCTGGAAGAACGCATGAGCAGCAAGGTCGGTCTGCTTTCCGGTGGACAGCGGCAGGCGCTGACGCTGCTGATGGCGACCATCAAGCAGCCGAAACTCCTCCTGCTGGATGAGCACACTGCCGCCCTTGACCCCAAAACGGCGAAAAATGTGCTGACGCTGACGCAGAAAATCATTGCGGAAAACCATCTGACGGCCATGATGGTGACGCATAACATGAAAGACGCGCTGGAGTACGGCAACCGCACCATCATGATGCATGAAGGCAAAATCATCCTCGATATCGACGCGGAAACGAAGAAGCGCATTCACGTCGAAGACCTGCTGGTGATGTTTGAAAAAGCAAGCGGCAGCGAAATCAACAACGACCGGATGCTGCTGGGATAAAGTCAAAAATGAAAAGAATGCGGACGAGGTGAAAAAAGCGCCTCATCCGCATTCTTTTTGCCGAATATGAAAGAAAAAAACAGCATAAAAGCGAATGATATGCGGAATAAGGATAAATTATAACCATTTTATCGCATAGAATTTACAATTCGCCATCGACAATTGGACAAAAATGTGATATACTGCTTTTTGTTCCTAAAGAATGGAACGAAACTTTCGCGGCGGCTCTCCGCAGCGAAAATATTCTGGAAAAGAAAGAGAGGAAAATGAACATGAAGAAGTTCCTTGCAATCATGATGGCGCTGTCCATGATGCTGTGCGCGTTTGCCGTGGCGGAAACCGTGAGTCCCGTTGCCAGCACGGTCGCCAGCCCTGTTGCCAGCCCCGTTGCGGATATGGTGGGCGACCCGGCGGATCTGCCGGCGATTGCGGCTGTGCTGAACGGCGGCAGCGAGGTCTATGTTCCCTCTGACAAGACGAACAAGACCCTGCAGGATGCCCTGAACGACGAGTTCACCGAGGGCGCAGGCTATGATTCCTTCGCTGTGCTGGATGTGGACGGCGACGGCAAGCTCGACGTGGTGCTGAATGTGACCGTGAACGGCGAAGTACTGGGCTATCTGGTGCTGACCAGCGCCGATGAAGTCATCTGTGCGTACGGCTTCTACTACCGTGCGATGATTGGCCTGAAGGAAGATGGCTCCTTCTCCTTCAGCAGCAGCGCGGCGGAATCCGGCGTGGCGACCTTCTACAAGGACGAGAACCGCGATGCGCAGTACAATGAGCTGGCGGAAAGCAAGCTGGATGAAAACGAAAACGTCGTCTATTTCGTGAACGGCGAAGCGGCGGATGAAGATGCCTTCACCGCGGTCATCAACGCGCAGAACGAAAAGGCGGATGTGACCTTCGTGCCCGCGACGGCGGAAAATCTGGCGCTCTACCTGACGATTGAGTAATCAACCCGTCCAAAGCAACCTCCCGGCATGAATTGTGCCGGGAGGCTGTTTTTTTCTTCAAATCAATAGATAATCGTCGAACGAAAACCAATTTTCGATACGAAACCGTTTTTTCGTAAAAGGCAGCGAAAATCCACCGGAAACTTGGCAGATATGGCATGAAAATATGGATAGACAGACAAATATCCATTGACAAAACGATTTCGCTGATGCTATAATTAAAAGGAAACTGCGGTCAAATACGCAGAAGAAAGGAACGATGGATATGAAGAAGCGGTTCCTGCACCTGTTCAGCCTGATGCTGGCGGTGCTGATGCTGATTCCCTGCGTAGGGTCGGCGGAAGAGGCGGAAGCGGTGGATAACGGCGTGATGCGCGAGGGCTTGACGGCGCTGGAGGCTACCCGCCTGATGGGCAACGGCATCAACCTCGGCAATACCCTGGAAGCCTGCGACAACAACGTCGGCATCAAGACGAACACGCCCCTTAGCTATGAGACGCACTGGGGTCAGCCGAAAACGACGCAGGCCATGATTGACGGCATGAAAGCGGCGGGCTTTGACACCATCCGCATTCCCGTGGCTTGGATGACCAACGCCACCCACCTCTATGAAGGCGACTACACCATCGACGCCGACTACATGGACCGCGTGGAGGAAGTTGTCTGCTATGCGCGCAAGGCGGGCATGTACGTCATCATCAATGACCATTGGGATGGCGGCTGGTATGGCATGTTCGGTTCGGAAAGTGCTGAAACCCGCGCACTGGCCATGGAAGCCTACAAGGGCATGTGGCAGCAGATTGCCGAACGCTTCCGTGATTACTCCGATTACCTGATTTTCGAGAGCGCAAACGAGGAGCTCGGCGGCCGCTTCGATGAAAATTCCCCGCTGTACTGCTCCGATTCCGTCGTTACCTACCTGAACGACGACGAGCGGTACGCGCTGACGAACGAAATCAACCAGACGTTTGTGGATGTCGTCCGCGCGACGGGCGGTAACAACGCGACCCGCTTCCTGCTGATTGCGGGTTACAGCACCGACATTAACCAGACCTGCGACGATCGCTTCCAGATGCCCAAGGACACCGTGGACAGCAAGCTGATGGTTTCTGTCCATTACTACGATCCGTGGTCGTACTGCGGCGCGTCCAGCGCGGTGAGCGCCACCAAGTGGGGCAAAGTGAGCGACTACGAATACCTTGACCAGCAGCTGGAAAAGATGACGAAATTCACCGAGGCGGGCTACGGCGTGGTCATCGGCGAATACGGCGCGCTGCCGTGCAGCGACGGGCTGAAGGACAACACGCTGGCGTACCACACGGCGTTCCTTGACGCCTGCACCAAGTACAACCTGACGAACTGCCTGTGGGATTGCAGCGGGCTGTACAAGCGCGTGTCCCAGACCTTCGCGGATGACGATATTCTGGCGATGTATCAGGAGAAGCGTCAGGCGAACGAAGAAGGTCAGGATTATGCGGATGTGCAGGCGGCTGCTGCGGCGGAAGCAGCGGCGGCTGCAGCGGAAGCCCCCGTGACCTTCCTGCAAGATGCCGTGGTCGTGGATGACCAGACCGCGCTGGCGTGGATTATGTGGAACGACGGCAGCTGGGCGCTCACCCACAGCGTCGGCGATACCTACAATGCGGATTCCATCTCCGAGGGACTTGTCGCGACCAACGCCATCATCACGGGCGAAGGCAAGTACACTGTTGGGCTGGATTTCACCGGCACGGCGCAGGGTTACTCCGCGTCCGTCGCGTTTGCCGCCATCGGCATCAGCAACGGCGAAGCGCTGTACCCGAACTACCTCGTTAACATCAAGGAAGTGCGCATCAACGGCGAAATCTACCGCCTGAAGGGCCGCGCCTACACGACCTCTGACGACGGCGTGTGCACGCGCGTGAATCTGTACAACGAATGGGTGACGAGCGTGCCCAAGACCGCGCGTCTGCCCGGCGGCAACCTCGCCGGCGCAACGCCGACCCCCATCAACCGCAACGACGCTGTCATCGCCGAAATCAAGACGATTGAAATCGACTTTGAGTATGTACCGATGAACTAAGGCAAAAAGAAGCCTGAATCAGCGATGGTTCGGGCTTTTTTGAATGCGGATGATTTCACTTCCTATAATTGCGTGCTTTGTCGCAGCGGGTTTCGCGTCCGCAGACGCGGCTGGAGCGGCAAAAAAGACATGCTTGATGTTGAAAGTCAAGCATGTCTTTTTGCAATCTGCACTTACCTCAGATACTGCACCGCCAGAATCACAACGCCCAGCACCACCAAAACCACGCCGACGACCCGGTTGAGCGTCTCCGGTTTCGATTTGTTCGCAATTTTCGCGGCAATCTGCGCGAACAGCAGCGTGAACGCCATGCACAGCGCCAGCGTCCATCCGTCCGGCAATCCGCCGATGGTGAAGTGGCTGACCGCGCCCGTCAGCGCCGTGAACGCCATGATGAACACACTCGTGCCAACGGCGGTTTTCAGCTCATAGCCCATGACGGAGGTCAGAATCAGCAGCATCATCATGCCGCCGCCCGCGCCGACGAAGCCGCAAATCATGCCGATGAACGCGCCGCAGACGATCGACTGCACCATGCGCTTCTTTTTGCTCACGTTCTGCATGGCTTCGCGCGTCGTCATCACCGGGCGGATGATGAACTTGATGCCCAGTAGCATCGTCATCAATACGCTGAAGCTGCCCATCGTTCGGCTCGGCACAAGGCTTGCGACGTAGCTGCCTACGACCGTGAACGCCAGCACCGCCGCCATCATCAGCAAGCCGTTGCGAATGTCGAGATTCTTGTTTTTGCCGTATGTCCACGCGCTTGCGGCACTCGCCAGCACGTCGCTCGCCAGCGCAATGCCGACCGCCTCATACGGCTCCATGCCCAAGAACGTAATCAGCATCGGGCTGATGACCGCCGCGGCGCTCATGCCCGCGAATCCCGTGCCTAAGCCAGCCCCTAAGCCCGCCAGCAGGCATACCAGCACTTTTTCCACCATGAGGAAAGCCTTCCTTCTGTCGATTCTTATGCACATTGTAGCGGATTCGTGTGTACTCAGCATGAACATCGCGGGCAAAAATGCAAAATTCGCGCATCAGGCGAAAATCCGCCGCTGATGGCTGGAAAATTCCGCAAGAAGCGGCGAACCCGCTTGTGCAAACGCGCATTTCGGGCTATACTACCCTCATCAGCAGAAGGAGGATAAGCATCATGTGTACCGCGATTCGCCTGACCACGCGCGACCACTATTTCGGCAGAAACCTTGACTTGGAGTACAGCTATCAGGAGACCGTCGCCATCACGCCGCGGCACTATCCGTTCCATTTCCGGCACGAGGGGACGAACAGCGACCATTTCGCCATGATTGGCATGGCGTTCGTCGTTGGCGGAATGCCTTTATATTATGAAGCGACGAACGAGAAGGGCTTGAGCATGGCGGGGCTGAACTTTCCCGCGAGTGCCGTGTATCACGACGTGAAGCCGGCTTGCGCGAACGTCGCCAGCTTTGAGCTGATTCCGTACATTCTGGGGCAGTGCGAAAGCGTCCAAGAGGCGAAAACGCTGCTCCAGCGCCTGAACATCACCCGCGACGGCTTCAGCGAGCAGCTCCCGCCGTCGCCGCTGCACTGGATGATTGACGACCGCGAAGGCTGCATCGTCGTCGAGTCGATGGCGGACGGGCTGCACGTCTACGACAACTGGTCGAACGTGATGACGAACGAGCCGCCGCTGCCATTGCAATTGGAAAATCTGGCGCACTATCAGGCGCTTTCGCCGGAAGAGCCGGTGAATCGCTTTGCGCCCACGCTGCCGCTGAAGGTGGGCGGACGCTGCACGGGCGCGATTGGCTTGCCGGGCGACTGGTCGCCGTGGTCGCGGTTCGTCCGCGCGGCGTTCCTGACGAACAACTCCGTCTCCGGGGACAGCGAGGAGGAGAGCGTCGGGCAGTTCTTCCACATTTTAGGCGGCGTGGCGCACCCGCGCGGCTGCGCCCACCTGCCGCATGGGTATGAAATCACGGTGTACACAAGCTGCTGCAACGCCGACACGGGCGTCTACTACTACACGACCTACGGCAACCAGCAGATTTGCGCGGTGGACATGCACAAGGTGAATTTGGACGGCAGCGAAGTTGTGTCGTATGAACTGAAAAAGCAGCAGGGGATTCATTACCAGAACTAAAAGCAGGGCAGGGGTGCAGAACGCATCCTTGCCCTTTTTGCTTAGCCGATGCAAATCACCGTTCCCGACGAGAAGTCGCTGGGCAGCAGCGTCGGGTTCAGCGAGAGCAGCCGCCCCCGCGTCGTCCGAAAGCGCACCGCCAGCGTGTCCAGCGTCTCCCTCGGCTGAATGGTGTACGAGCGCAAGCCGGCGCACGTCTGCCGCGTGCCGGACGGCGGCGCACAGTATGCAGTGCCCGCAATCAGGTAGCCCGGCATCAATTGCGGATTCGTGCTGCGCATCGCCCGATAGCTGACGTTGTGCTGCACCAGCAAATCCGCGTAGCTTTGCCCCGACTGCACCGCGGACAGCGTGTATCCTGACGGACAGACACGGGTCGGCGTATCAGGCAGGGCGGGATATTCGCCGTCGTCCGGCAGGGGAATCACGGGCGTTTGGCTGTCATCAGGCAGGGCAGGGTACTCACCGTCGTCCGGCAGGGGGATGGCGGGCGTCTGCGCGTCGTCGGCGTCGTCCGCTTTTGCCGGAACACACAGCACCTGTCCGACCGTGAGATTGTTCTGTGACACGCCGGGATTCCGCTCGGCGAGTTCGAAGGTCGTGATGTCCAGCCGCGCGGCAATTGACGCGAACGTGTCGCCGTCTTCAACCACATACGGCTGACCGCTGATGCAGGTATAGATGAAATTGGGCAGACAGATTTCCTCCCCGGCGGTCAACGTGGCAAAATCGACGCCGGGATTGATGACCTGCAGCGCCTGCACGGTGGTGGCGTATGTACGGGCGATACGCTCGGCGGTGTCGCCCTCCTGCCAAGTGTAGCTCTCCGCCCCGCGCGGACAGACGCGCCCGATGGCTCTGCGACCTTGCTGTTCCATGCCTGTTTCCCTCCTGTTTGCACTTTTCGGCGGGTTTTGCGCCCACCATTCAAAATTTATGCGCCGGGCAGTGGTTTCATCCCTTGCCCTCGCTGCTATTCTATGCTATAATGTTCGGCAGGTGTGCTGACGCGCCGATTTTCGTGTGCCTAAGTTTCACCAGAATCTGGTTGTTTCCCCTGAACCCGACACATTTCGGTGCGCCTCGGTTCGGGCGGGAAAACGAAAGAAACCATGATGCGTATACAGAAAATGTGCATCAATATGCAGCTTTATACTTCTGCGACATCTGCGAAGAATGATGGAGGGAATTCCCATGAAGCATCTGCTGAAGCTCCTCGACCTGAGCAAGGAAGAAATCACGGAGCTGCTTGACCTCGCTGACCGCCTGAAGGCGGAAACCAAAGCCGGCGTGGAGCACCACATCCTCAAAGGCAAAACGCTGGGCATGATTTTTGAGAAGTCCTCGACCCGCACGCGCGTCAGCTTTGAGACGGGCATGTACCAGCTGGGGGGGCATGCGCTGTTCCTGTCCAGCCGCGATCTGCAAATTGGCCGCGGCGAACCGGTGGAGGACACCGCGCGCGTCCTGAGCCGCTATCTGGACGGCATCATGATTCGCACCTTCGCGCAGGAAGAAGTGGAAACGCTGGCGCGCGTGGGCAGCATCCCGATTATCAACGGCTTGACGGACTTCTGCCACCCCTGCCAAGTGCTGGCGGATTTGCAGACCGTGCGCGAGTACAAGGGGCGCATTGAGGGGCTGAATATGTGCTACATCGGCGACGGCAACAACATGGCCAATTCGCTGATTGTCGGCTTCCTCAAAATGGGCGCGCATGTGTCCATCGCCTGCCCGAAGGCGTATCAGCCGGACGCGCAGGTGCTCTCGTTCACCGAGCAGTACCCCGGCAAGTTCGTCATGACCGAAAGCCCGGAAGAAGCGGCGAAGGATGCGGACGTCATTTTCACTGACGTGTGGGCTTCGATGGGGCAGGAGGAAGAAAAGGCGGTGCGCGAGAAGGCGTTCCGCGGCTATCAGATTAACGCGGAGCTGCTGGCGAAGGCGCATCTGGGCTGCATGGTGCAGCACTGCCTGCCCGCGCACCGCGGCGAGGAAATCACGGCGGATGTGTTTGAATCCCACGCCGACCAGATTTTCGACGAGGCGGAGAACCGCCTGCACGCGCAGAAGGCAGTCATGGTTGCTGTTATGGCGGACAAGAAAGACTGGTAAGCAACACGCGGTTTTTGCCCCAATAGAAAAATGGAGGAAACGAGCATGAAGGGCTATCTGCTGCTGGCCAACGGTCAGCTTTACGAAGGCATGCTGATGGGCGCTGCGAAGCCGGTCATGGCGGAGCTGGTGTTCACCACGGCGATGACAGGCTATCTGGAAACCCTGACCGACCCGTCCTACGAAGGGGAAATCGTCATTCAGACATTCCCGACCATTGGCAACTACGGCGTGATTCCGGAGGACTTCGAGTCGCCGCGCCCGCGCCTGTCCGCGTATATCGTCCGGGAACTCTGCGATGAGCCGAGCAACTTCCGCTGCCAAGGCAAGCTCGATGATTACCTCAAAGCGCAGGGCATTCCCTGCCTGACGGGGGTGGACACCCGCGCGCTGACCCGCGTTATCCGCAATGCGGGCGTGATGAATGCCGCGCTGCTGACCGAGAAGCCGGAGAATCCGGAGGAAATCTGCGCGCAATTGAAGGTGCTGCCGTTCCATCCGTCGATTCAGGACGTGACGTGCGACGGCGTTCAGCCCGCGAAGAAGCGGGGAATCCACAACGTCGTCCTCTGGGACTTCGGCGCAAAGGCGAACATCCAGCGTGAACTCGAAAAGCGCGGCTGTGCGGTCACGGTTGTTCCGGCGAGCGCGACGGCGCAGGAAATCCTTAACCTGAATCCCGACGGACTGATGCTGTCCAACGGCCCCGGCGACCCGGCGGATAACACCGCCGTGATTGCGAATCTGCGCGAACTCATGCGCCACCGCATCCCTACCTTCGGCATCTGCCTGGGGCATCAGCTGCTGGCGCTCAGTCAGGGCGCAAAGACCGCCAAGCTGAAGTACGGCCACCGCGGCGCAAATCAGCCCGCGAAGGACGTCAAGACCGGGCTGTCCTACATGACGAGCCAGAACCACGGCTATGCGGTGGACTGCGACACGCTGCCGGAAAACGCGTCCCTGCGTTTTGTCAACGGCAACGACGGCACCTGCGAGGGCGTTGATTATACCGATATGCCCGCGTTCTCCGTCCAGTTCCACCCGGAAGCGTGCGGCGGCCCGCTTGACACCCGCTTCCTGTTCGACCGCTTTATTGCCATGATGGGAGGGAATAAGGAATGCCGCTGAATCCCGATCTGCACAAAGTAATGATTATCGGCTCCGGCCCGATTGTGATTGGTCAGGCTGCCGAATTTGACTACGCCGGTTCACAGGCGTGCCGCGCCTTGAAGGACGCGGGGCTGGAAGTCGTGCTGGTCAACCCGAACCCCGCGACCATCATGACCGACCATTCCTCCGCCGACCATATCTACATTGAGCCGCTGACGCTGGAAACCTTGCGCCGCATCATCCTCAAGGAAAAGCCGGACTCCCTGCTGTCCACGCTGGGCGGGCAGAGCGGTCTGACCCTCTCCATGCAGCTGGCGAAGGAGGGCTTCCTCGAACAGCATGGCGTGAAGCTGCTGGGCGCCAAGTGCGAGACGATTGAAAAGGCGGAAGACCGCCAGCAGTTCAAGGACACGATGCTCTCCATCCACCAGCCCGTCATTCCGTCGGAAGTCGTGGAGACGGTGGAGGATGCGCTCGCGTTCGCCAAGACCATCGGCTACCCCGTGATTGTGCGTCCGGCGTATACGCTGGGCGGTTCGGGCGGCGGCATCTGCCAAGACGAAAAGGAACTGGCGGAAATCGCTGAGAATGGTCTGCGCCTGTCGCCGATTACGCAGATTCTGGTCGAGAAGTGCATTTCCGGCTGGAAGGAAATCGAATTCGAGGTCATGCGCGACAAGCTCGGCAACGTGATTGCCGTCTGCTCGATGGAGAACATCGACCCCGTCGGCGTGCATACGGGCGACTCCATCGTCGTTGCGCCCGCGCTGACCTTGGCGGACAAGGAGTACCAGATGCTCCGCCGCGCTGCGCTGGACATCATCACCGCGCTGGAAGTCGAGGGCGGCTGCAACTGCCAGTTCGCGCTCAATCCCGATACGTTCGACTATGCCGTCATCGAGGTCAACCCGCGCGTCAGCCGTTCCTCCGCCCTTGCGTCGAAGGCGACGGGCTACCCGATTGCCAAGTGCGCCGCGCAGATTGCCATCGGCTATACGCTGGATGAAATGAAGAACGCCGTGACGGGCAAGACCTGCGCCGCGTTTGAACCCGCGCTGGACTACATCGTGGCGAAAATCCCGAAGTGGCCGTTTGACAAGTTTGTGTACGGCAAGCGCACCCTCGGCACGCAGATGAAGGCGACCGGCGAGGTGATGGCGATTGGCGTGAACGTCGAGCAGGCGCTGATGAAGGCGGTTCGCGGCGCGGAAATCGGCTGCGACACACTGCGGATGAAGTCGATGGCGAACCTCAGCGTGGACGAGCTGCTGGAGCTTATCGGCAAGTGCACCGACCAGCGCATGTTTGCAATGTACGAGGCGATTGCGCGCGGCGTGACGCTGGAAAAGCTGCACGAAATCACGAAAATCGACTACTTCTTCCTCCATAAGTACCTGAACCTGTACAACATGGAATGCCGCCTGAAAGAGGGCAACATCGACGCGGAGACGTATCTGCGCGCGAAGAAGATGGGCTATCCGGACAAGGCGATTGAGCGCCTGTCGGGCGAAAAAGTGCCGATGCACCGCGACCCGGTCTACAAGATGGTCGATACCTGCGCGGCGGAATTCGCGGCGGAAACACCTTACTTCTACGCAACCTATGACGATGAGAACGAAGCGAAGGAGTTCCTCGATGAGCGCCCGAAGAAGCCGTGCGTCGTCGTCTTGGGTTCCGGCCCGATCCGCATCGGTCAGGGCATCGAGTTCGACTATGCGTCCGTCCACTGCGTGTGGATGCTCAAACAGGCGGGCTACGATGTCGTGATGATCAACAACAACCCGGAGACGGTTTCGACCGACTTTGATACCGCTGACCGCCTGTACTTCGAGCCGCTGACGGCGGAGGACGTGCTGGGCGTGATTGCGACGGAGAAGCCGGTTGGCGTCGTCGCGGCGTTCGGCGGGCAGACGGCGATTAAGCTGACTCACGCGCTGGAGCAGGCGGGCGTGCGCATCATGGGTACGTCGGCGGATATGATTGACGCGGCGGAAGACCGCGAGCGCTTCGACGCGGCGATGGAGAAGTACGGCATCAAGCGCGCCAAGGGCCGCACGGTCATGACGAGCGAAGAAGCGGTGGCAGCGGCGAACGAGCTGGGCTACCCGGTGCTGGTGCGCCCGTCGTATGTGCTGGGCGGTCAGAACATGATTATCGCCTATCAGGACAGCGACATTGTGGAGTACATGCGCATTATCCTCGCGCAGGGCATCGAGAACCCGGTGCTGATTGACCAGTACCTGATGGGCATCGAGGCAGAAGCGGACGCGATTTGCGACGGCACGGACGTGCTGATTCCCGGCATCATGGAGCACGTCGAGCGCTCCGGCATCCACTCCGGCGACTCCATCGCTGTCTATCCCGCGTGGAACCTGACCGGCGCGATGACGCAGCGGCTGATTGAGGTCACGCGCCAGATTGCGCTGGAACTCGGTACGCTGGGGCTTATCAACATTCAGTATATCGTCTATCATAACGAAGTCTATGTCATTGAGGCGAACCCGCGCGCCAGCCGCACCGTGCCGTATATCAGCAAGGTGACGGGCGTGCCGATGGTTGACCTCGCCGTCCGCGCGATGCTGGGCGAAAAGATTCGCGACATGGGCTACGGCACGGGGCTGTACCGGCAAAGCCCGTACTACGCGGTCAAGGTGCCGTGCTTCTCCTTCGAGAAACTGGCGGATGTCGATACGCACCTTGGTCCGGAGATGAAGTCCACCGGCGAAGTGCTGGGCATCGGCACGAACCTGCAGGAAGCCATCTTCAAGGGACTCGTCGCCGCGGGCTACAAGATGCGCCATCAGGGCGGCATTCTCGTCTCCGTCCGCGATAAGGACAAGCCGGAAGCCATTGACTGCGCGCGCAAGTTCGCCAAGCTCGGCTTCAACATCTTCGCCACGCCGGGTACGGCACGCGCCATGCAGGAGCATGGGCTGTACGCCGCTGTCGTGAAGAAGGAAGCGCAGGAGAAAATGCTGGAAATGGGGCAGGTGCAGTACGTCATTTCCACGTCCAACAAGGGTCGTCTGCCGCAGCTGGAATCTGTCCGGATGCGCCGCAAGGCGGTCGAACGCGGCATCCCGCTGTTCACCAGCCTTGACACGGCGAATGCCCTCGCCAACGCGCTGACCAGCCGCTACTCGCTGGGCAACGTCGAATTGGTGGACATCAACAACATGCGCACCAAGCACAAGAAGCTGACTTTCACCAAGATGCGCGGCACGGGCAATGACTACCTGTACTTCGATTGCTTCGACCAGACGGTGGAAAGCCCCGAATCGCTGGCTGTTCGCCTGTCCAACCGCCGCACGGGTGTCGGCTCGGACGGTATTGTGCTGATTATGCCCTCAACCATCGCTGATGCGAAGATGCGCATGTTCAATGCCGACGGCACGGAAGGCTCGGTGGCGGGCAATGCCCTGCGCTGCGTCTGCAAGTACCTGTACGAGAACGGCCATGTGCGCAAGGACGAAATGGCGGTCGAGACTGGCAGCGGCGTTAAGACGGCGAAGCTGTTCATCCGCGAAGATCAGGTGTTCTCCGTGCTGGTGGACATGGGCTGCCCGGCGTTCGCTCCGGCGAAGATTCCCGTCAAGCTCGACGGCGACCGCGTGATGATGCGCCCTGTATTCCTTGCGGGCGAAAAGCGCGAAATCAGCTGCGTCAGCATGGGCAATCCGCATGTTGTCATCTTCGTGGAGGATGTAAACCGCATCCCGCTGGAGCAGGTGGGTCCGCAGATTGAGACGGACAGCCTGTTCCCGGAACGTGTGAACGTGTCGTTCGCCCAGATTGTGGACAAGAACGACATCGTGATGCGCGTATGGGAGCGCGGCATCGGCGAAACGGCGGCCTGCGGCACGGGCGCGTGCGCGGTGGCAGTCGCGGCAGTCGAAAATGGCTTCTGCACCCGCGGTGCGGACATTGATGTGCGCCTGCCCGGCGGCACGCTCGTCGTCCGCTATCAGGAGGACGGCAAAGTCTGGCTGACTGGCGACGCCAACACCGACTTCACGGGGACTATCGAAATTTAAGCAAAAGCGGCATCTCGTTTTTCATGCGGGATGCCGCCCTTTTTGCAAAGGGGAGGAAATTTGCATGAAACACGTTCTTTGCTTCGGTGACAGCAACACTTGGGGCTTCATCCCCGGCACCTGCAAGCGCTACGACGAACACACCCGCTGGACAGGCATTTTGCAGGATGAACTTGGCGCGGACTGGCGCATCCACGAGAACGGGCAGAACGGCAGAACCACCGTCTTTCCTGAACCCGGCAAGAATTTCATGACCGGCTTGGGCGCGCTGCCTTACGCGCTGGACACCCTGCGCCCGCTGGATGCCATCATCATCATGCTTGGCACGAACGACCTGAAGGAGCATTCCGCACAGGCGAGCGTCAACGGTATCGGCACGCTGATTCGCACGATTCAGACGTTCGACCAGCTGTACCCCGCGAGCGTGCCGCTGTTCGGGGATAACAAGCCGCGGATTCTGGTACTGACGCCGATTGAAATTGGCGAGAATGTGGCGGAGTGGGACACGCTGTACGGCAAGGGGCAGGAATCGCGGAAATTCCCGGCACTGATGAAGGGTTTGTGTGAGTGGCTCGGTGTGGAAATGATGAATACGCAGGAGATTGTGCAGCCGTCGAAGGTGGATGGGATTCATATGATGCCGGAGGAGCATCGAAAACTAGCGCTGGCGGTGAAGGAGAAGCTGCTGGCAATGATGGCAAAGTAAGATTGGTTCTTCACGGAAAGTTGGGGGAGCAAACAAGGGCTTAGGCGAAGCGCCAAAAAGCTGCACGCGGAAGGAGCA
>FR899817.1 GCA_000437595.1 Faecalibacterium sp. CAG:74 | reverse complement strand
TGTTTTCCAGCAGCTCATCAAAAGTTACAGGCTTAAAGCTGTTTATATCCACACCGGCATTCAAAACATTCTCCCGTGCGGCAATCAGCGGCCAGAAGTCTGCCCTCGTATCATTATGAATATGCCCGTGGATCATATATGACCGCTTCGCGTGCTTCCACGAAAGCATCGGGTAATGGCATAGCGTTAAAGAGCGCTTTCCGTCCGAGGTTTCCAAAAACTTGTCCACGCTGAAAAAATACCTTGCGTAGTCAAACTTCGTCATCCACGAGCCGTCGTGGTTGCCGACGATCAGCCGCTTCTTGCCCTTCAACCGCTTCAGGATTCCCTCCGCATTGGTGCTGCGGAAAAACATATCCCCAAGAATATATACCGTATCGTTTCCGGTCACTCTATCGTTCCAGTTTTGAATCATCGCCTCGTCCATTTCCTCGGCGGAGGCAAAGGGACGGTCGCAGAACCGGATGACATTGTAGTGACCGAAATGCGTGTCTGCCGTAAAATAAATCATCGTGTATCATCTCCCATATATAAAGTAAAAGCAGAACTGCTCACCGAACAGCCCTGCGCGAAATCAGGATAGTCCTGTACTATCCCCGTTTTCGTCTGAACTGACCGTAATTCGTTATGAAGCAAAAAGTCCGGGAGGACAAACCGAGCCTGCTTATTATCTCTTTGCTGCTGTTGCTGCCGTTCGTCATAGCTCTTGCCCTCCTTCCATAAGCCTGACCACAGTATACTATATAAATATGAACAAGTAAATCATTCAAACGCAAAGCCGCTTTTCCGTTCTCGGAAGGGCGGCTTTTTTGCTTTCCAAGGGGCCCGAAAAATTTTTCCAACTTTTTTTGAAAAACACCCTCAAAAATCGCTTCCTTATTCAGAGTAAGTGAAGGGGTTCTTTCCCAACCACAATCGGGAGCCGCTTCGTGAACCTTGAAAATTGAATATACAGGCACTTGGGACATTACTTCTGATGATTAGCCCGAAGATGGGTACGCCGTGACTTCTCCTAACCGGAGGACGAGCGAGAACCCCCGATCTGAAACCCGGATTGCCACCGGGACGGCGATGACAGTCAGAATGATAATGATACTTCTCTACGGAGCTGGCGGAGAACCCGGCAGAGGTGAAAGCCCTATGACACGGTGCAGCACACCGTGACCCAAGTGTTTCCCGGAAGGCGAAAGCCGCCGCAGGGGGCGTTGAGGACAAATACTGCGGACATATACATAGCCGTTCATTACAGGCGGCTATGAAATCTACAAAGAAGGAGGAAAACGAAAGATGCCAAACTGTAAAACCATAGCGATATGCAACCAAAAGGGCGGCGTCGGGAAAACCACCACGGCGGTCAACCTCGGAATCGGGCTTGCCATGCAGGGCAAAAAGGTACTCCTCATAGACGCAGACCCGCAGAGCGACCTTACGGCCTGCCTCGGCTGGCGGGATTCAGACAGTCTGCCGCAGACGCTGACCAACAAGCTGGCGGCGGTAATGCGCGAGGAAAGCCAAGACCCATTTGCCGGGATTCTCAGCCACGAGGAAAAGGTTGACCTTGTGCCGTCGAATCTTGAGCTGTCGGCGCTGGAGATGAGCCTTGTGACCGCAATGAGCCGGGAAAGCGTGATGAAGAACTATCTCAGCCAAGTAATGGACAACTACGATTATGTCCTCATAGATTGTATGCCGTCCCTCGGTATGATTACCCTTAACGCACTGACGGCTGCGGACAGCGTTATCATTCCCGTGCAGGCGCAATATCTGCCGGCAAAGGGAATGACGCAGCTCCTGTCCACGATTGCCAAGGTAAAAAAGCACACCAACCCGAACCTTGCCATCGACGGAATCCTGCTGACCCTTGTGGACGGCAGAACGAATCTCGCCAAAAGCACCGTGGAGGCGCTGCGGGAGAACTTCGGCTGCCGGATCAGGATTTACCGGACGACCATTCCCGTTGCCGTGAAAGCCGCAGAGGTTTCGTCCAAGGGAAAAAGCATATACGCCTATGAGCCGAACAGCACCGTGTCCAAGGCCTACGCAGATTTCACGAAGGAGGTGTTAGCCGATGGCAGGCAGAAAGAGCGACTTCACGCT
>FR899816.1 GCA_000437595.1 Faecalibacterium sp. CAG:74 | reverse complement strand
ATGGTTCACACGGTGGAAACGACAGCCGCCAATGTGCACGACAGCAACAAAGTCGTCGATCTTCTTCAAGGAACGGAGGAGGAAGTTTATGGAGACAGCGGGTATCTGGGCGCAGAGAAAAAGGAGGATGCCATCCTTGTTAACGACAAAAGGATCATTTGTGGCAACACTTTGGAAACTGGAAAACAGTAACTCATGAACTTCGAGTGCATTAAGGAGTGATATCATGCAGCGCATTGCAGAGTTGGTCCAGCAGGTAGTGAATATGCCTGGTACAAGCATCGAAAACAATGGCCAGGTGATTCTAGCAGGAACTATACCTGGAACCAAGCCAGTTCAATATCGCTATGAATTCTTTAAGCCATTGACGGATGAAGAAATCAAAAGTGTAAGTGACAGTTCGCGCAGACCTTTTCCCAAACAGCTTGCGCAACTTTACAAGATCACAAATGGTGCAAATCTCTTTGGTCGTTTTATTCGTATTAACGGTATACCAGCATGGGGAGCGGACTACAAGCAACCTTGTTCTCTTATCTTTGAAGATGGTCATCGGACAGTGCTTTGTCCAAAATCCAGGCTTTTCTTTGCCTCCTACTATACTCAGCCACAGATTCAGGTTTTTTTTGATACAAAAGAACCTGAAGATGCAATGCGTGTGTATGCAGCAAGATATGGCAGCAACAAAATCATTGCAGAGTGGCCATCTCTCGAAGAGTGGCTGTACAGCGAACATCAAAAATACTTGGACAAACTTCAAAATGGAGACTATCAATTAGTCGATGTAGTAGAGGGGGTCCTCACAGACATTACGTTCAATGTCGATTGAGTAACCGCTCAATTGATTGGAGGTTATTTCATGAGTGCCATTTTTCTTTCAACAGAGTCGCAGTCTCCTGCGGCTCAAATGATAATTGATTGCTTTATAGAAATCCAGCAGAACATGGATATAGTATCGTTGGATAAATATACCGATGCCATATCGACAATCAGTATTATTCCCTTCTGTGTTGATGAAGAGTTCAAAAACACATTTGCTTGTAAGGAAAGAAAGTATATTGGCTGGAAGCGAAAAGAAGCAGATATCAGACTATTTATTCCATTTATCCCTTTTGTCCAAGCATCAAAAGAAGAAAAATTGTCAATCTGTAAGGAAATCATAAAGAAGTCCCTTACAGAAATTCACGCCAGATGCATGGTTAAAAAAGTGCGATTCGATCTTGAAACATTGCTGTGCGATATTTTTCCTAGTAAATGATCTCTATCAAATGGACGTTCTCGAATTCCAGACTACACCAATACCCAGCTTAAGTTTATTGTAGAGGTCAAAAATGTTAAGCGGCTGAGCAATACCCGGCAACTTCGAGACTTTGCAAGAATTGCAAGTGAGAACCAATACCGGAAAATTCTCATTACTCGAACAAATACTGTACTGTCAAATCCGCTAAAAGAAGCTGGGTGGGAGCTTATTAAAATTTTGTAACAGGAGGATAGTATGGACAAGCATTTTGTTCTCTCCAAGATCAAGGATTACGAGGCTCATTTGGATAATGTTGCTCCCCTGATGGAATCCGATGATCAGTTGATTATGAATGAGTTAATTCGCGAAATTAACAATACCTGTCATGTAAAGATTCGTGGGTTCTCAGATTTGTGTGATTCATACATCAAGGGTGCTGGCTCGATTATTGCAAAGCACATCAATTGCTTTCATTCGCATCTCATACGTTCTGCCTTGGTTTTCCATTTGGTCGGAAGCAAAAAGCATGAATGCGGGCGAGTAAATGGTTGTGAACAAATCATCTGGAATTTGTATAATGAGTACCGTAATTCAGTGCCTTTTGTGGACAATTCCATCATGATGGAGTTTGACTCTGCATTTGCTCAGTTGAAATCTAAGAAGTTGCTTGATCAGTTAGTTTCATTAGCACAAGATCCATACCTTTTTTCATTTTTTCCTCAGACGATGAAAATGCTTGCTCGCTGGAGAGATCCATCAATGGAAAAGGTTATCATGGGTTATTTCGCAAATCCAGGGCTTGTCAAAACTCAAATTGCTATGTCTCTTGGCCGCAGTGCTGATGATGCTTCTATCCTGCAACGTGAATATAGCAGGTGGGATTCACACGGACAATACACAGTCATTATATGTCTTCGCTACTATCCTTCAATACAAGTTCTTGATAAGCTAACGCAATTTGAAGCACTTACTGTTGAAGATATGGAGAAGAGTCTTTCAAAATGTTGCACACGCAACGATCGAATATGGATTAAAGATGTATATTCGGATCGGCTATTTACCATTCGCAAGAGTATCGCCGAAATAAAAAAGCAACTTAATATTCTCTAATTACTCAAAATTGGCGGGACTTCTTTTCGAAGTTCCGCCTTTTCTATGCCAAAAAACAAGAAAGGACGTGACAAAATGATCACTCGCATTTTCGGCGCCGTCACTGGCGGTCGCCTCAATCTTCGCGCGGGGGCAATGTGATTGGACACTGACTGCATTTCTCACGACTTCACAACCGCAGTGCCCGTGCTGCATTCATAGGGCTTGGGAAATGTGTTTCCAACAAGCTAATCGTCATTTTTAGCAAAATGACCCTGCTTGCTGCTTTACTTATCAATACAAAAATGGAGACCGTCCTGATGAGGGGCGGCCTCCTTGCATTTTCAGGGGATGATTCTTTTTCAATTAGTCGGCATAGGTGTAGGGAATATGATTTCGCTGCGCGTACCGTTCAGCGTAGGAATTGCGGAAAACGGTCAGCGTGAGGTTGGGGCATTTGTCGAAAGCGCCAACGCCAATTTCCGTTACGGAAGCGGGGAGAAGGACGGAACGCAGGGCGCTGCACTCGGAAAAAGCAATGTCCTCGATTTCCGTGACGGAATCGGGAATGACAATGGAAACAAGCGCCGTGCAGCGCTGAAATGCGCCTGTTTCAATTTCCGTCACAGAATCAGGAATGAGAATGCTGGAAAGGGAAGCGCAGTAGGAAAACAGATAGTCGCTGATTTCTGTAAGGGAATTTGGAAGCACAACCGTAGTCAGAGCGCGGCACTCGGCGAAGGCTCCCTCCTCGATTTCTGTGACGGAATCGGGAATGACGATGGAAGACAGCGCGGTGCAGTAGTTGAAAGCGCATGAACCAATTTCGTCAACAGAGGAGGGAATGGAAACCTCGACGAGGGCGGAGCAATCGCTGAAAGCATAATCGTCAATCTCTGTAACGGAAGCGGGCAGAGAAATACTTGTCAAAAAGGAGCAGCTGTCAAAGGCGCGCTCGTCAACAGCCGATGTTCCCTGCGGAACGGTATAGCTGGAAGCAGCCTTTCCCCGCGGATAGGCAACAAGCGCATCGTCCTTTTTACGGAACAAAACGCCGTCCAATGTATAAAAAGACGGATGCTCCGGGGTGACGGAAATGGTTTGCAGCAGCGGACAGCAGCCGAAGGGGTTATGGTCGAGGTCGACAACAGAATTGGGAATGGTTACGGCTGTCAGAGAGAGGGAAAAAGAGATGGTGTCAATGCTTGTGACGCGATGACCGTCCAGCGTGTCCGGAATCACGATTTCCGCGTCGTCGCTTAGGCAGTAGAGAAGCTCTGCGGAACCGTCCTTGTGCAGGACGTACTGATAATCCCCGGAGGTGAGGATGGTCTGCTTTTTCTTGCCGCCATCTGCAAAAACGACGTTTGTCAGAAAGACGAGGAGAAGCGCGGATGCCAGTAAAAACGCAGAGAAACGTTTGCGTGTCATAAAATCGACCTCCTTTTCTTTATTCACTATACACGAAATGGCGCTTCGTGTCAATGAAAAATCCCCCTCACCAGTTGCGCAAAGGCAGAAAAAATGGTATAATCAGCTTGAATATCTGGCAAAAAGATGGACGGAAATGGCGAAAGGGTGGACATGATGAAGGTATTGGTGACGGGCGCGGACGGAATGCTGGGGCGCGACGTGATGCGTGCACTGCGCGAGAAGCATGTGAATGCGCGCGGCGTGGATGTGGCGGATTTCGATGTGACGGACGGCGCGGCAGTGCGCGAATGGGTGACGGCGGAGCAGCCGGATGCCATCATCCACTTGGCGGCGTATACTGACCTGCTCAAAGCGGAAACAGAACCCGCAAAGTGCATCGACGTGAACGCGATGGGCACGCTGAACATGGTTCGCGCGGCACTGGCGATCGGGGCGAAGCTGATGCTGATGTCCTCGTCGGAGGTGTTTGGCGCTGCGCCGGACGTTATCCACGGAACGAGAGACAAGACGTGCGCCGCGAACGTTTACGGATTGTCGAAGGTGCAGGCGGAAGAAGCTGTGCGCGCGCTGATGACGCGGTCCTTCATCGTCCGCACGGGCTGCTTATTCTCCGCCGCGCCGAAGGGGGAAATCTGCGGCATTCTGGCGACAGCGCAGGATCATCAGAAGCTGACGATTTCCGACGACCTGATGGCTTGCCCGACGTACACGCTTGACCTTGCCCGCGCGATGGTCAGCCTGATTCAGACGGAGAAATTCGGTATTTACCACCTCATCAACGAGGGCGAATGCAACCTTGCGACGCTGGCGATGGCGACGCTGGGGATGGTGGGCAGCCGCTGCCGGG
>FR899815.1:1667-20017 GCA_000437595.1 Faecalibacterium sp. CAG:74 | reverse complement strand
TTTTATTTTGAATTAAAAAAACGGCCTTCCCGCACTTTCATGGCGCTGGAGGGTCGTTGGGGCTGGTTTTCATTCCGCCTCGTCCGCGGAATCAGCCGTTTCGGGATGCTGGATAGCCGTCAAAACATCAATCATGTTTTGCAGCATCTCTGGGTTCAGCTCGTACATGACGGACTTGCCGATGCGCTGATTGTTGACCAGCTCCGCATCAATCAGCAAGCGCATATCATGCGACAGCGTCGGCTGCGTGACGTTGAAGTGCTTGAGAATTTCACTCGCGGACATTTTGCCATTCGCCAGCATCGTCACAATACGGTAGCGCTTCGGTTCAGCCAGTGCCTTGAAAACGCGGCAGATTTTGTTGTTTTCGCGCGCCATTGTGCCTGTTCTCCTTCCTGATGAAATTCGGAAATCCCTATATGCTTATTATAATAGAAGTATCTATTTTGTCAAGATGTTCACGGTATATCTTCTCCAAATCTGGCGAAAAACCAGCCGTTTTTATTCTATTTTCATTTCGGCTAACGGGGCTGAACCGCGGCATAGCACGCCGCGCGAAGCGGAATGGGCGGATGCCATCGTATGATTGGCGGGCGTTTTTTAAGCAAACGGTTGCAACACGGGGAAAATCCTGCTATAATAGAATCGGTTTTTCCTCTGCGAATTTGGCAGCCGCATCGGCTGAAGGAGATAACTCATGCAAGGCAGAAATCCATCCACCGCCATTCCGGACCCCGACCAGAAGCGCAAACAGCGCCTGCGGATGCTCCGCAACTGCACCATCGTCGTGCTGGTCGTCGTGCTGATTGTCCTCGCCGTCAACCTCGTGCGCTACCTCACGCGTAGCCGCTCCATCGGCGTATATTCGCTCCCCTGCTTTGCGCATCAGGATGTGACCGTTTTCCGCGACGGCGTGGTGTACTACGACGGCGAATCCATCCACTGCGTCGGCGCAACGGGCACGGTGCTCTGGTCGTATCCGGTCGGGTCGGGCGCGTCGTTCAGCGTGTCGGACAAGTACCTGATTGCGTGGTCGGGCACGCAGCTGTTCATCGTCAACGAAAACGGCCGCCCGACGTACAACGAGCCGATGACCAGCGAAATTCAGTTTGCGCGGATTGGCAACACCCGCGCGGTGATTGTTTTGGGGGACGAAATCAACCCCGAAGTGATGATGGTGGATTTGAACGGTCAGCTGCTGGACAGCGAAAAAGGCGTGTTCGAGGGCAAGATGCTGCTGGACTGCGGCTTCTTCGGCACTGGCGAAGAGTACTGCTGGACGCTGAGCGCGGATGTGTACAGCCCCGCGCTGGCGACGTACCTGCACACCTTCCAAGTGAACAAAATGAACACGGGCAACGTCAATTTGGGCGACCACCTCGTCTATAAGGTGTTTTACACGGGCAGCAAGCTGTATGTTTTTGACACGCAGCAGCTGACAACATACGACTACCGCGGCGTGCAGGACACCAGCGGCAGTCAGCTGATTTACGGCTGGCGGCTGATGAACCACAGCCTGTCCGCGCGCGGCACGCCGCAGATGCTGTTCGCCCCCACGAACCAGACCAGCAGCGAAATGGTGATTACGGAGCTTCGCGTGCTGGCGGGCAGCGTCGACAACCACATCACCCTGCCGACCACCTGCGTCGGCGCGGCGATTGACAGCCGCCGCATCTATGCCTTCTCCCCCACCTACCTGTTCACCAGCACGCTGGAGAGTCAGCGGTTTGTGGCATACGCCGCGTCGCTCCCGGACGGGCGCAGCGTCACCTCGCTGATTGGCATCACGTCCGGCGGATACGCCATCGTAACCAGCGGAACAGAGGTGTACAGCATTACGCTGCCGCAGTAAATTAGAAGCGGCGGGTTCTCTCCTGATTTTCGGAGGAACTCGCCGCTTTTTGCTTATTTCAATCTTATACTATTTCCAGATAAAAATGCACCAAGATGCGCCGCGATTATACTATTTCCAGATAAGAATGCGCCAAGATGCGCCGCGAATTTTTCATTCTGGCTAACGTGAATGAAACGCAGCGTAGCAGCGCTACGCTAAGTGGAATGAGCGGACGCCAGAAAGGAAAAGGCGCAAGCAGATGGTGCAGTTGAATCTGGAAATAGTATTAATTTTGTCTGCTGCTCCCGTCGCCTCTGCGGAGGCGATTCTGTTACTTTCCGGCGCGCCAGAAAGTAACCAAAGAACGCCCAGAGGGGGCTGAAAAGTGAAAGAGCGGGGATTTCAGCCCCCTCGTCGCGTCCGCAGACGCGAAACCCTCTGCGGCAAGGAAAAGCCGCTACGCAAGTGTCACATCACTGTGCCAAAGCATCCTTCAGCCACGCCAGCAGCTTGCCCGAATCATCCTGCCCGTACGACCACACCGCAGCGCCCTGCAAGCCCTGCTGCACCGCCCATTGCGCCTTGTCGCGAATCGACTGTTCATCCTCGCCGCTGACGAAATTCTCGCTGCCGACCCAGTACGCCGCCTTCGCCGCGCCGTCATAATACCGCGTGTACCCTTGCGATTCCAGCGCCAGCAAATCCGGGAAATTCAGCACCTTCGTGCCGCTGATGCCCGCCGTTTGCGTCACCGCGCGCCCGCTCACCTGCCGCCACATCCGCCCATACGCCGGAATCCCCAGCAGGATTTTATCCGCCGACAAGCCGCCCTGCGTCAGCGTGCGCACCGCCCGCGCGCCGGACTGCCGGGTATTGTCATCCGGATACAGCGCCGCGTGATGCCCCGTCTCGCGGTCAAAGCCGCACAGGTCGTACGCCATCACCACCACTTGATCTGCCAGCGCGTTCAGCCGTGCCGGGTCAATCGGCTTCAGCAGGCTGTCCCCCGCCCCGACGGCGACAGACAGCGTGTGTTTCTGCCCGGTCTCGGCAGTTCGCTTGTCAAGCCCGTCGCGCAGGAGGGTCAGCAGCGCGTACCAGTTTTCCACATCCTCCGCGCGGCTCTTGATGCTCCCCGCTGACGTGCCGGGGTACTCCCAGTCAATATCCACGCCGCGGAAGCCGTTTTCGTCCATCAGGCGGAGGATGCTGTCCGCCAGCCGCGCGCGTCCATCCGCCGTCGCGCAGGCGTCAGAGAAACCCTCCGCGCCCCAGCCGCCGACCGCCATCACCCCGCGGATGTGCGGGTGCTTGCGCAGATACGCGCGAACGCGGTCAATCGCCGCCCAATGGCTGCCGACCGCCTCGCCGTCCCGAATGAGGGCGAAGGCGTAGTTGATTTGGTTGATGTTCGCCGCGTCCGAATCGCGGAAGGTCAAATTCGCGCTGTCGAGCGCATACACAACGGTCATCGGGGGATTTTCCGCCCGCGCCGCCGGGATGAAGACGCTTGCCGCGATGATGGCGGCGGACAGCACCGTCAGCATCACCCGGCTGAGCCGCCTCCCCTTTGTCTCTTTCGTGCGCGGCATCTGCTTGCTCACCGCGGTTCACTTCCTTTCGCTCCGCCATGATAGCATGACGCGTGCGGCTTTGTCACTGTCAGAATTCGCCACATTCCGCCGAATTGCCGAAACTTTCCGGCTTTTTTTGCTGTTCCCCTTGACAGCGCGGCGTTTTCGGTGTACTCTTTTGGAGGGAAATACATGGGGAGGCAGAACGATGATTCTGATTGGCATCTGCGGCGCAAGCGGCAGCGGAAAATCCACCTTGGCGGACGCGCTGGCGAACCGGCTGGGCGACCGCTGTCTGGTCATCCAGCAGGATTGCTACTATCGCGACCATCCGGATTTGTCCTTTACCGAGCGCGCAAAGCTCAATTACGACGAACCCGGCATTTTCGACCACGATTTGCTGCTGCATGACATGAACACGCTCATCAGCGGTCAGCCCATCACCCGCAAGGCGTACGACTACGCGCAGCACCGCCGCGCGGACACCGATGAGCTGATTTACCCGCACGATGTGGTGATTCTGGAGGGCATCCACTGCTTCTTTGACCCGCGGCTGATGAAGCTGATGTTCCTGAAGCTGTACATGAAGGTGGACGCGGATATTTGCCTGCTCCGCCGCATCGAGCGCGACATTCTGGAACGCGGGCGCAGCATCGACAGCATCTCCGACCAGTACCGCGCGACGGTTCGCCCCATGTTCAGCCAGTATATTGCCAATTATGTGGAATTTGCGGATATTATCGTCGCGGGCGGCGGCAAAAACGCCCGCATCGTGGATATTCTTGCCGGGTACGTCTCCGACGAACTCAGCAAGCGCGCCTACGAGGCGTAACATCCACATAAATAAGTAAAAGGAGAAACGTTTTATGCCATCGAGGGTTTATTTTACGCGCAATATCGCTCCCGAAAACGTGCTGAAGCTCTACGAAGCCTGTGGTCTGGAACTGTCGGGGAACGTCGCCGTGAAGCTGCATTCCGGCGAAAAGGGCAACCAGAACTTCCTGTCCCCCGAATTTTGGCGGCCGATGATCGAGCATGTGCACGGCACGGTCGTCGAGTGCAACACGGCGTATCCGGGCAGCCGCAACACCACCGCCGCCCACTGGCAGACCATGCGCGACCATGGCTGGTCGGATGCCTTCACCGTCGACATCATGGACGAAGAAGGGCCTGATTTACAGCTGCTCATTCCGAATGGCAAGGTCATCCAGAAAAACTACGTCGGCAAGCATCTGACGCGCTATGACTCCCTGCTCGTGCTGAGCCACTTCAAGGGGCACCCGATGGGCGGCTTCGGCGGCGCGCTCAAGCAGCTGTCCATCGGCGTGGCGTCCTCCTACGGCAAGGCATACATCCACGGCGCGGGCGACGCGAAAGTCGGCTTCGGTGCGGATCACGACAGCTTCCTTGCGTCAATGGCGGACGCGGCTTCTTCCGTCGCCAAGCGCTTCGCGGGCAAGGCTGTTTACATCAACGTGATGAAGAACCTGTCTGTGGACTGCGATTGCTGCGCAGTGGCGGAAAACCCCTGCATGGCGGACATTGGCATCATGGCGTCACTCGACCCGATTGCCATCGACCAAGCCTGCGTGGACATGGTGTACGCCGCGACGGACGACCCGGGGCAGAAACACATGCTGGAGCGCATCGAGAGCCGCCACGGCATCTACACCATCGAATGCGCGGCGGGACTTGGCTTCGGTTCGCGCGAGTATGAGCGGGTTGACCTCGACTAAGTGCATAAAAATCCCCGGCTGGAAGCGGAATTGCGCCGCTTGACCAGCCGGGTTTTTTGATTCACTTATTCTCCTCCGCCAGCGGAATCAGCACCGTCATGATAAACCAGCCGTCCTGCTGCTCCAGCGTCATGCAGCCGCCGTATTTCTCCGCGGCTTTGCGGATGCTCTTGATGCCGTAGCCGTGGCTCTCCTTGTTTTCTTTCGTCGTCGCGGGCTGACCGCCGTTCAGGTCAATCGCCTTGTCCGTGCAGTTCTCCACGCGAATCAGCAGAAATCGGTTCTGCGTGCGCACGGTCAGCTTAATCAGCCGCATGTTCTTGTCGGCAATTTTCTCCACGCACTCGATGGCGTTATCAATCGCGTTGCCGAAAATGGAGCAAATATCCATCATGTCGATGAAGCCCATGTCGTGCGCGTCGGCAAAGCACGTCATCACGATGCCTTCCTCGGCGCAGCGCAGGCTCTTGCTCGTTAAAACCGTGTCCAGAATCGCGTTGCCCGTGTTCATCTCCGCGTCGCGCAGCGTGACCACTTTTTCCATCTCCGCCAGATACGATTCGCGCTTGCTGGCGCTTTTTTCGTTGCGGATGAAGTCGATTTGGTGCTTCAGGTCGTGGTAAATCTGGTGCATCGCCTTATTGTTCGCGTCGAACTGCCGGTACTGCTCATACTGCCGATTCAGCAGGTTCTCCATCGCCTCCAGCTCGTGGCTGAGGTACAGTTCCGACCGCGCCATGTCATACGCGAACAGCATGACGACGCCGCCGAAATCCACCAGTGTGCGGGAATAGATGATGCCTGTCCCCAGTGTTTCGGTAAACACGTTGTTCGTAAATGCAAAGTTGAAATTACTCAGGCAAAACGCCGCAAGGGCAATCGCGCTGCCGCTGATAAGCTCCTGCCGCGTGACGCTTGTGCCGCTGCGCAGGATATGATGCTTCTGGTTCAGCAGGTAAATCGCGGAAAACACGATGATGTACGTCCCCGCCATCACCAGCCAAGTGCCCCGCGAATCCACCGAATCCGCCATCAGCAGATAATAGTTGATTTGCCACTCCAGCGACGCGGCGAACTCCGCCGTGATGAAGGCATGCGCCCAAATGTAACCTGCTTTCATCAGCTTCAGCTTGCAGCAGCAGACAATCATTGCCAGCATGGTGCCCATGCACGCCGCCATCAGCAGCATCCATGTCAGCCCGCTCTGCTGCTGATTCAGCAGGTTCAGCCCCAGCAGGAGCGCCAGAAAGCCAATGCAGCAGCCGATTTGCTGCCAGCTACTTTCGCCGAAGCGCTTTTTCTGCGGCAGGATGAAGAGCATACACGCCAGCCATTCGGCAATCGCCGTATGGATACGCGGGAAGAATCCAACTTCGAGGAACGCTACCATTTAGACTTTCGCTCCTCCCAGATATTTCGTCAACGCCTCCATAAACGCCTTATGGCGCGGGCGTGAGATGGTCAGCGCCTGCCCGCCGACGATGGCGCCGCCATTCTCCACGCGCTCCACATGCCGCAGATTCACCAAATAGCAGCTGTTGCAGCGGAAAAATCCGTATTTGCCAAGCAGTTCCTCCATCCCGCGCATACTCTGCCGCAGGCGATATGCCCCCTTTTCCGTGTAGATGCTCACGGCGTGGCCGTCCGTCTCGACGTAGGTTATTTGGCTCACATCAAGGCGGGTCAGCCCCGTGTCCGTCGGCAGGGTGATGTAGCGTTTCGGCTTCTGGTCAAGCAGGCGCTCCACGCTCATCAGCACCTGCCGCAGCATGAGGAAATTCACCGGTTTGAGGATGAAGTCCAGCGCGTGGACGGCGTATCCGCGGATGGCGTAATTTGCCAAATTCGTGATGAACACCAGATACACGTCCTCGTCACGCTCGCGGATGCGTTCCGCCGTCGCCAAGCCGTCCAGGCGCTTCATTTGGATGTCGAGGAAAATCAGGTCGTAGTCCGCCGCGTAGTCTTCCAGTATCTCGTCGCCGTCGGCAAACAGGCGGATTTCCACGTCGTTCTCGCGTCCCTGAAAATATTGCAACACATAGGTTTGCAGCTGCTGCCGCACCTTGTCGTCGTCCTCCACGATGGCAAGCCGCACCGTTACTCCCCCTTATTGCAGTTCCTTCCGGGCGCAGTCGATGGCGGCGCGCAGCGTGTCGTCCATGTCCAGATAGCGGTACTGCCCCAGCCTGCCGCCGAAAATGACGTTCCGCTCCCCCGCCGCCTTCTGCCGATACTGCTCGTACAGCGCGCCGTTCTTCGCGTCGTTCACCGGATAGTACGGCTCGTCGCCCTGCTTCCAGTCCGCCGGATATTCGTATGTCACCACCGTGTGCGGCAGATTCAGCACATCCGCCTGACCATAGGCGAAATGCTTGTGCTCAATCACGCGCGTGTAGGGCACGTCGGCGTTCGTGTCGTTGATGACGGCGTTGCCCTGATAGTCCTGCACCGGCAAATCCTGCGTCTCGAACCGCAGGGAACGGTAATTCAGCGCGCCGAAGCACTGGTCGTAATACTGGTCAATCGGCCCGGTGTAGACAATTTTGTCCGCAATTTCCGTCAGTTCCGCCCGATGCTGGAGGAAATCGACATTCAGCCGCACTTCGATGCCATCCAGCATCTTCTCCACCATCGCCGTGTAGCCCGCGTCCGGGATGCCCTGATAGCGGTCGTTGAAGTAGTTGTTGTCATAGGTGAAGCGCACGGGCAGACGGCGAATGATGAAGGCGGGCAGCTCGCGGCAGGGGCGCCCCCACTGCTTCTCGCTGTATCCGCGCACGAGGGCTTCGTAGATGTCGCGCCCAACGAGCGAAATCGCCTGTTCTTCCAGATTCTGCGGTTCGCCCGTGATTTCCTTGCGCTGCCGCTCAATGATTTCGCGCGCCTCATTCGGCTTCGTCACGCCCCACATGGCATAAAACGTGTTCATGTTGAAGGGCATGTGGTACAAGCGATCTTGGTATTTTGCCAGCGGCGCATTTGTGAAGCGGTTAAACGTGGCGAAGCGGTTGACGTACTGCCAAACCTCCTCGTCGTCGGTGTGGAAGATGTGCGCGCCGTAGCGGTGGACGGCAATGCCGCCGACGTCCTCGGTGTAGATGTTGCCCGCGATGTGGCTCCGCTTGTCGATTACAAGCACGCGCTTGCCTTTTTCCTTCGCCATCTGCGCGAACGCCGCGCCGAACAGCCCCGCCCCGACAACGAGATAATCATACTTCATATTCTCATTCTCCTTGTGGATGATACTTTCAGGTAATTCGCGATTCGCCGATACCCCGGCTTTGCTTCCTTTCCTGATTTTGGCGTTGGTGGATTGCAGTCTGCACGCAGCGGCGGATGAGGTCGTTCCCCCGCCATTGCTCATTAACAATCAGTTAAACCCATAAATTTTCCGCGTCACCTTATACCCTGCCAGCGCAATCCGCCGCCCGCCTTTTCCGGGCAGGTGCAGCACATGCCCCATCAGCCCGTGGCGCAGCTTCTTGTAAACATACGGGTTTTCTTCGCGAATGAACTTCCACAGCTCGTCCTTCTTCTGCTTGTTCTCCGCCGTACCGCTCTTGAGCAGCAGAATCGACGAAACCGTCGTCACAATTTCCAGATAGCGCCGCATGTACGCCTGCTTGCGCTTGTTCGTCACCTTGCTCAAATCCACCTCCGTCACCAGCATCCGGTTGACCAGCAGCGCCTGATCAATGCGGCGGATCATCACATTCTCCTGCACGGACTGGTCTTCGCGCCCGATGAAGTAGTGGTACAGGTTTTCATCCATATAGTACATTTTTTTTACCATCGGCAGCGGCTGATAAACGTAGAGTTCATCCACATAGAACGTGTGCTTCGGCAGGTTCAGCCCACACTTGTTCAGCAGCGCCGTGCGGTAGATGACCGAGTGCATCAGCAGATATTCGCCGATTTTGAAGCGCGTTTCATTCCAGTCGAACACGCGGTTTTGCGGCACAGCGTGGCGGTACTGCATGACGTGCTTGTGCTTCACGCCCACTTTGTCGTAGACGTAGTTGCAAATCAGCATGTCAATCTCTTCCTTTTGCTCCGTGAACGCGCGCAATTGCGCCAGCACGCGCTTCAGGCAATCTTCGTCCACCCAGTCGTCCGAATCGACGACCTTGAAGTACAGCCCGGTCGCGTTTTTGAGGCCAGTCATCACCGCGTCGCCGTGGCCGCCGTTCTCCTTGTTGATGGCGTGGACGATGGTCGGGTACTTCTGCTGATATTCCGCCGCGATATCCGCGGTTTTGTCCTTTGAGCCGTCGTTGACGACGAGGATTTCCACGTCCTCGCCGCCGGCAAGCAGCGTTTCGATGGCATGGCGCATATAATCCTGCGAATTATAGCAAGGAATAGCAATCGACAAAAGTTTCATTGTATTCATCCTTTCTATACAGAAAGAGCAGCGCTTGCAAGGTCGTGCATCGGTGAGGATGCCGCCGTCCCTTGCAGGCGCTGCCCTTTTCACCAATCTACTGTCTTATTTCGACACGCGATTGGCAATTTCCTGCTGCTCCGCCTTCAGATTGCGCTCCACGCCGAAGAAAATCATCAGCACCGCGCAAACCGCGTAAGCAATCGTTTCAATCCAGATGTAGTTGACCGACGCCGCCGTGCCCGCATCCAGCATGCCGTTGAGCGCCTGAATAATCGCGCCGCCGATGGGGGTCGCCGCGACCATCAGGGAGGAGTAGATGCTCATCGTCAGGCCGTCGGTGCGGATGCCGTGCTTGTACTCCACATGGTCGATAACGTCCGCCAGCATCGCCAGAATCAGGTAGCACGCCGGAGACGAACCGAGGCACTTGAGCGCGATGCCGATGCCGACCACCACGAGGTTATTGCCGCCCAGCCCCGCAATCACGCCGCCGACAACGCCCAGCGCCAGACCCGCCAGCGTCAGCTTCTGCTTGGAGAACTTGTTCGCCAGCGGCACCACGAACGCCGCCGCAATCGCCATCGGCACCGCGCCAAGGATGGACAGGATGGACATGTACCAGTTTCCGCCAAGCACGTTGGAGCAGAAATACGCCATCGAGCCGTTCTTCACCGCGCCCGCCCACTGGAACAGCAGGTAGAACACGATGATGACCCACCACCACTTCTCGCTGGTGACGGCCTTCAGCTGCTGACCCATGGAGACGCTCTGCTTCTTTTCTTCCTTCGCGTTGCTTTCCATCAGCTCTTCGGTCACGCGCTCACGGGTGAACTTGAACTGGAGGATGACGGTCAGCGCCGTGAAGATGGCAACCGCCAGCATGACGATGAACCACTGCGTGCCGAAGCCGGTATACACATCCGCGCCCGTCGCTTCGTCCTTCGTGGACAGGAAGGTCTGCACGAGAATCGGGAACACCATCGAGCCTGCGCCCATCACGCCCAGACCCGCGAAGTTGCTCATCGACGCCAAGACGCTGCGCTTCTCGCTGTCACGAGTGGACACGGGCACCATCGTCGCGTTCGCGGTGTTGTAAATCGGGTACGCGACGGCGTAGTAGAGGTTGTAGGCAATGGCAATCCACACATAGCGCGCCGTGCCTTCAAAGGGCATGATGAACATCAGCACGCTGGCAACGGAAAGCGTCAGCGCGGAGAGCAGCAGCCACGGGCGCGCCTTGCCCGCCATGGTGCGCGTGCGTTCAATCAGCTGACCGACGATGAGGTTCGCTGCCACAATCAGGAAGGTGGATACCAGCTGGAGGATGGACAGGTAGGCACTGCTCAGTCCCAGCGCTTCGCCGAGATAAACCTGAAGGTAACTGGTGAAGATGCCGGAGGACAGCAGCGCGCCGAACGGGCCAATCAGGTAGCCGAGCAGGGTTTCGGGGGTTGTCACCTTGTCCTTCGGGACGCTGGAGCGCGTCAGGGGGGACTGCCAGAAGGATTGTTTCATGGGGGACATGCTTCCTTTCCTTGTTGTGAGTTGCTTCCCATTTTATATAATTGCTTTCCGCAATTACTTCTTCTTTTTATCCGGGTTGAGGTTCAGCTTCGGGCGGTGGCAGAAGTGGTGGATGAGCCGTCCGCACCCGCGGAAGAAATGCCCATTGACCATCAGCAGCATATCCTCCGCCATTGCCATCGACACCATGCCGTTCATCATCTTCGCCATGCCGCGGAACGGGATGTTGTAGATAAACAGCAGGTTCAAATCCGGCTTGCCGGCGGCAGTCGCCTTGTTCTTCATGCGCGTGAGAATCCGGTAGATCAGCCGCGCCAGCGGGTTCTTGGCGTAGCTGAGCTGCGTCACCGTGTCGTTGAGCGTCAGCGGCTGCGTCTTGTCCCAGAGATGCGGCGGAATCGCGTGGCCCAGCAGCGCCGCGAACTCCGCGTCGCTCACGTCCGTCACGCGCGCCGTGCGGTAGCTCTGCACCGCCAGCTGAGCATACGGATTGGGCGCGTTCGTCCCCTGCTCGGTGTGCTTTGCCGTCAGGCGGATGTCGCGGCAGGATGCGCCAATCAGCAGCTCATATTCGCCGCCTTCCACCTCGAAGCGGTTCGTGCGGACGTTGAAGTAGCGGAACGTATAGCCGTCAAATGGAATCGTGACGCGCTTCGTCTCGCCCTTCTCCAGGTGCACGCGCTGAAAGCCCTTCAGTTCCTTCGCCGGGCGGAAAATTTCCGCGTTCGGCTTGTGGATGTACAGCTGCGCCACCTCGTCGCCCGCGCAGTCGCCCGTGTTCGTCACGTCAAAGGACACGCCCGCATTATCCGCCTGAATATTGTCGTAGCGGAACGTTGTGTAGGACAGCCCGTGTCCGAAAGCGAACGCCGGGGCAACGTCCGCCGACTCGGTGTAGCGATAGCCGACGTACAGCCCTTCGCGGTATTCGCTTGTGGCCTCCGTGCCGGGGTAGTAGTGGCTGACCGGCGCGTCCGCATAGTGGCGATACCACGTTTCCGCCAACTTGCCGCCGGGGGTAATCTCGCCCACCAGCGCCCGCAATACGGAGCGCGCCACCGCTTCGCCGCCCAGACCCGCGTAAAGCAGCGCGTCGCAGTCCTGCGCCCAGTCCGTCTCGACCGCGCTGCCGCAGGAGAGCACCACCACCATCTTCTTGCACACGGCGCGCAGCTTTTTCATCAGCGCGATTTGGTTCTCCGGCAGGCGCATGTGCGTGCGGTCAAGCCCTTCGGTCTCAAAGCACTCCGGCAGACCGATGTACACCACCGCGCAATCCGCCGTCTTGGCAAGCTGCACCGCCTCATCCGCCAGCGCGTCGTTCGGGGCGTCAAGGCGCTCAAAGCCCTGCGCGAAGCCGACCCGCGCCGGGAAAAATTCATCCAGCAGGGGCAGCGTGTCATCCACCTGCGCGGCGTTGACCATGCTGCTGCCCGCGCCCTGATAGCGGGAGCGCGCCGCAAACTCGCCGATAACCGCCACGCGCGCGTCCTTCTTCAGCGGCAGCAGGTGCTCGTCGTTCTTCAGCAGCACAAGGCACTTTTCCGCCGCCGCTTCCGCCGCCTGATGCTGCTTTGCGGCATCAAACGACGATTCGCCGGACTTGTTCTCTGCCAGCACGAAATCCAGCAGCTGATCCACGCGTTCATCGACGATTTTCTCGTCGATTGTGCCGTCCTTGACCGCCTTCACCAGCTGGCAGGGGCTGTCGTCGCCCGCCGCGGCCGCCTCCACCAGCTGGCAGGGGCTGTCGTCGCCCGCCGCGGGCATCTCCAGATTCATGCCCTCGCGCACGCCCTCGACAATGCTGTTGCTGCCGCCCCAGTCGGTCACGACCGCGCCGTCAAAGCCCCACTCGCCGCGCAGAATATCGCCCAGCAGATGGCGGCTTTCGTTGGCGTACACGCCGTTGACGCGGTTGTATGCCGTCATCACAAAGCCCGGCTTGCCCTCTTTGATGGCAATCTCGAAGTTCGTCAGGTACATTTCCCGCAGCGTCCGCTCGTCCATCACGCTGTCGGAGTGCATCCGCAGCAGCTCCTGCGCGTTCGCCGCGTAGTGCTTTGCGCAGGCGGATACACCCTGCTTCTGTGCGCCGCGGATGAAACCCGCCGCCAGCTTGCCGGAGAGGTATGGATCTTCGGAGTAATACTCGAAGCTGCGGCCGCACAGGCTGGAGCGCTTCGTGTTCAGCCCCGGCGCAAGCAGCACATCCACCCCCTGATTGGCAGCGTCGCGCCCGACAACCGCGCCCATCGCCTCGGACACCGTGTCGTCCCAGCTGCACGCCAGCGTCGCGGCGGAGGGAATGCACGTCGCCTTCGTCGATGCGTTGAGGCCCAGATGGTCGCCTTCGCCCGCCTGCTTGCGCAAGCCGCTCGGCCCGTCGGAGAGCGTGATGGCGGGAATATTCAGCCGCGGAATCTCGCGCGTGTGCCAGACATCTTTGCCGGCAAGCAGGGCGCACTTTTCCTCCAAAGTCATTTGGGAAACCAAATCACCGTGTTTCATGTTCATTCCATCCTTACGCGTTTGCACAGACCACCCACTGTGCTTTTTTCCTACTTTATTATAGCAATTTTTTCGGGTGGCGCAAGCAATCTCGCACAAACTGTCGAAATTCCCGCACAAGCTGTCATATTCGTCCTAATTTCGTGCGTTTATACCATTTCGAGTGCCGTTCGTCACGCAGGAAGGGCGTATGAATTTGGGAGAAAGCGGAAAAATCGGCGAAAAAATGGTACGGTTTCGGTGGATTTTGACGCATGGGATGCGGCGGTCTGCGCTGTTGACGCGGCAGGAAAATTGTGCCATCATAGAATCAATCAGGAGGTGAGCAGGACATGGATTCGGAAAAGTTGACTCCGGAAGAATTGACTGAAGAAGAGCTGACCGAGGAAGAGCCTACCGAGGAAGAGCTGGAGGAAGCAAGACGCCGCCTGTACGCCCATTTAGCGCAAGCCGAGGAGGATATCAAGGCAGGTCGTGTGCATCCGCTGGATGATGCGATTGACGAAATCATACGCGAATTGGACACTTACCCGGAGAACGCCCCCGGCTTGACGGACGACGAGAAAATCGACATTGTTGCAGCGAGGATTTTGAAGGAGTACAAAGCTGCTTTCGAGGAACTCGGCAAATAATCCCCCCCGGCGCAGTGGCATTCGTCATTGCGCTTTTTTGCACCCAAAAAGGGACGCTCCACCCCGGAGCGCCCCTCTTTTATGTTACCTTTTGGTTTAGTTCGCCTTGACGTACTGCGCCATCATCCAGCCCGTCGTGCCCTTGTAGCTGACGTAGTACCAGCTGCCGGATCGCTCCAGAATGGTGACAGTTTCGCCCTTGTCCACACGGAGGATGATGCCGTACTTGGTGCTTGCCCCGCGGCGCAGCGCCACGCGGACGCCCGTCACCGTGCCCGTACCGGACGTGCCGGAACCTCCCTGCGTAACCGTGATGGTCGGCGCAGTGACCTCAATCTTGTTGCCGTTGGCTTCATACACGATGACGCGCAGGATGTAGGAACCCGCGACAGTGGGCGTGTAGTTGAACGTCAGGTTATTCAGGCCAACTTCCGTCGCCACCACAGAGCCGTCGCGGAACAGGGTGTAGTCGCGGCGGATGACGCTGCTCGTGCCCTTGTAGGCGGTCGTCCACGTCAGGTTGCGGTTTGTCACGCTCGCCGTCGTGCTGGGCACAACCGTCACAGGCGTGTAGTTCGACACCACCGTCGCGCTGGAGCGCTGGGTGATGGACTGCCCATCAGCGGAGGTAATGGTGACTTCCAGCAGGTAGGTGCCCGCCACCGTCGGCTGATAGTTGACGGAGATGCGGCCCGTTGCGGTTTCCGTGCGGTTGCTGTTGACAACCACCGTCGTGCCGCGGTAGACCTTGAAGTTCACGTTGTAGTTCGGCCGGCCGCCCGCGAAGGTAATATCCCACGCAAGCGTCTCGTAGTTGTTCAGCTTCGAGGCGCTGGGCTGCACGCTGGCAATCGTCAGCGGCGCGTAGCCGACGGTGATGTTGTAGACGATCAGGATGTCGGGATAGCGCTTGGAGGTAATCAGCAGCGTCGCATAGCCGTTGTTGACGCCGGTAATCACGTTGTCGCGCAGGGAAATCGCGCTGTTGGTGTTGGCGATTTCGATGTTCGCCACGTCGCCCGCCTCGGTGTAGATGCCGTGGTCAAGCGTGAAGTTTTCGCCCACGCGGATGGTCTTGTTGACAACCTTGCTCACCGGCGCGGGGGCAACGAAGTTCATCTCGTTCAGCGTCGCGGGGGCAGCGTACATCGCCGTCGTCGCGCCGAGGGAGTCGCGAACTTCCATCTGCATGGCGTACTTCTGGGAGTTAATCAGGTTGATGTAGTTTTCCGTCAGGGTGAGGGTGAAGGTGGTCGTCATGCTGGTCTTACCGGCGGGCAGCGAGGTGTAGCCGTCGGAGAAGTCCTTCAGGACGATAGGGCTGCCGCCGCTCAGGCTGACGAGGCTGTACTTGAAGGTGTACGAGCCGCTGCCGCCGGAGACGATCGCGCTCCACGAGAACACATCGCCCACATAGCCGCCGGAAATATCCTGCCCCGCGGAGAGGTTCACCGCGCTTAAGCCCTCCAGCGTCAACGAGCCGGATTCAGGCTGGGACATGACGTTCGACCACGGGCCGTAGCAAATGGTGCCGTTGGAGAACACGCGCACCGGGCGAACCTTGTAGTAGTAGGTCGTGCCGGCAACGAGGTTCTTGGCGACATAGGTCGTGCCTTCGGTTTCGCCAATCTTGGTGTACAGGCCGTCCATGGTGGTGGAACTGTACACATAGTACTTGTTCGCGCCCAGCACGGTGGTATCCCAGTCAATGGTCTGCTCCTGCTTGCCGGTGTTGCGCACCGCGCACAGGTTCACAGAGCCAAGCGCCGTGAAGTACACGCGCTCGCTGGAGAGGGAGAAGCAGTTGTAGCTGCCCACGGGGCGCATGGAGTAGATGAAGTAGTAGTACACTTCACCCAGGTTGATGCTCGCGTCCACGAAGGAAGTCACCGCGCCGGTCTTTGCCAGCAGGGTGTAGCTGCCGCTCGCGCCCGTCTTGCGGTAGATGATGTACCCCGTCGCGCCGGAGGATGCCGGCCAGGACAGCAGGGCGTTGTTGCCGCTCTGCACCACGGTCAGTTCCGGGCGATCCATGGGCGTGCCGCAGCCGACGTTGGAGTATTCAGAGTAGAACTTTTCGCCGGAGGAGAACACGCGCACCGCGCGCACGCGGAAGTAGTAGCCCGTCGCCTTCTTCAGGCCGGTGGCGTTGCACAGCGTGCCGGTCAGGTCAGTGCGCACGGTGGTGAAGCCGCTCGTCGCATTGGTGGACATCTGCACTTCATAGGTCTGCGCGCCGGAGACGCTCGACCAGTTCAGGCGGATGGTATCCGCGCCCAAGCCGCGCGGGTCTTCCAGCTTCGGCTTGGCAAGCGTCATGTAGGACAGCGTCTGCGAATCAGGGCTGTACACATACTTCGCCTGCTCGCCGTCGTAGGACACGTTCACCGCGCGCACGCGGTAGTACACCGCCTGACCGGGGGTCACGTTCGTATCCTCATAGTACAGGCGGTTGTTCGGCACGGAGCCGAGCAGCGTGTAGCTTTCTTCGCCGCCGCGCTTGCGGTACACGTCGTACTGCGTCGCAAAGGCGACAGAACCCCAGCCGATGCGTACGCTCGTTTCGGACAGCGTCGTGCCGATGAGGTCAGTCGGCTGGAGCAGCACCAGCTCGCGGTAGGGATCGGGGCCGTTCACGTCGTCCGACGGCAGGATGCTGATGTCGTCATCCATATCCGGCAGAACGATGTCGTCCTCGTTCACAGGAGCCTGCGTCGGTTCGTCGGGCGTCTGCACCTCGTCCGACGCCACATCCGACACTTCGTTCATGATTTCGCCCTGTGCGCCGTCCAGCGTTTCGCCGAATGCCACGCAGGAGAGCATCATGCAGAGCACCAGGAATACAGAAACCAGTCGTTTCATGGTCTGCGTCACTCCTTTTATCTGTTGGGGGAAATGGTATATGCCTTCCAGCAAATACGACGAATGAGCTGCCGATTCTGTTTCCAGCAATCTGGGCAACTTTCCTCTTATTCGCCGGGATGAGCCTAAAAAGTTGAATCGCAGGAAAGTTTCTCCTGCTTACGGCGATTTTTGCGCCGTTTCCTTTGCGCGCTGCTGCCACACGGCGCGCTGCTGATTTTCCACCTGCGCCCGATACGTCTCGTAATCCGGCGACAGCTGCGTGCGCTGAAGATGATCCAGCTGCGTCCACTCGCGCGTGAAGGCGACGTACGCCGGAATCATGCGTTCCGCCGTGTCATAGCCCACAACGCGCCCCTGATGCAGCCACATCACCCGGTCGCAGAAGTTCAGCATCTGCCATGGCGCGTGGGTGACGAAGAAAATCGTCTTGCCCTCCGCCCGGAAATGCCGCATCCGCGCCATGCACTTCTCCGCGAAGCTCGCGTCGCCCACGCTCAGCGCCTCATCCACAATCAGGATTTCGGGGTTCATGTGGGCGGAAATGGCGAATCCCAGCCGGGAGCGCATTCCGCTGGAATACGTCCGCAGGGGCTGGTCGATGTACACGCCAACATCCGCAAAATCAATAATTTGCTGCTGGATTTGGGCGATTTCGCGCTTCTCCATGCCCATCAGCATACACTTATAGGCAATGTTTTCGCGCCCCGTCAGTTGATCATTCATGCCGATGTTCGCCGCCAGCATACTGACCGTGCCGCTGACCTCGCACACACCCGAATCCGGCTGGGTGATGCCCGCGATGATACGCGCCAGCGTCGATTTGCCGGAGCCGTTCAGCCCCGCCAGCCCGACGATTTCGCCGCGGTGGAAGTCCTGCGTCACGCCGCAGAGCGCCGGAAATTTCTTCACGTTCGCCCGAAGACCCAGCAGCGCCTTCAGGCGGTCTTTTTCCTCGCCGTACAGGTCGTAGACCTTCGTCAGTTCCCTGCAGCGGACGATTACATCCGCCAAGCGCATCGCCCCCTTTCTGCGCGATTTCTTCCTCTTAGATGGCGCTGATTACAGCTGGTCGATGAATCGGTTTCGCAGCCGCATATGCAGCGTGCAGCCCGCCGCCAACAGCGCCAGCGCCGCCAGCCAGAAGTACGCCCCCTGCCCCGGCGATGACCAGAAGCCTTCGCCATACAGCAGGCACTTGCGGTAGCCCTCGATGATGTAAACCAGCGGGTTCAGCCGCATCACGCGCTGCAAACCCGGCGACAGCCCGTCAATCGCCCACACGAC
>FR899815.1:0-1652 GCA_000437595.1 Faecalibacterium sp. CAG:74 | reverse complement strand
CGGCGACAGCCCGTCAACCGCCCACACGACGCTGGAAACGTAGAACAGCAGGCGCATCAGCGGCTGAAGCAGCTCGCCGAAATCGCGAAAGACCGCCGTCAGGCTGCTCGTCAGCAGCGCCGCGCCGATCAGCAGCACCCACGAAGCCGCGAGGTAATACGCCAGTTCCAGATAGTGCCACGTCACCGGCACGCCGCCAAGCAGCAGCGCAATCAGCAGAATCGCCATCGTCCACAAATGCTCGTAGTACGCGCGCACAACCGCCTTCATCGGGATGATGGAGAGCGGAATGCGCACGTTGCGGATGATGGACGCGGCCTGCTGGATGGACGCGGACGCGCCGAGAATGGCGGAGTTGAGCGCCAGCCACGGCATCATGCCGCACATCAGCCACAGGTGATACGGAAAGCCGTTTTTTTCCTGCGTTCCCAGCCCGACGGAAAAGACGAACCAGTAAATGAGGATTTGCAGCAGCGGGCTGAGCAAGTCCCACCAGCGCCCCAGCAGCATCCCCGACCGCCGCGAGCGGTTCTCGTAGAGCGTCAGCCGCACGGTTCGCCGCAGATTTTGGATGATTTCGCCCAGCGCCGTGCCAACCGCGTGTATCATCCGCCCGCCGCCTCCGCCAGCCCGTTCCGCTGAAGAAAATCGCGGAAAACGCGCATTCTTTCCGGGTATGCCTTGTTGAAATCGGTGTAGTCCGCCAAGTCGTAGTAGTATTCCAGCGGCCTTTCCAGCCGGAAATCCTCCATCGGCAGCGTCGGCAGTCGGAACAGGCGGGTCATTTCGTCCATGCGGCTGTCCACCACCATCGTCAGCGCCGGAATGCCGCTCGTGATGGCAATCACGTTCCCGTGGAAGCGGCTGCCAAGCGAAAAGTCGTACTGCCTGACCCACGCCAGCCAATCCTCAATGTGGAAGAAAACGTGCATTTGCCGCTTCAGCCAGTCCTGCAAATAGCGGAACTGGTACTCGTCGCCGCAGCAGTTTTCCAGCGTCAGCGGGAATGCGTTCTGCTCCACAAAGCCGAGGTCGCGGTTCGCGCAGAAGGTCAAAAACTGCCGTTCCGGGTCGGACAGCGTGCCGTAGAAAGTGCGGAAGTTGCAGCACGCGCGCATTTTCGGGTCGAACGGTTTCTTCTCCACGCGAAACTTTTCGTTCATTCCCTGATACAGGCTGGGGCAGCCGATAATGCGGAAGTTGACGATGCCGTTCTTCTCCAGCACCGCCGCGGTGTACTCGCCGCGAACGCCCAGCACAGCGCGCTCCGCCATCGTCCGCAGGAGCTTGACCGTGTCCGGGTGGAGCGTGATGTCCACATTGCGCGCCATGCTCTGCACGCCCACGCTGATTGGAACCAGCGGTTTATCGCCGATTCGCTTCAGCATCGTCCAAACGTGCGGATACGTCTGATTCGGGGTCAGCCAGATCAGCTCGGTCGTGATGTAGTGGGTGATGTCCGCCCGGTCGCGGAACGTGTCCGACGTAACATCCCACAGCGGAATCATCACGGGGTGAAAGATGTCCTTCAGCGCCCGGATAAACACGAGATTTCCCGTATTGTTTCCCAGAAAAAAGAAGCGTTTTGCCCACTCATGCTTCTCAAACGACACCCGATCATTCCAAAACAATCCAACCGCCATCCGCTTCCT
>FR899814.1 GCA_000437595.1 Faecalibacterium sp. CAG:74 | reverse complement strand
CCTGCCAGTAACTTTGCGCGTCCTCAGACGCGCCCCCAAGCTGCTTTATCGACCCACTGTGCAGTGTCGCGCCAAATGGGCGCGACCACATAGCCTGCCCGCCCCTATCAGCGCAAACAAAACCCAGCCGGAGGATAGCCAACATCCTCCCGCTGGGTTTCAAATTTCCGCTGACCCCTCTTTTGCACATCTGCCATATACCAAATCAGCCCCGGAAGCATCAGCAGCTTCCGGGGCGAAAATCATGCAAAAAAAATGCGAGCGTGACCGTAAGCCGAGTTCTGTCGAGGGACGATCATCTATCCAGACCTGACGTTGCCGCGCAGGCTCAAGCGATGCCGAGGACGCGACGGGCAGCCGCATGTGTCCTCATACGCATCTTGCACCAGATGGGGTTTACAGCACGGACAAGTCGCCAAGCCGTGGGTGAGCTCTTACCTCGCCTTTCCATCCTTACCGCACCGAAATGCGGCGGTATATCTCTGTTGCACTCTCCTTGGAGTCGCCTCCACCGGCCGTTAGCCGGCATCCTGCCCTGTGGTGCTCGGACTTTCCTCATACCATTGCTGGCACGCGATCGCCTAATCACCTCGCACAGGTGTATCATAGCGCAAAAGGCGCGGTTTGTCAAGGGGCGCCTGTTGACGCAGAATGCGCGCTGTGCTATAATGGACGCATCAATATGGGTGGAGGATGAAAATCATGAAACGCTTTATCGCAATGCTCCTGATGCTCTGTTCTGCGCTCCTGATGACGGCGGCTTTCGCGGAAGAGGCTGCCCCTGAAGCGAAAATCACCGTGGTGGAACAGCGCTTCATCAACATGGAGGACGACGGCCGCGGCTTCTGCTTCGCGAAGGTGCAGAACACGGGCGACGCTGCCGGTTACGCTGATTATAAGGGCAATATCGTCCTTTTCGATGCGGATGGCAACATCATCCTGACCGAAAACTATGTGCACACCAAGCCCTCCGACGTGTACCTTGAACCCGGCGAATACGCGTATGTCTGCGAAAGCATCTACGACGACGCGCTGGACACCGCCGAAGTTGCGGACTGCCAGTTCTCCATCAAGGCGGTCGATGACGGCGAGGAGTACGAAAAGCTCGCGTCGGAAGCGAAAATCCACTTTGAGCCGGACGAAGAGGATGACAACTATGTGGATGTCACCTTCACCAACACGACCGACGAAATCCTCTACGACTACGAGATTGTGGCGGCGCTCTACGACCAGAACGGCGAATTGCTGTTCATCAACACGGAAATGGTGAGCGGCATCGGCGTGCATCCGGGCAGCACCATCACCGTTCGGCTGTACATTTACGAGGATATTCTCATGTACTTCTGCCGCGAAGGCCTCACGCCCACGACCGTGGATGCGCTGGTCTACTGCGAAAAGTAAAGCGGAAATCCTGCAAAGCGCATCGTCCCCGCGGCGGTGCGTTTTTTCGTATCAGAATATGCTTGCAAAACGCCACGTTCTGTGCTAAAATGCCGAAGCATCCACATTTTTCGGAGGATTTTGCCCGATGGCGACCTTGCTCCTTGTCGTGATTTATCTTTCCTTCATCAGCCTTGGCGTGCCGGATTCGCTGCTTGGTACGGCGTGGCCCGTCCTCTACCGCGAACTCGGCGTGCCGCTTGCGTCCCAGAGCGCCGTGAGCATCCTCTGCTCCCTCGCGACGATGACCTCCAGCATGAACAGCGCGCGCATCATCTCCCGCCTCGGCACGGGCAAAGTGACCGCGTTCTCAACGCTCCTGACCGCCGCCGCCCTGCTCGGCTTCTCCTTTTCGGGCAGCTTCTGGTTCATGTGCCTGATGGCGATTCCGCTTGGGCTGGGCGCGGGCTGCGTTGATTCGGCGCTGAATAATTATGTTTCCATCCACTATAACGCGACCGTCATGTCCTTCCTGCACTGCTTTTATGGCGTTGGTGTGATGGTCAGCCCGTACATCATGTCCGTCGTCATTAACAGCGCGGTCGGCTGGCGCGGCGGCTACCGCACGGCAAGCCTGATTCAGGCGCTTATCGGCAGCATCCTCCTGCTGGCGCTGCCCCTGTGGAAAAAGGCGCACGGCGAAGAGTCCATTCAGGCGGAAAAGAAGATGAAAGTCCTGCCGATTTCGCAGACGCTGCGGATTCCGGGCGCGCTGATGACCTGCCTGCTCTTCCTGACCTTCTGCGCGATTGAGGTCATCTGCGGCGGCTGGAGCGCAACGTACATGGTGGAAGCGAAGCACATGCCCGCGAATTTGGCGGCGCGCGCGACGATGTACTTCTACCTTGGCATGGCGCTGGGGCGCTTCCTCTCCGGTGTTGCGGCGAAGAAGCTGACCCCGTGGCAGATTATCTTTATCTCGATGGGCATCCTCGGCGTGTCGCAGACGACGCTGCTTGTTTCCGGCAACAACGTCCTGACGATGGCGGCGCTGCTGATGACGGGCTTGGGCGTTGGCCCGCTATACCCGAATTTCAACTACATGACCCCCCTGCATTTCGGCAAGGACGTCAGCCAGTCGGTCATGGGGATGCAGATGACCTTCGCGTCCATCGGCACCATTGCCGCCCCCGCCCTCTGCGGCGTGCTGGGACAGCTGCTCGGCATGGGCATTTTCCCGGCGTATTTGATGATATTCTACGTCCTGACCGCCGTCGGCATTATCGCCCTGCGCCGCACGCTCCGGCAGGTGGGACGGCTTCAGCAATGAGCAATGAACAATTAGCAATGAAAAGCGCGCCCGCAGATTTTGCAGACGCGCCTGTGCACTGCGAAGGGGTCAAGGGGGCGAGCGCAGACTTCGTCTGTTTTCATTGCCCTTTGGTTGCTCCCGCAAGAGCGAAATCCCTGCGCAGCGATAAAAATCAACTATGGAAATGTGCACTGCGAAGGGGTCCAAAGGGCGATCGCAGACTTCGTCTGTTTTCATTGCCCTTTGGTTGCTCCCGCAAGAGCGAAATCCCTGCGCAGCGATAAAAATCAACTATGGAAATGTGCACTGCGAAGGGGTCAAGGGGGCGAGCGCAGACTTCGTCTGTTTTCATTGCCCCCTTGTCGCTCCCGCAGGAGCGAAACCCCTGCGCCACAGGCAAGCAGTGCCTGAAAAGCAGAATTACGCCGCAATGCCGCGCATTGTCTTTCTAAACACATGCATAAACAGCGTCACCGTGCACAAGACCGCGAGCACATCCGCAATCGGTTCGGCGAGGAAAATCGCAAACACCGTGTCCGGAATGAACAGCGGCAGCAGATACACCAGCGGAATCAGCAGAATCAGCTTCCGCAGGCACGCCAGAAATAGGCTGCACTTCGCATTCCCCAGCGCCACAAACGTCTGCTGACACGCAATCTGCGCGCCGAAAATCGTCACGCCCGCCATGTATAGGCGCACGCATGGAATTGCGTACTCCCGCAGCGCCGCGTCCGGGGTCAGCAGATAGACAAAAATCTGCGGCGCAAAGATGCACGTCAGCCCCAGCACCGCCGAGAACGCCAAGCACGAAATCAGCAGTATCCGGAACGCGGCTTTCACCCGCTCCGGGCGCTTTGCGCCGTAGTTGAAGGAGATAATCGGCTGCGCGCCCTGCGAAAGCCCCTGCAAGGGCAGCAGCGCAAACTGCATCAGCGTGGAGCAGATGGTCATCGTGCCGACGGCCAGCGTGCCGCCCGCCGCGCGCAGCGATGTGTTGAAGCACACGGACACAAGGCTCTCCGTGCTCTGCATAATGAATGGCGCGAGTCCCAGCGCCACGCACGGCGCAAGCAGCTTCCAGTTCAGCCGCAGCAGACGGCGCTTCAGGTGCAGTATCGTCTGCCTGCCCGTCAGGAAGCGCAGGACGAACGCCGCGCTCACAGCCTGTGAAATCACCGTCGCCAGCGCCGCGCCCTGCACATCCATGTGGAAAACGAAGATGAACAGCGGGTCAAGCAGCGTGTTCAGCACCGCGCCAATCAGCACCGTCAGCATCCCCGCCTTGGAGAAGCCCTGCGCGGTGATGAACGGGTTCAAGCCGAGAGACAGCTGCACGAACACCGTGCCGAGGCTGTAAATGGCAATGTAGCGCTGGGCGTAGGGCAGGGCATCCTCCGTTGCGCCGAACGCCAGCAGAATCGGCGTGTAGAAGCAGGACAACACAACCGTCAGCACTGCCGAAACGCACAGCAGCAGCGCCGTGCAGCTGCCCAAAATCCCCTCCGCCTTCTCGTGGTTCCGCTGCCCCATCGCGATGGACGCAAGCGGCGCGCCGCTGGATGCGCACAGCGCCGCGAATGCCGAAACCAGCAGGATAATCGGCAGACAGACGCCCAGCCCCGTCAGCGCGAGCGTGCCCACGTCGGGAATGTAGCTGATGTAGATGCGGTCGACAATGTTGTAGAGCATATTGACGAGCTGCGCGGTGATGGTGGGAATCGACAGGCGCAGCATCAGCCGCCCGACGGGTTCATTCGCGAGGTCGGGGCGGCGCGGTGCAGTGGACATAGAAAGCCTCCTTTTTTGTAAACATGGGATAATTCGCCGTCAATGCCCGGAAATCCTCTTGCTTTGCGGAATTTTCGTGTTTATACTAATTCTCATCTAATACTATTTCCAAATTCAACTGCGCCATCTGCTCGCGCCTTTTCCGCGCTTGCGTCCGCTCAT
>FR899813.1:19014-27828 GCA_000437595.1 Faecalibacterium sp. CAG:74 | reverse complement strand
CAGCGGGTTCTTCCGTCGCAGCGGGCTCGGCAGTCGCTTCGCCGTTCAGCGCGCTCTGCGCCAAGCCAAGGTTCTGCATCAGCTCATCCAGCTGCGCGGACACGTTGTCGAGGTAGCCCTGCGCCGCCGCCTGATTCGCCTTTGCGGTGTCCAGTTCAGCGGTCAGCGTTTCCACCTGCGCCTTGTTCGCTTCGTTTTCGTCGTTCAGGACAACCAGCTGGGCTTCCAGTTCCGCCACCTTTGCGGTGGATTCTTCCAGCACCAGCTGCGCTTCGCGGAGGTCGTTCTGCGCGGTGGTCAGTTCCGCCTGCGCCGTCTCCTTGTCGGCAATGGTCTGCTGAAGTTCGGTGTTGCTGGCGGCCAGCTGACCGTTGACCTCATCCAGCTGACTGGACAGGTTATTCGACCGCACGAACAGGGCGACCATCACGATGACCGCCACGACCAGCACGACGATGAGTGCAAACAGGGAAACTTTCTTCTTCTCGCTGTTTTCCGGCGTGTTCTGTGCCGGCGTCTGGGACTTGTTTTCGGACATGGGAACTTCCTCCTTGCTTTGTCAGTCGAATCTCAGGCTGTGAATAAATGCGGCTGGTATACTATTCCCAAATGCGAATGCGCAAGCAGATAGCACAAGTGAATTGGGGAATAGGCTCACTCCTCTGCCTGCCCAAGGAGCTGCCGTGCGGCGTCCACCTGCGCCTGAAGGGATGAAAGCGTCTTTTGCAGCGTCTCCACCTCTCCGATCAGCTCACTGTCCGGGGTCCGAAGGAGAGCGAGCTGCTGCGTGAGCGTTTCCGCCTGCGCCGCTAATTCCGCATTCTCGCTGCGAAGCGCCTTGCGCTGGGCGCGGAGTTCCTGCTCGCGCGCGGACGCTGCATCCGCTTCGGGCTGCACCGCCTGCAATTGCGCCAGCGTTTCCGGCAGGTCAACGTCGATTTGCGCGCGCTGCGTCTGCTGGAGCTTCAACCGCGCCAGACTTGCATCCAGCTGCAATTGCGTCAGCCGAAGCTGCTCGCCCTGCTGCGCCAGCCGAACCGCCAGCACGCACAGCGCCACGCATACCACACACATCACCGCGACAAAAATGGCGCGGAATCCCTTGGAAACTTTCGGCAGCATGCTGCTTCCTCCTCTTCCAGTCTCGCCAACAGGGAGCCTTTCTATTCATTATTGTAGCATATTCCGGTACAAATTGCAAAGCAAAAGCGCTGAAAAATGCCGTTTGTTCGGCAATTTGTTACAAATCATTCATTTTTTGAGCCGCGTCGGCGAGACTTTTGGCGAGATAGTCCAAATTTTCCTGCCGGCAGACGGTATCGCGGGAAGTGTGGATGCGCCCGGTGATGAGTCCCACCCCCGCGCTGTGGTGGTATGCCGACACACCCACCCCGCACGCGAACCGCCGATAATCGCCCGCGCCTTGCACGCCCGCGCGCCCGAAGAACTGCGTCGACACGCCGGATGCCATTGCGTTTTCTTCGAGGGATTCGCGAACGACGGCGTATTCCGGCTTATCCTGCGCCATTTTCGGGGCGCTGATGACAAACGTGTCGCCCTCCCCGACGCAGTTGAGGTCAACAAGCAGCTTCATCGTCTGCACTTCGACGTGCTGTGCGCCGTAACTCTTTGCGCCGCGGCTGCCCGTCTCCTGATGATCAAAGAGGATGAACGCCGTCTTTTCGCGCGCTTCAGGGGACAGGCGCTGCATCGTCTCCAGCAGGGCGGCAATGCCGGATGTGTTGTCATTGACGTTATGCTTGTTCGCCGCGCCGAACATCATCAGCAGCATCAGCGCCAGATAGGCGAAAAAGAACGTCAGAATCAGCCAATCGCCGCTCTTCGTCGCCAGCCCGACCACCGTGCCAATCAGTAGGGAAATCAGCAGCATTCCCAGCAGCACCGCGCCCTGCGCGAGGATATACACCGGGAAATTCCGGGGGATGCGCAGATCGGGCACGCCGATGGTCGCCGCCGTATCGTAGTGGGCGCTGATGAGCAGTTCGGCATTTTGAGGGTCGCCGGCGACGATATTGCGGTGGCGCAGCTTGTCCTTTCGGTTCATGCCGTCCACATAGGGGCGATACCCCATTTCGCGCATCTTCGCCATCACCCACTTCTCGAACGCCCGCTTCTGCGCCGTCGTTTTGCGGATGGGGAACTGCGCGTCGATTTCTTCGCGTATGGTCATGCTTGCTCCTTCCCGACGACCTGCCGGAGGACGGCTTCCACCGTGTCCGCCACGCCCTGCAGGGTGATTTCGTCGTACGTCGTGTCATGTTTGGTATGAATTTTGCTGCAGTACCAGCCTACATGCTTTTTCTTGCGGCAGGCGCAGATGCCCACGCCGAGCTTGAAGTGCTTCTGGTCGGAGGAGAAATTGCACTTCTCCATGTTGCCAAGGACGACCGGAATGCCGCTGCTTTTCCGCGCCGTCTCGCCCAGTGCCGGATACTTCTCCCGTGCCGCTTTCGGCACAAGCATCAGCATGGCTTCCCCCACGCCAATGCAGTCCATGTTCAGCACAAGTGTCTCTTTTGCCACCTGCTTATGCGCTTTCGCCAGCCCCGATGCGCCGAGCAGCCCCTTCTCCTCGTTGTCGAACAGCACGAACGCAATTTTCCCCGGCTTTTCCGCCGCGAACGATTCCATCAGCGCCAGCACCCCGCACACGCCCGACGTGTTGTCATTGACGTTGTGCGGATTCGGCACGCCCGCCAGCAGCAGATACATCATCAGGCAGTACAACCCAATCAGCGTCGCTTCCGTGCAGAAGATGCTGCCCGTGAGCTTTTTCACAATCCCCGTCGGTATGAAGATGAACACCACCATCACCAGCGCAATCAGCGCCTGAACGAGGTAAAACATCGGGCGATTCATGGGCAGCATGACATTCGGCAGCCCGACGGTTGCGGGCGTATCGTAATGCGCCGTAACAAGCACTTTCGCCTTGTCCACATCGCCCACGACGATATTGCGGTTCGTGCAGATTGCCTTGTTTTCCTCCATCCTCGCCGTATAGCCCATTTCCTGCGCCTTTTGCAGCACATACTGGCGGAACTGCGCCTTTTGTACCTTGCTTTTGCGCACCGGAAACCGCGCATTGACCTCCTGCATCCAGCGATTCGTATTCATTTTTTCTGTTCCTTTTCCGTGTACGGCACGACCTCCACCACCGTCAGCATGTCTCCCTCGACGACAAAGCGAATATCCACCTCGCCATACGGCACGCCGTACACGCGCTTTCCGTCATGCTGATACGCCGGGCGCGGGTCTTGCGCGAGCAAGCCCATCACGGCGGGCAGGTTCTGCTTGGGAACATACTTTTTGAGCTTCTCCGGAAAATCCACCGTCAGGCGATGGCGTTCGGTCTGCTCGGTGAACCCGCCGATGGCATCCGGCACACTGTCCACATACGGCAGGTACGGCTTGATGTCCACAATTGGCGTGCCGTCCATCAAATCCGCGCCGGAGACGACGAGCGTGATGCGCCCGTTCTCCTCCTCCATGCGAATCAAGCGGACAACCGTCAAACCGATGCGGTTCGGGCGGAACGGCGAGCGCGTCGCGAACACGCCCAATCGGGTATTGCCGCCCAGCCGCGGCGGACGCACAGTCGGCCGCCAATCATCCTGCTGCGCGCGGTCGAACTCCCAGAGCAGCCACAGGTGGGAGTAATCCTCAATGCCGCGGAACGCCTCGCGGACGCTGTACTTTTCCGCCATCACGACGCGGGAAATCACCTCCGGCACAAGCCCCGACTGCCGCGGCACGCCGAATTTCTCCCGAAAGCCGTTTTCGATTCGTGCAATGATTTCCATCCGGATTCCTCCCCTTTTCCATACGGGATAAGTATAGCCCACCGGCGCCCTCCCGTCAAGGGGCGGAAGCAGAAAGGAATTTCTGTCAGTTTTGCATTTGGCAAGAGGATTTTTCTTGGTTGGTGGAGAATAATACACCATTCTTATTGCACGAAATTTTTCGCAAGGAGGTGAATCCCCTTGGTAGAAGCCCGGCACATCACGATGGATTTCCGCATCGACCAGAACCGCACCACCAACCTCAAGGAGTTTGTCGTCGACACCCTCCGCCGCCAGACGCATACCACCACCTTCCGCGCCCTCGATGATGTATCCTTCATCGCCGAAAAGGGCAGTGTCACCGGGCTGATTGGCCATAACGGCGCGGGAAAATCCACCCTGCTCAAAATCATCAGCGGCATTTACCCGCCCACCAGCGGCAGCGTCGCCCTGCAGGGCACGCTTGTGCCCATGCTCGAACTCGGCAGCGGCTTCGACGCGGAACTCACCGGGCGGGAGAACATCTTCCTTAACGGCGCAATTCTTGGCTACCCGAAGGATTTTCTGCACGACAAAGCGCCGGAAATCATTGCGTACAGCGAACTCGATCGTTTCATCGACCGTCCGCTGAAAACGTACTCGTCCGGAATGCTCGCGCGTCTGGCTTTCTCCATCGCCACCGTCGTTCAGCCTGATATTCTGATTGTGGACGAAATTCTTGCCGTCGGCGACGAGCGTTTCCAGCGCAAGAGCCGCGCGCGGATGCTTGAGCTCATGTCCGGCGGCGCGACAGTGCTGTTCGTCAGCCATAATTTAAGCCAGATTCGCGAACTCTGCGACCGCGTGATTTGGCTGGAGCATGGCAGAATCCGCGCGCAGGGCGACGCAAAGTCCCTGTGCGACGCATACGAAAGGGAGGCAGCCCCATGAGTGAGCAGACGCCGCGCCGACGCCGGGCTGACCGGGTGTATACGCCGGAGGAAAACGAAGCCGCGCCCTGCCGCCGCCGCATGAATGCGGACGAACCCCCGCGCCGACGCCGAACGCGCGAGTATTATTCGCCTGAGGAGTTCATCCCGTACCCTGCGGAGGATTCGTTCGACACCATGCCGCCAGACATCCCGTTCGATGTGCCTCCGGACACGCCGTCCGCGCCCCCGAAACGGAAATTCCGTCTGCCGCCGCTGGGCGAATCGCTGCGCAGGACGATGCAATTGCTCCGTTCTGCGCGCCCGGATTTCCCCTTCCGCCGTCCGCATGGGGTCGGTGACTTGCTGAACATGCTGCTGGATGCGCTGCTGTGGGTGCCAAAACTGATAGTACATTTGACGCTGTATGCCTGCCGTTACCTGCGCGCATCCGTCCGCTATGCCGTGGAGGGCGCAACGCCGCTCTGGCAGGCGTTTCTGCTCTGCCCGTACAGCTGGGCGGGGTTCTATCTGCTGCTTGGGGGCCTGGCATTCAGCGGTGTTCATCTGATGTCGCGCGGGTCAACGGGCGCATCGTTCGCCGGGTTCGTGCTGCTGCTCGCGCCGCTGGCGTGGGGCATCGTGCTGGGCTGGGCGGCGGCGAACGCGCTGCACCGGCACTGCTTCTTCTCCCGGTGGACGTTCGTCGCGCTGGAAGTGTTGTGCGCCATCGGCATTGCGGGCGCTGCGCTGGGCTATCCCAGTGCGCTGCTTGCGTCGGCGCCGCTGCCGCTGTGGATGCTCGCGGGCGCTCTGCTCCTGCGCCGCACGACGCTGCAATCCTTCTCCCCTGCCGCCATCGTCGATTTCTTCCAGCGCCTGAAGCCGCGCTGGGAACTGCGGCGAATCGGGCTGCACACGGCAGCGACCGTCAGCTACACTGCACCCGTCAAACGCAATTGCTTCTTTATTGAGCTGCAATGTACGCATCCGAGCACTGGGAATGCGCTGATTTTGTTTCATACGTCCACCATTGAACCGGCGCTGGGGCAGAAGGCGCATGTGATTCTGCATCCGACGGAGGAAGACATATATGAAGTGGACTTGACGACGAGCATTCCGCGGGTAAAGATTCGCAAGAATGACTTGTGGCGGAATCGGGAATAGGATAGCATCGGAGGTATCAGCATGGAATCATCCCTCAACATTCAGAAAATCGTCAAGCCCTCCTTTGCCGTTATCGGCATCGAAGGCTCGACAGACGACGGCGAAGGCTTCATCCCCATGCTCTGGTCGGACGCAAACGCCCACTTCGACGAAGTCTCCCCCGTCGCCAGCCGCGACGAAAACGGCGCGCTGCTCGGCATTTGGGGCGTGATGAGCGACGAAACCCGTTCGTTCCTGCCGTGGACAGACGGCTTCTCGCGCGGTTTGTACCTCGCGGGCGTGGAATGTTCCATCGACGCGGAAGTGCCGGACGGATGGACGAAGTGGGTCGTGCCGGGGTATGAGTACCTCGCCATAGAGAATCGCCGCGCGGACACGTTCAGCCGCATGGTCGATTACTTCCGCGAAAACGGCGTGAAGCTCGTCGGCGCAGTGCAGGAATTCACCGACCCGAAAACGCAGCAGGAGTATCTGTACTTCCCGATTCGGGCATTATGACAGCTTGACGCATTCCCAAACGGATGCTATAATACCCCATGAATCTGATGCAGAGGTGAACATGATGGCAGAAGAATGTACGCATGACTGCTCCTCATGCGGGAGCGCGTGCGCATCGCGGCAAAAGCCGCAGAGTTTGCTTGCCCCGGCAAACGCGGGCAGCCGGGTGAAGAAGGTCATCGGCGTTGTCAGCGGCAAAGGCGGCGTGGGAAAATCACTGGTGACAGGTCTGCTCGCGTGCGAAACGGCGCGGCGCGGGAAAATCGCCGGGGTACTGGATGCGGACATCACCGGGCCGAGTATGCCGCGCATTCTGGGCATCCACGACAAGGCGGTCGGCAATGAGCTGGGCATCCTGCCGCAGGAAGCCGAAAACGGCGTGAAGGTTATGTCCATCAACCTGCTGCTGGAGCACGACACCGACCCCGTTATCTGGCGCGGCAGCCTGATTGCGGGCACGGTGAAGCAGTTCTGGACGGATGTGTGCTGGGGGGATGTGGACTGCCTGTATGTGGATATGCCGCCGGGAACGGGCGACGTGCCGCTGACGGTGTTCCAGTCGCTGCCGGTGGATGGCATCGTGATTGTCTTAAGCCCGCAGGAGCTGGTCGGCATGATTGTGGAGAAAGCCGTCAAAATGGCGCAGATGATGAACATCCCGGTACTGGGGCTGGTGGAGAACATGGCGTACATGACCTGCCCGGACTGCGGCAAGCGGCTGTACCCCTTCGGCGAAGGGCGCACGGCGGATGTCGCAAAGCAGTATGGACTGCCGATGCTGGCGCAATTGCCGATTCAGCCCGAAATCGCGAAGAAGTGCGACGAAGGCCGCTTGATGGACATTCAGCTGCCGGAAATGGGCAAAGCAGTCGATGCCGTGCTGAAATGCAAGGTTCGCAAGCACGAATAATCGAATCCCGTCGGAATCCTCCGGCGGGGTTTTTCATATCGAAACGGTTCTCGCAGCAGGAAAATCAGGCACACATGTCGAATAATAGTTGATTCAGCGGAACAAATCCGCGTTTTTCTCCGTCTAATCCAGCGGAAAGGGAGGAAAAGCGCCGCTTGTTTCGTTATATCATTGGAGGGTGCGGGCTTTTCGCCACTTTCCGGCATGGGAAGTGCAATTTAGCCCTTGCACACTGCCCGATAAATGTGTACAATATAGATGGGCGATTGCCCATACGCCTCTTTCCGGCAAATCCGGCGGGAGGATAACGCTTGCTCCGCTCGCCCTGAGTGTGAAGGAAGGGAATTATCATCATGAAGAATCATGCCGCTGCAACTACTCGCAACCGCATTTTCAAGGGCGCTGCCCTGTGCGGCGTTTTGGCGCTGTCCATGACGCTGACGGGCTGCTTTGTGCCGCCGGACGACCTGTCGGGCGACCTGTCCAATCAGGGTGTTGTTTACAATACGGTTGCTGTCACAGCGCCCCAGCGCACCGCTACGCCCACTCCTTCGCCCACGCCGACGGTTGAATCCGTTTTCAATTTCGGCACGAACACCGCTACGCCGACGACGCAGCCGGGCGTGATTACCTCCAACGGCATTGTCACCGTGGTGACCACGCCGCCCGGCAGCGTCGCCACCACCGCGCGTCCGACCGCAACGCCCACGCCGACTGCGGCTGCCGTTCTCAAAAAAGGCTCGTCCGGCGCTGACGTCAAGACGCTCCAGCGCCGCTTGAAGCAGCTGGGCTACTACACCGGCAGCGTGGACGGCGATTTCGGCGACGCGACGGAGAAGGCGCTGCGTGCGTTCCAAGACCGCAACAATCTGCTGGTGGACGGCATCGCGGGCAAATCGACGATGGCAAAGCTGAACAGCTCCAACGCTGTCAAGGCAGCCGCCGCAACCGCTACTCCGCGCAAGACCGCAACCCCCAAGCCGAAAACCACCGCGACCCCAAACCTCTCCACTGAGTATTATCTCCAGAGTGGTTCGTCCGGCACACGCGTCCGCACGCTGCAGGCGCGCCTGATTGAACTGGGCTGGATGGCGGGTTCGCCGGACGGCAACTACGAGGGTGCGACAGAATACGCCGTCAAGGCGTTCCAGAAAAAGTACAAGAGCCTGTATACGGACGGTGTTGCCGGCCCTTCGACGCTGCAAACGCTGTATTCTTCCTCCGCGGCGAAATCCTCCACGCCCGTGTCCTCCATCGGCACGACGCTGGAGTCCGGCATGAAGAACAGCGGCGCCGTCAAGGCGATGCAGACGCGCCTGAAATCCTTGGGCTACCTGACCGGCACAGCGGACGGCTCTTTCGGCGACGCGACAAAGGCGGCAGTGATTGCCTTCCAGACGGCGAACGGCCTGAAGGCGGACGGCAAAGCAGGCACATCCACCCTGAACCGCCTCTATTCCGACGCGGCGATTGCTGCCAGCTCCATGCCGACGGCGACTGCTTCCACCTCTGTGGACGGCTACACGACGCT
>FR899813.1:12495-18976 GCA_000437595.1 Faecalibacterium sp. CAG:74 | reverse complement strand
CTCTCCGGGGGCGACACCGGCACGGCGGTTCGCAATCTCCAGAAGGCGCTGAAAAACAAGGGGTACTATTCCGGCAGCGTGGACGGCAAGTACGGCGCGGCAACGACGGCGGCAGTCGTCGCGTTCCAGTCAGCGCAGGGCTTGCGTGTGGACGGCAAGGCAGGTCCCGCGACCCAGCGTGCGCTGTTCACCACCTCCAGCAGCACGGATACATCCAAGTACACCACGCTCCGGCCGGGTGACAGTGGCGCGGCGATTCGCCAGCTGCAAACGACGCTGAAGCAGAAGGGCTATTATACCGGCACGATTGACGGCGATTACGGCTCCGGCACAACGGCGGCGGTCAAGGCGTTCCAAAAGAAGATGAACATCACGCCGGTGGATGGCATTGCGGGCGACAAGACGCTGACGCTTCTGTACTCCTCTGACGCGGTGGACAGCGACGAATACGCAACACTGCGCCCCGGCGACACGGGTGCGGCAGTGCGCACCATGCAGGCGACGCTGTACGAACTGGGCTACTACGACGGCTCTCGCGACGGCGTGTACGGCGCAACGACGCAGGATGCTGTCCGCGCATTCCAGATTCGCAACAAGGTGACGCCGGTGGACGGCATCGCGGGCAACAAGACGCTGACAAAGCTGTACAGCGGCACAGCGGTTGCGGCGGCGGCGAAAACAACGGAGTACAAAACGCTCCGCAAGGGCGACCGCGGCGACGAAGTGGTGCAGATGCAGGACAGCTTGCAGCAGCTTGGCTATCTGGCAACCGTCACGGGCTATTACGATGATGCGACCGTCGCGGCGGTTCGCTCCTTCCAGTCCCGCAACGGGCTTTCCGTGGACGGCTCCGCGGGTCAGGAGACTCTCGCGGTGCTCTACGGCAGCAATCCCCGCGCGGCATATTAAGGGAGAACCCAGGGTGGTGCTGCCCCTTGACCCTGCCAAAGGGTCTTCGACCCTCTGGACTCCCTTTTCGCGATTGAGTTGAGCACACTTTCATGCAGTGTCCGCGTGTTTATTTCTAAGAATACAGTCCAGCTTGGCGCGTTTGCACGGCTGGACTGTTCTCTTATCCACAGCTTTTCCCCGTCTTCCACCGAAAGGAGGGATTTCTGTGCAGAAAATCCGCTTTCTCCCCCTGCTGTGCGTTGTGCTGATGCTCTTCACCGCCCCGACCCTGCTCGCCCAGCAGGAGCCGGATACGCCCTATCCGGCGGAAAGCATGCTCTCTGTCCGCATGATGCCGCCCGGCGAACGTAGCCTGCGCAATTTCCTGTATCCAAAGCTCATGGCGCAGGAAGCCAGCATTCAACTTCCCGCCGGAACATCCTACAATCTGCTGGTACAGACCTTGGATAACATGCGCAACGACTATCCGGAGCTGTTTCACATCGACTCCTACCGCGTCCACTATCAGCGCAATCAGCCGGATGTCGCCCAAAGCATTTCACCGCGCTACCTTTGTTCCGCCGAAGAAGCATCAGCCTTGCGCAAACAGCTGCTGGAAACAGCACAGTCGTGGGTGGACGAAAATCCCGACCCGCTGGCGCTGTACGAGCGGCTTGTACTGAATGCAACCTATTCTCCCGACAGCATGTGGCAGCACACAGCCGTGGGCGCTTTGCTGTATGGCGAAGCCACCTGCGCAGGATATGCGCAGGCGATTTCACTGCTCTATCGGCTTGCGGGCATTCCATGCGCAACCATCATCGGCGAAGCGTCAGACACAAGCGGCGAAACCGGTTTGCACGCATGGAATGTGACCAATTTCGGCTTTCTTGACGCAACATGGGGGGCCGCTTTCGACGGGCATGTGTTCCACAGCAACTACGCCATGGGTGAAGCGGATATGTCCATCGACCACACGCCCAATCGCGGGTACACTTTCCCCGACCTGAGCGGCGTTCCGAACTACTATCAGGCGCACGGGCTGTACGTCTCCACCGAGCAGGAACTGCTGACCCAGCTGATGCGTCTTGTGGACGGTGAAGCCGTGGAGATTCAGCTTTCGCCCGACCTGTACGCACGGTATACAGCGGCTATGAAGGACAAGCCGTCCGATATTGTCACCTTTTGCGCCGAAGCAGCCGGGGTGGAAATTCCCTTCTACGACCCATGCCGCATCCTGTCCGACAAGGCGCATCGCGTTCTGCTGCTGATTCCCCACCCTGAATTGGCGGAGCAGTAACAGCAGTTTGCACGAGCGTAAAGGCAGATTATTGCCCCTGAGCACTTGCATGTTCGGGGGCTTTCATGTTATAATGAAAGAGTAGTGTGTCTATTCGGGAATAGGTGCGCTCGTATGATTATGATTTTCCAAATATTATCAGAAATTGTTTCTATATTGAAAGGAGAACTTTATGTTCGATTGGGTCAAAAAACTGCTGGGCAGCAGCAATGACGCGGAGGTCAAAAAGCTGCAAAAGACGGTCAACGCCGTGGAAGCCCTCGAAGATGAATACAAGGCGCTGACGGACGAGCAGCTGCGTGCCAAGACGGATGAATTCCGCGCGCGCTTGCAAAATGGCGAAACCGAAGATGACATTCTGCCCGAAGCGTTCGCCGCCATCCGCGAAGCCGACGCCCGTGTGCTGGGGATGCGCCCGTACCGTGTGCAGGTGATGGGCGGTCTGGTGCTGCATCAGGGGCGCATCGCCGAGATGAAGACCGGCGAGGGCAAAACACTGGTCTCCACCCTGCCCGCGTACCTGAATGCGCTGTCCGGCAAGGGCGTGCACGTCGTGACCGTCAACGACTATCTGGCACGCCGCGACAGCGAGTGGATGGGCAAAGTCCACCGCTTCATGGGGCTGAGCGTCGGCCTGATTGTCCACGATCTGGACAGCGCCGAACGCCGCGCCGCCTATGCCTGCGACATCACCTACGGCACGAACAACGAGCTGGGCTTCGACTACCTGCGCGACAACATGGTCATCCGCCAAAGCGAGCTGGTGCAGCGCGGCCACAACTTCGCCATCGTCGACGAAGTGGACTCCATCCTGATTGACGAAGCGCGTACCCCGCTGATTATCTCCGGCGCGGGCGACAAATCTACCGACCTCTACGCGAAGGTGGACGCGGTCGTCCGCACGCTCAAGCGTGACGTTCACTTCGAGATTGAAGAGAAGAAAAAGGCCATCAGCCTGACCGACGAGGGCGCCCAGCGCGTCGAAGCCGCGTTCGGCATCACCAACATCAATGACGCGGAAAATGCCGAGCTGAACCACCACGTCAGCTGCGCCCTGCGCGCCAACTTCCTGATGAAGCGCGACGTGGACTACGTCGTCAAGGACGATCAGGTCATCATCGTTGACGAATTCACGGGCCGCCTGATGATTGGCCGCCGCTACTCCGAGGGTCTGCATCAGGCGATTGAAGCCAAGGAGCATGTGACCATTGAGCGCGAAAGCCGCACACTGGCGACCATCACCTTCCAGAACTATTTCCGCATGTACCACAAGCTCTCCGGCATGACAGGTACGGCGAAGACGGAAGAGGACGAGTTCCAGAACATCTACTCGCTGGACGTCGTGCAGATTCCGACCAACAAGCCCAACATCCGCAAGGACTTGGACGACATGGTCTACAAGACGAAGAAGGCGAAGTTCAACGCCGTTGTGGACGCAATTGCGCAGGTGCACGCCAACGGTCAGCCCGTGCTGGTCGGCACGGTCACGGTCGAAACGAGCGAAATGCTCTCCGCCATGCTCCAGCGCCGCGGCATCCAGCATGAGGTGCTGAACGCAAAGAACCACGCCAAGGAAGCTGAAATCGTCGCGCAGGCAGGCCACTGGGGCGCCGTCACCATTGCCACCAACATGGCTGGCCGCGGCACGGACATTCTGCTGGGCGGCAACCCGGAGTTCCTCGCTCGCCGCGCCATGCGTCAGGACGGCTATGACGAGGAAATCATCGAAGCCGCGACGGGGCACGCGGAAGATGTGTCCGACGAAATTCTCGCCGCGCGCGAAAAGTACCAGTCCCTCTACAAGGACTTCAAGCGCACCACCGACGAAGCGCATGACCGCGTGCTGCAAACCGGCGGCCTGCACATCATCGGCACGGAACGCCATGAATCCCGCCGCATTGACAATCAGCTGCGCGGCCGTGCGGGTCGTCAGGGCGACCCCGGTTCGACCCAGTTCTTCATTTCGCTGGAGGACGACCTGATGCGTCTCTTCGGCGGCGACCGCATCATGCCGATGGTCGAGCGTCTGGGGCTCAAGGACGACGAGCCGCTTCAGGCCGGGATGCTCACCAAGCAGATTGAAGCCGCGCAGAAGCGCATCGAGGGACGCAACTTCGAGATCCGCAAGCACGTTCTGGAATACGACAACGTGATGAACCGCCAGCGCGAGATTATCTACGGTCAGCGCCGCCGCGTGCTGATGGGCGAAAACGTCCGCGAGAACATCATCGGCATGGCGTACAAGCTGATTGACGCCGCGCTCTCCCGCCACTGCGCGTCTGACGACGGCACGGATTGGGATATTCCGCAGCTGACGAATTATCTGGAAAACCTGTGCATCCACCACGGCAAGATTGCCGAATTGGAAGATGTTATCCGCTCCGGCGACCGCGACGCGCTGGCGCAGGCGCTCAAGGACGACGCGAAGGCGTTCTACGAGGAGCGCGAGACGGCGCTGGCGGAAATCGGGCTGGACATGCGCGAAGTGGAGCGCGTTGTGCTGCTGCGCGCGGTGGATGTGCGCTGGATGGATCACATTGACGCAATGGATCGTCTGCGCGATGGCATCGGCTTCCGCGCGTACAGCGGCAAGAACCCCGTCACCGAGTACCAGATTGAAGCGGGCTACATGTTCGACGAGCTGAATCACCTGATTCGCGAAGACACGGTGCGCCGCATGTATCAGCTGCGCATTGAGCGCACGCCGGAACGTGTGCAGGCAGCGGTTCGCCCCGTCGAGGGCAAGCCGATTGTGCCCGGCAACGGTCAGCCGCGCCAGCCCAAGCGGGTGAAGCCGTCGGAGCGCGTTGGCCGCAACGATCCCTGCCCTTGCGGTTCGGGTCTGAAGTACAAGAACTGCTGCGGGAAGGACAAAGAAACAAGGGAGTAACTCCCTTGACCCATTTTCGCGATTGAGTAGGTGGCAATTCCAATGTAATTTTCGCGTGTTTATGCAGGGATTTCGCGTCTGCGGACGCGAGGAGGGGGCTTTGCGATCGCCCCCTTGACCCCTTCGCCTTCGCCACTCATGCGGCAATTTTGTATTGCTGATTGGAAGAACGAGAAGTACACAAACTAAAAAACTTCCAATAAAGCTCAACTAACATGGGAGGCGCCGAAGGTTTCCAAAGGGCGATCGCAGACTTCGTCTGTTCTTACTGCCCTTTGGTCGCCTCCGCAGAGGCGAAACCCTCTGCAGCAAGAAAATCAAGCAGCAATAAAACCAGCAATCCACAACCAAAATAGAAAAAGCCTTTCCTGACGATTGAAGGAGATTAAACATGGCGCTCATTGATATTCCCCAGTATCGCAGCGAACTGGCAGAGATTCGTAAATCCCTGCTCGCCGCGGGCGATGCCCTCCATATTGACCATATCCGCGAACAGCTGGATGAGCTGACCGAGGAAATGAATCAGCCCGAATTCTGGAATGACCCGGATCACTCCGCGAAGGTCAACCAGAAGGTTTCCAACCTCAAAGGCAAACTCGAACACTACGAAAAGCTGCTTTCTTCCGCCGATGATATCGAGGTCATGCTCGAAATGGCGGAAGAAGAGAAGGACGAAGATACCGTCACCGAAGCGGTGAATGAGCTGGCGACGCTCAAAGAGCATACCGACGCGCTGGAGCTGGAAACCCTCATGCGCGGCGACTATGACGACAATGACGCGGTGCTGTCCCTCCACGCGGGCGCGGGCGGAACGGAAGCGCAGGACTGGACTTCCATGCTCTACCGCATGTATACCCGCTACTGCGAGAAGATGGGCTTCACCGTCAAGCTGCTGGATTTGCTGGACGGCGACGAAGCCGGCATCAAATCCGTAACCTTCGAGGTCAGCGGCGACCACGCCTATGGCTACCTCCGCGGCGAAAAGGGCGTGCACCGCCTCGTCCGCATCTCCCCGTTCGACGCAAACGCCCGCCGCCACACATCCTTCGCGTCGCTGGACGTCGCCCCCATGCTGGAGGACGATGATTCCGACATCGAAATCAACATGAAGGATGTCCGCGTGGACACCTACCACTCCAGCGGCGCAGGCGGTCAGAACGTCAACAAGACCTCTTCCGCCGTCCGCATGACGCACTACCCGACCGGCATCGTCGTCTCCTGCCAGACCGAGCGCGATCAGGTGCAGAACCGCGCAACGTGTATCAAAATGCTGAAGGCGAAGCTGCTGGAACTGCGTGAACGCGCCAAGGAAGAGGAAATGGCGAACATCAAGGGCGAAATGAAGAAGATTGAATGGGGCAGCCAGATTCGCTCCTACGTCTTCCAGCCCTACACGATGT
>FR899813.1:4254-12465 GCA_000437595.1 Faecalibacterium sp. CAG:74 | reverse complement strand
TACACGATGGTCAAGGATCACCGTACGAACTACGAATCCGGCAACATTGACGACGTGATGGACGGCAACCTTGAGGGCTTCATCCCCGCCTATTTGAAGATGCAGTAATGCCGAAACCCTCTCAGTGTCTGCTGGGAGGGTTCTCGCCGTTATATTGCTTTCCCCGGAAAGGAGATTTTCCGGTGCGCTATCAACTCGTTTCCATCCTGTCGGCGCTTCTGCTTTGCCTGACCATGCTGGCAGCCATCGTTTACGGGGTCGGTACGCAGCCTGCCCTGATGCAAACGCTCATGCTGCGCACCGCTCCGCCTGAAGCAACCGGCTTTCCGGCGGAGCAATACGGTGCCGCCGCCAAGCTGATTACCGATTACCTCAAGGGCGAGGGCGACTTCCAGCTCGTATTTTCCATGAACGGCATAGCATACAACGCCTTCAACGAGCGTGAGCAAACGCATATGGCGGACGTGCGGACACTGTTCAGCCTGTGCCGTCGTTTTTCGCTGGGCAGCATCCTCCTGACGCTGGTCGGTTGGCTCTATTCCCGGAAACAGCGGTTCTTCTGGCGAATCGTCCGGCGAGCCGCCTGCTGTATGCTGGCGTTTGTCGCCATCCTTGCGCTGCTGGCGGCGATGGATTTTGACCGGCTGTTCATCCTCTTCCATCAAATCGCCTTCACAAACAACCTGTGGCTGCTCAATCCGCAAACGGATTTGCTCATCCGTTTAATGCCGACGCAATTGTTCATTGACTATGCGCAAATCATCGGCATTGTCTGGGCGGCACTGATGGGGATTCTGCTCATCATTGCCACCGTGAAGCTACGAAATCAACAATAAGGGGCGTATTCCCATGACCTACACTGAATCTGCCCGCGCGCAGCTTAATGCCTTGCAGACGAAAGACCACGTTCGCATTCTGGCGCTGGAAACGTCCTGCGACGAAACCGCCGCCGCCATCATCGAGGACGGGCGCACCATCGTCTCCAACATCGTTTTCAGCCAGATTGACCTTCATGCGCTCTATGGCGGCGTCGTCCCGGAAATCGCCAGCCGTGCGCACGTCGAAACCTGCGACCGTGTGATTGACGAGGCGCTCCGGGCAGCGAACATGTGCTTGCAGGATGTCGATGCCCTCGCCGTCACCTACGGGCCGGGGCTTGTCGGCGCGCTGCTCACCGGCGTCAGCTGCATGAAGGGCTTGAGCTACGCCGCAAACAAGCCGCTCATCCCCGTCAACCACATCGAAGGGCATGTGTCCGCGAACTACATTTCCAATCCGGACTTGAAGCCGCCATTCCTGTGCCTTGTCGTATCGGGTGGACACAGCCACATCGTCCGCGTGAACGACTACGGCGATTACACCCTGCTTGGTCAGACGATGGACGACGCGGCGGGCGAAGCGTTCGACAAGGCGGCGCGCGTGCTGACGCTCCCCTACCCCGGCGGTCCGCGCATCGACGCACTGGCGGAGGAGGGCGACCCGCATTTCCTCTCGCTCCCGCATCCGCACACCCCCGGCAAGTACGACTATTCCTTCTCCGGCATGAAAACGGCGTTCCTGAACGCGGCGAACAAGATGGAGATGAAGGGCGAGCCGCTCCCGAAGGCGGATATGGCGGCGTCGTTCCGCTACGCCGTCGTATCGGCGCTGGTGGAAAAGGCGATGCTGGCGGCGAAGGATACACACGCCCCCGCGCTTGCAATGGCGGGCGGCGTTTCCGCGAATCGTCTGCTGCGCCGGATGATGCAGGAGGCCGCCGACAAGGCGCATCTGCCGCTGTACATGCCGCGTCTCGACCTGTGCACCGACAACGCGGCGATGATTGGCTCTGCGGCATACTATCGGATGAAAAAGGGCGAGCTTGCGCCCCTGACGCTCAACGCCACACCGTCGCTTCGTCTGGTGTAATACTATTTCCTGCATTCGTCTGCGCCATCTGCTTGCGTCTTTTCCGCTCTGGCGTCCGGTCGTTCCATTTAGCGTAGCGCTGCTACGCTGCATTTCACTCCCGTTAGCCAGAACGAAAAATTCGCGGCGCATCTTGGCGCATTCTCATTTGAAAATAGTATAAGCCTATTATAATTAGGAAGAAATTTTTCACGGCAGCGAATCATCCCATTCATCATTCATTCCAACCAAGGAGGATTCCGCATGAAGAACAAAAACGTCTGGCAGGCGGTCAAATTCACGCTGTTCAGCGCATCCGCCGGGCTCATTCAGCTCATCAGCTTCGCCCTGCTGCATGATGTGTTCAAGATTCCCGATTACAACGCCTGTTACCTTCCCTCGCTGATTCTGTCCGTCCTGTGGAACTTCACGTTCAACCGCCGCTACACCTTCCGTTCGGACGGCAACGTCAAGCGCGCGATGCTGCTGGTCGCGCTGTACTACGTCGTGTTCATCACGCTTTCCAGATGGTGGAGCACGGAACTGGTTGCAGTCGGCGTACACGACTGGCTGATTGAAGTCATCAACATGCTCGTCAACTTCGTGACCGAGTTTTTGTTCCAGAAGTTTGTGGTCTATCGCGGGACGATTGACACGAACGAGCTGGCAAGGAAGGAGCAAGCGTAATGCCGTTTGACTACAAGAAGGAGTACCGTGCGTTCTACCAGCCGCCGAAAGTGCCAGAGATCATCGACGTGCCGGAAATGCAGTTCGTGTGCGTATCCGGTACGGGCGACCCGAACGAGGAGGGCGGCGCGTATCAGCAGGCGCTCGGCGTGCTGTACGCGGTCAGCTATACGTTGAAGATGAGTCCGCGTGCTGGACACCTGATGGACGGCTTTTTCGATTACGTCGTGCCGCCGCTGGAAGGCTTCTGGCAGCAGGACGGCGTTTCGGGTGTGGATTACGGGCGCAAGGCGGATTTCCGCTGGCTGTCCGTGATTCGCGTACCGGATTTCGTGACGGCGGAGGATTTCCGCTGGGCGGTGGAAACGGCGTCAGAAAAGAAGAAGCTGGACTGCTCCCGCGCTGAACTGCGCACGATTCGCGAAGGACTTTGTGTGCAGATGATGCACATCGGCGCATACGACGACGAACCCGCGTCGGTGGCGCAGATGAATGCGTTTCTGCGCGAAAACGGGTATGAAAATGACTTCACGGCGGAGCGGCTGCATCATGAGATTTATCTTTCCGACCCGCGGAAAACAGCGGCGGAGAAAAGGAAAACCGTGATTCGGCATCCGGTGAGAAAGGTATAAGCAACCTTGGGTGCTGCTTGTCAGTGGATGAGCGGCATCCTTTTTTTCTTTTGTTGCTTGGTTCCATTTGTTGCAAAGGGAATCGCGCCTGCGGGCGCGACAAGGGGGCTTTGCGGTCGCCCCCTTGACCCCTTCGCAGCGCACTCCCATGTTTCTTGATTTTTATACTATTTCCAGATAAAAATGCACCAAGATGCGCCGCGAATTTTTCATTCTGGCTAACGTGAATGAAACGCAGCGTAGCAGCGCTACGCTAAGTGGAATGAGCGGACGCCAGAAAGGAAAAGGCGCAAGCAGATGGTGCAGTTGAATCTGGAAATAGTATTATTGTTACAGAAGGAACTTGCGCCTGCAGGCGCGTTTGGGACAGCGCTGCTTTTGGCGTTTTTTGCGAATTTTCCCCTTGTTAGACCTTGACGAATGTGGTATAATAGCGTGTGGCGGGAATGAGCCGCCAGACCCTGAGGAATAGGAGAAAAACAGCTATGGTTAAGGTCAACATTATTTCGGGTTTTCTGGGCGCGGGCAAAACGACGCTCATCAAAAAGCTGCTGACGGGCAGCGTTGCGAAGGAAAAAATCATCCTGCTGGAAAATGAATATGGCGAAGTCGGCGTGGATGGCAGCTTTATGAAGGATTCGGGCATCATCGTTGATGAGCTGAATTCCGGCTGCATCTGCTGCACGCTGGTGGGCGACTTCCAGAAGGCGGTTGATGATCTGATTGCGAAGTATCATCCTGACCGCCTGCTGATTGAGCCGTCCGGCGTGGGCAAGCTGAGCGAAATCCTCGCCGCCGTCGAGCGCGCGAAGGAACGCCACAGCGACCTCGTTGTGACCGGCTGCGCGACCGTTGTGGACGCGGGCAAGTGCCGCATGTATATGAAGAACTTCGGCGAGTTCTTCCTCGACCAGATTAAGACGAGCGCGACGGTGATTTTCAGTCGCACGCAGCTCCTGTCCGCGGAGCGCATCGAGAAGAGCCGCGCGCTGGTGGAAGAGCAGCATCCGGGCGTCCGCATCGTGACGACGCCGTGGGATGACCTGTCCGCTGATACGCTGCTGGAAGTCATTGAATCCGGCAAGCCGATGGAAATCCACCTTGATGACGACGATGATGACGACGACGAGGACGAACACGAGCATCATCACCATCACGAGGACGGCGAGGAATGCTGCTGCCATCATCATCATGACGACGACCATGACGAGCATGAGCATCATCACCATCATGACCACGACGACCATGACGAGGATGAGCACGAACATCATCATCACGACCACGAGGACGGTGAAACCTGCTCCTGCGGACATCACCACCATCATCACCACGGGCATGACGCAGACGAAGTGTTCGTGTCTGTCGGCGTAGAAACTGCGAACCGCTACGAGCAGGACGAGGTCAAGGCGATGCTGGACAAGCTGTCCGACGAAGAAGAGTACGGCACGGTGCTGCGCGCCAAGGGTGTACTGCAGAATGCGGCGGGCGAGTGGTTCCAGTTTGACTATGTGCCGGGCGAGAGCCAGTTCCGTCCGGGTACGCCGGATTACACCGGCCGCCTGTGCGTTATCGGTGCGCACATCGACGAAAAAGCACTGCGGGAGCTGTTCAAGGCATGAGCGAACAGGAATTTACACCAGTCTACCTGATTACCGGCTTCCTCGAAAGCGGCAAAACCCAGCTCATCAACTCCATGCTGACGGACGACAACTTCTCGCGCGGGCAGAAGACGCTGGTCATCTGCTGCGAAGAGGGCGTTGAGGAGTACGAGACGGCGAAGAACACGACCGTCGTCGTCCTCGACGAAGCGGACGAGATGAACACGAAGAAGATGGAAGCGCTGGACAAGGAGTATCAGCCGGAGCGCGTCATCATCGAGTACAACAGCATCTGGACGATTGAACGGCTGGGCAGCTGTATGCTGCCGCGCAAGTGGGAAGTCGTGCAGATTATCACGACGGTGGACGCGAACACCTTCGACAACTACTTCACCAACATGCGCCAGATGCTGACCGATCCGATGAAGGTCGCTGACCTGATTCTGGTCAACCGCTGCCAGCCCGGCGCAAACAAGAGCCCGTGGCGTCGCCAGCTCAAAGCGGTCAACCCGAAGACGAACATCATCTTCGAGAACACCGACGGCACGAGCGAAGACGGCGTGGCGGACGAAGACCTCCCCTACGACATGAAGTCCGCCGTCATCGAAATCAAGGACGAGGACATTCCGACCTTCTATCTGGATTCGCTTGATCATGCCGATCGCTACGACCGCAAGACCGTGCGGCTGGTGGGGCAGGCGTTCGCTGACCGCTCGCTGCCCAAGGGCTACTACATGTTCGGGCGGATGGCGATGACGTGCTGCGCGAACGACATTCAGCCCATCGGCTGGATTACGCAAGGCATCCAGAAGCCCAGCACGAAGACATATTTCCGCCTGACCGCGCAGTGCAAGGCGGTGGACGCGCAGGGCGAAAAGATGCTGATGCTGCAGGAAGCCCGCGCGGAGATTGTTCCCCCGCCGGAAGAAGAATATCTGAATTTCAACGCATAAGGTGCTGATTTTCTCCCCCGATTGCTGAAAGGCGGTCGGGGGGATTTGTTTTTCATGTTGGCTCACGCCGATACATGTGCCGAACTGATATTTTCGGGAAATTTTCGCATGTACTTTTTATGTCAGTATCTTGACAATAAGAACAGCCTGTGGTATTATATCAGTGGAGAGATTGATAGAAAGTGGAGGTGATACCGTTGGCGCACGTCCCGTCACGCTATGGAACTGTAACGACCGACGAATGAAGAAGGAGACTACTATACCATGAAACGGATTGTTGCTTTTACCCTGATGCTTGTTCTTGTCCTCGCGTGCCTTGCTCCGGCAATCGCCGCCACCGCCGAGTTGACCGCCATGTCCCACGGAGGAACTGCACAAACTGGTTACGTAAAGAAAACCAAAACTGGTGATCCCTCTGTCACTATCAATTCACTCACTGGTTTGCAAGATACTCTGCTTCTAAATTTCCGCATTCGCTACTCCAACGGCACTGCCGCAACATCGAATTATACTTTTTCTGGTACAGGTCCCCGTACTGTTTATTACTTGAATGCTGATGGTTTCAACGCTGTTGATTCTTCTTTCTTCGCACGCGTACAAACGCAATCTGCTCAGACGACTTCAGTTACAATTAATTTCTCTTGGGCACCGTAAGTCTTACCAATCCTTCAGGCATGAAAATGCCTGAAGGATTAAATACTAAAAAGAGGAGGAGTTTAGTTGAAAAAAGTTTTTGCTTTATTTCTGTTTTTTTTGTTGCTGCTCTCCGTAAGTTCCGCAGAGAATGTATCAAGTGTTCGCATTCTCTGCACGGATTACAATTATAGCGCTTTTCAAGATTATGCTGCCGCAGGGCATGACGTTAATTTCCGAAATGGCAGCATAAACGACATTGCCACCGCACTTGCATCCCGCGATCCCGATATCGACGTTTTTGTTTTTCAAACGCGTTCTGGACTGGACCAAATCAAGAAGCAACACTATTACTATCCACTGACCGATGCCAGCGATTTGATGGATAAACTCGGCGACTTGTATCCTGCCTTTCAGAATGCGCTCATGGACAATGGCAATCTGGTCGGCTGGTATGTTGATGCACAGCCGTGGGGGTGGCAAGTTCTTTCCCCTGATTTGCTGGAAGAATTGGCACTTTCCGCACCAACAACCTTTGATGAGTTGTTAGACGTTAGTAAAGTGCTGTTCGACAGCGGTCTTTTGAGCCGTGACTATGTGCTGATGCTCGAATACAGGTACACGCAGCAGGATATGCTCACGTTCTATTTGCGCCAGTTCTTGATTGCTTCTGAACGAGTGGATGGGCAAATCAATTTTCTGCGTCCCGAATTTGCTCGTATTGCCGAAAAAATCAGGAATACTGTGCCTGAAACATCGAAGGAAAATTTATTCGCAGACTACGAAGTCTTTACTTCGTCTGCCGCTTCTGTCACGCCTTCCACGTACATCGAATTGATTCCCTCCGTCCTCGATGATGCGCCTTCCGGTCTGTATTATCTGACCGTCGTCGCCGTCATCAATCCCTATTCCAACAACATCGACGGTGCGATTGACCTAATGCACTATCTGGCGACCTATGAATCCGCAACATCCTACCTTTGGGATGCGTCGCTGAATCAGCCCGTTATCCGCTCTGATTACGACGAGTTAGTTGCGCGATACCAAGGGGAAATCGCCCGCCTGGAAGCGAAAGAGAACCGCACCACGCAGGACGAAAGCGACCTTGATTACGCCCGCAGCGGTTTGGACTATATCACCGAACACCCCTATTCCGTCTCCCCGGAGGACATTGCCTACTATCAAAACCTCGTCCAGTATGCCTACATCCCCGGCGACTCCCCCGTCACCTTCGACGATGCCCTCAAGACGCTCATGCAGCGCTACCTGAACGGCGCGTTTGACGCGGAGGGGTTCGCCCGCGCGTGTCAGGAGCATGTCAACACGGTGTATCTCGAAATGGGGCTGACGCCGATGTATGTGCCGAACTAATTCCACTTGTAAATTTTCCCGCGTTCGCTTGACAAATCAACCGCATCGTCCTATCATGGAGATAGGCGCAAAGCCAACGAAAGGGGTTTGATTTTTCATGACAAATCAGGAGAAATACGCCCAGCAGATGCAGGACGCGGGCGTTTGCGATGCGCGCGGGGCGGCGCTCTGCGCCACGGTGAAGGAGCTGCCGGACGGAAGCTTCGGCATGGTGCTGCTCGGCGTGAAGGGCAATGACCTGCTCATCTACGACACGAACATGAAGTCCGAGCCGCTCAAGCTGATGCACACCATTCCGCTCAAGGGCGTGACCGACTTCAGCACCACCAGCCTGATGGGCGAAATCCTCAAGGGCTACACGTTCCGCTTTACGTCAGATGGATTTACCTATTCGTTCAAGAACTGCCGCCGTCAAGCGTTCCTTGACGTGCTTCAGCAGGAAATCAACAA
>FR899813.1:2127-4225 GCA_000437595.1 Faecalibacterium sp. CAG:74 | reverse complement strand
TCAGCAGGAAATCAACAAATAACATCAAGGGCTGCGCCGGAAAAGTCGGTGCAGCCCTTGCATTTTGCGTTCTTTTTCTGATATAATAGACATATCAAGCATTATGATCACAGGAGGACGCTATGATTTCCATTCTGCCCGAAAGCAACTATGCCGCCATCATGACCGAGACGGTTGAGCCGTATCTGGATTCGCGCCGTCAGGAGATGGACATGCCGCTCTCCACGGGCGGAACGCTGCACGCAGAGGTTTACGAGCAGCCGGATGCGACCCGCGCCGTCGTCATCCTGCACGGCTACACGGAATCCGCCGAGAAATTCCGCGAAATGACGTGGTATTTTCTGAACGAGAAGTTCAACGTCTACGCCATCGACCACCGCGGTCACGGCAAATCCGTCCGCAAAATTTCTGACACCTCCATCACGCACGTCGATGCGTTTTCGGATTATCTGCGCGATTTGGAGGAATTCATGTCGGGTGTCGTCCTGCCGAGGACGGAGCATCTGCCGCGCGTGCTGTATGCGCACTCGATGGGCGGCGCGATTGGCGGCATGACGCTGATGAATCACCCGGAGTATTTCGCGCGGGCGGTGCTGACTGCGCCGATGATTGCGCCGTCGAGTGCGCCGCTGCCGCGCTGGGCGGGCAAACTCGCGGCGGACTTCATGTGCGCCATCGGCAAACGGGAAGACCGCGCGTTCATCGGCAAGCCGTTCAGCCCGGAGAACGAGCCGTTCGAGACATCCTGCGCCACCAGCCGCGTCCGCTTTGACTACTACGAGCGCAAGCGCATCGACAACGCGCACTTGCAGAATTGTTCACCCACTTATGGCTGGGTACAAGAAGCGATTGGCGTGACGAAAGTGCTGCTTGACCCGGCAAAGGACAAGCAGATTACCACGCCGCTGCTGCTCTGCCAAGCGTCACTGGACAAGACAGTCTGTCTGCCGGAGCAGAAACAATTCGTCGCGCAAGTCCCCGGTGCGAAACTTTCCGTTTATCCCGCGAAGCACGAAATCTACATGTCCACGAACGATGTGATGGAGAAGTATGTGCCGGAAGTAATTAGATTCTTACGGGGGTAAAGGAGACGCCAGAGGCTCTGCCTCTGGACTCCGGCAGGGCTCTGCCCTGCACCCGCGAAGGGTCTTCGACCCTCTCGACACCCTTCTCGCGATTGAGTTGAGCGCTTCTGCATACAGTGTCCGCGTGTTTATTCAACGAACCTACGGTTCAAAAAAGAAACAAAACCCCAAAAGTATGAAGGTAGCGACCGAAGGTTTCCAAAGGGCGACCGCAAACTTCGTTTGTTTTCATGCCCTTTGGTGCGCCCGCAGGCGCATTCCCCTGCTCCAAACTTACACAATAAACAAAAAAGTCAGTACCAAAAACGCCCCTGCCTAACATAAGCAGGGGAGTTTTTGCATCATCACACCTCACGCCCAACGGCTTCTGCAATCTTCCGAATATCCGCCATCACGTCCACAAACGCGGCGGGCGTAATCGACTGCGCACCGTCGCACAACGCGTGCGCCGGGTCGTTGTGCACCTCAATCATCACGCCGTCCGCACCGACCGCAATCGCCGCGCGCGCAATCGGCTGCACCATCCAGCTCTTACCGGTCGAGTGGCTCGGATCAACAATCACCGGCAGGTGGCTCAGTTTCTTCACCGCGCAGATGGCGGACAGGTCGAGTGTGTTGCGCGTGTACGTCTCGAACGTGCGGATGCCACGCTCGCACAGAATCACCTGCTCATTGCCGCCCGCCATGATGTACTCCGCGCTCATCAGCCACTCCTCGATGGTGGCGGACAGTCCGCGCTTGAGCAGAATCGGCTTGCGAATCTTCCCCAATTGTTTCAGCAGGTCGAAATTCTGCATGTTGCGCGCGCCGACCTGAATGCAGTCCACCTTCTCCACGAAGGTGTCAATGTCGTAGGGGGACATCAGCTCGGTCACGATGGGTAGCCCGGTCTGCTCGCGGGCATGGCAGAGCATGTCCAGCCCCTCGTATGCCAGTCCTTGGAAGGAGTACGGGGACGTGCGCGGCTTGAACGCACCACCGCGCAGCACCGTCGCGCCCGCGTCCTTCCCCGC
>FR899813.1:0-2077 GCA_000437595.1 Faecalibacterium sp. CAG:74 | reverse complement strand
CGGTAATCTGCTCGTTGCTCTCCACGGAGCAGGGGCCAGCCATAATCGCGAGTTTCTTGCCGCCGACAAGCGTGTTCCCGATTTTGATTTCGCTCGGCGCGGGGTGGAACGCGCGGTTTGCCTTCTTGAACGGCTCGGCGACCTTCATGATGCGTTCGACGCAGTGGAAGGATTCCAGCTGGTCGGGGTCAATGCGGCTCGTGTCGCCAGTCAGACCAAGGATAGTCATCTCCGTGCCTACAATCGGGCTGACGGATACGCCGCGCGCAACGACGGCATTGGTAACGGTGTCGATTTCCTGCTGGGTCGTGCCCTGCTTCAAGACGATAATCATGGTGGTCAACCTCCTGCGTCAATCATTATTAGCTCAAAATCATTATTGGCTCAAATGGACGAAAAAAAGCACGGAAGCCCGCAAAAGAGCTTCCGCGCCTGATGTTTTCCTCAATCGCTGCGGCTGCTGCTTCACGGTACGTCAATTTGCCCGGCGAAAAACGCCGGGAACGTAAACGGAAACAGCACAGACAGCATCATGGAGAAAATTCCTCCGTCCGGCGGCATCATTGCCGCATATCCGCATTTATTATAGTCCGCTCATCCTGCGCTTGTCAAGGGCAGGATTGTACATTTGCTGTTTTTCGGGCAAAAAGTTTGCCGATGCTAACCTATATCGAATGGCATTCATCTATCCTCGGGCACGCACAGCTATCCTTCAGAAAAATTTCGGGAAAATCGTGTAATCCTCTTGACAATCAACCGATTTGGGCATTATAATAGCCATAATGACAATTGTGCCATTTGGTTAAAGGAGGATGAAGGGCATGGAGTCTTACCTGTTCGCAGACGTAGAGGCTGCGGCGGATACTATGGTGGTGGAAGGATACCACAAGCCGGGCAGCTTGACCCGCTCCAGCGGTGCGTGGATTCACGCGGCAGGCACGGCGATGTTTGAGGCAGGGAGACGCCCCATTAAGCCGCATGACCAGTGGATTTGGTTCGCGGTGGAGGCAGGCGAAGCGACGCTGGTTTGGCAGGGGCATGAGCTGACGCTGAAACAGCAGGAAACGTGCTTCCTGCCCGCCGGCAACCGCGACGCTGCCCTGCAGATTGACGAGAGCGTCCGCTGCGTGTGGATTGCGCTGGAAGGCCCGCTTGCGCCGATGGTCGTACGCAAGATGGGCGCGCTGCTGCATATGCCGCTGAAGCAGGGGGCGCTGCCGAGCCAGATGTACTTGGCGAAGCAGATTGTGCAGGTCATCGTCCGCCACACGGACACCAGCGACGCGACATATCAGCTGCAGCACCTGATGTACGGGATGCTGGCAAGCCACTGGGGTCAGCCGGTCGCCATGGACGCGATGCTTTCGCACGAGATTGCGAAGGTCGTGGACACTCTGCGCGCGAATCAGTACAAGGACAACTTCTCTCTGGCGGAGATGGCGGCAATTTCCCGTATGCCGATGGAAACGTTCCGCAAGCGCTTCGTGAGCGAAGTGGGCATGCCGCCGCTGTCGTATGTGCTGCACTGCAAGATGGAGCGCGCGAAGGAGCTGCTGCGCGAGGAAGGGCACACGGTTCGTCAGGCGGGCATCGAAGTCGGGATGCAGGATCCGTACCACTTCTCCAAGCAGTTCAAGAACATCGTCGGCATCAGCCCGTCGGCGTTCATGAAGCAGGCCGCCAAGCCGGATGCGACCATCCGCGGCAGCAGCAAAGTAGAAAAGAAGTAAGCAGTGAGGCGACTGTCAGGGGATAAACCTGGCAGCCGCCTTTTTTTCTTCCACATAACCGCCATATTTACCGCACGGGATTCGGGCAGCCTTGGACTTTGTGTTGCTCGGCACACTCGTCCGCCCCTCTACGGTCTACTATGTGATTTCTGTTCGTCGGTTCGGGAGTTTGCCCGCTGGCATCCGGCTTCCTTCAGACTCCGCCTTTCGATGGACACCCTTGCCTTCGGCTAAGCCGGGCGCACCGTAACGGCCGTTGCAGGATTCATCTTCTGCAACGGCCTTAAAAACGCTATGAAATGGGATTATTCCGCTGTCGGTATCAGGCGAATCAGCACGGTGGGAAG
>FR899812.1 GCA_000437595.1 Faecalibacterium sp. CAG:74 | reverse complement strand
CAGCGTAGCAGCGCTACGCTAAGTGGAATGAGCGGACGCCAGAAAGGAAAAGGCGCAAGCAGATGGTGCAGTTGAATCTGGAAATAGTATTAGTGTACCATTTCCAAAAAACAATGGCTGACAACCCCTGACCACAAAGTCAGAAGGCTGTCAGCCTTTTTGTGCTGCTCCGCCTAAAATCCAAAAAAGACCGCCCTCGACGAATCGAAAGCGGTCTTGATGAAGGTCAATTCATCAGAACTTCAGCGGGTTCACGCGGACGGACGGACCCATGGTGCTGCTGATGTACAGGCTGCGCACATAGACGCCCTTCGCCGCGGCAGGCTTCGCCTTGTTGATGGCTTCCATCAGGGCAGTCAGGTTCTCCTGAATCTTCTGCGCGCCGAAAGAGACCTTGCCAACGGGGCAGTGGATGATGGCCGTCTTGTCCAGACGATACTCCACCTTACCAGCCTTAATCTCGGTGATGGCCTTGGTCACATCCATGGTGACGGTGCCGGACTTCGGGTTCGGCATCAAGCCCTTCGGGCCGAGGACACGACCGATGCGGCCGACCAGACCCATCATATCAGGGGTAGCCACGCAGACATCGAAGTCGAACCAGTTTTCGGTCTGGATCTTGGTGATCATGTCCTGATCGCCGACGTAGTCAGCGCCAGCCGCGCGGGCTTCATCAGCCTTCGCGCCCTTAGCGATGACCAGCACGCGGATAGAGCGGCCAGTGCCATGGGGCAGAACGACCGCGCCGCGGACCTGCTGGTCAGCGTGGCGGGGGTCAACGCCCAGACGGATGGAAACTTCCACCGTCTCGTCGAACTTAGCCTTGCCGGTGCTGACGACCAGCTGCGCGGCCTGATCGGGATCGTACTGGTTCAGGTGGTCAATCAGCTTCACGCTGTCCTGATACTTCTTGCCATGCTTCATTTCAATATTCCTCCCATGTGGTATTAACGGCACTTTCGTCCTCCCACATTGTTCACGGGGCACTTATGCCCCAGGCAAATTGCTGATGCGCCGAGTGATTACTCCTCGACGGTGACGCCCATGCTGCGCGCCGTGCCGGCGACCATGGACATAGCAGCCTCGATGCTGGCGGCGTTCAGGTCGGGCATCTTGGTCTCAGCAATCTTGCGGAGCTGTTCCTTGGTCAGCTGGCCAACCTTGTCGCGGTTGGGGCGGCCAGAAGCAGTTTCGATATTCAGCGCCTTCTTAATCAGCACCGGAACCGGCGGGGTCTTGGTGATGAAGGTGAAGGTACGGTCAGAATACACGGTGATGACGACAGGGATCACCAGACCCACTTCGTTCTTGGTGCGCTCGTTGAACTCCTTGCAGAAGCCGGGGATGTTCACGCCATGCTGACCCAGAGCCGGGCCGATAGGCGGAGCAGGATTGGCCTTGCCGGCAGCAACCTGCAGCTTGATGAAAGCAGTAACCTTCTTGGCCATTGTAATGGCACCTCCTAAAAAATGTGGTCACGCGGAAGCATTTGCAACTTCCTCCCACGTCGCGTCCGTGCAAGCCGGACGCAAGGAAAGGCGG
>FR899811.1:14580-16451 GCA_000437595.1 Faecalibacterium sp. CAG:74 | reverse complement strand
TGCAAGCAGGAGATTTCGCCTCTGCGGAGGCGAGTCGGGGGCTTTGCGCTCGCCCCCGACACCCCTTCGCAGTGCACCCCCATACTCCTTGGCTTTTATCGCAAATTTTTGATTTGTGTACTTCAGGCATCACCTCATTTGTGCGGTGTTGCCTGAATCATCAATTTCATCAGTGATTTCATGAAAGAAGGAAAAACTATGGAAACCGGATTGACCCGCGAGGAGGCGCTGCAAGCACTTCAAACGTATAACCACGAACCCTTCCACCTCCAGCACGCGCTGACCGTCGAGGCCGTCATGGGCTGGTTCGCCAAGGAAGAGGGATTCGAGGCGGAAAGCGACTTTTGGCACATGGCGGGGCTGCTGCATGACATTGACTTTGAGCAGTGGCCTGAACAGCATTGCGTAAAGTGCATCGAACTGCTCCAAAGCGCCCACGCGACGCCTGAACTCATCCACGCCGTCTGCTGCCATGGCTATGGTATCTGCACCGACGTTGAGCCGACGCTGCAAATGGAGAAAATCCTCTTCGCAGCGGATGAACTGACCGGGCTGATTGGCGCGGCGGCGAAAATGCGCCCGTCGAAGTCCTGCACAGATATGGAGTTGTCGTCGCTGAAAAAGAAGTTCAAGGACAAGAAATTCGCGGCAGGATGCTCGCGCGACATCATCCGCGCGGGTGCGGAACGCCTCGACTGGACGCTCGATGAGCTGCTTGAAAAGACGCTGCACGCGATGGCAGACACCGAAAGCACCGTCGCGGAAGAGCTGAATTTGCTTTTGCAGGCATGAAAAACGCGCCCTGAATCGTTGCATCAGGGAAGGAGGAATACAACATGCAGTATCTGCGCCGACTTGTCTGGTATATCGCGTCGCGCCTGCTCGTGATTACGCTCGTGCTGGGGCTGATGGTCACGGGGTTCTACTACGCTATGAATGTGACGAACATAAACGTCGTCCTGAAGGATGGCATGGCGCGCCGCGCGCAGGTCATCATGATGACCGAGGATTCCTCCGAGCTGACGAAGTATTTTCAGGAAAGCTTTATTCAGCGCGACCCGCAGGTGCAGAACGCCATTGCGGGGTACTCCGCGTATAAGGACTACAACATCCGCGGCATGGATCACCGGCTGGAAATGTCGTTTTTCTGGGTATGGCCGTGGGACACGGTGGCGCGTGTGACGATTGTGGAGCGGATTCCGCGCATCGACGGGCGTGTCAAGGGCGCGTATGCTGACCAGTACGTTGCCGAGCAGGGGGCATCCGCCCTGTATCCGCCCGCGTGGCAGAGCATGAAGTACAACGCCATTCTCGTCAAGGAAAGCGGCAAGTGGCACATTCGCAGCCTGACAGTAGTGGAAGCCTTGGCAAATTGAGAAATCGGCAGACCGTGAATAGGCGGCCTGCCGATTTTTTGCGTATGTGAATGACTTCTTTTATTTCCCCTTCGCCGCATTCACCAGTGCCGGACGCAGCCCCTCCCGCTTCATCAGGCGGAAGTCAAAGCGCTCGACGATGCCAATCAGCTGACCGGAGAGAATCACCGTCAGCAGCGAGTACGCTATCTTTCCCAGCGGAATGTAGCAGAGCGACAAGCTCAGCACGATTAGGTCAGAGAGCAGGTAGACCCACTGAATTGGCAGACGCGTGATGCGGCTCAGGGACATTGAGAGCGCATCATCTCCGCCGGGCGCGCCGCCATAGCGGACGCAGATTCCCGCGCCGAAGCCCACGAACAGCGAGCCGACAAGCGACGCGATAAGCTGGGAGGAAATCAGCAGTGGGAACATAGGCGCAAACGGCTCCAGCAGCGCATACACCGCGGAATAGCACAGACACGCAATGGCGGAGTTCAGCAAGAATCCGCGGCC
>FR899811.1:3641-14556 GCA_000437595.1 Faecalibacterium sp. CAG:74 | reverse complement strand
CAGGAATCCGCGGCCGAGCGTCCGCCAGCCCAGCGCGTAGCACAGGACGTTCAGAATCAGCGCAGAGAGCGCGGGGGAGATGGCGAACAGATGCTCCAGCAGCAGCGTCAGTCCCAGCACACCACCCTCTGTAACGCCGGAATGCGCGTGAATGTTGCACATGCCCATCGCGAGGATGGAACTGCCCAAGATCATCATGGCGGCTGACTTGCGGGAAAAACCGGTTGACAAAATATCCTTCCTTCCTATTATATGAAGATGGTTACATACCATCGTACCTGAATTGGGGCGGTTTGTCAAGCGAAAACGAGCAAAAATCCAGCAGGAAGAGACGATGAAATCAGAATGATGGTACTTCTGGAAAAATCACAACCATTTTATCGAGATGCAAGATTTCGTTCGTTTTTTTTGTAAAATCCCTTTGCATAATGCGAAAAAATGCTGTATAATAAGGAGTGGAACGGACGGTTCCAAGGAATTTGAGCAAAGTGGCTTGCCCCCTTGGCGGCTCCACACATACGCCCCGAAATGACACATGACGGAATGAGGTTGATGGTCTGTGACGGACTTTGTGAGTACCTGGAATGAGGAATCCTTTCTGACGACGCCTGTTGCTCCGCTGGGCTTGATTGCCATGCGCGGCACGGAGGACATGGGCGACAAAGTGAACAAGTGGCTGCTGAAGTGGCGCAAGTACACGGAAGAAACCCTGCCGGGCGATATGTCCACAACGCCTGGTATGGGTCGCGAGGACTTCCTCGTGCGCGCAACCTGCCCGCGCTTCGGTAACGGCGAAGGCAAGGGACTGATTAAGGACTCCGTTCGCGGACTGGATCTCTACATCCTCTGCGATGTCGGCGCGTACAACTGCACCTACAACATGTACGGGCATGAAGTGCCGATGTCCCCCGATGACCACTACATGGATCTGAAGCGCACCATTGCAGCCGTCGGCGGCAAGGCGAAGCGCATTACCGTTATCATGCCGCTGCTCTACGGCGGCCGTCAGCACCGCCGCAGCGCCCGCGAAAGCCTGGACTGCGCACTGATGCTGCAGGAACTCAACCGCATGGGCGTGAATAACATCATCACGTTCGATGCGCATGACCCGCGCGTCGTCAACGCGATTCCCGAAGGCGGATTTGAGTCCGTTATGCCCAGCTACCAGATTTTCAAGGCACTGCTGAAGCGCCGCAAGGACTTGAAGCTGGACAAGGATCATTTGATGATTGTCTCCCCCGACGAGGGTGCGCTTGACCGCAACATCTTCTATGCCTCCGTCCTCGGCGTGGATATGGGCATGTTCTACAAGCGCCGCGATTACACTCGCATCGTCAACGGCCGCAACCCCATTGTCGCCCACGAGTACATGGGCAAGGAAGTCAACGGCAAGGACGTGTTCGTTGCGGACGATATTCTGTCCTCTGGCGAATCCATGATTGAGGTTGCGCACCGCTTGAAGGAGCTCGGCGCGAACCGCATCTTCTCTGCCGTTACCTTCCCGCTGTTCACCAACGGTTTGGAGCTGTACCAGAAGAGCTACGACGAAGGTCTGATTGACGGCGTGATTTCCACGAACCTGACCTACCGCACACCCGAATTGCAGGCAGCGCTGTGGTTCATCGAAGCCGACATGAGCAAGTACATTTCCTATATCATTGCGACATTGAACCACGACCGTTCGCTGTCGAAGCTGCTGTCGCCGTATGACCGCGTGCATAATTTGATGAACCGCTACAAGCAGGAGCAGGAACAGGGCTAATACTATTTTCAAATTCATCTGCGCCATCTGCTTGCGCCTTTTCCGCTCTGTCGTCCGGTCGTTCCATTTAGCGTAGCGCTGCTACGCTGCATTTCACTCCCGTTAGCCAGAACGAAAAATTCGCGGCGCATCTTGGCGCATTCTCATTTGGAAATAGTATAATGCCCCCTGCAAGTGCCTGATGGCATGACAAAACCCCGTCTGATGCTGGATGATGACCAGCGGTCAGACGGGGTTTTTCTTTACGGCGATTTCTGCGCCGCAGGGCAGGGGTTTCGCCTCTGCGGAGGCGCGATTCCCCCTGCATCAATAGAGAACGACTTCGGCAGAATCAGACAGCTCGTTCAGCCGCGCACTTAGCGCCTCACTGCACATGTCCTGATACAGCGTGTACGACAGCGCATCGTGAATCGCATCCGTCATCTCAATCGCGCCGCTTTTGGAATCGGACAGGTAGTACAGAATGTGCACCCCCGCGTCGCTGACAATCGGGTCGCTCCAGCAGCCGGGCTGCGCCATGCGCTCACTGAACGCCGCCGCTACAAACTTCTCATCCCACACGACCGAATCACGGTGCACCTGATACCCAACGGTCAGGAAATCCGCATCGTAAAACGCCACGTCGGTGTTGTACTCCGCCATCAGCGTCTGGAAGGATTCGCCCGCGTTGAGCCGCTCGTCAATGGCATCCACCGTCGCCTGAACGCTTTCAAGCCGCGCTTCGTCCGTGTCGCCCTCAGCAGGCAGGAGAATTTGCAGGATGCTGCGGTAGCCCTCCGGCTTGTACCACACTTCTTCGCCGGAATACAGCGCCGTCTCGAATGCCGCGGCGTCGCCCTCGAAGCGCTCCTTGCTTGCCGCCACGTTTGTCTCGTAGGCGGACTGAATCGCGTCTTCCGTCACCGGGTTGTCGCCCAGCAGCACCGTGTAGTAGTTCACCATCGCACGCTGCTTGCGGTAAACGGCAATGTAATCCTCCACCGTCACGCCAAGCGCCTTGGCATAGCTCAGGGCGAAGGAAGACATATCCTCTTCGTCGCTGTAACCGAGTTCAGCGCGCAGAGTTTCGCCGACATTTGTCAGCGCCGTCTCATAGGCGGTCTGTCCCTGCGCTTGAATCCAGTTTTCCGTCTCTTCGTCGAAGTCATAGCAGCCCTTGGCGCGCATGTCCTGCTCGATGAGCATGTCCTGAATCGCGGTGGTCAGCGCAAGGTCTTCGATGTAGGCGGCCTGCGTCTCGTCCGTCTCGTCATACGCGCCGGAAAGCAGCTGCTGGTACTGCGTCAGGTAGGTGACATAGGTACTGTAGCGCAGCTCCTCGCCGTTGACAGTCGCCATCAGCTTATCATCGGTGCTTTCTGACAATGCGCAGGAAAACAGCAGAAGCAGGGACAGCAGCAGGGCAGTTAAACGATGGATTTTCATGATAAAAACCTCCAATCAAGAAATGCGCCGGAGATGAACAACCGGGAGAGCCGGTTCGCGCGTTCATCTCTGGCGCAAAGGGGGGGATGCAGAGGTCTGGCAGGTTGAAATCCGTCAGACCTCCGCAAATGACTCTTAGTAGCTCAGACCGAAGCCGGAGACGTAGGAGTTGCCGTCGGCATCCTTGTAGATGTAGCTGCCGGACGGAGACTGTGCCAGCACTTCAGGAGCAATGTACTGATCCTTGTCGTAGCCGGGCACGTCATTCGGGGAAGCGCATTCTTCGTAGAGCAGGTTGCCATCTGCGTCGCGGACTTCCGTCAGGGCGATAACAGCCTCGCAGGAAGGCAGGGTCACAGACAGCTTGCCGGTCGGGTTGTAATTGCCGACGATGACGTCCACCTGCGCGCTGTACGCATTGGACAGGGAAGCCGCGGAGGTGGTGTACTGCGCCAGCAGCGCGTCGCAGTAAGGCTCGAGGTTGTCCAGGATCCACGGAGAGGTGCAGACGATGGTCGCGATGACCTTGCCGCCCTTTTCGTGCATCTTGTTCGCAGCCTTCTGCAGCTTCTTGATGCCTTCAACAGTGGTCACGTCAACCATTTCGCCAGTCTTACCCTGACCGCCCGCGCCGAACATAGCCGTCACAGCCGCGTCTGCGCCGCCGCCCAGCTGACGCTGAGCCACTTCAAAGCCGTCCACCAGGCTCAAAACGCCTTCGGTTTCGGAAGCGCCTGCCTTGATGGTCGCCTTGGGCTGCACATAGAAGTACACAACATCGGCATCATCCATATCCTCGCAGACGGTGAAGCCCTGCTGCACGAACAGCTCGGCCAGCGCCTTGAGGGTCGCTTCGTTTTCACCAGTGCCGGTGTAGGAGGCGATGTAAATCTTGGTGCCCGCGTCCTTGCTCAGCGGCAGCGTGTTCTCATGGTTCTTCATGAGGACGGTCGCCTTCAGGTGGAGAGAATACGCCTGGTCATGCGCGGTTTCCATGTTGGTGGCACGCACGACGTCAGCCTGTTCGTAGTCCAGGTAGGGGTTCTCGAAACGACCCTGCTTGAACAGCGCGGTCGCACGATTGATGTTGGCGCGGTCGAGGTCAGCCTTGTCCAGCAGGCCGAATTCAACAGCGGAAACAATGTATTCCGGAGCCAGTTCAGCGCCGATGGCGTCGGTGCCGGCCTTGATCAGCAGCGCGAAACGCTGGATGCTGGTCAGGGATTCCACGCCGTAGGTCTGGGTCAGGGTGATACCGGAGTCGGAGTTCACGAAGCCCTTGAAGCCCATGATGTCACGCAGCAGGGTGGTGATGATTTCGGAGTTGTAAGCAGAACCAAGCTGCTTGACGTCGATTTCATGGCCACGGTAGGTCTGCGGGACAGAGCGGACATCCGCCGCGTCGCGGGAGTAGCAAGGCATGATTGCGCCCACGCCTGCGTCAACAGCAGCCTGGAAGCCGACCAGCTGGTACTTTTCCAGAGAACCGGCAGTCGGGTACAGACGCCACTGACCCTGAGAGGTGTGAGACTCAAAGCCGTTTTCGGCAGCGCCGTCACCGGGGAAGTGCTTCGCAGACAGCACGACGGACTTCTCGTTCACGCCGTCCTTGCCATACTGATAGCCGTCCACCAGCGCGGTGATGATGCCGGCGGTGACGTCGGGACGCTCGCCGTAAGTGCCGCTGTTCCGAGGCCAGCGGGGATCAGTCACCAGGTCGATCTGCGGGCCATACATGAAGATGATGCCCTGCGAACGCCACATCTGGCGGTCAACCTCGGCATAATCCTTGATGGCGTCGTAGTTGCCGTCGCCCAGAACAGCCGCAGCCATGCCCAGAGAGTCCGGGAAGCCGGCGGAAATCGGGTTGGAGATCAGCGTCACCGGGATTGCAGGCGTACCCGCCTTGGCGGAATCCCATTCAGCAAACGCAGTGGTCACGTTGTTGTACAGCGCAACGACAGAAGCGTCGTAGTTCAGACCGCCGCGGTACACGCCCGCGCGAATCTTGCCAATGGACATCACCTGATCGTCCATGCTGGCGAACGAAGAGGAGGCCGAATTCAACATAATCAGGCTCTTCGTGGTTTCGCCTTCGGGGATGACGGTCATAACCTTGGCGGGATTGATGGTGCCGTCTTCATTCTTGACATCCGCAAGCGTCTTGGAACCGGGCATCACCATCAGGGCGTTCAGGACGAAACCAGCCTGTTCAGTCAGCGTCATCTTCGTGACCATGTCCGCGGCGCGTTCTTCCGCCGGCAGACGCCAGTCTTCAAACGCGTCCAGCTCGTGGTCGTTGTCGGAATCCTTGAAGTACAGGCCATCCTGCTGGATAACGCCGACGGTCGTCACGCCGATGGTCGGGCCGTTCTCGTTCTGATAGAACACAGGCTCAAGGTAGGTCTTGGTGGGGTCAACTTCTTCCGCATTGTAGGGAGCAGGAATGTAGGTTGCTTCGGTCGCCGTTTCCGCCATTGCGGGAATCGCAGACAGCAGCATCGACGCTGCAACCGCCAAGCTCAGAATCCGTTTCATGCTGAGGGTTCTCCTTTTCCGTTTTCTCTTCCTCATGCTGCGCGAAACATGAGGTGCTGGTAATATAATAGCATAAAAATCGCCAGATTGGAAGGGGCTTGTCTTGAATGCCTGTACCCCCGTCGCAACCGTGTGGACGTTCCGTTCACGACGGAAATATGTCGCGAACGGCAGCTTTTTGCCCGATTTGGGAGGGAAACGGGGGAAAAGTGCAAAATCGAGAACGGCATATTCTGGAACCGGTGGCAGATTGTGAAATGCGCCGTATCTCCGTTCCGGCAAGTCCGCGGGCGCAATTCAGCCTGCAAAAAAAATCAGCACCGAGAAAAAAAATCCTCAATGCTGATGGGCAGCGCACGAATGTGCAGCGTGTTGGAAAGAGCGGGTTGATGGCGCAAAGGATGGGCATTTTGTCTTACTGGTTCTGCGTGCTAACGCGGGAAGCGCCGCTTCCTTCCGGCGGGTGCAGAACTACCGTCAGCTTAAAAATGCCATTTTCCGCAACCACTGTCGCTATGCCGTCATACTTTTCTGCAATTGCCTGAATTGAGCGCAAGCCAAACCCATGTCCCGTGCCGGCCTTGGTCGTCACCGGCATATCATCCACCATGTTCAGCGGCGCTTCATAGCTATTCTCCACATGCAGCACCACCATGCCATTCATGGCGTTTGCTTTGAGCGAAATCACCCGCTTCTCATGGTCAGTCACCTTGTTGCAGCCCTCCAAGGCGTTGTCCAGCGCATTGCCGAAGAGCGAAAACAGCTCCATTTCCGACATGAAGCCGAAAATCGACCCGTCAATCAGGTACGAGAACTTTACTCCGCACGTTGAGCAGAGGATGTTCTTCTCCGTCAGCACAATGTTGATGGTCTCGTTGCCGCACTCGACAACCGTGCCGTACTCGATGATGGAGTCCTCCAAGCGGTCAATGTACTTGTCGAAACTCTCTTTGCCTGCTTTCGAGCGGATGGTGGCGATTTGGTGCTTCAGGTCGTGGCACTTGATTTGCAGGGACGTGATGCCGTCGCGGCTCATCTGGTAATACTGCATCTTGTTGGCAATGAACTTCTGCATTTCCTCGTTGTCCTGCCGATAGCGGGCAAGGTCGGCAATGGTGATCAGGATGATGTAGTTTGTTGCAGTATAGAGCAGGGCGCAGAGATAGAACATGAAAGACGAATCCGGCGCCGAGGTGAACACATGCCCGCAATATTCCAGCACTATTTGAAAAAGCAGGAAAACGGCGACCGAAGCCCGGACAATGCGGGAAGCCTCATTGAGCGGCGGATTGCTGTGAATCAGCCGCTTATAGAGCAAAGAAGCGGCTGCGCACACGGCGATATACACCAGATACGACACAAGGGCGCCGGAAACACTGTAACGTGACCAAACCGACGCGATACCTGTCATCCCAAATGCCGCTGCGAAAACCTTGAATGTGTTCCATGCGAGCTTGAAAATCGTCAGCGCAAGCAGTCCCATGTAGCACGATTCGGAGAGGGTTGTGTGGTAACAGATGGTATACGTGCCCCAATAGAGCAGGCTCATGACCAACAGGTGCAGGCTGTACCCGATGCCCTGCGCAACGGTTGTTGTCAGGCAGAGGTCAATCCAGTAGCGCGTCAACCAGCTGACGGCGCACAGCGCGATGAAACTGACAAGGATGCGCAGGGGGAAATAGGGCTTCTTATGTCCGTTTCCCATCGTCATCAGCAGCAGAAAAAACACCAGCGCCGTGGAGACGCGGTGGTCAATCGTCGAAATCCACCATGAGTCATGCAGCATGTTCATAGGTTTTCCCCCAGAAAGTTCGAGAAATGCTGCAAAATCTCTTTGCGGTGCGATTTGGAAATGGAAATCTGCGTGCCATCGACAACGAGAAAATCATTGTTGATATTTGACACATAGCGCAGGTTGACGACATACGAGCGGTTGCACATGATGAACCGCTTCGGGTCGAGCCGCTTCATCACGTCGGAGAGCCGTCCGCGGATGTCGTAATTCCCCTTGGTGGTGTGATAAACCAAATTGTGGTCAAACACTTCGACATAGATAATATCGTTGGTAGATAAGCTGACAATACCGTCGGAAGTCTTGAGCGCGAATGCCGCGTTCGATACGCCTTCCAGCCGCTTCATTGCTTTATCCAGCACATAATTGATGGAGCCTTGGTCAGCCGGCTTGACGATGAAATCCAGCGCATCCACCTCGTAGCCCTTGATGGCGAGCTGCGCCATGTGGGTGACGAAAATCAGCACGGAATCGGTGTTGATTTTGCGCATGATGCGCGCCACTTCCAGCCCGTCCAGCTTATCCATGCGGATATCCATAAACACGATGTCGTGGTTCTCGGTGCTGCGGATGAAATCCAGCGCGCCGTTGAAGACGTGAATCATATACGCCTGACGGTTCTGCTGGAAGTAGATATCGACAAGCGCCTTGAGCGCGCTGGAATCGCTGCGTTCATCATCGACGATAGCAATTAGGAGCATTCGTCTCGCCTCCCCCTTGCGTGAAATATTCTGAAGCCATTATAGCATGGTTTCGGGGTTTGGACAAGTCGGAATATGCGGAAATTCCTGCTTTTCCGCTGATTTGCAGGGGGTTCACCTCTGCGCAGCAAAAAGGGCACACAGCTTTTCGCCATGTGCCCCGAAAATCCTCAGGAAATTCCCGAAGAAGGAATCGAATTACTTCTTCGCACCCTTCTTCTTGCCATCCAGCACGACCAGCACAAACGCCACCGCCGTCAGCGCGCCCAGTGCCCACTGCGCAATGTTCAGCGTCAGCTGCCACCACGTCGCTTCGCGTACCACACGCGTGTACTGGCTGATGCCGTCCATGCCGCGCGAGTTCACAACCGTGTTCAGCACACGCTTTGCGGACGTGCGCAGCGCCTGCGCCACCATCGGGTTCGCCTTCGCGCCGTCAGGGCCGTAGTCCTTCAATTCGCTGATGTCTTCGCCCACAAAGTTGTCCGGCAGGTCGTTGCCCGCGACAATCTCGTTCACCTTCACCATGTAGGTGCCGTCGTACATGTCCGTGACCGCGAAGCCGCTCATGCCCGCTTCGCCGCGCAGCCAGTCCGTCAGCAGCTCGGTGTACGCGCCTGCCCAAATGGCGCCCAGACGGTTGAACGCCGTCATCACGCACTGTGCGTCCGCCTGAATAATCGGCAGCTCGAAGGCGCGCAGGTAGATTTCGCGCAGCGCCTGCTCGTTGCACCAGGTGCCGATGCCCGCGCGGTTGTTCTCCTGATCGTTCAGGACGAAGTGCTTGTTGTAGACGTACACGCCCTTGCTCTGGATGCCCACGGTCTCCCGCGCGTCAATCAGACCCGTCAGGATGCCGTCCTCGGAGTAATACTCAAACACGCGGCCAGAATAGGGGGAGCGGTGGATGTTCAGACCCGTGCCGTACAGACCCGCGTAGCCTGCCCACATGGCGTCCTCGCCAATCAGTTCGCCGACCTCCTGCACAAGCTGACTGTTCATCGTTGCGGCGATGATGCCGTTGCAGGGGTAGCAGGTACCCTTCATGTTCTTATCGGGGTCGTTCGTCTGCACCGCGTAGCCGTTAGAACCGACGGAGTACTTCTGCGTCACGCCGGAAGGCCCGTTGTGGTCAACCGTCTCCGGTTTGCCGATTTCGTTGATGGCAATCGTCATGCGCAGACCGTTGGCGCAGATTTTCGCCAGCTGGTCGAACGTCAGCTGATCCATGAAGGTTTCCCACTGCGGGTCGTCCGCGTCGACGCCGCGCATGTTGATGAGCTGCAGATCCGCCTGCTTGCCGAACACCGGCCATTCGTAGCCGTCAGCGGAGGGAAGGTCGCTGTCGGTCAGCACCGTGTCGTCGAAGAGCTGCTGGGTCATCGCCAGCTTCACCGCGCCGGGCGTCACCGTGCCTTCCCAGTTGCTGCGGGAGTAGTACGTTACCGTGTTGTCGCCGCTGCCCTCGTAGCGGTTCACGTCCGCCGCTGCGAACAGGGAGGTGACGTCGTTGCCCGTGCCATACGCCTTGGCGTAGGTCGTCGCGTCGAAGGAGTAGGTTGCCGTGTAAACCATCGAAGCGTCGCCGTCTGCGGTCATGCCGTCGGCGGTCGTCTTGCCCTTCACGGTCAGAATGTTGTTTGCCGCCGCGTGCGCGTCATCGGCAATCGTCAGGTAATGCGCGCCTTCTTCCAGAATATACACGCCCGTGTTGTAAGCGTCGTAGCTGGTCAGGAAGTATTCCGGCACGGAGACGGTCACCGTCTCGCTCTCGCCCGGCTGGAGCAGCTTCGTCTTCGAGAAGCCCACAAACTCCACCGCCGGCTTTTCAATGTGATTCTGCACGTCGTAGTCGGTATAGGGCTTTTGCGCGTAGACCTGCACCGCCTTTTTGCCCGCCTTGTCGCCCGTGTTGGTAACGGTGACAGTCAGCTGATACTCGGTCTTCAGCCCTTCGCCGACCTTCTGCACCTGCATATCGGAGAAAGCGAAGTTCGTGTAGCTCAGCCCGTAGCCGAAGGGGTACGCGACAACGTTATTGTACTGGAAGTTGCCCGCGTTCGGCGTGCCCAGCACAACGTCTTCATAGCGCGTTTCCGTGTACTTGTAGCCCAGATACACGCCTTCCTGATAGACCACATAGTGGTTGTAGCTGTTGGCGTTGGCGGGATAGGTGTAGTTCTCCTGACCCTCATAGGTGTAGACACCGAAGTTGTTCTGCACCGGGTCAAGCTGATTGTCCTTCCACCAAGTGTCCGGCAGCGAACCGGACGGGTTCACCGCGCCGGAAAGCACGTCGCCCAAGGCGTACAGACCCGTCTGACCGACCGAGCCGACCCACAGCACCGCGTCCACGCCGTAATCCTCTTCATCCGCGAACGCCATCGAAACCGGGTTCGCGCTGTTGACGATGACGGTGATGGAGCGGATATTGCCGTCGTCCTTCATGCCCTTCAGGCCTTCCAGAACGCTCAGCTCGGCCTCGTTGAGGTGCAGGTAGTCGCCGCTCTCCTCGAACGTATCCTCGATGCCGGCGCCGACGTCGTTGCCTTCGCCGCCCACGCGGCCGATGACGTACACCACGTCTTCACCCTGCCCCAGGGTATCGTCATGGTTCTTTTTGACCTGCTTCCACTTGACTTCGCCGATTTCGTGGCCGTTGCGCTTCTTTTCCTCGCTCACATACCAGTTCAGCAG
>FR899811.1:0-3610 GCA_000437595.1 Faecalibacterium sp. CAG:74 | reverse complement strand
CCAGTTCAGCAGGGGCTTGTCCACCACGTCGAAGCCCGCGCCGGTCAGCACATCGAGGTAGTTCGGGGCGCCGTCCGCGTCCACCGCGCCGGAGCCCGTACCACCGTAGACGGGATCCATCGCCGTCACGCCGACGAGGGACACCTTTGCGCCCGCGGCGAGCGGCAGGACGCTGTTCTCATTCTTCATCAGCACAATGCCTTCGCCCTCGACCTCGCGAACCTTCGCGTTGCCGGCGGCTTTCAGTTCGGCCAGCGTGCTGTACTTGCTGTCATAGTAGCGGACGTAGCCCTCTTCGGTCACGCCCTCCGGGAGATTGGTAACGATTTTGGTGCTGCTCGTGCCGAGGAAGGAATTGAGCTGCACTTCGCACTCGTTGGCGATGATACTGCCCGTGACAACCAGCGCCGTCAGGCACGCCGTGACATTCAGGAACACTTTTTTCAGTGTCCGATGCTTGGAGGTAGATTTCATAAGAATCGGGTTCTCCTTTCAAATGACGTTTATTCTGACACACGAAAAAACGCCCTGTGAGTGAATGTCAAATCACAGCGCCAATGCGGTGGCGGAGACTCTTGCGCCGGGGAAACATCGGGGGAATCAATGCGCGTAGTTGACCGCCCTGTGTCCGCCCGGCCACATTCTATCCTTATTCTATATCAAAACGGCACAAAAGTGAAGAACGTTTGTCGCACAAAGGAACACAAGCGTCGCAAGAACAAAAGATGCCCAAATACGGCAGATTTTATGCCGTGAACGGAATGCAATTGACGTGAATTGACGTGAATGTGACGCGAGAGAGCGTTTTTTTGTCTTTTCCCAATTCGCGCGGCGCGGAAACGATTTGCAACGATGGTCAAAATATGACATAATATTTCTATCCCAACGTGTGCCGTTCAGAGGCTGATGAGGAAATGCGGTTCCTCCCAGCGGAGGCGGCAAAGGTTCGTTTGGCTGCGCGGTGATGCAACAATCCCTATGCGAATAGGGCAATGGCTGCACCGTTTCTTTGCGGTGCAAAAAAATCAGGAAATCCCCCTGACGGGGCAGAAACCGGGCGAAGGCGGAAGTCGGCGTGTTCCCGGTTGATGAAAGGAGTTCATTTTCCATGAGCAATTCTACCAAGAAGGGCTTTGGCGTTTATGCGACGCTCGTCTCCGCGGTGCTGGCGATTGCGGCGGCGGTCATCTATCAGGTGATTGGCGGCAAGTTCGGCGCGACGCAGCGCGTGTGCTATGACCAGTGGGTTGTGCTGCTGCTTATCGGCGGCGGCGTGGTGTCCGGCGCGCTGGTGGGGCTGAAGAAGTACGGTGTGGCGAGCGCGATTGCCGCGTTTGCGCCGTTTGCCGCCATCTGCTTCTTTGCGCACAAGTGCTACTGGTATGTCACCGATGTGTTTGTGGCGATTGACGAAAAGGGCTTTGACCCGAATTTCCTCTGGTTTGCCGGACTGGCGCTGGGCGCGTTCATCATCGGCGAAATCGCTGTGTACACTCGCAAAGAGAAGGCTGCGTAATCCTTCGCTCCACCCGCATGGGCGGAGCCTTTTGCGTCTTTTTTGATTCTCCCAAGGAGGTTCCGACATGCGACACATCATTGAACTCAAGGACGGCTGGCAGTTCACGAATCTGGACGGGCAGACGAGCGAAGTCTCCATTCCGCACACATGGAACGCCATCGACGGGCAGGACGGCGGCGACGACTACAAGCGCGGCACCTGCACTTACACGCTGACGCTTCCAAAGCCTGCATTCGACCCGGACACGCAGGAAGTGTGGATTGAATTTGACGGCGTGAATGCCTCTGCGCAGGTCAGCCTGAATGGGCAGGACGTGTGCAGCCACGACGGCGGCTACTCCACGTTCCGCGCGAACCTGACCGGGCTGCTGGCGGACGAGAACGAGCTGGTTGTCAAGGCGGACAACAGCAAGAACGACCGCGTGTATCCGCAGATGGCGGACTTCACGTTCTACGGCGGTATCTACCGCATGGTTCGTCTGCTGGTGGTGAACAAGGCGCATTTCGCGCTGGATTACCTCGGTTCGTCCGGCATCCGCGTGACGGCGACGCCCGAAGGCGCGGGCGCGAAGGTGCGCGTACAGAGCCGGGTGACGACGGGCGACGTGACCGTGACGGTTATTGACCGCAAGGGACGCGTCGTTGGCACGGGCACGGGGCTGGACACGACCATCGAGATGGCGAAGGCGCGCCGCTGGCATGGCGTGGAAGATCCCTACCTTTATACTGCGCGCTGTGAAGTCACGGTGGATGGCAGCGTCACCGATCGGCTGGAAATTCCCTTCGGCGTTCGCTCCTTCCGCGTGGACGAAAAGCACGGCTTCATCCTCAACGATGAGCCGTATGACCTGCATGGCGTGAGCCGCCACCAGGATCGCAAGGGCATCGGCAACGCGATCACGCGCGAGATGCACGACGAGGACATGGCGCTCATCCGCGAAATTGGCGCGACGACGCTGCGGCTGGCGCACTACCAGCACGACCAGTATTTCTACGACCTCTGCGACCGCAACGGCCTGATTGTCTGGGCGGAAATCCCCTACATCAGCAAGCACATGCCCAACGGCCGCGCGAACACCATCAGCCAGATGGAGGAACTGATTGAGCAGAACTACAATCATGCGTCCATTGTCTGCTGGGGCGTGTCGAACGAAATCACCATCGCGACGAAGGACAAGCAGGACATGCTGGACAACCACCGCCTCCTCAACGACATGATTCATCAAACGGATCCGACCCGCTTCACGACGCTGGCGTGCTACGCGATGTGCGGCCCGTTCAACAAGGTTGCGCACATCACCGACGTCGTCAGCTGGAACCTGTATCTGGGCTGGTATGTGCCGGGGCTGTTCCTCAATGACCTGTGGATTGGCTTCTGGCACCTGTGCTACCCCAAGCGCCTGCTGGGGTACAGCGAGTACGGCGCAGAGGGGATGCCGAACCTGCATTCCGATCATCCGCGCCGCAACGACCACACCGAGGAGTATCAGGCGGTGTACCACGAGTACATGCTGCGGTGCTTCCGGCGGCATCCGTGGATGTGGGCGAACCACGTCTGGAACATGTTCGACTTCGCGGCGGACGCGCGCGATCAGGGCGGCGAACCCGGCATGAACCACAAGGGGCTTGTTACCTTCGACCGCAAGACAAAGAAGGACAGCTTCTACCTCTACAAGGCGTGGTGGAGCAGCGACCGCTTTGTGCACATCTGCTCCAAGCGCTTTGTTGACCGCTGCGGCAAAAAGACAACCATCAAGGTCTACTCCACCGACGACACCGTGACGCTGATGGTCAACGGCAAGACGGTCGGCAAAAAGACCAGCAGCGACCATGTGTTCACGTTCACCGTGCCGCTTGACGGCGATTTGGACGTGGAAGCGTTCTCCGGTTTAAAGAAAGACACGGCGCACTTCCATAAAGTGGACAAGCCGAACCCGGCGTACAAGCTCGTGAAGAACAAGAATGCCCAGAAGTCGAACTGGGTGGATAACTAAGGAGGTCACAAGAGCATGTCCAACACGACCGCGAAAAATGACGGCGTGAACCGCGCAAAACTGTATCAGCTGGCAATGTTCCCGATGAACAACGGCGC
>FR899810.1 GCA_000437595.1 Faecalibacterium sp. CAG:74 | reverse complement strand
AAGCGTCCCTGCCAGTAACTTTGCGCGTCCTCAGACGCGCCCCCCAACTCGCTTTCCCCACCACTTGCACATTGTCGCGCCAAATGGGCGCGACCGAGAAGCACGAAAGCCATCCTCCTAACAATTATTCTACAACTCCATAAAAACAGGCTCATGCCCCAAAACCACCGGGACATGAGCCTGCTTTCTTATCTTGCCTTTTCAATCAGCATATGCAGCGCGTGCTTCATGGCCAGCGTGCGGATGCGCTCGCGGTTGCCAGAGAGCGCCAGCCGAACCGCGCTCGTGCCGCCCGCCGTCGATACGCCGACGCACACCGTCCCTACCGGGCAGTCCTCCGTCCCGCCGTCCGGCCCCGCGACGCCCGTCGTACTCACCGCAATGTCCACACCCAGCCGCTTCCGCGTGCCTTCCGCCATTGCGCACGCCGTCTCCACGCTCACCACGCCGAAACGCTCGATGACCTCCGCAGGCACGTCCGCCAGAATCGTCTTCGTGTCCGTCTGGTACGTCACCAGTCCCGCGCGGACAACCGCCGATGCGCCCGGAATATCCACCAGCGCCGCAACGACCTTGCCGCCCGTCAAACTTTCGCACGTCGCGCACGTCATACCCTGCGCCCGCAGCGTCTCAATCGCCGTTTTCGCCAGTGAACCGCCGTCTGTTTCCTCAATCGCGTACACAACATTGCCCAGACGCGCCTTGACCTCCGCCAAAAGCGGTGTCAGCAGCGCCAGCGCCTTCTCCGCCGTATCAGCGCTTGCCGTTGCGCGCAGCTGCATCTCGCCTAACGCGCAGTAGGGCGATAACGTCGGATTTTCTCCGTTCTCCAAGTCGCGCAGGCGCGTGTCCACCTCGGATTCACCCATGCCGAAGATGCGCACATACCGGCTCACCAGTGCGCGCCCCGACCGCGCCATCAAGTACGGCTCGACCGATGCGGTGAACATCGGCTCCAGCTCGCAGGGCGGGCCGGGCAGGTGGATAACGACTTTTCCATCACCCATCGGGACAATCGCGCCGGGGGCTGTGCCATTCGGGTTCATCAGCAGCGTAGAATCCGCCGTGAACATAGCCTGAGAAAGGTTGTTGAGGGTCATGTTGCGGTGATACTGCTGGAAGCGGGTGCGAACCATTTCCTCCGCTTCCGGGAAGAGGACAAGCTCCTTGCCCGCAACCTTTGCCGCCACGCGCTTGGTGATATCATCGACCGTCGGGCCGAGGCCGCCGGAGGTAATGACGATATCCGCACGGCTGAGCGCAAGGCGGTAGGCGTCCTCCAATCGCTGCGCATTATCGCCCACGACGGTTTGGTGCTGCTGCGTGATGCCCAGCGCGGACAGGCGGCGCGAGAGGAACTGCGCGTTGGTGTTGAGGACTTGCCCCATCAGGAGTTCCGTGCCGACACATAGAATTTCTGCAATCATGGTGTTTTCTCCGAAAGAAGGTGCTTCTTTCAATCACAGGGAATTTTGCGCCTGTGGACGCGACCAAAGGGCTTTCTGATTGTCCTTTGGGAACCTTCGTTGTCGCCACTTTTGGGGTTATTCAAACAAAATGTAGGTTGTATTCTGCTTGAATACTGCCGAGAGCGCTGCGACGTAAAAACATTTATTTTCCCAATTTGCTGATGCCGGATGCTTTCGCGCAGTCCATGACCGCCTTCGCGACGGCGGGGGCGACGCGCTTGTCGAACGCGCCGGGGATGATGTAGTCCTCTTTCAGCTCATCGTCCGAAACGATGGACGCAATCGCGCGGGCGGCAGAGAGCTTCATTTCCTCCGTAATATCTGTCGCCTGTGCGTCCAGCGCGCCGCGGAAAATGCCGGGGAAAACCAGCACGTTGTTGATTTGGTTCGGATAGTCGCTGCGCCCGGTCGCAATGACGCGCGCGCCGCCCTTCGCGGCTTCTTCCGGCATGATTTCCGGCGTGGGATTCGCCATTGCGAACACAATCGCGTCCTTCGCCATCGTCGAAACCATTTCCGCCGTGACGATTTTCGGGGCGGAAACGCCGATGAACACGTCCTTGCCCTTCATCACGTCCGCCAGCGAACCGCGCTCGTTGTGCCGGTTCGTGATTTCCGCCATCTTGCGCTGCGCCGGATTCAGCCAGTCCTCGTCCACGCTGACCGCGCCCGCCCGGTCCACCAGCACGATATTGCCCGCGCCGAATTGCAGCAGGAGCTTGGCGATGGAGATGCCCGCGCTGCCCGCGCCGTTGATGACGATGTTCACATCCTCCATCTTTTTGCCAACCAGCCGCAGCGCGTTCAGCAGACCCGCGGAGACGACAATCGCCGTGCCGTGCTGGTCATCGTGAAAGACGGGAATGTCCAGTTCCTTGTGCAGGCGGCTTTCGATTTCAAAGCAGCGCGGCGCGGAAATATCCTCCAGATTGATGCCGCCGAACGTCGGCGCGATTGCCTTCACCGTCCGCACAATTTCGTCCACGTCCTTCGTATCCAGACAAATCGGGAATGCGTCCACGTCCGCAAATTCCTTGAACAGAATCGCCTTGCCCTCCATGACAGGCATCGCCGCCAGCGGGCCGATGTCGCCCAGCCCCAGCACCGCCGTGCCGTCGGACACCACCGCAACCAGATTGCCCTTGGCGGTGTAGCGGTACACATCGCGCGGGTCAGCATGAATGCGGCGGCAGGGTTCTGCCACGCCGGGGGTATACGCGGTGGACAGGTCATCGCGGTTCTCGACCTTCACCTTGCTCTGTACAGCAACTTTGCCGTGGTGTTCCTCGTGCATTTGCAGGGCAGCCTGATTATAATCCATAAAAATCGCTCCTTTTCAGGTCGAATGATAGCACTTGACGGCATTCAGGTAACACCGCGCAAATGAGGTGGTCGGCTGGCGAATGGATTTTTCGTCAGATGCAAATGCAAATTTCGAAGGTTTACTGGAGGTAAATCGAGAAATTTGCATGCCGCAGATGGCGGAAAAGACATCGCCAGACGCGCCGCCGAATTGTGCGGTGGTGCCTTAAGTGTACCACATTTCGAGAAAAAAAGGAAGGGCGAAAAATTCCGTATCGTCAACCAAAGCGCAAAAAGCAGTTGACAAACGTCCGAAACTATGGTAAACTCAAAACCGCATTTTGGTTTACGCAAGGAGGATTCCCGACGATGGAAAAGACGGCTTCTACAAAAAATACGACCTATACCTTGGTTGCAATTGCACTGATGACGGCGGTTATCTGCGTGCTTGCGCCGCTCTCGCTGCCGATTGGCCCTGTGCCGATTAGCATGGCGACGCTGGTGCTGTTCCTGTCGATTTATGTGCTGGGCTGGAAGAAGGCAACCATCAGCGTCTGCCTGTACATCCTGCTGGGGCTGGTCGGTGTGCCGGTGTTCAGCGGCTTCACGGGCGGCGTTTCGAAGCTGGCGGGCGCGACGGGCGGCTACATCGTCGGCTATATCCCGATGGTGGCGCTGGCGGGCTTCCTGATGAGCAAGAGCGACAAGTGGTGGCTGCACCTGCTGGCAATGGTCGCGGGTGAAGTCGTGCTGTACCTGATTGGCACAGTCTGGTTCTGCGTACAGGCGGGCAAGACGGCGAGCGCGGCGCTGGCCATCTGCGTTTATCCGTTCATTCCGCTGGACATCGTGAAGATGGTGATTGTCGTGCTGATTGGCCCGATGATTTCCAGCCGCTTGAAGAAGGCACACCTGAACGTTTAATACTATTTCCAGATAAGAATGCGCCAAGATGCGCCGCGAATTT
>FR899809.1 GCA_000437595.1 Faecalibacterium sp. CAG:74 | reverse complement strand
CTCCCCGGCGGCGCGGCCATGATGCTGCTGACCTATGCGTTCCGCAAGATATTGAAACGACTGCACAAGAGGATTCAAGAAACAGACGGCGCGCTCCGGGTGTTCTTGCAGGAGCGGCTGGAAAGTCTTGTCATCGTCCGCACCTTTGCCAAGGAAGAACAGATGGCGCAGCAGGCAGACGCCCTGATGGACGCCCACAAAGCCGCCCGGATGAAGCGCAGCAATTTTTCCAACCTGTGCAACATCGGCTTTGCCGGTGCCATGGACGGGGCGTATCTGCTGGGGATCGGGTTCTGCGGCTACGGCATCCTGACCGGCACCATGAGCTACGGCAACCTGATAGCCATTATGCAGCTGGTGGGGCAGGTGCAAAGCCCGTTTGCCAACCTGACGGGCTATCTGCCGCGGTATTATTCCATGCTGGCCAGCGCCGAGCGCCTGATGGAAGCGGAAGCCTTTGCGTCAGACAGCACCGAAACGGTGCCTGAAGAACAGACCTTGAATTTTTATCAGACCGAATTGCAGTCCCTTCAGCTGGAACACGTCTGTTTTACCTATCAGCCCCCGGTGCAGACCGAGGGCGAACCGCCCGCCATGCCGGTGGTTTTGCAGGATGTCAGTCTGACCGTCCGCAAGGGCGAGTATGTAGTGTTTACCGGGCCGTCCGGCTGCGGCAAAAGCACCCTCCTCAAACTGCTCATGTGCCTGTATCCGCTGGATTCCGGTCAGCGGTTCCTTTCCACGAAAACCGGGAACCAACCGCTGACCTCAGCATGGAAAAGTCTGTTTGCCTATGTGCCGCAGGGGAACCAGCTTTTGTCCGGTTCCATCCGCAGCATTGTTGCATTTGGGGATGAAGATAGGGCGCAGGATGAGAATGCAATTTATAACGCACTGAAAATCGCCTGTGCGGATGATTTTGTACGCAGGCTGGAAAGCGGGCTAGATACCGTGCTGGGCGAACACGGCGCGGGTCTGTCCGAAGGGCAGATGCAGCGCATCGCCATTGCCCGGGCGGTATATTCCAACCATCCAATTCTTTTGTTGGACGAGGCGACCAGCGCATTGGACGAAGCAACAGCCCTTCGACTGCTGAATAATTTGCGAAAGATGACGGACAAAACGGTGATTCTGGTCACGCACCGGATGAATCAGGCGGATTTCTTTGATAAGGAGCTGACCTTTTCAAAAGATGGTATTTGTGTGAGTGAAAGGAAAACGTGTAAATGAAAAGAAAAGCATTATCGATCGTAGTCCTTCTTCTTGCTGTCGTGCTGTTCGGACTGCTCTTTGTAAATCACCGTCAGGAACAGCGTCAGGCGGCGCATATGCGGCAGCTCCAAAAGGAAGCAATGCCATACGAGCAAGAGATCAACGATATCCGTTCGGAGCTTGCACAAAAGCAACGTGCCATCAACACGAAGGAAGATACTTCCGGCATCCTCTTTGGTTTCGTTCCTGCATCGGCGGACGATTTTGCCGAGATCGATAAACTGGCTGCAGAACATTCCATCACCCCGGTGATCCTTCTGGACTGTTCGCAGGAAAAAGAACAGCTGACCCGGATTTTGAAAAAAGCCGTTGCAAAAGACTATGAAATTGTGTTGGCGGGCCTGCAATTTGACGAATCCATTTTGCAGACGGCGGACGAGATGAAAGACCTGTTGGCGCAGATGGACGACGCCAAAAGTCCTGCGTTCCTGCTTCGGGGCAATGTGAACACAGAAGAGACCCGGAATCTTCTGAAGGAACATGGCTATACAGAATTGATCTTGTATGATGCTTCCTTGCAGGCTGGTATGCAGGAAAATGGGAAACCCTACATTTGCTATGGCTTTTTCAAGCAGCCCGTCTACTACGCAGACTATATTTCTCAAGTTGTTACAGCACATACCATGATGCTTGCGTCGTTTGATTTTTCAACGATTCAAAACGGAACGCTCCAGATTTCAGATGTTGAAAGATTTATGACGCTTGCAGACGACCGGAAAGCGGCCAATGAGTTGCGTTATGTTGACCTGAACAGTGCTTTTCAAGCAGTGGCCGACCAGAATGCCACCCAGCAAGAGCGGCAGGAATCCTATGAAAAATATGAAGCGGAGCAGGAAAAACGCATTCAGGAACTCAAGGAAAAAATCAGTGCAATCTACAGCCGTTGGGATGAGTATTGAAGGAGCATGATATGGAAAAGACTTCGGAACTTTTGATTTATCTCATGGCCTGTTCACTGCAAGAGACAAAGCCGGAAGAAGCACTGCTTGCAAATATTGACGTGGAAGCACTGCTTCGATTGGCGAAAGCGCATTCCGTTTCTGCAATGGTGTGCATGGCGCTGGAACAGACCGATGCGTTTCGTTGTGCCGAGGAAAGCATCCGGCTGAAATGGCTGGATAGCAAAAATAAGGTGATCCGCAAAAATATGCTGCTGGATGCCGAACGGCACCGACTGGAAAAAGAATTTGCAGAGCATGGTATCTGGTATATGCCGCTGAAAGGCAGCATTCTGAAAGACTGGTATCCTAAATTCGGGATGCGGGAAATGGCAGATAACGATATTCTGTTTGATGCGACAAGACGGCAGCAGGTAAGAGATATTTTTGTAAACAGGGGCTACAGCATTGAGTCCTATAACAAGAGTAACCATGATGCTTATGAAAAGCAACCCATCTATAACTTTGAGATGCATGTTGCGCTGTTTCACGAAGACCGCTCAACTCTTCAAAAGAAGTATGAGAATGTCGTAGACAGGCTGGTGCAGGACGAGAAGCTACCTTTCCGGTATCACTTCACCCCAGAGGATTTCTATGTGTTTGTTGTGGCACATGCTTACAAACATTACAGTCATGGAGGAACTGGCATCCGGACTCTGGCAGATTTTTATGTTATGAATCGGAAACTGGGGAAGATCTTAGACTGGGAGTATGTAGAGTCTGAGTTGAGGAGTCTGGGCATCCTTGATTATGAAAGGGACAGTCGTAAGTTATCACAGAAGCTGTTTGGAAATACCAAAACCGTGTTGAGGTCCGAATTGACTGAGGAGGAGAACCAGATGTTTGCCTATTATCTGGGAGCGACGACCTACGGGAATCTGTTCAACCAGACACTTCATAGGATGCAGGAATTTCAGCCAGATGGGGAACCGCTCACTACGAAAACCAAGGGTAAATATATCATATCCCGTATGTTTCCAAATATGGAGTGGTGCAAGTGTTATGCTCCTGTGGTATATAAGTTTCCAGTTCTGCTGCCTTTCTACTGGGTATGGCGTTTGATATACAAGGGCATTACGAAACGAAAGAAGGTCACACAGGAGATAAAAGCTTTGAAAGCGGTCAACAGAAGATAACTCTGTATAGAGTATCGTTGTCGGCAGTAGCATAGGCATGATATAAAGAACACCCGTGCACCCTCCTTCTGTGTATCATTCTTTTTATGCGCGGGCAACCAAGACGGATGCCCGTGTTTTTTTCGCCGCTTCAATGCTCTTTGTCTGGATGAGCAGCCATCACTGCTCTAAAAGTTCCGCATAATTGCATACAGGTATGTAAAACGGGCAAAGCATCCCTCCTGACGCTTTGCCCGTTGTTCTTTATTCTACAATAGCAGATCGGGTATCGCTTTCAGGATGCCCGCACAGGCTGGATAGCTAGCGCAGCATCCCTGACCTGATACGTCACCCCACCGGCTTCGCCCCTTGCCTTTCTCTGGCACACCTCCGGGTGCTGCGCTGCAAGGGCATCAAGCTGTTTCTGCAAGGCGGGATTCAGCGTAAATACGCTGCTTGTCCCGTCCTCGCTGGCGTAGATCATGGTTTCCAGCTTAAACATTGTCATCGGGCTCGACAAAATCTTCCTTTCTCCATTCCTTGTCCTCCTCGATGTCCTGCATCAGGAGCAGCATGTTGGTGTAGCACTCCATCTCAGCACGGACGAAATAGAACATCTGGTCATACCAGTCTGCGTGAGTATTCCGCGCGAGATTGCGCAGCACGACCGCTCA
>FR899808.1 GCA_000437595.1 Faecalibacterium sp. CAG:74 | reverse complement strand
GAGGCAGCGCCTCTGGTAGGGTTTGGGGCAACGCCCCAACTGTTTGTCGTGCAACCAGTAATGGAAAAGCACGCAATTCTGCCACACGAGCGCTGAACAGCGAAGCGCTTTCAGCGCAGCGGTTGTAATTTCGCGCGTCCTCAGACGCGCCCCCAACTTGCTCTTTCGACTACTTGCACATTGTCGCGCCAAATGGGCGCGACCGACCTGCCAATCATCCACATATCCACCATTATATATAGAAAGGAAATTTCGCTTATGAAAATGCGTTCTGTCGTATCCGCCATGCTCGCCCTGTCGCTGGCGTGCCTGCCCCTTCTGACGCAGGCGGAAGAAGAAATTCCCACCATCGTGACTGTTGTCCCCGCGCCCGACCAGACCAAGGCGGAGCGCCCGGCGTGCTTCCCTGACCCTGCTGACCAGTACATCGCCCTCCCCGAAACGGAGAATTTCGCGCTCAATAAGGAAGTCATTTCCGGCGCGCATACCGACGTGTACGTCAGCCGAAACGTCAACGACGGCAAAACCGATACCTACTGGGAAAGCAAAGGGTTCCCGGCGGAAATGCTCATCGTGCTGGGCGAGACGCATACCATCTCGACCGTCGCGGTCTGCCTGAATCCATCCGCCATCTGGGAGGCGCGCATTCAGGAAATCACCGTTCTGGTCAGCAAGGATGGCGAAAACTTTACCGAAGTTGCACCCGCCACGCAGTACCAATTCGACCCTGCGACGGGCAATCGCATCCGCATTGATTTCGATAGCGTGGCGGCCAGCTTTGTCAAGGTTGTGTTCACAATGAATTCCGCATCCCGCACCGACGGCGCGCAGGCAGCGGAAATTTGCGTTTATTGATAGGAGAAAATCACGATGCAATATCAAGGCATTATCTTCGATTTGGATGGCGTTCTCTGCTCGACCGACGAGTACCACTACCGCGCGTGGAAGGCGCTCGCGGATCGGCTCGGCATCCCCTTTGACCGCGAACGCAACGGCCTTTTGCGCGGGGTCAGCCGCATGGACAGCCTGAACATCATCCTCGAAAAAAGCGACAAGGCGTACTCGCAGGATGAGAAAAACGCGATGGCGGAGGAGAAAAACACGCGCTATCGGCAGTTGCTGAACCAAATGTCGCCAGCTGATTTGTCCGGCGACGTGAAGCGCACGCTGGATACCCTGCGCGCACGCGGCTTGAAGCTGGCGATTGGTTCGTCGAGCAAGAACACGCCGTTCATTCTGGAGCGGATGGGGCTGGATGGGTTTTTCGATGCGGTGGCGGATGGAAACTGCATCACGCACTCGAAGCCGAATCCGGAGGTGTTTTTGAAGGCAGCGGAGATGCTGGGCTTGAAGCCGGAGCAGTGCGTGGTGGTGGAGGATGCCCATGCAGGGGTGGAAGCCGCGAAAGCGGGCGGGTTTGCCTGCGCCGCCATGGGGGACGCCAAGGAAGATGCGCGCGCGACGTATCATCTGGGGAAATTGTCGGACTTGCTGGAGTATGTAGGGTAAATGCATAGAACCGAAATTTCCGCACCCGAAAACCTGCAATCCGTAGCAGGAAAAGCGCAGTGCAGCCGCGAATTTCCCTCCATGAATACCGCATGGAGGGAAGTTTTGAACATGAGGAGGAATACACGGATGAATACGGTGATTGAGCGAACGGGGTTTGACCCGGCACAGGACGCGGATAACGGCAACCGCTTCCTGACGGGCAATGGGTATATGGGCGTTCGCGGGACGATTGGCGAAGCGGGCGTACAGCAGATGACCGCCGTCAACCTCGCGGGCATCCACCATCAAAAGGGGCAGGGCTGGGAAGAGCCGCTGAATGCCCCGAATCCGCTGTATGTCGCCGTGAAAGGCGTGTCGCTGCCGGAAAATGCCGATCGGCTTACATCGCACCGCCTCGCGCTCGATATTGCCGATGGTGTGTTCACCCGCGAAAGCACGTTCAAGGCGGATGCGGGCGAAATCACCATCCGGCAGGAACGGTTCTGCGCGATGGAGCGGGTGCATTTGCTCGCACAGCGCGTGACCATCACGGCGACACATGACAGCGTCGTCACCATTGCGTTCGGCGTGGACGAAAACGTCTGGGATATCCACGGCCCGCATTATGAGACGCTGACGCTGACAGAATCGGACGGCGTCGTCGCCCTGACCGGCGAAACGGATGATCATCAGCGCGTCTGCACGGCGCTTCGGTGCAGCTGCACGGACGGCGAAATCACGCACGGCGGCGTTCGGACGGCGCAAATCGCGCTTCGGGCGGGTCAGCCGTGGCAGCTGGATGAGGTCGCCGCGGTGTACACCACCAGCGACGGCGACGAACCGGAAGCATCCGCCATTGAAGCGGCAGAAAATGCCCCGGCGTATGATGCTTTGCGCGAAGAACAGCGGGCGGCGTGGGCGGCGCTCTGGCAGAAAGCGCGGGTGACGATTGAAGGCGACGAGCGCGCGGAGTTCGCTGTCAATTACTCGATGTACCACTTGATGAGCATCGCGCCGCGGCATCGGGCGGCGCTGTCGGTGGCGGCGCGCGGGCTGTCCGGACAGACGTATAAGGGCGCGATTTTCTGGGATACGGAGATGTTCATGCTGGATTTCTATCTGGCGTGTATGCCGGAGGTGGCGCGGCACTGCCTGGAATACCGCGTGCAGACGCTGCCGGGCGCGCTGGACAAGGCGAAATCCTACGGCTATGCGGGCGCGTTCTATGCGTGGGAGAGCGTCGAGGGCGGCAAGGACGCTTGCACGGACTACAATGTCACCGACGTGTTCACGGGGCGACCGATGCGCACGTTCTTCCGCGATACGCAGGTGCACATCAGCGCCGCTGTCGTGTATGGGCTGCGGAAATATACGCAGTACACGGGGGATGATTCGCTGCTGCAAAGCGGCGGCGCGCGCGTCGTGCTGGAATGCGCAAGGTTCTATATGAGCCTGATTTCCAAGCGCATCCTCAGCGACACCTATGATTTGCTGGATGTGATGGGCCCGGACGAGTACCACGAACATGTGAAAAACAACGCCTACACCAACGAAATGGCGCGGATGACGCTGAATTACGCGGTGGAGGTCTGCCAGAAGTACCTGCCGGAGACGGACGAAGCGGAACTGATGCACTTTGCGGATGCCGCGAAGCACTTGAAGCATCAAGCGCCTGACCCGAAAACCGGGCTGATTGAGCAGTTCGACGGTTACTTCAAGCTGGAAAACGTACTCGTGCCGGAGGTGCGCAGCCGCCTGATTGACCCGCGCGAATACTGGGGCGGCGCGTATGGCGTGGCGGCGCAGACGCAGGTCATCAAGCAGGCGGACGTGATTGCCCTGCTGTACATGCTGGGGCAGTACCCGGCGGACATCATCGCCGCGAATTATGATTACTATGAGCCGCGAACCGAGCATGGCAGCAGCTTGTCCGCGTGCATGTATGCCCTGTGCGCGTGCGCAATCGGGCGTCCGGCGGCAGCGTATCCGCTGTTCCTGAAATCCGCCGAGGCGGATATTGTCGGCGGCGGCAAGCAGTGGGCGGGGCTGGTGTACATTGGCGGCACGCATCCGGCGGCAGCGGGCGGCGCGTATATGGTGCTGCTCTATGGCTTCTTGGGTCTGCGCTTCGAGGACGGCAAGCCGACGCTGCATCCGCGCCTGCCGGAGGGGTGGAAGAAAGTGCAGCTGCAAGTGCATTGGCAGGGCAAAGACTGGCTGCTGACGGCGGAAGAAGGGCAGCAGACATGACAATCGCCCACTATCACCTGCCCGGTCTGTTCGAGTTTTACGAACTGTACTGCCGATTTTTGCCGCTCTACCGAAACCATCCGGAATATTTCTATGATTGGTGCGACATCGGCTCGATTTACGGCGCACCGGCGGATTGCCTGTGGGGCGGCGGGCGCGTCGGGTCGGGGGAGGCGAGCGCGCGGGATGTGCTGGCGCTGATGCGTGATTACGGCATTTCGCCGCGCCTGACATTTAGCAACTCCCTCCTGCGCGCGGAGCATCTGCGTGATGCGCGCTGCAATGCGCTCTGCCAGATGCTGAACGACGGCGGGAATGGCGGCGTGATTCTCCATTCGGATTTGCTTCTGCGCTATTTGCAGAAAACGTATCCGAACCTGTATTTCGTGTCCTCAACGACGAAGGTGCTGACATCGTTTCCCGACTTGCAGGCGGAACTGGAACGAGCGGAATTCCGCTATGTCGTGCCGGATTTCCGCCTGAATCACGCGCTGGAGAAGCTGAATGCCCTGCCGCAGGGGCAAAAGGACAAGGTGGAGTTCCTCTGCAACGAGTGCTGCTATTTCGGCTGCCGCGACCGCCGCGCGTGCTACGAAGCCGTCAGCCGGAAGAACCTCGGCGAAGGCGGCGACGAGCACCGCTGCCACGCACCGGACGCAGCGGGCGGCTACCGATTCTCCAAGGCAATGGAGAATCCGGGCTTTATCGGGGTGGCGGATATTCAGCGGACGTATCTGCCGATGGGCTTTGAGAACTTCAAGATTGAGGGGCGCGAGTTGGGCAGCGCGCTGGTGCTGGAATTCC
>FR899807.1:7756-27633 GCA_000437595.1 Faecalibacterium sp. CAG:74 | reverse complement strand
GATGTCAGTACCACAATGAATATTTACGCTCACGCTACAAGGGAAGCGAAGCGTACTTCCGCAAGACTGCTGGATAAGGTGGTCGGCGGAGAGTAAAAAACTTTCCCTTGTTTCGGCTCGTAAGGGCAAAAACAAGGGAAAATACATAAGGTTGGAACACAAGATAGGCGAAATGCCTTGAAAATACAGCGTTTTCAGAGGGTTTAACAGATAAATCGGAATTTAGCGCTTTCTTCATATAGACCTCCTTAATTTGAAATTTCTTTTTGAACATTCTGAATCATTTTATTAAAATCTTCCTTCATTAAACACTGATCCTCCGGTGAATAATAAAAATGTCCAGAGGTTTGCAAAGACTTGACACATATACAAGGGTTATCCTTAAATAATTTACTACATTTAGGGGAAACCATTTCATCTAACATAGATAGATATATATGCGACGGTGTTAGTAATTTCCCTATGATTTTTCTTGTCTTTCGTATTTCAGAAAACAACTCAAGGTATCTTGGAATCCAACCAAAGTATCTTAAAATATGATTATCTCTTTCTATGCTATACGCATTTTGTGCTGCGAGAGACCATTTATCATCAGGTTTAATATTTCCTGTAAAAACTCGCCATGATGTTCTAAATAAACGAAGGGTAACTCTCACTTTTAACGGAACATTTAGAAGAAATAATTCATCTACCGGTTTTTCTATCGCTTCTTGTATAGCAAACAGTGTCCCCATGGAATGAGCGACAATAATGATTTTATTGTTGGTTTCTGATAGTTCTTCAAGAGCATTCTTTACTTGCTGCTTCCATTCAGTCATAGAGGCTTGCGAAAAGTCCTTTACACTTCCTCCATGACCTTTTAACGATAGATTGCATATTGACCAATTTGGAGGAACAAGCGATAAAAAAGGTTCAAAATGACTTGTAGTTCCAAGAATGCCATGTATAAATAAAATTGCTATTCTCTCTTGGTCACTCGCCATAAAATCACCTCACCAAATCCGATTTGTCGCTTTGTTTATGATGCAGATTCTATCATATTGGTTTTTTCTTTATGGAACGGAAGCCCGAAGGCTGCCCCACACGTCAAGCTGCTCCTTTTTCCACAGGTTCATTATCACCTTCGTCGGCGGATCTATCCGCATCATCAACATCCAGATTAGGCTCTGCCGCTTCCTGTTCTTTTTATGCCAGCTGAAGCTCATACAGCTTCTTGTAAATGCCGTCCTGCTTCAGCAGTTCCTGATGCGTGCCGGATTCGCGAATTCGCCCGTGGTGCATCACGATAATGCGGTCAGCGTGCTGAATGGTCGAAAGGCGGTGCGCGACCATAATCGACGTGCGGCCCTGCATCAGCCGCTCCAGCGCTTCCTGAATCCACTGTTCCGTCTCCGTGTCGATATTCGCCGTCGCTTCGTCCAATATCAGAATTTTCGGGTCATGCGCCAGCGTGCGGGCAAACGACAGCAATTGCCGCTGCCCCGCGGAGAACGTCGCGCCGCGCTCCGTCACATGCTCATCGTAGCCGTTCGGCAGCCGCTCAATGAACCGCGACGCATTGGTGTATTCCGCCGCCCGGTGCACCTGCTCATCGGTAATTTCCTCGTCGCGCAGGCGGATGTTGCTCTTGATGTCGCCCGTGAAGATGAACACATCCTGCTGCACCTGCCCGATAGCGGCACGAAGCTGGTCGCGGGTCAGGTCGCGCACATCCACGCCATCGACGCGGATGCTGCCCTTCTGCACGTCATAATAGCGCCCAATCAGATTCAGGATGGAGGATTTACCCGCGCCCGTCGCGCCGACGAACGCCACCTTCTGCCCCGGCTCGATGGTGAAGGACACGTCCTTCAGCACCCAGTTCACGTTGTCATATGCGAACCAGACGTGGTCGAACTCGATTTTGCCGCGCACCGCGGGCAGCTTCTTCGCGTCTTCCTTGTCGGACAGCATGGGCTTTTCGTCCAGCAGGGTGAAGATTTTCTCGGCGGACGCAATGGCGCTTTGCAGCGTCGTGAACTGCTCCGCCAGCTCCTGCACGGGCGTGAACAGCTGGGAAATGTACTCCGTGAATGTATACAGCATACCGATGGAAATCACGCCGTCCAGCACCAGCGCGCTGCCGCCGCCCAGAATAATCGCCATTGCGATAACGGACAGGAAGTAAATCGACGGGCGGAAGATGGCGAACACCATCATTTCGCGCACGCCAGCGCGGTAGAGGGATTCGTTCTTTTCCTCAAACTCGGCGCATTTCTCCTTCTCACGCGCGAAAATCTGGATGACCCGCATCCCCGACAGATGCTCGCTCAAAAAGGTATTCAGCGTCGTGATGCGCGTCTTGACGATTTGGTACGTCTTGCGGCTCAATTTGCGGAACACCACCGTCAGCGCCGCCATCACCGGTACCAGCACGAACGACAGCATTGCCATGCGGAAGTTCATCACCATCATAATAATGGCAAGTCCGATGATTTTGACGACGTTGCGGAACAGGCGGACAATCGTGTTGGCATACAGGTCATTGACCGCCTCGGTGTCGTTGGTGATGCGCGTAACGATTCTGCCCACAGGCGTCAAGTCGAAGAAGCGCATGGAGAGGCTTTCGACATGCGCCATCAGCTCATTGCGCAGGGTATAAACGATGTTCTGCCCGGTTTCCTGAATCTTCAGGTACTGCAGGCGGTTGCAGATAAATTGCAGCAGCAGAATCGCCACATACAGCCCCGCCGCAATCAGAATGCCCTGAAAGCGCGTTTCCGGCGGCAGATCCTGCGCGCTCTGCTGGGTGATGTACTTGTCAATCGCGTCGCCGATGATGCGCGGGCGGGCAATGTCGAACACCGTCAGCAGCCCCACCAGCACACAGCACAGCGCAACCGTTTTCCAGTAGGGCTTGATGTAGCCCATCAGGCGCAGGAAGGCGTTGCCGTGATACGAAACGTCCTGCGGCTCGTTATCCCCGAACTTACTCCGCATGTGCAGCGCCTCCTTCCTCGTGAAGCTCCTTTTCCAGCTGCTGCTTGCGGTACAGGCTTGCGTACAGCTTGCCGTTGTTCAGCAGCTCCTCGTGCGTGCCGTACTCCTCCACCTTGCCTTCGTCCAGCACAAGAATGTGGTCGGCGTCCTGAATGGTAGAAATGCGGTGCGCTACGATGATGGTCGTGCGACCCTTGCGCAAGCGGTGCAGGTTATCCAGTATTTGCCGTTCCGTGTCCGTATCAACAGCAGAGAGCGCATCGTCCAGCAGCAGAATCGGCGCATCCTTCATCAGCGCACGGGCGATGGAGGAACGCTGCTTCTGGCCGCCGGAAATCGTCACGCCGCGCTCGCCCACCAGCGTCTGGTACTGCTTTGGGAACTCCATGATGTTATCGTGGATGCAGGCGTTTTTCGCTGCCTCCTGCACCGCTTCCAGCGACTTGTTGTCTGAGCCGAACGCGATGTTGTTCTGCAGCGTGTCAGAAAAGAGGAAGTTATCCTGCGGCACACAGGCGATATTCCTGCGCAGCGCCGCCAGCGGGATTTCGCGCAGATTATGTCCGTCGATGGTGATCATGCCGTCCGGTACGTCGTACAGGCGCATGAGCAGGCTCGGCAGCGTGCTTTTGCCCGAACCGGTGCGCCCCAGCACCGCCAGCGTCTCGCCCGCCTTCACATGCACCGACACATCTTCCAGCACCGGCACGGTCGGCTGGTCGGGATAGGCAAAGGACAGGTGTTCAATGCTGATATCGCCCTTGAGCGTCTGAATCGAAGGGTCCACCATGTCGCCGTCCACGATTTCCGGCTTCGCGTCAAAAATCTCCTGAATGCGACGCAGGCTCGCCAGCCCCTGGCTGACGCTCGTGATGCACTCGCCCACCGCCATCATCGGCCACACCAGCATCGTCACATACGAGTTGAAGCTGATAAACTGCCCGATGTTGATTTCGCCGTAAATCGCCAGATAGCCGCCGTAAGCCAGCGTCAGCAGACTCGCTATACCGACAATCAAGTCCAGCAGCGGCATCACCAGCGCCTGCAGGCGCACAACGCCGAGGTTCTTTTCCTTCGTGAACAGCGTCGTCTTCGCAAAAGCGTACAGCTCCTTGCGTTCCTGCACGAAGGATTTAATCACGCGGATGCCCGACACCGTTTCCTGCACTTGGTCCGTCAGCGTCGAGAACGCCTGCTGCTTGGCCAGAAAGCGCTTGTGCATCACCTTGCCGTAGAAGTAATCGCCGAAGATGATGAGAATCAGCGGCAGCACCGCCACACCCGTCAATTTCGGGCTGACATACGTCATCATCTGCCACAGCACCAGCAGCAGCATCACCGTCGCGTCGAATGTGCTGATGACGTTCATGCCCACCAGCGTGCGAACCGCCTGCAGGTCGTTGATGAAGCGCGCCATCAGGTCGCCGGTCTTGTGCTCGTTGTAATAGTGCGGCGAGAGTGAGGATAAGTGCGCGAACAAATCGCTGCGCAATTCCTTCTCAATCGACCGCGCCGACCCGAACAGGAAAAAGCGCCACGCAAAACGCCCCACCGCGATAATTACGCCAATCAGCACAATCTTCCAGACCAGCCCCATCACGCCGCCCATATCCAGCGTGTGCTGATCCAGCCCGTTGGTAATTTCGCCTGTGAACCGCGGCACATAGGTATTCACCTCGTCCACAATGAACAGCGCCAGAATGCCCAGAATGTACTGCCACCAGTGACGGCGGACGTATCGCCACGCCAGCTTCAGCTCCTTCATTGCTGCCTCCTTATGCTTCGTAACGACTCATTGTAGCACATTTCGGCGCAAAAAGACACACATTCGCCGAAAATTCCGCGCAGGTTTACAATCCGGGCGGGCGTTTGTTTCCTTGCGGGATGGAAAGGGAAAAAGATGCCCCCGGAACGGCGGGTTTTGCGCGTTCCGGGGGATTATTTTTTACTTCGCCACGTTGTTGCTCGGCGTCCCATTCAAGAAGTTCCTTACATTCTCCACCGCCGTATCCATCAGCCGCTGGCGCGCCTCGTGGCTTGCCCACGCGATGTGCGGCGTGATAATCATGTTGTCCAGCCCCAGCAGCGGGTTGTCCGCCCGAATCGGCTCGGTGGACACCACGTCCGACGCGGCGGCGTACACCTTGCCGGACAGCAAAGCATCCCGCAAATCCGCTTCGTTGATGAGCCCGCCGCGCGCGGTGTTGAGCAAAATCACGCCGTCTTTCATCTTCGCCAGCGCGGTTTTGTCAATCATGCCGACGTTCTCCGGGGTCTGCGGGCAGTGCAGGGACACAATGTCGCTGCGGGCGTACAGTTCATCCAGCGGCACATAGCCTTCGCCCGATCCGTGGCGGCTGTAATAAATGACATTCATGCCGAACGCGCGGGCGAGTTCCGCCGTCGCCTGACCAATGCGCCCGTAGCCGACGATGCCGAACGTCTTGCCCGCCAGCTCCATCAGCGGATAATCCCAGAAGGAGAAGTCTCGGCAAGCCGTCCAGCGCCCCTGCTGCACCGCGTCGTTATGATGGCCGATGCGGTGGCAGATTTCCAGCAGTTGCGCCATCACGAACTGCGCGACCGCCTGCGTGCCATAGGACGGAACATTTGCGACAACGATGCCCTTTTCCTTCGCCGCCGCAATGTCAATGACGTTAAATCCCGTCGCCAGCACACCGATGTAGCGCAGATTCGGGCATTCATCCATCGTCTGGCGGGTAATGAGGGTCTTGTTGGTGAGGATAATCGGCGCGTCGCCGATGCGGGGGAGAATCTCCTCCGGCGCGGTGTAATCGTAGACAGTCAAGTCGCCCAAGGCGGCGAGGGCTTCCCAGCTCAGGTCGCCGGGATTCTCCACAGCGCCGTCCAGAATGGTGATTTTCATGGGTGTGTACCTCCTGCGGTGGTTTGTTTCGGTTCCTATTATATAGCAGGGTGCGGCAGGATTGCAAGAGGATTTTGCGGATGCGCAAAGTAGAGAAGGAGAATTTAGCTCCCCCCAGAGCACGCACTTTTCGCCTCTCCGGGCTGCTTTTCTCTCATGCCTTGATTTCTGCCCAAATCCGCTCCGCCGTTTTCTTGCACGCATCCCGCTCCGGCGCAAGTTCTCCGAATGCTGCAGCAAACACTTCGTACAGGCATTGCTGCACGTCGGATTCGCATCGGCAGGCCGGCAGCCGTGCGGCAATAGCGTAGGCTTCCGCCTCATACTCGTCCTGCGGTGCGCCGGGAAAAAGCTGCATCACATCCCAATCGAGGAGGCAGCGGTCAACGAGTTGGAATCGCCAGTCAGCCATGTTTATCCTCTCTTTCTGCTGTCATACACCATTTTCCGCAGCTTGTCCATGCACGCGCCGCCGAGTTGTACGGTGGTGCCAATAGCCTGACCGCCGCCGTCCATCCATCTAATTCGCCTTTTTCCGCGAAAAATCCTGCTTTATACTATTTCCAGATAAGAATGCGCCAAGATGCGCCGCGAATTTTTCATTCTGGCTAACTTGAATGAAACGCAGCGTAGCAGCGCTACGCTAGGTGGAATGAGCGGACGCCAGAATGAAAAAGGCGCAAGCAGATGGCGCAGTTGAATCTGGAAATCGTATTACGTCCATTTTTCCCGGACAAGCAGGGATTCCCATCATGCGCTCCTCCAAAGCCGGGCAGACTGCATCTCGGAAGGAGGAATGCCGCATGGACAGAAAACGACCTTTGCACCCCAGTCCGCTGGTGAAAACGCTTGCGGACGCTCAGCGCCGCATGAGCCACACCGACGTGCTTGGCTCGTGGACAGGCGTGCCGTGGGAGGACGCGGACGAAGAACCCGTGCAGGACGCTGATGACCTGTGACGTGCATTTGACGCGCGTGCTGGGGCTTCCCGCCGTGCTGCGCGGGCGCTCACAGGGGCATGTGGAACGCGCCGTGCTCGAAAACGACGGTCACGCGCTGCGTGGGCTGATTGTCCGGCGCGGGTTCGGCGGCGCAAAGTGGGTCGCACGGGACAGCATTGCCTTGCTTGGCGACGTGTCCGTCATCCTCCGCGCCTGCCCAACACACCTACCCCGCAAAACGGATTTCCGCCTGCGCACCGTCAAGGACACACGCGGCTTGACCCTCGGCTGCGTGACGGATGTGCTCATCAGCGCGGACAATCTGCTCGTCAGTGAGCTGGAGGTCTCCCTCGGTTTGATTGACGATTTCCGCGACGGACGGCGGCGCATCCGCCACTTTTCCGCTTCACCCGACGGCGATGTTCTCGTTCCGGAAGGCGAAATTCTCTTGGAAGGGAGGGAAACGCAGTGAACAAGATGCTGATTGGCTCAGCAGTCGGTCTGGCAATGGGTATCGGGCTGATGATGCTGCCCGGCATTCGTCAGGATGTCCAGAAAGGCGCAAACAAAGTCAAGAAAGCCGTGCAGGACATGAGCGAAGGACAGCAATAATGGAGGCGGGCAGGATTGCACCATCATGCGTCCTGCCCGTTTTCCCATCCGCTGCGAAAGGAGGAAAAGCGCATGGAGAAAGCCGTCACGCGGCGCAAATGGACAGCGGGGCTGCTGATCGCGGGCACGGTCGTGCTGGTGGTCGCATTCTGGTCGTTGATCATGTCGATGCTGTCGCTGCTGGCAGTCGCGGGCGTTTTGACGCTGCTGTCCCTGCCGCTGTGCAAAGTACTGGAAAAGCGGCTGCCCAGCGGCGCGGCGGCGGCGATCGCCTTGCTGACATTGCTCGGCGCAGTGCTGGGAATGCTCTGGGGGCTGATTCCGCCGCTCTTGCGGCAGAGTGCGCTGCTCATGTCGCGCCTGCCCGCGCTGCTGGACAGCCTGCGGGAGCTGCTCACCCGATGGAGTGCTGCGCTCGAAGCGCGCGGTATCCCCCTCGGCGACATGCAGGCGGAGCTGTTCTCGCGCATCAGCGCTGCCGCGGGGCAGCTTGCCGCAACGCTCGTCAGCGGGATTCGCCGCCTGACCGGGAGCGTCAGCCAATGGCTGCTTGCGCCGCTGCTGTCGTTTTACTTTTTGCGTGACCGCAAGCGCCTTTGCCTCCTGCTGTCGCTGGTTCTGCCCGTCAAATACCGTGCGCGCGGCATCCGTGCCGCCCGCGAAATGCGCCGCGAATCCGCCCTGTACCTGCGCGGACAGCTGATTCTCTCGCTGTTCGTCGCCGCCATGACCGCCCTTGCGCTGCTGCTCACGCGCACACCCGGCGCACTGCTGCTGGGGCTGTTCATGGGCGTGATGGAGCTGATTCCCTATATCGGCCCGTTCATTGCGGGCGTTCCGGCGGTGCTGCTGGCGCTGCAAAGCGGCTGGACGGCAGCGCTGTGGACACTGCTGGCAATTTGCCTTGTGCAGCAGGTGGAAGCGAACCTGCTCTCCCCGCGTCTGCTCTCCGGCGCGACGCGGCTGCATCCATTGGCGGTGCTGCTGGCGATTGCCTTCGGCGGCATGGCGGGCGGCGTGGTCGGAATGATGGCGGCGCTGCCGCTGGTCGTGTGCGTGCGCGGGGCAGTTAGAGGGTGGCGAGAGTGAGAAAAGCGCCTTGTATACAACCAGTCCGCAAAAAAATCATCGCCGCAGGGAAATTTCTTTCTCTGCGGCGAATATTGTATGCAATTAGATTACATTGTACAGGTTACTTCGCGATGAAGTTCACCAGACGACCCGGCACGAAGATGACCTTCGTCACGTTCTTGCCCGCGAGGATCTTCTGGATTTCCGGCAGCTGCTGGAGTTCCGTCTCCGCACGTTCCTTCGTCATGTCGGCGGGAATCATCACGCGGCCGCGAACCTTGCCGCAGACCTGCACGGCGATTTCGATTTCCGACTTCACCAGCGCGTCTTCATCCCACGTCGGCCACTTCTGATACGTCATCGTGCCGCCGAAGCCCTGATTCTCCCACATTTCTTCCGTGATGTGCGGCGCAACGGGGTTGAGCAGCAGGAGCAGGGTTTTGAGTTCCCCGCGCGTCACGCTGCCGGCGGAAACCATCTCATTCACCAGCGTCATCATCTGCGCGATGGCGGTGTTGTACTTCATGGCCTCGTAGTCCAGCGAAACCTTCTTAATCGTCTCATGCATGAGCGCGTTCAGCTTCTCGCTGTACCCTTCATCCGGCGTCACATTCTCCTGCAAGCGCCACACACGGTCAAGGAAGCGGCGGCAGCCCTTCGCGCTCTGCGTGCTCCACGGAATCGCCTGATCGAACGCGCCCATGAACATCTCGTACACGCGGAAAGCGTCCGCGCCGATTTCGTCGATGATATCATCCGGGTTGACGACGTTGCCGCGCGACTTGGACATCTTCTCGCCGTTCTCGCCCAGAATCATGCCGTGGCTGGTGCGCTTCTGGTAGGGTTCAGGCGCAGGAATCACGCCAATGTCATGCAGGAACAGATGCCAGAAACGGCTGTACAGCAGGTGCAGGGTCGTGTGCTCCATGCCGCCGTTGTACCAGTCCACGGGCAGCCAATAGCGAAGCGCTTCGGGCGAGGCAATGGCTGTTTCGCAGTGCGGGTCGCAATAGCGCATGAAGTACCAGCTTGACCCTGCCCACTGGGGCATGGTGTCGGTTTCGCGCGTCGCCGGGCCGCCGCAGCACGGGCAGGTGGTGTTCACCCAGTCATGCATGACGGACAGGGGGGATTCGCCGGAATCGGTCGGCTCGTAGTTGTCCACCATCGGCAGCGTCACAGGGAGCTGATCTTCCGGCACCGCCACCATGCCGCACTTGTCGCAGTGGACAATCGGGATGGGTTCGCCCCAGTAGCGCTGGCGGCTGAACACCCAGTCGCGGAGCTTGTAGTTGACCTTCTTCTCGCCCAGCCCGTTCTTCTCCAGATACTCAATGATCGCTTCCTTCGCCTGCGCGACCTTCATGCCATCAAGGAAGCCGGAATTGACCATCACGCCGTCCTGAATATCGGTATACGCTGCTTCCTCAATATTGCCGCCCGCGACGACCTCAATCATCGGGATGCCGAACTTATGCGCGAACTCCCAGTCACGGGTGTCGTGCGCCGGAACAGCCATAATTGCGCCCGTGCCGTAGGTCATCAGCACATAGTCGCTCAGCCAAATCGGGATTTCCTTGCCGTTGACGGGGTTGACGGCGCGGACGCCCTCAATCTGCACGCCCGTCTTGTCCTTCGCCAGCTCGGCGCGTTCAAAGTCGCTCTTCTTCGCGGCTTCCGCGCGGTACGCCATGCACGCATCGTAGTTGGTGATTTGGTCCTTCAGCTTGTCAATCAGCGGATGCTCAGGGGACAAGACCATGTACGTCGCACCGAAGAGCGTATCCGGGCGCGTGGTGAAAACGCGCACCTTCTCGCCCGGCACGGTCAGGGAAAAATCCACTTCCGCTCCGACACTGCGGCCAATCCAGTTGCGCTGCTGCACCTTCACCTTGTCGATGAAGTCCACCGTGTCCAAGCCGTCGAGCAGCTTCTGGGCATAGGCGGTAATCTTCAGCATCCACTGCTTCTTGACCTTGCGGATGACCTGCGTGCCGCAGCGCTCGCACACGCCGCCGACAACTTCCTCATTCGCCAGACCGCACTTGCAGCTGGGGCACCAGTTGATGGGCATTTCGGACTTGTACGCCAGCCCGTGCTTGAACAGCTGAAGGAAAATCCACTGCGTCCAGCGGTAGTAGGACGGGTCGGTGGTGTTGACCTCGCGGGAATAGTCGAAGGAGAAGCCGATTTTCTGCAATTGCTCGCGGAAGTGGTCGATGTTCTTCTTCGTCACGATGGCGGGGTGAACCTTGTTCTTGATGGCGTAGTTCTCCGTCGGCAGACCGAAAGCGTCCCAGCCGATGGGGAAAAGGACATTGCAGCCCTCCATGCGGCGCTTGCGGGCGATGATGTCCATCGCGGTATTGGAGCGCGGATGCCCGACGTGCAGCCCCTGTCCCGACGGATACGGGAACTCAATCAGGCCGTAGAATTTCGGCATGGTGTAGTCGTTCTTCGCCTCGAAAACGTGACTGTCCGCCCAGCGCTTCTGCCACTTCGGTTCGATGGTTTTAGGGTCATAGGGTTTGAATTCCATGATGCTTCCTCCCTGCTTTTCTCGGACGGAACAAAAAAACGTTCCGCCCCTGCAAATTCTGCAAAGACGAAACGGATGTTTCGCGGTACCACTCTGCTTGTCCGGACGTGCCGAACCTCTCTTGCGCGTAACGTGCGCCATTCGCCGAACCCTTCGTCCGGTTTGCGCTCCGGGGCGAGCGGCTGACAGGCGTCTGACCGCGCTTCCACCAGCACGCGGCTCTCTGGAACAGACGGAACTTCCAGCGTTCCCCTTCATTGCGGGACAAGGTCAGTATAATGCTTTTTGCGGGTGTTGTCAAGGGTTTCTGTCTTTGCTTTTTCGGTGTTTTTACGTGCAGAATGGTTCGCTTCAGCCGAATTTTGTGCTATACTGTTAGCAATTATGCTGCGGCAAGGAGGAAAGGCGTTATGCACCTGATTATCCCCAAGAATTACAATCCCGTGCTGAACCTGCGGGATACGGAAATCGCCATCAAACTGGTCAAGGATTTTTTCGAGACGGAGTTAGCCCGCGCGCTGAACCTGACCCGTGTGTCCGCGCCGATTATGGTCACGCCCGGCAGCGGTCTGAACGACAACCTGAACGGCGTCGAACGACCGGTATCCTTTGACGTTCTTGAAACCGGTGAAACGGCGGAAATCGTCCATTCGCTGGCGAAATGGAAGCGTCAGGCGCTCAAAACGTACGGCTTCCAGCCCGGTGAAGGGCTGTACACGGACATGAACGCCATCCGCCGCGACGAAACGACCGACAACATCCACTCGATTTTCGTCGACCAGTGGGACTGGGAGAAAATCATCACCCCTAAGCAGCGCACGATGGAGACGCTGCAAGCGACCGTCCGCGCGATTTACCTCACCCTGCGCAAGACGGAGGGCTTCGTCTGCGCGCACTATCCGCACATCAAGCCCGAACTGCCCGACGACATCACGTTCGTCTCGTCGCAGGAATTGGAGGATTTGTATCCCGACCTGCCGCCGAAGGAACGCGAATACCGGGCAGTACGCGAATACGGCGCGGTGTTCCTGACGGGTATCGGCGGCGCGCTGCGTTCCGGACAGATGCACGACGGCCGCGCCCCGGACTACGACGACTGGTCACTCAACGGTGACATTCTGCTCTACGACCCGCTGCTGGACATTGCGCTGGAAGTGTCGAGCATGGGCATCCGCGTTGACCCGGACGCGCTGCGCCGCCAGCTGGCGATTCGCGGCTGCGAGGAGCGCGCGGAGCTGCCATTCCAGAAGGCACTGCTGAACGGCGAGCTGCCCCAGACGATGGGCGGCGGCATCGGGCAGAGCCGCATGTGCGTCTACCTGCTGCGCAAAGCGCATGTGGGCGAGGTGCAGGCGAGCCTGTGGCCGCAGGACGTGCAGGAGGCGTGCAGGAAGGCAAATATTCAGCTGCTGTAAGCAAAGCAATGAGGGCAAGCCTGAAATGCGGCTTGCCCCTGTTTTATTATCCCGTATGAAATTGCCCCATCATGCAGAGACTCTCGCCGCTGCCCCATCTGCTTCATACTGCACGATCCACCGCCGAAATGTTTCCTGACTTACGCCTGCCTCTGCTGCTGCGTCACGCATGCTTTTCTTTCCGAATTTGCCTTTTGCTGATATCCCATAAAATGCTCCCTCCATGATTGACAGTTTGGTTTTTTACTGTCTCTCATAGAGGGAGCATATCACATTCCCCAGCAGTGTCTTCATGTCCGAGCAGGGAAGCGTTCACTCCCCTGCTCGGACGTTTTTTGACTGGCTTATACTATTCCCAAATGAGAATTCGCGGCGCAAGCAGATGGCGCAGGTGAATTCGGAAATAGTATTACTTCTTTTCCGGCCCCATCGCGCCCGTCATCAGGACAGCACCCGAAATCACGGCGAGCAGCATCAGGATGAAGGAGAGGATGAACGGAACGCCCAGCGCACCGATGGTGGACGTGCCGCCGAAAATCAGCACGAGGTCATCCATGCGGAAGTTGATTTCCGTCACCAGATAACGGAACCACGCAACCAGTGTGCATGCCAGACCAGCCGCCGCCAGCAGACCAATCTTCTTCACGCCCGCGACGAGGTAGCACACTGCCGACACGAGGAGCAGCACCAGCACAACCGCGTCGAAGTTCATCTTCGTGGTCGCAGCCGTGTCAATGATGATGTAGAAGATAGCCGCCAGCACCGCAATCACCGCTGCGACAATCGAAACCGTCTTGCGGTCAGCGGACGCCGCCTTTTTCTTGACGTCCATGAAGTAGGACACCAGCATCGCGAGACCGAAGAGCGCTGTCAGCACAATCAGCACAATGCGCGCAATCAGCATGTCCGTCTCGACCCAAGACGTCGTGTGGACGACGTGGCTGGTTTCGTTCATGCCGTTCATAGCGGCGGAGTTCGCGTAGGTATAGAGGAAGTTCTTCGCCGAAGTGCGAAGGTTGTTCAGCAGCTTGCCGTCTTCCGCCGCCCAGCCTTCAATCTTCGACACCAGCCAGTCGCCGGAGGACAGCCAAGTGTCATTGCCCGCTTCCAGACCGATGGAAACGTCCATCCAGTTGCGGTTCGCCATCACAGCGTCCGTCAGCGTCACGCCGACGAAGCCCCATTCCTTGCGCAGAACTTCGCTGCAAAGTCCGCTGTGCGCACCTGCCCAGCGCGTGCCGATACGGTTGAAGGAGGTCATGGCGGCGTTCGCACCGCCCTCTTCCACCGCGTACTGGAAGCCCTTCAGGTAGATTTCACGAATTGCCTGTTCCGTCGCGAAGGTTGCAACCGACTGGCGGTACGTCTCAAAGTCATTGAGCGCGAAGTGCTTGATGTAGACGACCAGACCCTTCGAGCGAGCCGCTGCCACTTCCTGCGCCGCCATCTTGCCAGACAGGAAGCCGTCCTCAGAGTAATACTCGAAGTTGCGGCCGGAGTAAGGCGTACGGTGGATGTTCATCGCCGGGCCGTACCAGCCAACCACGCGGTTGTCGGAGCGCAGCGCATCTTCGCCCATCGACAGACCGACATTGTAGAGGATTTCCGTGTTGAACGTCGCCGCCATGACCGGTTCGGAGGTATACGCCACCGTGGAGTTGTTGCCGGCATACGTCGCCTTGATGCCCTGCGGGCCGTCCGCTGCCACCGTCGCAGGCAGACCGATGGAGTCGATTGCCCGCGTGCCGTAGCCGGAGTGGCCAACCAGTTCCGCCAAATCCGTCAGCGTCAGCTGATTGAGCAGATCCACCCACATCGGGTCGTCGTAGTCCTTGCCAATCAGGTTCGCCAAGGTGTAGTTCGTCGCGGTTGAACCCGTAATGACCGTCTCGTCGGGCGCTTCCGCCGTGTAGTTGAATTGCAGACCGTTGATGATGGCATCGTTCGCCGTCAGGCTGGCATAAGAAACCGGCCAAGTGCCCTGCCAGTCGCTGCGGGACAGGTACGTCACGAGCTTCTCGCCGTAGCTGTTCAGGTCTGCATCACCAAACTGGTTGGTAATCTTGTAGCCCGTGCCGGACACGCTGTACGTCGCATTGTCGTCGCTGTCGACCGTGAACTTATAGACCTTTGCCGCGTCGCCAGGGGCATCCATCGCCGCCGCGCCGTTCGCGGTCAGCGTTGCGGTTTCCGCCTCTTCTGCGCCTTCCGCAGCCGGTGTTTCCTGTGCGATGGGGGCATAACCCTTCGCCGCGAGGATGTTGTTCACCGCGTCGTGTGCATCCAGACCAACGCTCAGGTAGTAGTCACCCGCTTCGAGAATGTAGGTTTTGTTGACATGTTCGTCGTAAACCGTCAATTCCTTGCGGTCAACCGTCACGGAGACGGTCTCGGATTCACCGGGCTGGAGGACATTCGTCTTGCCGAAGCCGACGAGCTGCACAGACGCCTTCTCAATCGCGTTCGCGCGGTCGAATTCGGTGTACGGCTGCTGACCGTAGACCTGCACGACTTCCTTGCCCGCAACGTCGCCCGTGTTCGTCACCTTCACCAGCACGGTGAAGCTGTCGGTTGCCGCGTCGTAGGTCACGCTTTCCAGCGCCTGCTCAAACGTAGTGTAAGACATGCCATAGCCGAAGGGATACGCGACTTCCTCGCCGTACACCCAGCTGTCGCCCTTGGACGCGAAGATGCCCGCATTGCCGGACGCGTTGCCCTGCTCCATGACCGCATCTTCATAGCGCGTTTCGTAGTACTTGTAGCCGACATAGATGCCTTCCGATTCCACCAGATAGTGAATCGCATAGCGCACCTTCGTCTTGTCGCCCGGCACGCCGTCAATCGTCACGCTGCCGACCGTGCCCGTCTCTTCATCCGCATTGGTGTAGACGTAGGAGCCGAAGTTCTGAATCGCCGCGGAGGACAGGGAGGACACGGAGTAGGTGTCCACCAGTCGGCCAGAGGGGTTCACGTCGCCCACCAGAATCTGCGCCACCGCGTTCAGGCCGTACTGACCGGGGCCGCCGATCCACAGGCAGGCATCCACGCCGTATTCCGGATTGTTCACCCAGTCCATCGCCATGGCGTTGGAGGAGTTAATCAGCACAATCGTCTTGCTGAAGCCCTGCGAAGCCACATACTTGAGCAGCTCGCGCTCGGAATCCTGCAATTCAAAGTACGACGTACCGTCGGTGAATTCGCCGGTGTACAGGTCAGCGCCTTCGCCGCCGGAGCGTCCGATAACGACAATCGCCGCATCCTTGTAGCCGTCCAGATTCACGCCGGAAGATGCCACCGCGTCTGCCGAAACCTCGGCAATGCGGGTCGCCGCCGGGACGTCCGCATATTCGGTGAACATGCCGGGCGTGGAGCGGTTGGTCTTGTCTTCCTTCATCTGCGCAATCTGCGCGCTGTACCAGTCCATCATCGCGGTGTTGACGTTCAGACCCGCCGCCGTGAGCGCGCTGGTCATTGTCGCCGCCTTGCTGGTATCAACCTGACCGGAACCCGTGCCGCCATAGATGGTATCAACTGCGCCGCGGCCGAAAACGGTCACGCCCAGTCCTTTTTCCATCGGCAGCGCGCCGTTGTTCGTCAGCAGCACAGAGCCTTCGCCCTGAATCTGCTCACACAGCGCCTTCTGCCACGCGGTCAGCGCATCATCATCACGCGTGCCGTCTTCCTTCAGGAAACTGGAGGCGTAATAGGTAGCGTTTTTGCTGGGGTCATCCGTCACCACGCTCGTGGTCACGATGCCCAGTTCCTTGTTGATCATCATGGCGTAAGCAGCCGTGAAGTAACTGCCCACCAGAACAATCGTCAGGAGAATACAGGAGATGGATGTCAAGAGTGCCAAGAGTTTTGTGCGTTTCATGGACACCTTTCCCTTTCTATGAGGGCGCAGCGCCCCCTTTGATGTACTGATTCTATCACAAAAAACGACACGAAACGCATTCGTGTCGAAACTGGTTTCTTTTTGTGCGTAAATCGTCATGCGGACTGCTGCGGACGCGGCAGCAGAAGTGAGAGGATGAACATCTGGTCTTTCGTATCGATGCTCATATGCCCGTCGTACTTCTCGATGATATAGCGGATGGAGCGCAGTCCGAAGCCGTGGTACTGTGTGTCCTTCTCCGTCTTCGGCAGTCCCTCGTGCATTTCCGGCGGCTTGCTGCAAAAATTCTCGAAGACAATCTGCGTCATGCCCACCACGTCGCTGACGCGGATATTGACGCTGCGGTTTTCGGGCGCTTCCGCCATCACCGCCTGAATCGCGTTGTCCAGCGCATTGCCGAAGATGGAATAGATATCGGACTTTTCAATGGGCGCGAGCAGCGATACATCCAGCATCGTCGTCAGCAGAATGTGATTTGCGCTGCAATACAGGCTCTTTTCAGACAGCACCGAATCCAGCGCCGCATTGCCCGTGTGGAACGTGTACTCATAGCGCTGAATCTCCTGCTCCACCTCGTCAAAAAACGCCGCGTGTTCATCCAGCTGCTGTGCCCGGCGGTAGGTGTCAATGTGATAGCGCAGGTCGTGGCACTTCATGTTGATGCTGTCAATCGTCTTGCCCAGCAGCTGATGCCTGGATTCCTCCCGTGCCAGCAGACTCTCGATGATTTTCTTCTCGCGGCGCATCTCGTCGGCGTACATGCACTGGTAAATCAGCACCATCACCATAATGACCGAGAGAATCGAGAACAGGCGGTCAAGCAGCGAAATATCCGTCGGCAGCGACACAGAACGCACGAACACCGTCAGCAGCGTCACCAGCGTCAGGAACAGCACCTTCCAGTTGCCGAGCTTCAAATCGCCGTTCTCCGGAAAGCGCCGCACGAACATCAGGTAGCACACGGCGTACACCACCACAAACGATGCGCCGGAGAGCAGATAGAACAGCGGATCACGCGGCTTGGCCATCCAGCATGTCGCCAGTCCACCGACCTTGAACGCCAGATTCTGAATCGCATAGGAGGAAATGCCGATACAAAGTGCATTCGTCGTCGGAATGTCCATCGTCAGGCACAGCACCAGCAGCGATTCGGCAAAAATCGCTGCCACGCGTGCAAAACGATGCCCCAGCAGCGGATGAAACCATGCCAGCACCAAGTAGCACAGCACCACCGGCAGCACAATTTTCAGCGGGCGCAGCCGCGACTTCATCCGCACAACGAACAGCCCCTCCGCCAGCAGAATCTGCACCGCGAAGAACATATGGAATGGAAAATCATTGTTCAGATAATTCGCCAAGTTCGTCAGCATCTTCGTCACCTCACGCCGTAATAGCGGTTGACCGCATTCAGAAAGTCCCTGCGCATCGCGCGCGACAGCGGAATCGCCTCGCCGTGAACCGTCACATCGTTTTTTCCGACCATCGTCACGAAGCCCAGATTGGCGATATAGGAATGCGAGCTTCGGCTGAATTCCGCGCCCAACTGTTCCTCCGCCTCCTGCAGGGACGAGCGGACGGGGAATTCGCCCTGCGCCGTATGATAAATGACATGGTGATTGCTGCCCTCGGCATAGTAAATCTCGTTTTTCTCCAAAAACAGGATGCTATCTTTTGTTTTCAGGCAGATTTTCGACTGCCGGTACTCCACCCGCTTGAACGCCTTGTTCAGCTTCACAGTCAGCCCCGGCAGCGTCACCGGCTTGACCAGAAAGCCGATGGCGTCCACCTCATAGCCGCGGATGGCGCACTGGCTGAGGCGCGTGGTGAAAATCAGGATAGCGTCCGGGTGACTCCGCCGCAGCTGCTCCGCCGTCGAAAAGCCGTCCATGCCCGGCATGTCAATGTCCATCAGCACAATGTCCGGATGCTCGCACCCGACGAGAAACGACGCCCCGTCCGGGTAGAACACCAGCTGCGCCATGCGTCCCGTTTCCGCCAGATACTGCGTCACCAAGCCCTGCATATACTGGCGCGTCTCCAATTCATCATCCACAATGGCGATGGTCATAGGCTGCCCTCCGATTGTTTTGTTATTCTATTATAACAAACTGTGCAGCGGATGTAAAGCCGCCTTGCTGAATAAAAAACTGCCACTGACGTGAAGTTCGTCAGCGGCAAAAGTGCTGCACCAAGCGGAACGACCAGACGCCTGTGCGGAAGCGGTGCAGGCAGACGGCGCAGGAGAATCCAAAACAGCTTTATTTTTCCTGCTGCAGCCCGTACTTCTTCATCCGCCGATACAGCGTCGCACGGCTGATGCCCAGCTGCTTCAGCACCGCGTCCCGGTCGCTCGGATGCTCACTGAGGGCACAGCGCAGTTCCCGCTCCTCGTCGCTGCTGATGACCAATACTTGCTGCTGCGGTGCGCTGCCCGTGCGCTCCGGGTACAGCAGCTGCTGCACAAAATCCGCGTCCATGCGGTTGGTGCGCGTCAGCAGAAACGCCTTCTCGAAGAAAATCGACATTTCCCGTTGATTGCTCGGCCACGAGTAGCTCATCAGCAGCTTCAGCGCATCGGGCGTGAAGGTCGCCTGTTTCCGCGTGTGCACACGCGCAAAGACAATGTTTTCCTCCACCAGCTGGGCAAAATCCTGCTGACATTCGCGCAGGGGCGGCAAATCAATGCGGTAGTCGTTCAGTTTGTCCGCCAGCGGCAGCAGAAATTCGCCTGCCTTCGCCATGGCCAGCAAATCCCGGTTCGTTGAGCAAATCACACGAATAGACGCCCAAATCGGCTTGGACTGCCCCGGCGCGTAGTACTGCTCATAGCGAATAACGTTCAGCAGCTGATGCTGGCTTTCGGGCGTAAGCAAATCCACATGCCGCAGGTACAGCGTTCCCTTGTGCGCATTGTATACAAGCCCGTTGCTCGTCGCGCGCCCAAAGAGCAGCTCGGTTTGATTCGCAATCGGCAGGGTGCTCACATCCGCCTGAATGAACTGCTTGTCGCGCCGCAGGCTCTCGTTGTGGATGCACTCTGCCAGACGCGTTTTCTCCGTGCCGGGCTCACCGCAAATCAGCAGCGGCAGCTCGTACTGCGCGTACATCGCGGCGTTTTCCAGCGCAAGGCGCATTTTCGGCGCGTGGGAGATGAACTTGCCGAATTTTCGCGTTGCGGCGTCGCCCTGCTGCACATGGTCTTTGCGGATGCTCTCCTGCATGTCATCCACCGAGCCGAACGCATACAGCGACAGAATTGTGCCGAAGTTCTGCCCGCTGACATCAATGCAGGCGATATTGAGCAGATACCGCTCCTTCTGTATCATCACGACGTGCGAATACAGGTTTTTCCGCTCCTTGAGCGACTCGAACACAGCACTGGTCAGCGTCAGACCCGGCAGTTCCGTGAAGCGCTTGCCGACCAGCTGTGCCTGTGTGCAGTGGAACGCGTTTTCCGCCACCGTGTTTGCAATTTCAATCACGCCGTCGGGATTCAGTTTCAAAATGGCATCAAAGGAGTAGTTCAGCAGGGAGGAGA
>FR899807.1:0-7734 GCA_000437595.1 Faecalibacterium sp. CAG:74 | reverse complement strand
AGTTCAGCAGGGAGGAGAACTCCGCCGTCCTGCGCTGCTCCACTTTGATGGCATCCATTGCCAGCCGTGCCCGGCGGAGCGCATCGCGGATGCACTCGTCCGAGCTGTCAACGAACACCGTCGTAATCCCCTGCGCCGCGGCATAGTTGCAGGCGTTTTCGCTGCCGATGATGGCTTCCGCGCCGTCCTGGATGGCATTCCGCGTCACCTGCGCGACCATGTCCGAGCTGCCCGCATAATACACCCTCACATCCGCGTTCGCCAGCGCACCGATGTTCTCCACGTCGGAATACATATGCCGGAAGCCGACGAAGGCGATTTTCGGATGCTTATGCGGTATCAAATCGCACGCCTGTTTGACAAAACCCGCCATTTCCTGCCCGGAAAAGGTGATCTCCGACACAGGGTACTCCACATGCTTTTTGAGCAGCTGCGCCTGATTGCCGCGCGCAACGACAATGCCTGTGCAGCCCTCCATGGCTTTGGATACGTCCTCCACCACCTGCCGCGACGTGGTCTGGATGACCTCGGCATCGAACTTCGTCGTCTGCACAATGCGGACGGTTGCGTCATACACCGTAGGATTCGGCGTGACAACCAGCAGCTTCAACATGGCGTTTTCTCCCCTTGATCGAGCTTGATGCTGTTATTGTATCACGCGCGTCGATACCTGTCAAACGTGCAGCTTCTGCCCGATGCGCACAGCGCGGAAAAGGCGCTTGGCGGCATCCAGATACAGCGTCCGCGCGTTTTCAATCGCTTCTGACAGCGCCATGGGTTTTGATACCGTCGTCTGAATCGTGCTTTCGCAAACGTCGAACAGCCCTTCCGCGCCCGCGCCGATACCGCCGCAAATGCACAGCACCGGCACATTCGCCTTCGCGCACCGCCGTGCCACGCCAATCGGCACTTTGCCAAACTGCACGCTCTGTCCGTCTATTCTGCCCTCGCCCGTCACAACCAAATCCGCCTGTTTGAGCTGCTCGTCAAAGCGAACCGTCTCCAGCACCGCGTCAATGCCGCTTTTCAGCGTCGCCTTCAGCACGCCGCCCAGCGCCGCGCCCAATCCACCCGCCGCACCCGCGCCGGGGAAATCCGCGATACCGTGTCCAATGGTGTTTTCGACGACCTGCGCATAGTGTTTCATGCCCGCTTCCAGTTCCGCGCAGATTTCCGGCGTTGCGCCCTTCTGCGGGCCGTAGGTGTATGTCGCGCCCGTCGCACCCAGCAGCGGGTTCGTCACGTCGCACAGCACGGTGATGCGGCAATCCGCAAGTTCCGGCATCAGCCCGGAAAAATCCGCATGGCAGACATCCGCCAGCGCCCCGCCTGTTGGGGGAACCGGCTTTCCCTGCCGATCTGTGAACACCGCGCCCAAGGCGCTGAGCATCCCCAGCCCGCCGTCATTCGTTGCGCTTCCGCCAATGCCAATCAGCAGCGACTTTGCGCCGCACCGGACGGCTTCCGCAATCAGCTCGCCCGTGCCGTAACTGGTTGTTTTTCGCGGGTCGCGCTGCGCCGCCGGCACATACGGCAAGCCGCTCGCCTGTGCCATTTCAAGCACAGCCGTCTGTCCGTCGCCCAGCAAGCCCCACTGCGCATCCACAGGCGCAAAGAGCGGGCCGGTCACACGCGTCGTCATCCGTTCTCCGCCCATTGCGCAAAGCAGCGCATCCACCGTGCCTTCGCCGCCGTCAGCAATAGGCAGCGACACCGTTTCCGCATCCGGGAAAATGTCAGCCGCGGCTTCTTGCAGCAAATCGCAGATTTCCACCGCCGTCAGCGACCCCTTGAATGAATCGGACGCAAAGAGCATTTTCATCAGCGGATTCTCCTTTCTTCCATCGGGTTCATCATACCACAAACGGCAGGCAGGAGCAATCTTTCCTGCCTGCCGAAAATGAATCTATCAGCGAATTAGTGATGCAGCACTTCGCCGGTCAGCTTCTGGTAATACTTCAGCAGCGCGCTATGGTCGCAGGCGCCGCAGCCGTCCTTGTGCAGCACCTTCATCATCTCCAGCACCGCCTGCGTCAGCGGAATCGGGGCATCCACCGCGCTCGCAGCATCAACGACGTTCTTCAAGTCCTTGATGTGCAGGTCAATGCGGAAGCCGGGCTCGAAGTTCTGATCCATCATCATCGGCGCTTTCGCATTCATGACGGTAGAACCAGCCAGGCCGCCGCGAATCGCCTCGAAAATCTTCTGGGGCTCAACGCCGCACATCTGACCCATCTGCATTGCTTCCGCCAGCACTGCGATGTTGACCGCCACGATGGTCTGGTTGCACAGCTTGGTCACGTTGCCTGCGCCGATGCCGCCGCACAGCACCACGGACGAACCCATGCTCGCCAGAACGGGCTTGAAGCGGTTGAACACTTCTTCCTTGCCGCCGACCATGAAGGACAGCGTGCCGTCAATCGCCTTGGGCTGACCGCCGGACACAGGCGCATCCAGCATGTCAATGCCGCGCTTTTCCAGCTCCGCCGCGATTTCGCGGGACGCAACCGGGTTGATGGACGAGCAGTCAATGAACACCGCCGTCTTGGGCATTGCATCCGCCAGCTTGTCCTCTTCCAGCATGACGGACTTCACCTGCGGGCTGTTCGGCAGCATGGTGATGACCAAATCAACGTTCTTCACCGTGTCAGCAGAAGAAGCGCAGATATTCGCGCCCGCCGCCTTCATTTCCTCGTTCGCCGCCGGATTGCGGTCAAACACAAACAGCTCATGACCCGCCTTGATGAGGTTCTTCGCCATCGGCTTGCCCATGATGCCCAGACCAATGAATGCAATCTTCATATCAAAAATCCTCCTAAATTACGCAATTCTATCTTTCAGCCTGTTTGAATCAGGCGGGAAAGCAATTTACAGCAGCCCCATGTCTACAAGGACTTTCTTCAGGCGCGCGCGCTGTTCGTCGTTCAGCGGCTGAATGGGCTTCACGCAGTCGCCGCAGTCGTGCCCGATGAGCTTGAGCGCTTCCTTCAGCACAACGGGGAACGTGCCCATGTTGGTTGCGATTCGCAGGGCGGAGAAGCGGAACTGCGCATCCAGCGCACCCGCCGCATCGCCCGCGCGGAACTTCTCGTAGATATCCACCGCAATCCTCGGCGCAACGTTGGCGCAGGATGCAATCGCACCCGATGCCCCGTAGCACAGCGCAGCGTAAATCAGCGTGTCGCGTCCCATCATGACGTGGAAGTTGTCCATTCCGCGTGTCAGACGGAGATATTCTTCCGTATTCGTCATGTCGCCCGTGGAATCCTTCACGCCGATGATGTTGTCGATTTCCGCCAGCTTGGCAACGGTTGCCGGTTCAACGGTGACGTTTGTCTTGGGGCGGTTGTTGTAGATGATAATCGGCAGATTCGTCTCGGAGGCGATTTCGCGGTAGTATTCGGACACCTCGTACTGCGTCTGACTGACGAACATGGGCGTCAAGACGCTCAGCGCATCAATGCCGCCAACCTGCTCCACCGCCTTGGCGATTTCCACCGCGCCGCGCGTGGTGATATTGTTCGCCCCGGCGTAGATGTCCATGCGCCCGCGCACCGCGTCCTTCGTCACCGCCAGCACTTCGCGGTAGAAACCCATGTCATGCGCATAGAACTCGCCCGTCGTCCCGAAGGGGAACACGCCGTGAATCCCGCTGCTTGCCAGATACTCAATCAAATCGCGATACGCCTTCTCGTTGAACTTGCCATCCTGCGTGACAGGCGTTACAATCGGCACAACGATGCCATGAGGCTTGAATGCCATAAAACCGCTCCTTTCAGCAATCGTGAATCATCACCAGCGGACGCACATCCGGCCTTTCCGTCTGAATGACATTGTTCTCAAAGCGCACATCCTCGCAGAAGCGAAGTGTGAACGCCGCCCCGGAGGATAGCCCATGCCGGTCGTACTCCGGGTACTTCTCCCCGATGGGCTGCGGCGCATCCACGCCGTGCCTGCATCCGCCCGGCAGCAGCAAATCGCAGTCCGCCACCAGCACATCGCGAATTTTGTTCTCCGCGCTGTCGCCGATGAACAGGCTCTCATAGACCGTTTTGCAGCGGCTGAACAGATACGGCGCGCGATAGCCGATGCGCCGGAATGCGATGTGCGCCATCGACCCCACTCGCACCGGAAACTGCGGTGCTTTGCGGTTTCTGTGCCCGATGGTCATGTACATCGGGCCGCCGCAATCCGTCATGTCAATGTCCTCGAAGATGCAATTGCGAATTGCCGCACCGTCGACGGTTTCCACCGCAATGCCGCATCGGTTGACATTTTTGAGGATACAGCGCCGCACCGTGACGTTCTCCACCTTCGCGTAAGAATCCGTGCCAATTTTGATGGCGCTCGCCAGCGACTGGATGACCAAGTCCTCCGCAAGGATGTTCCGGCAGCCCATTCTGTCCGCCGTTTTCAGGCAGAAGCCGTCGTCGCCCGCCATAATGCAGCAGTGCCGCACGCTCAGGTCGTGGCAGTCCACGGGGTCAATGCCGTCGCGGTTGGGGGTGTTCATGCAGTCCAGCATCAGGTGCTCCAGCGTCACAAAGCGGCTGGAGAGCGGAACAAGCGTCCAGTAGGCGGCGCTGGTGAATCGCACGTCGGATACGCGGATATCCTCGCAGCAAGCCGTATAAAGGTTGTCCGGGCGCGACGTGTACAGCTTGTTGATGCCCTTCGGGTCGTTGACCTTGAAGCGGCAGCGGCCGTTCGCGTTCAATTCGCCTCCGCCGGAAATGCTGATGTTCCGCGCACGCTCGGCATAGACCAGCGCCCGCCCGGTGTTGCGCACAGCCACCAGACTTTCGCACGGCAGGACATGCGGATAAGTTGCGTAATTCTGCGATGCCAGCAGCACCGCGTTTTTGTCCAGCCAGAGCATCGTGTCCGAGCGGAGCTGCACCTGTTTGGTCAGGTACGTTCCTTCCGGCACGACGACCACGCCGCCTTTGCCTTTCGCCGCATCCAGCGCCCGCTGAATCGCCAGCGTGTCCAGCGTACTTGACGACGCTGGTGAACAGTGCAATCAGCAGCACGCACCCTTGAATCAGCGGAATGTCCTGCATGGAAATGGCATTCACCAGCAGCGACCCCATGCCTGGAATCACGAACACCGATCCGCCCAGCATACCGCCCATGCGAAGACCCATCAGCGTGATGACCGGCAGCAGCGCGTTCTTCAGCGCGTGGATGTAAATGACCTTCTTGCCCTTGAGACCCTTCCGCCACACAAAAAGCAGCCCTCCGGATCTTCATCCAAGAGGGCTGCCAATGCGCAATGCATCAGGCTTCCTGCTGCTTTTCGCGGAAAATTGCTCGGAAAATCAGGCGCACAAGCGGGCCGCAATAAAACATCTGGTAGCAGATTGCCATCGGGAAATTCATCGCCCATGTCTGCACCCATGTTGCAAATGTCTTTGTATCCTTAAACAGAATGGTCGCGACCAAGCTCATCAGCGGGCACATGATGCAGCAGATGCAGATAGAAATGGCATAGGTGATGAACTGCGGTCTATCCGTCGGCCGCATGACCGTAAATGCCAGCCTCCTTGCAATTTTCCCGACGGCAAAAAACTCCAGCACAAAGGCAATGGGCACCATAATGGGCAGTTCATAGAGCGCAAGCAGGAAACTTTCAGCAGTTAGTCCGCCTGTCGCCAGCGCAACATTGTAAACCACCATGCCATAGACCATGATGGTCGCCATGATAGCAGTCAGCACAACATCCTGAAACTTGTTCTTGGGCATAAAAAAAGACCTCCCTAAAATGATAGCAAATCAGCAGACGATGTGTTGTTCGTTATCATCCCATAGGAGTGTGCGTTTCCAATATTAACCACTATTCTGTTTGCAGATTGATTATATCACATTTCCTTTTTCTTTTCAAGCCTCCACGCAAATTTCCCCTGCATATAAATAAGCAGCCCTCCGGATTTTCATCCAAGAGGGCTGCCCATTTTATCAGCTTACTTCGCCGCGTTTGCCGCCGCGATTTTCGCCTTCTGCCGCTTGTTGCAGCGCACCGTGCGCACAATCGCCAGCACCAGCCAGACACCCACGAGGGTGAATGCGCCGATGTTAATCCAGTGCAGGTATTCCTGCCAAATCGGGGGATTGTAGCCGATGACCTCCGCATTCATGGCGTTGGAGTTCACCAGCGCGTACATCACGTCCTTCACCGCGCGCATCAGCACAATCGCGTCGCCCGCCTCGGAGGTGTCACAGTCCGTCCACATGGCGCTCTGCTGCGTCGCAAGGTCAAGGCTGCCGCCGGCGTAGAACATCATGCGCGGAATCATGTACTGCGGAATGGTGTTGAAGTCGCAGATAACCAGCCCGTTGAAGCCCCATTCGTTGCGCAGGATTTCGGTCAGCAGACGGTAGTCGCCGCCCGTCCAGCGCGTTCCGATGCGGTTGAAGGAGGTCATGATACCGCGGGTTTCGCCCAGCTTGACGGTATACTCAAACGGCTTCAGGTAGATTTCGCGCAGCGCCTGCTCGCTCAGCCAGCTCAGGTCGCCGCCGATGGAGCGGTGCGTTTCCTGCTCATTCGCGACGAAGTGCTTGACCGTCGGCAGCACGCCGCGGCTCTGGATGCCCTGCACTTCCGCCGCGCCCATCATGCCGGAAATGAACGGGTCTTCGGAGAAATACTCCGAGCAGCGACCACCGAAGGGGCTGCGGTGGATATTGACGCCGGGCGCGTAAATGCTGGAATATGGCTGACCCGTCGCCTTATCGCCAATGGTGCCTTCTTCGCCGATTGCTTCGCCCAGTTCGTTCATCAGGTTGATGTTCCAAGTGGACGCCATCACGGGTTCGGAGACATACTGGCAAGTGCCGTTGACCTGCTCTTTGCTCATGAAGCAGGTGAAACCCGACGGGCCGTCGCCGTGAATGGTCGCCGGCAGACCGACGCTCTCCATCGCCAAGGTGTGGTATGCGCCGTTGTTGATGAGGGCAATCATCTCTTCCTCGTCGCAGCCCATCATCAGCTCTTCCCAGCGTTCGTCATCGTAGGAGACAACCGGCTCATAGCCTTCCGCTTCCGCAGAGGGCAGCAGGTCGCGCAGGGTCAGTGTGGGTTCTTCGCCAAACCACGGGTATTCTTCAGAATCAAAATCAGTCGGATTATTGTGTTCTTCGCTGCGGATTTCCTCATACAGGCGATCCGTGCCCGCGTGCTGCTGCGCGGTCTGCGGCGTGGGCCAAGTGCCCTCCCAGTCCGCGCGGCTGAGCATGGTGTCCAGCTGCCAGTCACTGTCGAGGAAGTTCTCGGAATCGGTATAGCGGTTGACGACTTCACTGTCCGTCGTCGGGTCGGTGCCAATCTGCACATCCGCCGCCAGCTTCAGCGCAATCGCCTTTTCGGATTCATGCGCGTTGCGGGAGACATACAGCGTGTACTCGCCCGCTTCCAGTTCATAGCCGCTGAAACCGTTGCTGTTTGCGTCGCGGTAATCGTAGCTCGCCGCGGAATACGGGTCAAAGCTGACCGTCACCGTCTCGCTCTCGCCGGGCTGAAGGAGCTTCGTCTTTGCAAAGCCGACAAGCACCTTGTGCGCCTTTTCAATGCCGCCCAGCGTGTAGGGCGCGGAGGCGTACAGCTGCACCACTTCCTTGCCTGCGACGCTGCCCGTGTTCTTCACCGTCACCGGCACGGTGATGGTCGTGCCAAGTTCGATTTCGCTTGCGGAGGCATCTCCCACCGTCCAGTCGAACGTCGTGTTGCTCAAG
>FR899806.1 GCA_000437595.1 Faecalibacterium sp. CAG:74 | reverse complement strand
TGGACAAAGTTGGACAAAATTGTGTTGATTTTGGCGAAAGGATATGGTATGATTATAAATGTGCCAAGGAAGGCACGGGGCTGTTCAGCAAAAACGCTGAGCAGCTTTTTTAGAGCGACACGTCGAAATCGTGCCGCTCTTTTTATGTGCGCCCGGCAAGAGCACAACTATAGCACTTCTCACAAAAGCGGTCACCCTTTACAGCAGGTGTATAATAGGCATAGGAGATGATAGAAATGCTGCACAATGAAGCACGGAAACTGTTGGTAGAGGGTTACGAAGCGACGCACAACGCGGAAGCAATCGCGAAGATTTTCCACGTCAACAAGTACACCGTTTACCATTTGGAAGAGCGGAAGCGGAAAACAGGCAGCGTTGACCTGCAAACGTGGCGGCGAGGTCGGAAAGCTCTGCTGAGCAGCGCAGACAAGGCACGGATAGCTGAGCGCATTACAAAAAATTCCACGATCAGCTTGGGAGAACTCCGCACGCAGTTAGGGCTGAAAGTCAGCATTTCAACAATGAGCCGAGTGGTTCGAGCATTGGGTTTTCGCGTGAAAAAAGTCGGGCTTTCGGCGACAGAACGGGAGCGTCCCCGATGTGCAGGCAAAACGTATCAAGTGGAAAGAGTTAAGGCACCACCGCACAATTCGGCGGCGCGTCTGGCGATGCCTTTT
>FR899805.1 GCA_000437595.1 Faecalibacterium sp. CAG:74 | reverse complement strand
AAAAGGCATCGCCAGACGCGCCGCCGAATTGTGCGGTGGTGCCTCAATGTAACATCTGGTTAATCAACTCGTTTGGTAAAGAAGTATTTCGAAGCTTTATTCACGGTAAAGTATTGTTGGTACACCAGTCAACACAAAAGGATCCTGTTGTAAACATTTTATCTCCAGACATATGTATCGCACATTCGTTCTCTTAACCAACTCCGACTCTGAAGGTTACAGGTTCGACTCCTGCCGGGCGTACAGGAGAAAATCCCCGGAAGTGTAAGGCTTCCGGGGATTTTTGTGCATTTTTTCCGAAAGCGCTGCTGTCTACAACATCTTTTCCTGTCCCCATGGAAAAGATCCACCCATACGGCATATTTTCCTTCCTGTCTGCACATCCTATTCCGACAGGACTTCGCCGCGGTGGAAGGAGATGAACGCATGGGGTTTATCGTTTTGGGGATTCTTTGCGCAGCTGCTGTGGTGGTGACCTTGGCGTGCCTGTGGATTAACCGATGAGGGGTGCCGGTTCTTCATGGGTATCTTGGGTGAAGGATTCGTTTGAATCCAGCGGGATTTTGTCAGCGCGTTCACGGCTTTTTCACTACATAAAAATTCATATACGAAAAAACCCGGAAACGCAACGTCTCCGGGGTTTTTGGCGGAGAAGCCGGGATTTGAACCCGGGCTGCGATTACTCACACTACTCCCTTAGCAGGGGAGCCCCTTCGGCCACTTGGGTACTTCTCCATGTCAAGCTCGTATGCAGTTAAGAAAACTGGCGGAGAGAGAGGGATTCGAACCCCCGGTACCTTTCGGTATCACTGGTTTTCAAGACCAGCGCCATCAACCGCTCGGCCATCTCTCCATAATGGAACCAGCTTCGTTAGCATACCACGTTTCCACCGCTTTGTCAAGAGGGAATTTACTTTTTTTCGGGAAAAGTGTGCGGCGCGCGGCATTACGGCAGCTGTGCGCCGTCCAGGAGCGCCAGAATCGCGTCGCGAACGACAGCGCTCATGGTCGGAAAAGCGGCTGCGCATTCATGCGCCGTTTCCTCGGTCGGCAGGCTCGCCATCAGCGTAATGGTCGGCTGCGTCGGGTTGTCGCAGGCGGTCGTCAGCCACTCCGAGTCGCTCACCTGCAGCACGCTGCACCCGTCCGGCAGCTTCTTTTCCGGCGTGTGGCCGCTGCCCAAGGTGGACAGCAGGAGCAGGTAGACCTGATTCATGCACTGCTGCCAGCGCTGCTGGAGGCAGTTGATACGTTTGCCCGTCGGCAGTGCAAAAGTGATGTCCAGCAGGACGTTTCGGCGGTCGACGATGCGCAGGTGCAGCCCCTTTTCGCCGTTCGGGAGATCGAAAATCTCCACCGCCGCCATCTGTTCCGCCGCGAACCGCTCGCGCCACTGCGCCGCGCCGCTGTCAATCAGCCCGCGACGGCTGACCGGAATGTGCATCTCGAAGCTGTTGAGCAGGTAGCGTCCCGCGTCGGTCAGTTCGAGCGTCCCGCCGGATGTGTCGCCCTGACGGCGCAGTTTGCCCTCGCTTTCCAAATCCGCAATCGTCAGCTGGAGGGTGATATAGTTCATCAAGTCGGTGTCGGTCATGACAATCAGCAGCTGCTGGTCGGTCATTGCGCCGACGGTTTTGAGGGCATAGAGGATGAGCAGCCGGTTCTCGGCATCGGGGATAATTTTGCGCTGCACGCGGGTTCGTCCTCCTTCCCTTGCGGATTTTTTTCTACCATAATAATATTGCGCTTTTGACGCAGAGGGTTTCGCGTCTGCGGACGCGAGGAGGGGCCTTCCGTGCTCCCCCTCCACCCCTTCGGGCGCCGTCACGCTTGGGGTACATCCCGCTTTTTATTCTGCGAATTTACGAAAACACCCCCTCCGCCAGAGGCTGAGGGGATGCGCTTGTCGGCAGAAAGTCCGCGCCGGCGGCACTTGCCCCATTGCAGACCTTTCCGCAGCTGATTGTCCTGAATGCCCCCTGACGCTTACGCGAGGAAGGGCTTGATCTCGGCCAGCAGGTCGTCGCAATCGTCGGAGTAAATCTCCATCGTCACAGGCTTGCTCCAGTCGAGGGAGAAGATGCCCAGAATGGACTTAGCATCCACAACGTGACGGCCGCTGCGCAGATCCATGTCATACGGATACGCGCCAACGATCTGGACGAACTTGGCACCATCGGTCATCAGGTTCAGCTTGATGTTCACGGACTTCATAGGTGAACCACCTCCTTCTTTTTTGTCCGAATATAAGTATACTATTTCCCTGCCAAAAATGCAAGAGGGAGCGGATTTTTTTCCTGCCTTTCGGGTGATTTTCGCCATTTTGCAACGGAAAGCGGCTGATTTTTGTCCTTTTCTCATGCAATTTTGCCTGTTTTGTCCATGGTGATACTCCTTCGGCGGATGATTGCGCGCATTTGCACAAAAACCGAACTTTTTTTATTTTGCCCTCTTCCATCATTCGTAGATTTGTGCTATAATACGATTCAGGCATCGCCGGATTTTTTATTTTGCCTGATTTGCTCCGGTGTGCCCGAAAAAAACGTACCATTTCCATACGATTCCCGGATGATTCAGTTGCATCGGGATTCGCATTCGACCACCGATAAAGGAGCGATACCCCCGTGGACAAAATCCGCCGCAACGAGCGCATGAGCGCTATGATGAAGATTCTTGCCGCCAAGCCGAACCGCATCTTCACGCTTTCCTATTTTTGCGACCTCTTCGGGTCTGCCAAATCGACCATGAGCGAGGATATTGATATCCTGCGCGACGTTGTGGCGCACTTCGGGTTGGGCGAGCTGGAAACGGTCACAGGCGCGGCGGGCGGCGTTCGCTATCGCACGAAGGTTCGCCGTCCCGAAGCGCGCAAGTTCATCGGCGACCTCTGCCAGCAGCTGAGCGAAGAAGGGCGCGTTCTGCCCGGCGGCTTCCTCTATTACAGCGACATTCTCTCCACGCCCGAAATCGTCACCCGCATGGGCGAAATCATGGCGACGGAATACTATGCCGCCGCGCCGGATTTTGTGCTGACGATGGAGACGAAGGGCATCCCCGTCGCCTTCGCCACCGCGAACGCGCTGGGCGTGCCGCTGGTGATTGCGCGCCGTTCCTCCAAGGTCTACGAAGGCAGCGCGGTCAACATCAACTACGTTTCCGGGTCGTCCGGCCATATCGAGACGATGAGCCTTTCGCGCCGCGCGGTGCAGGAGGGGCAGAAGTGCCTGATTGTGGACGACTTCTTGAAAGGCGGCGGCACGGCGAAGGGCATGGTCGACCTGATGCGCGAGTTCAGTGTCGATGTCGTCGGCATGACATTCGTGATGTCCACCGCAAAGCCGGTGAAGAAGCGCGTGATGGGCGAAAAGTCGCTGATGGTGATGGACATTGACCAAGAGCACGAAACCGTGCTGGTGAAGCCCGCGTTCTGGCTCAACGGTGACGCTTGACGGTTTGTAAACTTTCTGCAACTTTTTGATGTTTCGGCAGGATTTTCCCCTATTCTGGCGAATTTTTTTGAGGAAGTTCTGATGAAGCGCGGTGACCAGTTGGTTGCCGAATAAGTCAGAAATTTCCTGACGTGAAACGTGCAGCGAATCGCTCCGCCCATTCGTTTATTGTGCGAAACAATTCCTCTGCATCATGAAAGCGAGGTTTTCCCCATGTCCAACCTTGAACCCGAACAGGTCAAACAGGCGGAATCCGCCCCCTCCTCCCCCGAAAACGCGCCGGAATCTCCCGAAAAGAAGGAAGAATCCGCCCTGTATTACACCAAATGGCAGCAGCGCATGATGAAAAAGGGCTACGTCGTCACCCCGAAGGTGAAAAAGCCCGCAAAGCAGAACGCCATGGAGTGGATTGCGACACTTGTCGGCGCACTGCTGCTCGTCCTCCTGCTGAAAGCGTTCGTGGGTTCGCCCGTGGTGGTGGACGGCAACAGCATGTATCCGACGCTGCACAACGGCGAAATCATGATGATGAGCAAGTTGCATTACGGCACGTCGTACTTCTTCAATCAGCCGATTGTGCTGGGCGGCGAGCCGGAGCGCTTCGATGTCGTGGTGTGCCGCTATCCTGACCGCGGCAGCACGAATTTTGTCAAGCGCGTGGTGGGTCTGCCGGGCGACACGGTTCAGATTTCCGGCGGATACCTGTACGTCAACGGCGTGAAGTACACCGAGAAATTCCTGTCCGCGCGGATGTACAGCGACTACGGCCCGTACATCGTGCCGGAAGGGCACTATTTCCTGATGGGCGACAACCGCAACAATTCCAACGACAGCCGCTCGTCGCACGTCGGCGCTGTGCCGCGGAACATGATTCTGGGCAAGGTGGAAGCCGTGCTGTGGCATCAGATTCCGTCTACGCTGGATGACTGGGGTCTGGCGAACGACTAACTTGTTGATTCTTGCATTTTCTTGCCGGAGGTTCGGACGGGTTGTCCGGCTTCCGGCTTTTGTTATCTAAGGGGGAATTTTTTATGGCAAAAATCGACTGGGGCGAAAAGCTGGAGCTGAAAATCAGGATGCTGCCCGAAAGCCCCGGCTGCTACCTGATGAAGGACAAAGACGGCACGATTATCTACGTCGGCAAGGCAGTCAACCTCAAAAACCGCGTCCGCTCCTACTTCCGCGACACGGAGCACACGCCGAAAGTCGCCGCCATGATTTCCCACATCGACGACTTCGATATTCTCCTGTGCGACAGCAACCTCGAAGCGCTGTGCCTCGAATGCAACCTCATCAAGCTGCACAAACCGTACTACAACATCCTTCTCAAGGACGATAAGCATTATCCGTACCTGCGCGTCAACCTGAAAGAGCCGTTCCCGCGCCTGACCCTCGCCCGGCGGATGGAGAAGGACGGCGCGAAGTACTTCGGCCCATACATCGGCGCGACGGCGGTTCGGCAGGTCATCGACGCGGTTCGCGGCGTGTTCCCCTTGCGGACGTGCCGGAAGGAACTGCCGCTGAAAACACCCTGCCGCCCGTGCGTCAACTACGAAATCGGCAAATGCCTCGCCCCGTGCGCCGGAAAATGCACCGAAGAGCAGTATTGGGACATGATGGATGGCGTGCTGGCGTTCCTTGGCGGCGACTACAAGCAGGTGCTGGACGTGCTGAACCGCGAAATGATGGACTATGCGGCAAAGATGCAGTACGAGCGCGCCGCCGTCATCCGCGACAAAATCCGCGACGTGCAGGGGCTGATGGAACGGCAAATCGCCATCCAGACTGACCGGAGCGAGCAGGACATCCTCGCCATTGCGCAGGACGGGCTGGACGCCATGATTCAGCTGGTCTACGTCCGCGGCGGCCGCATGGTCGGCGGCGACCACTTTGCCCTCCCCCGCGAGGGCAGCGAACCCGCCGGCGACGTGCTGGCAGAGTTCCTGACGCAGTATTATCAGGAGGGCAACCTGATTCCGCGCAACATCCTCGTGCAGGAGCTGCCCGACGGCGCGCAAGCCCAATTAGAGCAATGGCTGCGGCAGCAGAAGGGTGCGGCGGTGACGCTGGTCACGCCCCGGCGCGGCGAGAAGCACGATTTGGTGCTGCTGGCGGCAAAAAACGCCCATGACGCGCTGGAGAAGCGGAACGCCCGCGCGAGCATCCGCGAAGAACGCACAGTCGGCGCGGCAGCGGCGCTTGGCAGAGCGCTGGGACTGCCCAAGGCCCCACGGCGCATTGAGGGCTACGACATTTCCAACACGCAGGGTGTTTTGAGCGTCGCGAGCATGGTGGTGTTCATCGACGGCGAACCCGCGAAAAAGGAATACCGCCGCTTCCGCATCAAGACGGTCGAGGGTGCGAACGACTTTGCCTCCCTGAACGAGGTGCTGGGGCGGCGGTTCGCGCACGGCTTGCAGGAGAAGGCGGAACGCGAAGAACAGGGACTATCCCCCATCGGCGGCAAGTTTTCTGACCTGCCCGACCTTGTGCTGATTGACGGCGGTCCGCAGCAGCTGCGTTTCGCGCGGCAGGCGCTGCTGGACATGGGCGCGGACGTCGCGATGTTCGGGCTGGCGAAGAAGCAGGAGGAGATTTTCCTTCCCGACCGCGAAGACCCGATTTGCCTTGACCACCACACGCCGGAGCTGCACCTGATTCAGCGCGTCCGCGACGAAGCGCATAGGTTTTGCATTACGCACCACCGCGGATTGCGCGGGAAAGCGAGCATTCACAGTCAATTGGAGGATATTCCGGGGATTGGGCCGAAGCGACGGAAGGCGCTGCTGACGAAACTGGGGTCGATGAAGGCAATTCGTGAGGCGACGGAGGAGGAATTGCTGAAGGTGCCGGGGATGAATCAGGCAGCGGCGAAAGCGGTCAGAAAATGGGCTGAGGCACAAGAAAAAAAGTAACACGCGAAAAAAGCATGACGAAGCGCTCAACTCAATCGCGCGAAAGGGGGTCAAGGGGGGGACTTCGTCCCTTTTCATCTGCCCCTTGCGGGGTCAAGGGGCGGAGCTCCCTTTTGGAATTTGGGGCAACGCCCCAACTGCTGCTCGTCAAACCCACTCAAAAAGAGAAGTCAACAAGGTGCAGGCAGCGAAGCGTCCCTGCCAGTAACTTTGCGCATCCGCAGATGCGCCCCCCAACTTGCTCTTTCCATCACCTCAACATTGTCGCGCCTATTGGCGCGACCGAGTAGCAGTTCTTTCCTATTATGTTAGCACATTGCGATACGCAGGAATTTCGCCTCTGCGGAGGAGACGAGGGGGCAATGAAAACAGACGAATGTCTGCGGTCGCCCCCTTGACCCCTTCGGTGTGCACTCCCATGTTTCTTGGTTTTCATTGTTGAAAGTGGAACGCGCCTGCGGGCGCTGCTTCGGGATCGTCCTCGCTAACTTTTTGTGCTGCTGAACTAACCTACTTTGGGCATATCCACCACTTGGGGTGCGCACGGCAAAATTCCCCTCCCATCGGCAAAATTTTATCAAACCACTTGTCAATCGTATCCGAATATGATAAAATTCTGTCAGAAAGAAACCATTTGCGCCAAGTGCGCACGGTTCACGAGAAGGGAGATTTTTTGATGATTCGTAAAGTGGTGGTAGCGGGCGGCGGTGTGCTGGGCAGCCAAATTGCTTTCCAGAGCGCATACTGCGGATTCGACGTGACCATTTGGCTGCGCAGTGAGGGCAGCATCGGGCGCACACAGCCCAAACTTGACCACCTGCATCAGGTGTACATCGACACCATCAACCTGATGGCAACGCCTGACGGTCAAACGCCCGCAAATTGGGCGAACGGTATCGCGGATTTCGACGGCTTCGACCCGAAAAAATGCCTTGAGAAGGTGGAAGCGGCGTACAAGAACACTCACCTCGAACTCGATATGGCGAAGGCGGTTGCAGACGCTGACCTCGTCATCGAGTCGATGGCGGAGAACGTGGAGGACAAAATCAGCTTCTACCAGAAGCTCGCGCCGCTGATGCCCGCAAAGACGGTGCTGGTGACGAACTCCTCCACCCTGCTGCCGTCGAAATTTGCCAAGTACACCGGGCGTCCCGACGAGTACCTGTCGCTGCACTTCGCGAACTCCATTTGGAAGAACAACATTGCGGAAATTATGGCGCAAAGCAAGACCGACCCGAAGGTTTTCGACACGGTAATGCAGTTTGCTAACGACATCCGCATGATTGCGCTGCCCGTCCGCAAGGAAAAATCCGGCTATCTGCTCAACTCGATGCTTGTGCCGCTGCTGTTCTCGGCGATGGACTTGTACGTCAACGGCATTTCCGACCCGGAGAGCATCGACAAGGCATGGACGCTGGGCACAGGCGCGCCGAAGGGGCCATTCCACATTCTGGACACCGTCGGGCTGACGACGGCACACAACATCGTCAAAATGTACCTGAAGATTCCGTCATTCCTCGCGCCGTATAACTTCAAGGGCATGGACAAGATGCTGAAGGAGTACATTGACGCGGGCAAACTCGGACAGAGCAGCGGCGAAGGATTCTTCAAGTACGAAAAATAAAGCTGATTCCGGCGCGTTATGCTCAAATTGTGCGGTATCCGCGCCGGATTTCTGCTTTTTGCGCGGATTTTTGCAGATTCCGAAAAAAGCGCTTGCCAAATGCGAGAAATTGTGCTATACTAAATAAGCTGTTCTATGGACAGCGTGTGGAGATGTATCGAAGCGGTCATAACGGGACTGACTCGAAATCGTGAATCCATGCTGGAAGGCTTCCAATGGCAATCCCTTGATTTTCAAGGCTTGCAGGGCTCTTGGGGCTCGAACTAAATACTTTGTTCTCTCCTGCTGTTCTCTCCAATCTCCGGAGATTCGCAGTGAAGATATTTATGGAGACGTATCGAAGCGGTCATAACGGGACTGACTCGAAATCAGTTGATCCGCAAGGGTCCGTGGGTTCGAATCCCACCGTCTCCGCCACATTCGGCTAAATGACAAGTGTGTTGTTTAGCCGAATTTTTTATTGGGCTCGAATCTCATCCTATTTTCGTCTGCTCACGCCTCGGTGCATGTTCGTTTGGAAGCAGCCTCATTCTTCTTCCAATCCCAGTCCATGCAGCATTGCTTCTGCTGTGTTCTGTTTGGAAGCCACATCAAGGTGTGCGTAGATGTTCGCCGTCGTGCTGAAATCGCTGTGCCCCAGCCACTCCTGAATCTGTTTGAGCGGCACATGGTTCGCAAGCAGCAAGCTCGCGCTGCTGTGCCGCAGGTCATGAAAGCGAATATGCCGCAGAGGGTTTTGCTGAAGCGTCAGCTCAAACATCGCTGATACCCTGTTCGGATTCAGCAGATACCCCATCTCATTGATGCAGATATAGCCTTCATAATCCTTGCAATAGCAGTTGCCGCAAAGTCTGCGGTTCTCCGCCTGCCGAACCTGCAAATCATACGATTTTCGGATGAGAATGCGCAAAGATGCGAAGTGAATTTTTGCATTTTGGCTAACGCGAATGGAATGCAGCGTAGCAGCGCTACGCTAAATGGAATGCAGCGTAGCAGCGCTACGCTAAATGGAATGAGCGGACGACAAAATCAAAAAGGCACAAGCAGATGGCGCAGACGAATGCGAAAATCGTATTCAGCAGATACTTCCGGATTGGCGCTGCAAGCGGCAGCGTCCGGCGGCTTGACTTCGTTTTCGTGGTATCGCGGGCGATGACCTCGTACTTCCCGTTCAGCCTGCACGCAATCACCGTGTGCTGAATCGTGATGGTGTTCTGCTGGAAGTCGATGGCATCCCAGCGCAGTCCCACGGCTTCGCTGCGCCGCAAACCGTAGAATGCCGCCAGCATGACCGGCGTTTCAATCAGGCAGTCACTCGTATTGCTTTTCCACCATTTTTGCGTTATAATTATTATGGGCTTGTTATACATGTAAGCCAATTATTCTTGATGGTAAGAGGTAGTACATCATGAGGATACTGTCATTATTCAGTGGCGCAGGTGGATTGGATTTGGGACTCATTCGTGCTGGCAACAAAGTCATCTGGGCAAACGATATTGACAAAGATGCAGTTGCAACCTATAGGCAAAACATCGGCGACCATATCATCTGCGGAGATATCAAAAATATCAATATTGATAGTCTCCCTACTCCTCAAGTAGTTGTTGGCGGATTTCCTTGTCAAGGTTTTTCTCTTGCAAATCGTATGCGAACGTTAGCGGACGAGCGAAATCAGCTTTACCGTTTTTTCTATGATACAATTCGCATCAAGCAGCCATTGTTCTTTATTGCAGAAAACGTCAAAGGAATTTTAAGCCTTGGTAATGGCGAAGCAATTAAGCAAATCCTTGCTGACTTCGGTGAGGCAGGTTATTATACCGAAAAGCACCTCGTCAACATGGCTGATTATGGTGTTCCTCAGACAAGGCAAAGGGTTATCATCATCGGTCAACGCAAGGATTTAGGCGAAAAAATGCTCTTCCACTTTCCGCAACCTTCATATGACAAGAACGCCTTAGGCGGACGCCAAAAATGGGTGACTATTCAAGAAGCCATCGGGCATTTGCCAGACCCTGATACCCCTAATAATCTTCCAAATCATATTTACTCAGCGTACAAAGTAGAATACAGGAACTTTACTGGTCACCGTCAAACTGACCCCAACAAGCCATCACCGACAATCCTTGCTCGCGGCAATGGTAAAGGCGGAGTTTGCGCTATTCCGCACTACAATGGAAAACGCCGCTTGAGCATCAGAGAGAGTGCAAGTGTGCAAACATTCCCTGAAAATTTTGAATTCCACGGAACTATGAATTCATGCTATCGACAGATTGGTAATGCTGTACCGGTTCTTTTTGCTGAACAGCTCGGCAAAGAACTTGTGCGAGTTGAACAGGAGGAAAAACTTCCATGAGAGTTGTTTCTCTCTTTAGTGGTGCTGGTGGTCTGGATTTCGGTTTCATTAAGGCTGGTCATCAAATTCTCTGGGCTAACGATTTGTATAGAGACGCGGTCGAGACGTATCAGAAGAACATAGGCAATCATATCGTCTGTGAAGATATATCAAAGATTTCAACAAGTGATATTCCGGATTGCGATATTGTAATTGGCGGCTTTCCATGTCAGGGTTTCTCAGTTGCAAATACAAAACGCCATGTCGATGATGAGCGCAATGTATTGTATAAGCAGTTACTTCGTGTTATTCGGGATAAGAATCCCAAATTTTTTCTTGCTGAGAATGTTAAAGGAATTCTCAGCATCGGTAAAGGTAAAGTCTTTCAGATGATTCTCGACGACTTCCAAAGCATAGGCTACAATGTACAGTATCGTGTTTTAAACGCAGCTGACTATGGTGTGCCACAAACTCGTCTGCGTGTGATTATTGTTGGTGTGCGCAAGGATGTTCATTTTGAGTATAAATATCCTTCACCAACTAATAGTAAAGACGGTGCCAATGGCTTACCGCGTTGGGTTAGTGTATCTGATGCTCTTAAAGATATTCCTGACCCCGATTTGCCAAATAATCTGCCAAACCATAACTACTCTAAATATAAGCTATCCTTTAATGGATATATCGGTCACAGGCCACTGAATCCAGATATGCCTGCTCCTACCGTTACTGCTCGTGGCGATGATAAAGGTGGCGTTGTAATTCTCCCACATCCTACAGCTGCACGCAGGATGTCTTGTCGAGAGTTGGCAACTATTCAAAGTTTTCCTTTGGACTATGAATTTCAAGGCAACCGTTCCTCAGTATACAGACAAATCGGTAATGCTGTCCCTGTTCTTTTAGGGTACGCTGTTGCTAAACAGTTCAATCTTTATGAGGAGTAATGTACATGTTAGATAAGACATTTGTTCCGGTTAAGCCGTTCTCAAATTTTAAATGGCAATGGGCATGTTTGACTTGTACTGAGGGTCTAAATGACCCCGTTGTTTTGCTTGGCGTTCTTCAACGGATGTATAAGCTTGAGCGTTCGCATTTGCATTTTAGTTCATCTGAATTTGCACACGAGATGGACGACCTCACTAAAGATGTTGTAAATGCTGGATTGAATGTTGATTTGCGCTCCGGGAGCCGGAATCTTATTCGTAACTCTGGACAGTATTGGAAAGCCGTTCGACTAATTCCGAAAGAAACTCACGGCATGATTGAGCTCACGGACTTTGGCCGAGAAGTTGCATCACATCAAATATCACAAGCTGAGTTTGCAGCAGTAACCATCCAAACTCTCACGCTGCCCAACACTGCCATTATGTCCCCTGCTATCTGTCGAGATTGGACTTCCCACGGGCTGTTCCTAACACCTCTAAAACTGCTTCTTCAGGTCATTTATGAACTCAATAGACGTTCTCCTGAACAAGGTTATATTCAGCCAATTGAACTACAAAAAATTATTGTTCCTCTCTCTGGTACTCGTGGCGTAACTGTTAATGACTATGTCAACTTCATCATGTGGAACAGAAACAAAGAGATCAACATTGACCGCTGGCCAAATTGTTGTGAAGGAGCAAATGACCATAGAATGGCAAGAGAATTTCTCTTGTTTTTAACAAATTACGGATATTTGCTTCAACATAAATATGAGGGCAATGCCTTTGAGCATTACAGTATCAACCCTGAACTTGTTGATGAAATCTATCAAATTATTTCTACTCACAATGAAACTGACGATATAAACCGTGTGCTTCAGGTTATGCGTGAGAGTCAAGTCATTAGCGAAGTGGAACGTAAGCGAGTTCGGCAAACTGTAAGCCGCCCAAATCAAGCGCATTTCAGAAGAGATGTTCTGGCAGCTTGTCGATGTTGCGTAATCACAAATGCTGAAATGCCAGAAATACTTGAAGCAGCTCACATTAAACCATTCAAGTATAACGGTGAAGATACTATTGCTAATGGATTTGCAATGCGAGTTGACATTCATACTCTTTTTGATACTGGGCATTTACGAATTTCTCCAGATGGCGATATTGATTTATCCCCCAAAGCACGAAATGATTATGGTTCAGCATTTCCTAAAAAAATCTTCTTGCCAGACTTCACAAATCGTGATTTTTTAAGATGGCGCTGGGAAAATTATGATGGACTATAATTGGTGACATCATGCGAATCGTGTCGCGGCTGGTGATACGGACGCTGCTGCCCTGCCACTTGTCGTATGAGACGGTTTTGTCCTGCGGATTTTCGACAATGGCGAGCCGATGTTCGCGGCAGAGGCTGTCGCTCAGCTCCGCAACGACTTTGCCGGAGCGAAGCACATCCTTGAATTTGCGGGTGCAGTCCAGCGAAACGGCGCTGAACACAATGTGATTGTGGATGGGCGCATGGTCATCATGC
>FR899804.1:3724-8039 GCA_000437595.1 Faecalibacterium sp. CAG:74 | reverse complement strand
CCACCAAAGGGTCTTCGACCCTCTGGACTCCCTTTCGCGCGATTCAGTTGGTGACAACTGCATACAATGCCCGCGTGTTTATTGAGGGAACCCGCGGCTTAGAGGTACTTCACCTTCACCGTCGGCGGAAGCATCTCCGGCACGTCCTGCCCCTTCGCCAGCACCAGCACCTCAATGCGGTACAGGCGCATCAGTTCCGGCAGCGTCAGCTTCTCCGTCTCCAATTCCAACACGCGGTCAACGCACCGCAGCGCCAGCAGCGAACTTTTCCGCATATCCTGCGTACATCCGGTCAGCGCGACCGTCAGGTGTCCGCCCTCGTCCTTCGCGCGGGTCAGGAACGCAATCGCCTCGTGCGACAAATCCGCAAATTCCCCGATGACCATCACGCGGCGCATGATGCCGCCGGAAATGTGGCGCATGAGGGCGCTCTCGAAGCGAACCGCCAATTCGCTCTGACGCACTTCGCTCGTCTTGTCGCGCGTCATGAGCGCCAGCGCCATGTCCTTCGCGCTGATTTCGCCCTTCACGACTGCGTTCACCGCCTTGGCAATCGGCATTTCCACCTGATAGCGCTCCATCAGCTGCATGGCGGCGGGCAGCGCGTTGATGCCCTCCACCGTGCCGACCTGCCGAACGGCTTCCTGCGGCGGAACCCCCTGCCCGATGAGGATGCCGCAGCGGTTGTTGCGGCTGTGCATGGATGTCGCCGTCACGATGAGGTCGCCGATGCCCGCCAGTCCGCCGAACGTGTACTCCGCGCAGCCCATTTTCAGCCCCAGACGGCTGATTTCGGCAATGCCGCGCGTGATGAGGGCGGCGCGGGCGTTGTCGCCGTTGCCCAGCCCGCTGGAAATGCCGACGGCGAGCGCCTCGATGTTCTTCATCGCGCCGCACAGCTCCACGCCGAGCACGTCCGTGTTCGTGTAGGTGCGCATACAGGTGTTCATGAACACATCCTGCACCGTTTCCGCCACCTGCATGTCCGTGCAGGCGGATACGATGGAAGTCGGCATGTCAAGCGCGACTTCCTCCGCATGGGTCGGGCCGGACAGCGCAACGAGCTTCACATGGTCATGCTGACCGTCCTTGCTCAATTCGTCGCGGATGACCTCGGTCATGGTCATGAGTGTGTCCGGCTCAATGCCCTTGGCAACATCCACGATAATCTGTCCGTCCGGGATGAACGGGCGCGCGCTTTCCGCCGTCTGCCGAATGGCGATAGACGGCACGGCGAAAAGCAGAATATCCTTGCCGCTCGCCACCGTCTGCAAATCGCAGGTGAAATGCACCGTTTCGGGGATGACCAGCCCCGGCAGCGCGGGATGCGTGCGCGTAGCAGACAGATTTTCGATTTCCTTCGGGAATTTTGACCATACGGTCACATCGTGCCCGTTGCGGTGCAGCAGCCGCGCCAGCGCAATGCCCCATGTGCCGGAACCAAGAATGCCAATTGTCGTCTGGTTATTCATGCGATGTTTCTCCTTCTGCTGGATGATGGACGTTTAGCTCGCGCATCAGCATCTCGTAAAACTCCCTCTGATCGCGCCGCAGCCGAATGAAATGCCCTTCGGGATTCAGGAAGCAGTGTTCGGATGTGCCGGTGAACACACGCGTTCCGTCCTGCTTCGTCATGTCGTAGCCAATCGTCAGCACGACGCCGTTGAACGCCTCCACGCGCACATCCACCGTGATGCGGTCGTCGAATGTCGTTGTCGCCAGATACTTGCAGTTCACCGCCGTCACGGGCGAAATCACCCCGCGGCGCTCCAGTTCCGCATACGGGAAGCCGAGCTGCTCCAGATACGCCACGCGCGCTTCCTCCATGAAGCGGATATAATTCGAGTGGTGCGTCACGCCCATGCGGTCGGTTTCATAATACTGCACCCGATGTGTTAATGCTTGCATTGCTTACCAATTCAGGCGGCATCCGTCCGCGGAGCAGCCCGTTTCCTCCTGATTTTCTTCCACCGGAATCACGCCGCGCAGCACGTCCGTCATTTCCGGCAGCGTGTACGCCCGCAAGCGGATGCGCTGCCCGTTGACGAAGAGAATCGGCACGCCGCGCGGATGATAGGTGTCCAGCGTGTGCTGGATGGCGGCTTTCACGTCGTCCGCGTAGGCGCGGTTTTCCAGCGCCTGACGCATTTCGTCCGCATTCAGTCCGATGTCCGCCGCCAGCACGCACAGCACGTCAATTTGCCCGATGTCGCGCCCCTCGACCCAATACGCGCGGTAAACTCGGTCGCTCCACGCTTCGTGCTTGCCCGATTTTTCCGCCAGCACCGCCCCTTCAAACGCGAGATACGTCATCGGGCGCGGGCGGATTTCCGGCGGAAGCTGCATGTTCAGCCCGACCGTCTCCGCGGGTTCTTTCAGCCGCGCGAAATACGCCCGATGCTCCTCGTCGCAGATGTCGGTCGGTTCGCTGCCTTCGGGGGTCAGCGCATACGGATGCTCGATGATTTCCGCCTCTTGATGCAGCGTTTTCAGCGCCGCGCGGAGGTTTTCTTTCGTGACAAGGCAGAACGGACACACATAGTCCGTCAGAAAATCAATGGTCAGCATGGGGGTCTTCTCCTTTCGGGGGATAATCAGCCGTCGTCGTCGCGCCAGCATTCGTTTTTCGCGCTGCCGTCGCGGTACGTCGGTTCATAGGGCGACATGTCCTCGTCGTCCTCATCGGGGGATACGCGGTCGCTGTCGTCAGGAATTTTGCGGATGCGCTCCATCTTCGCCGCCTCCTTGCGTTCTGCCTTCTATCATACCACTTTCGCGGGAGGACTGCAAGGGGAAAGAAAAAGCGCCTTGCCCCGGCGGGTGCGCGGAGCAAGGCGGAAAGAAATTTTGTCGCGGGTTAGTTGTTCAGCCAGTCGTTGGCGTCGGGGTAGGTGTAGGGAATGTTGTTGGTTTTGGCGTACTCCAAGGCGTAGGAGTTGCGGTAGACGGTGAGGGTGAGGTTGGGGCAGTTGTCGAACGAATGGTAACCAATTGTGGCAACGGAATCAGGAATGGTGATGCTGGTTAAGGAATCACACTCATAGAATGCGCTGTCACCAATGGTGATGACGGAATCCGGAATAGTGATACTGGTCAAAGCACTGCAATTGGAAAAAGTGCTGTACCCAATGGTGCTAACGGAATCGGAAATAGTGACGTTCGTCAGGGAATTGCATTCGGAAAACGCCCAGTTACCAATGGTGGTAACAGAATCAGGAATGGTGACGTTCGTCAGGGAATCGCACTCGGAGAACGCCCAGTTACCAATGGTGGTAACGGAATCGGGAATGATGATGTTGTTCAGGGAATGACACTTTTGGAACGCCCAGTTACCAATGGTGGTAACGGAATCAGGAATGATAACGGAGGTCAGAGAATCGCACCAGAGAAACGCGCCGCTACCAATAGAAGTAACCTTTTTTCCACCAAGCGTATCTGGAATGGTGAGTTTTTCTGCATTACCATAATATCTCGCAATCTCCACCGTGCCATCATCCAGCAGCGAATACCAATAGTCCCTGGATGTGTATATCTTATGTTCCTCATCCGCTCCCGCCCCCGTCCAGCAGGCACACACCATCACAACAACCATCAGCAATGCCACAAACCACTTCTTTTCCATTAGAACAACCTCCTTTATGCCATTATCATACACAACAAGCCTTCATTTGTCAATGCGATTCCATAAAAATCCCCCAGCATATCCACAATACGAAAATATTTGTTCGTGTTCGCCTTGCATGTGCCGGACAAAATGTGCTATACTGTGTTCCTAAGCCAAGGAGGATTGCAACGATGAACGACCAAATCATCATTCGCGGCGCAAGGGAGCACAACCTGCGCAATGTCAGCCTGACCGTCCCGCGCGACAAGCTCGTTGTGTTTACGGGGCTGTCCGGGTCGGGCAAAAGCTCGCTGGCGTTCGATACCATTTATGCCGAGGGACAGCGGCGCTATGTGGAAAGCCTGTCCAGCTATGCGCGGCAGTTTCTGGGGCAGATGGAGAAGCCCGATGTGGACCAGATTGACGGCCTCTCCCCCGCCATCTCCATCGACCAGAAGACCACCAGCCGCAATCCGCGCTCGACCGTCGGCACGGTGACGGAAATCCACGATTATCTGCGCCTGCTCTATGCGCGCGTGGGGCATCCGCACTGCCCGAAGTGCGGCAAGGAAATCCGCCAGCAGACCGTTGACCAGATGGTGGACGCGATTGTCGCCTACCCCGAAGGCACGAAGCTGATGGTGCTGTCGCCCGTCATCCGCGGCAAAAAGGGCGAGCATGTCAAGGTGTTCGAGGAGGCGCGCAAGAGCG
>FR899804.1:0-3713 GCA_000437595.1 Faecalibacterium sp. CAG:74 | reverse complement strand
GGGTCAAGGTGTTCGGGGAGGCGCGCAGGAGCGGTTTCGCGCGCGTTCGGGTGGATGGTGAGCTGTACCGGCTGGAGGAAGTGCCGGCGCTGGACAAAAAGAAGAAGCACTCGATTGAAATCGTCGTTGACCGCCTGATTGTCCGCCCCGGCAAGGAGTTCCAGAGCCGTTTGGCGGATTCCATCGAGACGGCGACGAAGCGCTCCGGCGGCTTGGTCATCATGGACATGATGGACAAGGGCGAACTGCTCTTCTCCATGAATTACGCCTGCCCGGACTGCGGCATCTCCATCGAGGAACTCAGCCCGCGCATGTTCTCCTTCAACAGCCCCTATGGCGCGTGTCCGGCGTGCAGCGGGCTGGGCTACCGCATGGTGGTAAGTACAGATATTCTGTTCCCGGATAAGTCGCTGTCTCTGCGGCAGGGCGGGCTGAACGCCATGGGCTTTGGTTCGGCGGATGGCGACGGCGTGACGGCGCAGTATTTCCAAGCCTTATGTGACAAGTACGGCTTCACGATGGATACGCCGATTCAGGAGATTCCCGAAGCGGGCATCCATGCCCTGCTCTACGGCACGGGCAGCGAGAAGCTGACCATGACCTATGACACGCCCAGCGGCAGGGGAACGTATTCTACGACGTTCGAGGGCGTGATTCCGTCCTTGGAGCGCCGCTATGAGGAAACAGGCAGTGAGGCCATGAAAGCCGCCTATGAAGAATACATGGCGGAAGAACCCTGCCCGGTCTGCCACGGCAAGCGATTGAAGCCGGAAGCGCTGGCGGTCACGGTCGGCGGCAAGAATTTGTATGAGGTGTCCAGCCTGTCCATCACGGACGCGCGGGCGTTCTTTCAGTCGCTGGCGCTGACGGAGAAGGAAAGCATGATTGCCGCGCAGATTTTGAAGGAAATCAACGCGCGCATGGGCTTTCTGGAGGACGTCGGGCTGGGGTACCTGACATTGGCGCGCGCGGCAGGGTCGCTGTCCGGCGGCGAGGCGCAGCGAATCCGGTTGGCGACGCAGATTGGCTCGGCGCTTATGGGCGTATTGTACATTCTGGATGAGCCGTCCATCGGGCTGCATCAGCGCGACAACATGAAGCTCATCAACACCTTGAAAAAAATGCGCGACTTGGGCAACACGCTGATTGTCGTCGAGCATGACGAGGACACGATGTACGCGGCGGACTGGATTGTGGACGTCGGGCCGGGCGCGGGCATCCACGGCGGCAACATTGTCGCGGAAGGCACGGTGGAGGATATCAAGCGCAATCCGAACAGCATCACCGGGCAGTACCTGTCGGGCAAAAAGCGCATCGAGATTCCCGACGTGCGCCGTCAGCCGAAGGGCTTCCTGACCATCCGCGGCGCGAAGGAGCATAATCTCAAGAACATCGACGTGAAAGTGCCGCTTGGCTGCCTTTGCTGCGTGACGGGCGTGTCGGGGTCGGGCAAATCCAGCTTGGTGAACGAAATCCTCTACAAGCACTTGGCGAAGGTGCTGAACCGCGCGAAAACCCGCCCCGGCGCGTTTGGCAGCATGGAGGGCGTGGAGCAGCTGGACAAAATCATCTGCATTGACCAAAGCCCCATCGGGCGCACGCCCCGGTCGAATCCGGCGACGTACACCGGGCTGTTCGACCAGATTCGCAAGCTCTTTGCCGCCTCCCCCGAAGCGAAGGCGCGCGGCTACAAGGAGAACCGCTTCTCCTTCAACGTCAAGGGCGGGCGGTGCGAAAACTGCTGCGGCGACGGGATGCTGAAAATCGAAATGCACTTCCTGCCGGATATTTTCGTGCCGTGCGACGTGTGCAAGGGCAAACGCTACAACCGCGAGACGCTGGAAGTGACCTACAAGGGCAAGAATATCTCCGACGTGCTGGACATGAACATCGAGGAAGCCATCACCTTCTTCGAGAATCACGAGAGCATCCGCCGCAAGCTCGAAACGCTCTACGACGTCGGCTTGGGATACATGAAGCTGGGGCAGGCATCGACGACCCTTTCCGGCGGCGAGGCGCAGCGCGTGAAGCTGGCGACGGAGCTCAGCCGCCGCGCGACAGGCAAGACGCTTTATGTCTTGGACGAGCCGACGACCGGGCTGCACATGGCAGACGTGGACAAGCTCATCGGCGTTTTGCAGCGCCTGACCGAAACGGGCAACAGCGTGCTGGTGATCGAACACAATCTGGATGTCATCAAGGTGGCGGACTACCTGATTGACCTCGGCCCGGAAGGCGGCGACAAAGGCGGCGAAATCGTCTGCGAAGGCACGCCGGAGGAAGTCGCCGCGTGCGAAAAGTCGTACACGGGGCAGTTCCTCAAGAAGATGCTGGGGAAACGCTGATTTCTGCCGCGCAATGCGGATGCCGTCAGCGCGAATCCGATTCCGAAGCGAATCACCATTTGAAAAAATGACGAGGCGGGTGTGCCTGCCATCAGCGGAGCGCACCCGCTTCCTGCTGCGCGAAAATGCAACATTCCCGGAAATATGTTGAAATTCATCGAAAAACGCGATATAATGGAACAAGTTAATCTGCCGGAAAGGGGGGAGCGGCTTGAAGAAACATGGAATCCGCGGCCTGCTGATACTGGCGCTGATTTGGGCGCTTATCGGCGCGGCATGGGCGGAGGAAATGCTGCCCGCCTCCATCCGCGAGGCGCAGTCCGCTGAAGAGGCAAGCGCGCTGCTCATCCAGTCTGATACCGGCGAACGCTTGAATGTTGTGAGCGGGCAAGTCCGCCTGATTGTCCAGACGCGGCGCGACGACATGTTCTGCGCTGATTACTGGCGTTCGGGCGAGGAAAAAGGCGAATTTGACCTGACTGCGAAGGAGAACCGCTACGGCGCGCCTTACGCCTACTACATCGGCACCATGTGCACGCGTGCGGTGTACTCGATGGCGCTGTCCTACCTTGGCGTGGATATGACCCCGGTGGATATGAGCGTCCTTGCCCAGCGGCGCACGCTGAATGAGCCGTACGACGAAATCACGGCGCTGGTGGATGGTTTGGCGCGGCGTGGATTGACCGAAGCGACATTTGATGAAATGATGGCGCAGTATCTCAACGATGAGCGATATTCGCCGCTATATATATATATGAAGCGGACGAACGGTGTGGGCCATGCGCTGCTGATTGTGGGGTATAATGCGGAGCGGAAGCGGTTTGTGGCGGTTGATCCGTCGCCGCGCGGATTTCAGGGGGATACGGTGCGGACGTATGAATTGTCGTTTGCGCAGAATCGCCAGCGGGTGATGCGCTGCCCGTATGCGAAGGACTTGGAAGGCGCAAAGGTCTTGCAGGTGTATCAGTGGTATTGGATAGGGGAAGAAACAGAAAAAGAATAGGCGCGGCACAAAGGGGCTAAACACGCGGAAAAGGGATGGAGAAGAAGCCGTCTCCATCGCGCAGAGGGGTCAAAAGGGGAACTTCGCACGTCCGCAGACGCGCCCCCTAAGCCGCGCTATTTACACCCTCGTCTGCCCTAAACACAGCCATGTAACCTTTTCTTCATGTTCCGCAACGTTCAAAGTAACCTCTTCCGCAAATTGTATTCAAATTGTACACACCTGTACTTCAACTGTTTTTTTTGCATTTTCCAGCCGAAAACAGCCTATTTTTTACATTCATCACTTTTCTTTTTCTCGTATCCGTGATACAATAGAAGTGTGAATACTTCTTATTGTGCAGTCGGACGTCAGGCAGTAGCAAT
>FR899803.1 GCA_000437595.1 Faecalibacterium sp. CAG:74 | reverse complement strand
GCTGTCCCTTGACCCTGCAAGGGGCATTGCCCCTTGACCCGTTTGGGCAGTCCGGCTTGAGCGCGCTGACCAAACAGCTTATTTCCGAAAGTTTTTATCCTTAGCCCAATGTTACCGTGACCTGATGCGTCTTGCCATCCGCAAATACCGGCAGGACATTGCCCTCAATCGCCTGTCCATCCACCGTCACCTGCTTCACGCCGCGGCACACATGCGACGGATTCTCAATCGCAATCGCATACGTCGCCCCGCGGAAACGGCGGCTCACCTGATAGCCGTCCCAAGTGTGCGGAATGCACGGGTCAACCTTCAAGCCTTCCCAGTCCGGCTTGATGCCCAGAATGTAGTTGCTGATGACGTAGAAGTTCCATGCCGCTGTGCCGGTCAGCCAGCTGTTCTTTGCCTGACCGAAGTTCTTTGCGTCCTTGCCGGCGATCATCTGGCTGTATACATACGGCTCCATCTTGTGCAGGTCGCTGATTTCCTCGCGGTAGGCGGGGGCAATGCGGCTGTACAGGTCGAAGGCGCGGTCGCCGTGGCCGACAACGGTTTCCGCGGCGATAATCCACGGGTTGTTGTGGCAGAAGATGCCCGCGTTTTCCTTGTATCCCGGCGGATAAGAGGAAACTTCGCCCAGTTCGAGGTGGTACTCCTTGTAGGCGGGCTGGAGCAGCACGATGCCGTGCTTGGTTTCCAGATACTTGTGAACGGATTCAAGCGCCTTTTCCGCCTTGCCGTCCTTCACGCCGACACCGCCCATGACGCAGTAGCCTTGGCTCTCGATGTAAATCTTGCCGTCCTCGCATTCCTTCGAGCCGATTTTGCGGCCGAAAGCGTCGTACGCGCGGACGAACCACTCGCCGTCCCAGCCGTCGCGCAGGATGGCTTCGTTCATTGCGTCGATTTCCTTCTGGCAGGCGTCCGCCTTGTCGTCAAGCCCGCGGCGGCGCAGAATCGCGATCAGTTCCGGCCCAATGGCGACGAACATGCCCGCAATCAGCACGGATTCCGCCACGCGGTCATCCGGCGCGTTCGGGTTGGAGAAGGTCTGGAAGGATTCGCTCGGTTCGTCGGAGAAGCAGTTCAGGTTCAGGCAGTCGTTCCAGTCAGCGCGGCCAATCAGCGGCAGACCGTGCGGTCCCTTGTTGTTGACGACGTGATAGAAGCTCGCTTCGAGGTGCTCCAGCAGCGTTCCGCAGTCGTCGGGATTGCAGTCGTAGGGCGTTGCGGCATCGAGAATGCCAAAGTCGCCCGTCTCCTTGATGTACGCCGCCGTACCGGCAATCAGCCACAGCGGGTCGTCATTGAAGCCGCCGCCGATGTCGTTGTTGCCCTTCTTGGTCAGGGGCTGATACTGGTGATAGCAGCCGCCGTCGCGGAACTGCGTCGCGGCAATGTCGAGGATGCGTTCGCGGGCGCGTTCGGGGATTTGATGCACGAAGCCGAGCAAGTCCTGCGAAGAATCGCGGAAGCCCATGCCGCGCCCGATGCCGCTCTCGAACATAGAGGTCGAACGGCTCATGTTGAACGTGACCATGCACTGATAGGGATTCCAGATATTGACCATGCGGCCCAGCTTCTCGTCAGGCGTGGTCAGCACATAGGCGGACAGCAGGTTGTCCCAATGCTTCTTCAGCGCGTTAAACGCTTCGGCAATCTGCTCGTCGGTCGTCAGCTTTTCCAGCAGCGCCTTCGCAGGGGCTTTGTTGATGACGCCGGGCGCGACGAACTTCTCTGCCTGCGGCACTTCGACGTAGCCCAGCACGAAGTTGAAGCGGCGTTCTTCGCCGGGGGCGAGGGACAACTTCACCTGATGCGCCGCCATCGGCTGCCAGCCGGACGCGATGGAGTTGCCCATCTTGCCGGTGAAAACCGCCTGCGGGTTTTCAAAGCCATTGTACAGCCCAAGGAACGTCTCCATGTCGGTATCGAAGCCGTCCACGGGGGTGTTCACGGCGTAGAACGCATAGTGATTGCGGCGTTCGCGGTATTCAGTCTTGTGGTAGATGACGCTGCCTTCCACCTCAACCTCGCCGGTGGAGAAGTTGCGCTGGAAGTTCGTCATGTCGTCCTGCGCGTTCCAAAGGCAGAACTCGACAAACGACGTCAGAATGACATCCTTGGGCGCGTCGGAATCATTGCGCAGCGTCACCTGATGCACCTCGGCGTTCACGCCCATCGGCACAAAAGAGAGCTGGCTGGCGGTCAGACCGTTCTTCTGACCGGTAATGATGGTGTAGCCCATGCCGTGGCGGCAGGAATAGCTGTCCAGCTCCGTTTTGACGGGCTTCCAGCCGGGGTTCCAGACCGTGTCGCCGTCCTTGATGTAGAAGTAGCGGCCGCCGTTGTCCACAGGCATATTATTGTAGCGGTAGCGGGTGACGCGGCGCAGTCGGGCATCGCGGTAGAAGCAATAGCCGCCGGCGGTATTGCTGATGATGCCGAAGAACTGTTCACAGCCGAGGTAGTTAATCCACGGGTAAGGCGTCCGCGGCGTGTCGATGACGTACTCGCGGGCTTTGTCGTCAAAGTGACCGTATTTCATGCACCTAATCCTCCAGAGCAGCGGACGTAGCCGCAGTGATTGTTGCAATCTTATTGTATCACAGCTTTTGCGTTTACGCAAACGTTTTCGTGAATCTTTCGCAAATTTTTTTGTGGGAAATGGCGCTGAAGTGATGCAAAGAGGACAAAACAAACGGTTGCGCAAGCGGCGAATCAGCGGTTGACAAAGCGATAGAAAGCGTGCTACAATTCCCAGAAGGAGAAAGCGAAAAGGAAGGAACACACATGGATCGTATTTATCTGGATAATGCGGCGACGACCGCCGTTTCGCAGCCTGTGATGGAGGCAATGCTTCCTTATTATATGCAGGTGTACGGCAACCCGTCCTCCATTCATTCTACGGGGCGCGACGCGAAAAAAGCGGTCGAGCGCGCGCGGCGGCAGGTCGCGGCGGCATTGGGGTGCAGCGCGCAGGAAATCTATTTCACCGCGGGCGGGTCGGAGAGCGACAACTGGGCGCTCAAGGGCGCGGCGTTTGCGCATCAGGAGAAGGGCAAGCACATCATCACCACGCAGATTGAGCATCACGCCATCCTGCATACCTGCCAGTGGCTGGAAGCGCAGGGTTGGCAGGTGACGTATCTCCAGGTGGACGCGGATGGCTTCGTGACTGCCCAGCAGGTGGAGAACGCCCTGCGCCCGGATACCGTGCTGGTCAGCGTGATGGCGGCGAACAACGAAATCGGCACGCTCGAACCTGTCGCGGAGATTGGCGCACTCTGTCACGAACGCGGCGTACTCTTCCACACGGACGCGGTGCAGGCTGTCGGCGCGATTCCGCTGGATGTCGAGGCGCTCCACGCGGACATGCTCTCCCTCTCGGCACACAAGTTCCACGGGCCGAAGGGCATCGGTGCGCTGTACATCCGCAAGAGCGTGAAAATCGACCCGCTGATTCACGGCGGCGCGCAGGAACGCGGGCATCGCGCAGGCACGGAGAATCTGCCGGGCATCGTCGGCTTGGGCAAGGCGATTGAACTGGCGGAAGAGGGCTTGGCGGAGAACGCGGCGCGGATGACTTTCCTGCGCAATCGGCTCATCAGCGGCTTGACGGCGGCGATTCCCAACATGCGCATCAACGGCACGATGGACAAGCGCCTGCCGAACAACGTGAACGTGTCTTTTGCGGGGATTGAGGGCGAAGCGGTGCTGCTCCGGCTGGATTTGGAGGGCATCGCGGCGTCGAGTGGGTCGGCATGTACGGCGGGCAGCCTTGACCCCAGCCATGTGCTGACGGCGATTGGCTTGACCCGCGACGAAGCGAAAGGCTCACTGCGGCTGACCCTCGGCACGGACACCACGCAGGCGGATATTGACGAGGTGGTAAAGAAGCTGCCGGGGATTGTGGAGAGTTTGAGGGAGATGACAAGTTGGTGCGGGAGAGGGTAAGGGTTGCCCTGAACCTTGGATGAAAAGTGACGAAGAAGCGCGGATGGCGGGAAATGCTGTTCCGCGCTTTTCCTTGTGCAGAAAAATGATTTATTTGCGGAAAATGCTTGACAAATAGCAAAAAAACGGATATGATGCTACTGAAAGATGGTGAGAAACGTGGCATTACTGGCAGTTTCTCACTGAAAAGATTGCAACTTCCATTTTCTTGGAAATCTGTGCGGGCAGCATTTCTGAAAATAATGGAATTTGCATAAAAGCAATATGGAGGAAGAGAATGAAACAGCTTACTTGTGAAATGTGCGGCGGTACTGACTTGCTGAAGCAGGACGGTGTGTTTGTTTGCCAGACTTGCGGCTGTAAATATTCCGTTGAAGAAGCAAGGAAAATGATGGGCGAGGTTAGCAGCACACCAGTGGAAGTAAAGAATGCTGCACAGCTTGAGAACCTTCTGAACCTTGCGAAAAGTTCGTTTGAATCTCAAAATTACGAACAAGCAGAAAGCTTTTGCAATCAGGTGATTGCAATGGATGATAAAAACTATGAGGCATGGAAATTGAAGGGCGAAGCGGTCAATTACCGGACAACCGCGGTGAATGATAGAATTTTGGAAGCACACAATTGCATTATGACAGCCTTTAACTTGCTTTCGGAAGAAGAGAAGGAAATTAAGAAATATGATATTCTGGCATCGCTGAAAAATTGTCATGAGAGCGATGTTTACTTTTGGCTAAAACAATTTGAGGAGAATAGACCTACACTGGCAAGTGTCACAAAGATTGTAGATGTATTTACTGATTCGAGAACGAAAATAAACTTTGCGTTTATCGAACTGGGATTGCATGATTCTATGGACGAATATATGATGAGTTTTGACAATTTCTTCATTTCAAATTGCATTACAGTTTGCGATAATTCGTGGAGCACGACCGTGGCATACAATTATTATAGAGACTACATGGGAAAGGGAATAGATCCATTTGGTAGAAGTGATCAGCGCTGGGTAATCGAGGACACCGATCTATATCGCCCGACTAAGCAAATATGGGATACATTCTTGGTCGAGTCTACTTGCCTCACAGTTCTGCTTGGTTATGCTGAAAAGTGGTCTAATGATGATACAAGTCCTGAACTGCTAAAAAAAATTTACAACAATATTATCCATATTCATGAGTGTGTTATTTCATCTGGAAGCTGGAAAATCGTTTGGGGGTACACGTCGTTTTGGGCTAAGTGTGAAACGCTGGGGTGGCATGAAGAATATGGATTGTCGGATGAAGCCAAGAACAACCATAGGCAAATGATAAATGAATATAGGGAAAAACTAAAGGAAATTCCTCAAAAAATAGAAGCACGGCAGAAAGCGGAGCAAGAGAAAGAACGTAAAGAAAAAATCACAAAATACTGGGAAGAACATGCAGAAGAAAAGGCACAGCTTGATAACGAGCAAGAGGAACTTGCAAAAAAGATGGACGAACTGAATGCTCAAATTGCTGCGATTGAAGAAAAACATGCTGCTGAACTTGACCAACTGCGTGAGGAACGCGATAGGCGGCTCCCCTGCGAGGCTGAGGTCAGTCAACAGCGTGATGTCATTCGCAAACTTGAAGCCCAAAGGGCAAAGTGCGGCATTTTTAAGGGCAAGGAGAAAAAAGCGATTCAGGCGCGACTGGACAATGAGGCAAGACCGAAGCTGGAATCTTTGAAGAAGATTGCTGATGACGAAAAGACAATACATCATCAGAAAGTCGATGCTCAAATTGCTGCGATAAAAGAAGACGGAAAGGAATTGCGTGAAGAAGTTGCGAAACTGAAGAAGCGCAGTGACGAAATCACGGCGGAATTGACGAAAGACAGAAAATAAAAGCAATCAGACAAACTTAAATCACCCGCGGCGAACAGATCTTGCGCTCGCCGCGGGTTTCAATTTGCGTAGGTTTACACCACCTTCACCATTTCCTCCTCGCCGTCCTCATCCACATTCCCCGTGTGCTGGAATCCCAGCGATTCGTACAGCCGTATCGCCGGAATATTCGCCTGATGGCACGTCAGCACAACGCGTCCGGAATCCCCGAACGGCTTCGTCGCGATATAGTCCAGCACCGCCTTCATCGCTGCGGTTCCGTAGCCTTTGCCTTGCTCGGCGGCGTCAATCATCATGTGCCAAATGTCGTATTCCGGCACGTCGTAGTCGTAAATCACCATGACGTATCCCACCATCCGCGCGTCAGCGTAAATGCCGAACGGCTGGCACTGATCACGGTAGACATACGCCTGCGCAAGGCTGCGAATCGGGTGGGAGACGTACTGCGTCTGGTCGTCGCGGAGCTGCAAATGGAATGCATCCAGAAAGTTGTTTTCGTCAATGGGCTTGAGCGTGATGTTCATCGGGTCAATCCTTTCCTAATTAAATCGTCTTTGGGGTGGCATCTCCCCATCTAACGGAGCACGATGGCATTTTCATCCCGAAAATAGGAACTTTTTTGGGAAAAGAAAAATCTGCGTGTTCGCCTTCCCCGCAATGCCTTTTTGTGCTATGATAAAAAGGCAAACAGAAAGGGGAACAAGCATGAAGATTCTCGTTCGCTATCATGACGGCGCAGTGCCGCTGACCGTCCTGCCGCAGGGGGACTGGATTGACCTGTGCGCGGCGGAAACTGTGACGATGCACGCGGGGGAGTTCCGCATTATTTCGCTGGGCGTGTCGATGCAGCTGCCGGAGGGGTACGAGGCGCACATTGTGCCGCGCAGCTCGACCTTCCGCAAGTGGGGGATTCTGCAGGCGAACAGCATGGGTGTCATCGACGAAAGCTACTGCGGTGACGACGACGTGTGGGGCTTTCCAGCGCTGGCCATGCGCGACACGACGATCGCGCGTGGCGACCGCATCTGCCAGTTCCGCGTGATGAGAAAGATGGACAAGCCGGAACTGGTGACGGTGGAACGCCTCGATAACGCTTCCCGCGGCGGCTTCGGCAGCACGGGTACACGATGAAGAAGAAAAAACGCCGGACGACGCGGCGCAAGGCGACACGCCGGACGATTTTCCAACTGCTGCTGACACTCTTGATGGCGGTGCTGCTGTTCGTCCGCAGCGACGCGCCGAACGGGGATGATTTCCTCGCACCGATTCCGACGAAGCTGCCGATGGCGACCGCCGCACCCGTTTCATCCGCTGATTTAACGGTGTATTTCCTCGATGTCGGTCAGGCGGACGGCGCGATTCTCGTCAGCGACGGCCACGCCATGATGATTGACGGCGGCAAAGCCTCCGCCAGCCAATTCGTCTACGCCTACCTGACCAAGACGCTGGGGATTGAGCACCTTGACGCCATCATTGCGACGCATCCGCATGAAGATCACATTGGCGGTCTGCCCGGCGCGCTGAATGCCTGCACGGTCGGCACAGTGTATTCGCCCGTGACGCAGTGGGATACGAAGGTATTCAGCTCACTGGTGAAGTACACCGAAAGGCAGGGAATTTCGCTGACTGTGCCGAGCATCGGCGACAGCTTTTATCTTGGCAGCGCGCAGGTGACGTTCCTCTCCGACGGGCAGGGCTTCACGGACACAAACGACATGTCGCTGGTCGTGCGCGTGGACTGCGGCAGCACGTCGTTCCTCTTCACGGGCGATGCGGAGTGGAACGCGGAACACGCGCTTTTGGCAAATGGCGAACCGCTGCAGGCGACGGTGCTGAAAGTCGGCCATCACGGCAGTGAAACCTCGACGTGCTATGCTTTCCTGCGTGAAATCATGCCGCAGTACGCTGTCATCAGCGTCGGCAAGGGCAACACCTATGGCCATCCGGCGGAAAGCACCCTGAGCCGCCTTCGCGACGCGGATGTTGTCGTGTTCCGCACCGACGAGCAGGGGACAATTATCTGCCGCTCCGACGGGCGGAACGTGACGTTTGAGACGGAAAAGTGACGACCGAAGGGGTCAAGGGGCGAACGGAAAGCCCAACCTTTTGCTTCCGCAGAGGCGAAATCCCCTGCAGCAAAAGCATTGTATAAGGAAGGAGAACCGCGAATGATAAACATCCGCCGCATGTGGCAGCCGCTGACTTCCACTCCCTTCCTCGCAACGGCGGCGCACCATGAAATCCTGCCCTGCGAATCCCTGCAAAGGTGGATTCGCTGCTTCTGGGGCGGCATCATCGGCGCTGGCGCATCCCCGACGCGCATCATCCCCGATGTCTGCGCTGACCTCATCTACCACATTGACGAAACGGCAGGACGCATCATTCAAGCGAGTTTCTGCGGCGTCAGCGACGTGTGCGGCACTGCGCATTTGCCGCTGATTCCGGGGCATACGGTGAGCACATTCGCCATCCGCTTCCATGCTTTCGGCGCGTATGCGTTTGCGGATGATGCCCTTCGCGGCACGCTGAACGGCTTTGAATCGCCGGAAGTCCGATTCGGCCGCCTTGACCGGGCACTGCGGGCGCGATTGCTGGAACTGGATGGGCTGACGGCGCGCGCGGCGTATGCGCAGAGCGTCCTGCTGGCGTTTCAGTGCCGGGAAAATCCGCTGGTGGAGACGGCGGCGGATGTGCTGCTGTGCCATCGGGGAACGGCGACCATCAGCGAGTGGGCGCACGAGTTGTTCATCAGCAGCCGTCAGCTGGAGCGCCTTTTGGGCGAGTACTGGGGCTTGTCGCCGAAGAAGGGAAGTGCGCTGGTGCGGTATCAGGCGCTCTATCAGGAGATTTGCCGCGGGGCGCTGAATAACGTGCAGGATGCGGTGGCGCGCTACGGATTTGCGGATCAGGCGCACCTGTGCCGCGAGTTTCGCCGCTATCACGGGGAAAACGTGTCGCGTTTCTTCAAGACATCGTGCGAAAATGGGCGTACAATGGAGAAAAACGGCGTTTATCCGCCGGAGGAGGTATCAACATGAGCGAAAACATCAGCGTCTGCGGCACGGACTGCGGCGCGTGTTCATTCTTTGGGGGACTGTGCCGGGGCTGCAACGAATGTCAGGGGCGCGTGTTTCATGCGCCGACGGGCTGCGCGTGCCCGATTTACGCCTGTGTGCGGGAGAAAAAGGGCTTGCGGAACTGCGCGCAGTGTCCCGACCTGCCGTGCAGCCTTTGGCAAAGCACCCGCGACCCGTCGTTCACGGACGAGCAGTTTGCCGCGAATATCGCCGGGCGCGTCGAGAATCTGCGGAAGCGCATGACGAATCGCGAGCTGGCGGATTTCGTCTCTGCCCAGCTGGCACCGCTGCCGGAAGTCCGCCGAATCCCCATGATGGGCGGGTTCATCTTCTACTACCGCGAGCGGATTTTCGGCGGCGTATACGGCACGGGCTTCATGGTCAAGAACGTCCCGGCAGCGTGGCGCTTCATGCCGGGTACTTCCGCCGAGCCGCCCTACGATGGCGCGAAGCCTATGCTGCACGTCCTGATTCTCGCCGATTCTGCAAAGCTCCGCGCCATGGTGCAGGCGATGTGGGAAGAACTGCCGGAACGTCCGCCGAGAAAGCGGAAACGCTGACGGCTTTTGGGAAGCATAGCGGCAAATCAGCAAAAAGGCGCGTCAAAAGGGGAAAAAACCTCCGAAAACCCTTGGCTTAATAGTGACAAGTAACTATGCCCTATTTGCGGCAAGTGGTTTCTGATCACGGATGCAAGGCAGACCAAATACTGCGGAGGACTTGCTCCGGGGGATAAGCGTGGGCGCACTTGCAGACAGATCGGCAATCTCAAAGGCAGAGAGCAACGAGAGCTTGCGGACGATCATCCGATTAGGGCGATCTACAATCGCCGCATGAATACGATCACGCAGTATCTCCGCCGTGGCACGCTGGACGAGCAGACCGCCGCCGTAATGAAACGGTTGGCGAAAGATAAACTGGAACGTGCTATTTTGGACGTTGCCTATGCCAATGGCAGTTATGAAAAGGAAATGGAACAGACAACTTTATTGAAAGAAACAAAGAAGAAACGTTGAATTTGACGAGGTGATGTTATGAAACTAATAAGAGCAGATGTAAATGATTGTGAAAAAATATGGAAAATGCAAACAAAAGCTTTTTCCGATTTGTTAGAAAGATATCAAGACTATGAAACAAGTCCTGGAAATGAGGCAAAAGAAAGAATAGAAGCTAAATTATCACAAGAATTTACATATTTCTATTATATTTTTGACGGAGATAATTTAGTTGGTGCGATTAGAGTTGTAGATAAAAAAGATGGAAGTAGAAAAAGAGTAGCACCTGTTTTTATTATGAAAGAATTTAGAAATAAAGGGTTGGCACAAAAAGCATTTGAAGAAGTCGAAAAAATTCATGGACATGATAATTGGAAACTTGACACTATTCTTCAAGAAGAAGGAAATTGCTATTTATATGAGAAGTTGTGATATAAAAGGACCGGATTGGTTGAAAATATAAATGATAGAATGGATATTGTTTATTACGAAAAGAATTAAACAACTTTCAGTTTTCAAATGAAGGGAGGTGCGCCGAATGTCCGAAGAACGCTTCTGGAATACCGATGAATATGCCAGTACAGCTAAGTAAATTAGTTCCTTATCACAGTTAATCCTTGAAAAATGCGCATTTTGCGCTTGACAAAGCGGCACGTTTATTGTACAATAGTGGATGGCATCAATAGCTCCGCTTGCCCCGGAAACTATTGAAACACCCGCGGAGGACATGCGACCATCATGCCGTGCCGCACACACATAGAGAACCATCACTTAGGGAGGAAAAACCTTTGAAGACGTTCATGCCGAAAGCGGCTGACATTACCCGTCAGTGGTATGTTGTCGATGCCGAGGGTCAGGTGTTTGGCCGTGTGGCCAGCCAGGTCGCGAACATCCTTCGCGGCAAGAATAAGCCGATTTACACCCCCAATGTGGATACCGGCGATTATGTCATTATCATCAATGCGGATAAGATCGTCATGACCGGCAAGAAGCTGGATCAGAAGATTTATTATCATCACACCGGCTATGTCGGCGGCCTGAAGGAAACCAAGTACCGCAAGCTGCTGGCTGAGAAGCCTGAATTTGCAATCCGCCGTGCTGTCGTGGGTATGCTGCCCAAGGGACCGCTGGGTCGCCAGATGGCCAAGAAGCTCAAGGTCTACGCTGGCCCGAATCATGACCATGCGGCGCAGAAGCCCGTGAAGTTTGACCTCGTGTAAGGCGGAAAGGAGAAAAACAAATGGCTAAGGTTGATTACAGCGCTGTTGGCCGCCGCAAGAAGGCTGTTGCCCGCGTCCGCCTGGTCGCCGGTGATGGCAAAGTGACCATCAACAAGCGTGATATTGATAACTACTTCGGTCTGGAGACCCTCAAGATGACCGTTCGTCAGCCCCTGACGCTGACTGGCACGACCTCTTTCGACGTGCTGGTGAATGTCTGCGGCGGCGGTGTGTCCGGTCAGGCCGGCGCAATTCGTCACGGCATCTCTCGTGCCCTGTGCAAGGCTGATCCGGAACTGCGTGCTGCCTTGAAGAAGGCTGGCTTTCTCACCCGCGATCCTCGTATGAAGGAACGTAAGAAATACGGCTTGAAGGCTGCTCGTCGCGCGCCCCAGTTCAGCAAGCGCTGATCGAGACTTCAAAATGCCAAAAACCCTGGAAACGCAACGGTTTCCGGGGCTTTTCTTTTTTGATTCTGCTGTTTCCTTTTGAGAAAATTTGATACTCTCTATCCCATTTTTAATGGGTTAACCATAGGGGAAAACCGGGTTTGGAGCGATGAATGGGTTAAAAAAATAGGGGAAAATCTCCCTCCATTCCGAGCTCTGCGAGGCGCATCTATAGAGACAATTTTCCCTCCCGGTATCTTTGTTTTACTTTGAATCCTTTTGGCGAAGTTTATTCCCGTTTATACCATATACGGATGGTTGAGACCCAGTTACCCATTGTGGTAGCTGGGCCTTTTTTGTTTTCTGATATTCCAATGATGAATGCTCGAAGGAGGAGACCGTGAAAAAATTTTTTAGAAATTTCTCCAGATGCTTAATTTTTGCCCTTTCCCGTGATCTACCACTTGAGGGGCAAATAACCTCTCACCTGTTCCTTGACAATCGAATACACATTCAACAGGTACATTCCTGATCGGGGCGTAAGCTCCAGTCGGATGAAGGTGCGCCACGAACTTCCT
>FR899802.1 GCA_000437595.1 Faecalibacterium sp. CAG:74 | reverse complement strand
GATGGAATGCTACTCCTACCTGATTGAGCAGGCGGCAGCGGCGGACGAAGAGCTGATGGAAAAGTACTTCGAGACGGGCGAATTGACGTTTGAGGAAATCAAGGCGGGCTTCCGCAAGGGCATGAAGGACGGCTCGATTGTGCCGGTCGTCGCCGTGTCTGCCGCAACGGGCGTGGGCATCGCGCGTATGCTCGACCTGATGGCGAAGTATTTCCCGTCCCCGGCGCACAACGGTCTGTACTGGGCGGGCAAAGATCCGCGCACGGGCGAGGACATCACCCGCATCTGCAAGGATGACCAGCCCTTCTCCGCGTTCGTCTACAAGACGATCGCTGACCCGTTCGTCGGCAAGCTGTCCCTGTTCCGCATCTTCTCCGGTATGCTCAGCGGGCAGACGACGCTCTACAACCCCGGCAAGGACAAGACCGAAAAGTGCGGCGGCATCTACATCCTGCGCGGCAAGAAGCAGGTTGTTAAGGAATCGCTGCACGCGGGCGATATCGGCGCTATGGCGAAATTGCAGTACACGTCCACGGGCGACACGCTCTGCGACCCTGCGAACCCCGTTGTTTATCCGCCGATTGAGTACCCGAAGCCCTGCATTTCGAAGGCTGTCTACGCTGCCAAGCAGGGCGAGGAAGACAAGGTGTTCTCCGGCCTCCAGCGCCTGATGGAGGAAGATCCGTCCGTCACGCTGAGCAAAGACCCCGAAACGATGGAGACGCTGCTCTCCGGTCAGGGTGAAATGCACCTTGATGTTATCCGCAGCAAGCTGGCGAGCAAATTCGGCGCGAACTGCGTGCTGAAAGACCCGAAGATTCCGTACCGCGAGACGATTCGCAAGGCCGTGAAGGTGCAGGGCCGCCACAAGAAGCAGACCGGCGGTCACGGGCAGTTCGGCGACGTGTGGATTGAGTTCAGCCCGGTGACGGACGGCTCGACCGACATCGTGTTCGAGGACGCGGTCGTGGGCGGCGTTGTGCCGCGCAACTTCATCCCCTCCGTTGAGAAGGGGCTGCGCGAGTGCATGGTGCACGGCGTGCTGGCGGGCTATCCGATGGTCAGCGTGAAGGCGAAGCTCTACGATGGCAGCTATCACCCGGTGGACTCCTCCGAAATGGCGTTCAAGACCGCCGCGCGCATCGCCTACAAGAAGGGCTGCGCTGACGCGAACCCCGTCCTGCTGGAGCCGATTATGCACGTCGAAGTGATTGTGCCGGACGACTACATGGGCGACGTGATGGGCGACATGAACAAGCGCCGCGGCCGCATCATCGGCATGGAGCAGTGCGAAGGCGGGCAAAAGATTATCGCCGAAGCGCCGCTGAGCGAGATGTTCAAGTACGCGACCGACCTGCGCTCGATGACGCAGGCATGGGGCCGCTTCACGATGACGTTCGAGCGTTACGAGGAAGTACCCGCCGACGTCGCGAAGAAGGTTATCGCCAGCGCCGACAAGGTTGTGGACGACGACGAATAAGCCAATCCCCCCCAAGAGGCTCTGCTGTGCGCAGGGTCTCTTTTTAATGAACTATGATTTGCTGCCTTTTCCAATTGCTAATTGCTCATTCCTAATTGATAATTGAAACTTCCCGCATAGTTACAAAAAAGTGCCTACTTGTTTTTCTAACACGATTCAACTACAATAGAATCACGCAAGGGAATCAGCAAAACCTCTTGCGTGAACATCATTTGGGAGGCTTCAATCCTATGGCAAACTACACGAAGACGAACGTTGGCAGCACCCCGCGCACCGAACTCCATGATATTCTCGGTCTGACCGGCGCAGAGGTCAGCATCAACCAACTTCCGGCGGGCGCAGGCGTTCCGTTCGTCCATGCCCATCAGCAGAACGAGGAGATTTACGGCATTCTTGCAGGCAAGGGCAAGGCGGTTATCGACGGCGAGGAAATCGCGCTGACGGCGGGTGATTGGCTGAAGGTCGCTCCGGCAGCGAAGCGCCAGTTCTCCGCCGCGGCGGACAGCAGCATCACCTATGTGTGCATTCAGGTGAAGGAAAATTCGCTCGGCGGATTTACGGCGAACGACGCGATTGTGTACTAACCGCAAAAAACGAAAAGACTCTGCTGGGGTGGCAGAGCCTTTTCGCGTATCCTCTTATGGCAGCCGGTAGAGCGCCAATCCGTCGCAGATTCCGCAGTCGCGGAAGCCTTTTTTGCTGGCAATCCGCTTTGTAGCCTCCTGCGCCGGAGCGCACTCAATCACGACGCTTTTCCGCTCCTGCAGCGCCTGGTCAATCAGCCGATCGGTCAGCGCCGACGCATAGCCGCGCCCCCAATATTCCGGGAGCAGCACCCAGCCGATTTCCACGCTGTCCGCATCGTACGCGTGATAAATCACATAGCCGATGAAATCCCCGCTGGCTTCGGCGGCATACACAAGCGGCGGTTCCGTCAGCCCAGCGTGATGCAGAAACGTTTCTGCTTTCTCCCGGTCGAACGGCGGCTCCAGATGCCGCATGACTTCCGGGTCAGACAGCAGCCTGTACAGCGCGTCCGCGTCACCGGGCTGCATTTTGCGAATCGTGATATTCACCGTTTCCCTCCGCTGAACTTGAACATGCCCTGCGTCCCGGAAAAATCAGCTTAGTCGAGGAAATTCTCGTTAATCGTCACGCCGAAATCATGCGCAATCGCGCGCAGATCGTCGTCCGTGATGGTCTGGCGGATTTTGCCCTGACCCGCGGACAGCACCTTGATGTAGATTTCAGCGCTCTTCTCGATGGTGTGCGCCAGACCGAACGTGATGTCAAAGTCCGGGCCGGAGGCAAACAGCCCATGCTGCGCCCAGACAGCCGCCTGATAGTGCTTCATCAGCTCGGATGTCGCCATGGCAATCGCCGCGCCGCCGGGAACCATCCACGGGCAGACGCCGACGCCTTCCGGGAACACGACTGGGCATTCCGTCGCACTCTGCCACAGGGCGCGGGAGAAATCGCGGTCGGTCAGCGGCAGAATGTAGGTCATGGCAATCACGTTGGTGGCGTGGCAGTGGTAGATGACGCGGTTCGCGCCATTCGTCGCCGCCTTGCGGACGGAGTGGTTCATGAAGTGGCTGGGGAACTCGCTCGTCGGGCGCGCGCCGCCTTCCAGCCCCCAGACGATGCGCCAGCTGTCGCCCTTGTCGTTGATTTCGACGATGCCCATGTTGTGTTCGGGGTCGAGTTCGACGTTGCGGAAGTACTTGCCCGAACCGGTGGTGATGAAGTATTCGCCCGCGAGGTTGTCTGCCTGAACGCCCATGTTCACCCATTCGCCGGGGGTTGCGCGGAAGTAGGGGCGGCACTGCGCGACTTCCTCGTCCTTCATGCGGTAGGTGAGGTTGCCGCCGTTGCGCTCGTGCCAGCCCTGGTTCCAGCCGTCGGTGCACATGCGGATGTAGCCCTTGATGATGTCCAAATCGAGAATGCTCATAATTGTTTATCCTCCTATCCTGATAAAGAACTGTTTCTTGGTTTTGATTTTTGCAGGGGGAATCGCCTCTGCGGAGGCGACGAGGGGGCTTTCCGATCGACCCCTTCGGTTCGACACTCCCATACTTTTGGGGTTAAGTTACATTGGTTATAATCAAAAAAACTTGGTATAGGTCAGCCGAAAACAGCATAAGTAAGCAGGGCGAATCAACCCGGAAAGGGGAGCGATTCGCCCTGCTTTTTTGTTGCGTTTTACTATACAAATGGCGTTTCTGGGCGATAAAAACCCGGATAAACCAGCACTGTTTTGTTGAAATCGTACAAAGATGCAAAATGACGAAAAAACACTCTTTTCTTTTGGCGAAAATCATGATATAATCAAAACAACATCCGGGAAAAAGCCGAAGGGCAGCCCGGAAATAGGATAAAAACATGAAAGAATTTGAACGGAGGAGAGTATCATGGCAGACTATATCACGACAAACATTCGCAACATCGCCCTCATAGGACATGGCAGCGAGGGCAAGACCACGCTGACCGAGGCCATGCTCTACGCTGCCGGATTAGTGGATCGTCAGGGCCGTGTGGAAGACGGCACGACCATGACGGACTTCGACCCCGAAGAAACGCGCCGGAAGTGCTCCATCAGCGCCGCAACCGCCCCTGTGGACTGGAACGGCAAGATTATCAACGTGGTGGACGTGCCGGGTTATTTTGACTTCGTGGGCGAAATGATCGGCCCTCTGCGCGTGGTGGAGACGGCCGTTATCGTCATCGACGCGGTCGGCGGACTGTCCGTCGGCGCGGAAAAGGCGTGGGATTACGCCGGTGCGCAAGGTCTGGGGCGCATGTTTATTATCAACCAGATGGATCGCGATCACGCGGACTTCGACAAGATTTCGTCGCAGCTGCGCGCGAAGTACGGCAACTGTGTCGTGCCGATTCTGCTGCCGCTGGGCAAAGGCCCGACCTTCCGCGGCGTGGTGAACGCCTCTGCGGAGGCGACGAGGGGGCTTTCCGATCGCCCCCTCGACCCCTTCGGGGTGCACACTACTGTTTATTGGCTGCTATTGTTGCAAGGGATTTCGCGCCTGCGGGCGCGACCAAAGGGCAATGAAAACAGACGAAGTCTGCGGTCGCCCTTTGGAAACCTTCGCATCACACGCGCTTGGAAAGCACGTCGTGCTCGTACTTCTGCACCGTCTCGAACCAGTCCATGCCGACGGGAACGTTGCACGAACGGCAGTATTCGTCCCACACGTCGCCGAAGGGCATGGTTTTCAGGGCTTCCTGACGCACCATCAGCTCGGTGAAGCGCTGCTCGTCCTGCAAGGCACGCAGGGCGTCGTTCGGGGTCAGCAGGGCGGACAGGAGCGCCTTCTGTACGTTGCGGAAGCCGACCGTCCACGCGGAAATGCGGTTGATGGAGGCGTCGAAGTAGTCCAGGGCGATGTTGACGCGCCCATCCAGCCCGCCGCAGCGCACGATTTCCTTGCAGATTTCCTTCGTCTCGTCGTCCAGCAGCACCACATGGTCGCTGTCCCAGCGAATCGGGCGGGTGACGTGCAGGGCGATTTCCGGGAAGAACGCCAGCAGCGCGGGAATCTTGTCGCTGACGACCTCGGTCGGGTGATAATGACCGTTGTCCATCAGCGGGATGCACTTGTCGCGGTTGTATGCGGCGTAGGTGAGGGCAAATTCCGCGCTGCCGACGGTGTAGGCTTCCACGCCGATGCCGAACACCTTGCTCTCGATGCAGGGCTTGACGAGATGAAAGTCATACGGCTCGGAGAGAATTTCGTCGATGCTGGCGCGGTAGCGGTCGCGCGGGCCCTTGCGGTCGGCAGGGACGTCCTTGAAGCCGTCGCCCGTCCAGATATTCATCGTGCAGGGCTGACCCAGCTCCTCGGCGAGGTACTGGCTGATGCGGATGCACGCCTTGCCGTGGTTAATCCAGAAGCGGCGGGTCTCCTCGTTCGGGCTGGAGAGCGTCAGCGGGTCGCACATGGGGTGGGAGAAGTAGGTCGGATTGAAATCCGCGCCCAGCCCGCGCGCCTTGCAGAAATCCACCCACTTGCGGAAGTGCTTGGGTTCGAGCTTGTCGCGGTCAACCCACGGGTTTTCCTCGTCGAAGATGGCGTAGGAGGCGTGGAGGTTGATTTTCTTCGTGCCGGGGCAGAGGGAGAGGACAACGTCGATGTCCGCCATCAGTTCTTCAGGGGTACGGGCGCGGCCGGGGTAATTGCCGGTGGTCTGGATGCCGCCGGTCAGGGGCTTGCTGGGGTCGGTGTCGAAGCCGCGAACGTCGTCGCCCTGCCAGCAATGGAGGGAAATCGGCACGGTTTTGAGGCGCGCGATGGCAGCGTCGGTATCTACGCCGATGGCAGCGTATTTTTGCTTGGCTTCTTGGTAGCTCATGGGGAATCCTCCTGTCTGTTTTGATTTTTTGGCTGGATGCCATAGTTGACTTTGCTAACTTACTGGTAACTTCCATGCTTCCAGAGGGCAATGAAAACGGACAAAGTCCGCGGTCGCCCTCTGGACTTCTTCGCACGCCCTCCGGTTGTTGCTTGATTTTTATTTAGAAGGTTTTTTAGTTTGTGTACCTTTTTCCCACTAACTAAATGCCAATAAACATAACCGACCAGTAACATGGGAGTGCGCCCGAAGGGGTCAAGGGGGCGAGCGGAAAGCCCCCTTGTCGCTCCCGCAGGAGCGAAATCCCCTGCATGAAAGCATTATTCTCTGGGAAATGGCGTTTGCCGCATGAAAAAATGCTAAAATCAGCGAATTTCGCGCTGGATTTTCAGATTCCCCAGCGCCGTCGCTTCAATCGGAAGCGCAACAACTTCCTTGCCTGTGTACTGCGCGGTCAGCTCGTTCAGCAGCGCATTCTTCGCGCCGCCGCCGGCGATGTACAGCTTCTCCCACGTCTGACCCGTCAGGCGCTCCAATTCGCGAATCGCTTCGCCGTAGCTGTGCGCCAGCGAGACGTACACGCTGCGGATGAGGTCGGCGTCTGTTTCCGGGGCGGGAGAGAGCGCAGCGCGAATTTCCGCCGCCATGTCCTCCGGTGCGCTGAAACGCGGGTCGTTGACGTTGAAAATCTGCTCGTAATGGCTCGTCCGTGCCAGATTCACCATTTCCGCGAAGGAAATGCCTAATTGCTTCTGGATGCACTGCACAATCCACAAGCCCATGATGTTCTTCAAATAGCGGATGTACCCCACGCCGCCCTCGTTCGTGAAGTTGCACGCCATGCTTTCGGGGGTCGTAATCGGGGCGGGAATCTTCGCACCGAGCAGCGACCATGTGCCGGAGGAGAGGAACGGGGCGTTCTCCGCCATCGGGATGCCCTCGACGGCGCTGGCGGTGTCGTGCGTCGCGCAGAGGACGACACTGGTCTGTCCGCCGACTTCGCGGGCGACGTCTGGCGTCAATTGCCCAAGCACCGTGCCCGGCTGCGTCAGGCGAGGGAAAAGGCGCGCCGGCAGGGACAAGGCACGCAGAATCTCCGGGTCGTACTCCTTCGTCGCGGCGCTGACCAGCCCGGTCGAGGTCGCGTTTGTGTACTCGCGCGCCTTCACGCCGCAAAGCCGGTACAGCAGGTATTCTGGCACCATCAGGAAGTCGTCCGCCTGCTGCAAACGCCCGGTTTTCGCGTCCTCGTAGAGCTGATAAATGCTGTTGAAGGGCTGAAACTGAATGCCCGTGCGGCGGTACAGCTCGGCGAAAGGCATATGCTGATGCACCTCGTCAATCACCGCCTGCGTGCGCTCGTCGCGGTAGGCGTGGCAGGGGAGAAGCGCCGCGCCGTCCTTCAGCAGGACGTAATCCACCGCCCAAGTGTCGATGGACAGGCTGTCGATGTGCGGATACTTCGCAAACGCTGCCTTGATGCCCGCCTTGACGTGCTGGAAAATGCCCTCGATGTCCCAGATGAGATGCCCGTTTTCGCGCTGTACCCCGTTCGGGAAGCGGTAAACCTCGTCTGTTTGGAGCGCACCGTCCGCCTCGATGCCGACGATGTGCCGCCCGGATGATGCGCCGATGTCAATCGCCAGAAAAATGCGCTGCATGAAATACCTCCTTGGTGTCAACGTTCTGAACTGCTTTCATTATAGCGCAGGAAGGCGAATTCTGCCATGCGCAAAGGTAGCTGATTCTTTGTGAAAAGTCTACTTTGCAAAAAATGCCGAACCCGTAGAAATCAAGCGAAATTTGGTGTATAATATGGACAAAAGAGCATGGGGAGGATGCACATGCTGACCTACACGATGGATGTCTTGCCGGAAAGTATCTGGCTGCGGACGACGCCGGGCGCGTCCGCGATGGGGCAGCCGTATGTATGCACCGAGGCGGGGCAGTATCTGGCGCAGGAGCATTTTTCGACCGCCCGCACGCACAAGGAGAGTTACCTGCTGTTTTACACCCTGCGCGGCGCGGGGCTGATTGAGCAGGGGGATGACCGGGTGCTGCTGCGCGCGGGGCAGGCGCTGCTGATGGACTGCCGCAAACCCCAGCGGTACGCGACTGCCCCCGGTCAGCACTGCTGGCACCACGATTGGGTGCATCTGGACGGCGCAGGCGTGGCGGCAATGGCGGAATGGCTTATTCCGGAGGGAAAATTGACCCCGATTACGCTAACAGACCAGAAAGTGGAAGAACAGTTCAAGACGATTTTCGCCGAGCTGGAGAGCGGCACGGTGGACAGTATGCTGCAAGTGTCGCTGGCGCTGCATCAGCTGCTGACGCTGTGCGCGCAGGGGCTGTTGAATCAGGAGCAGACGGAGAGCAATCAGCAGGTGATCCAGCAGGCGGCGCAGACCATCCGCGAGAAGTACAATCAGCCGCTGTCACTGAATGACCTGCTGCGTCAGGCGCACATGAGCCGCAGCTACTTCCTGCGCCTCTTCCGCCGCTATATGGGTACGACGCCTTACAACTACCTCATCAGCACCCGCATCACGCAGGCGAAGGCGCTGCTGGCGCTGACAGACCGCAGCGTGTCCGAAATCGGGCGGGAAGTTGGTTTCGGGGATGCGAGCAATTTTTCCGCGCGATTTTCCGCCGCCGTCGGGCAAAGTCCGATGCAGTACCGGAGGAGTGCGCTGCATCAGGCGGAAAAAGAACAGGAATGATACAAACCTGTCTACAAATCAGCATATGTTATACTTGACAAAAGCGTTTCTTCGCGCTACACTGTTTCGGGTAACAATTTCCGAACTGGAGGAGTAGCATGATGGAGAAGAAGCTCGACGCCAAGGAAGCCCGCGTGCAGATCTGGGAGGAGCTGCTGCGTGTCGCCAAGCCGGACAGCAAGTTCAGCTGGCAGTTTTCCGAGTTCATTTGCGACTATGAGGGCAGCGAAAAGGGCACGGCGCTGCTGACCGCGACGGATATGTACAAAAACGCCCGCGTGATTTTCATTACGCCGGACAACAACCTTGAAACCCTGCGGGAACAGGCTTTCCGCGACAAAAAGACCGTCGTGATGACCAACTACGGCATTACGCGCGGCTTCTTCCTCATTCGCCCCGGTCAGATTCCGGAGGGCAAAGAGGAAATCGCGTCGCTGCTGGATGGCGTATCCCGCTACTGGAAGCATCAGACGCTGGCGCAGTTGAAGGAAGCTGTCGGGCATATCGACATGATGGTGACGGGCGCTTCCGCGATTACGCCCAGCGGCATCCGCTTCGGCAAGGGTCACGGCTATTTCGACCTTGAGTACGCGATGCTCTCGACTGTCGGGCTGTGCGACGAAACGACCGCGATTGTCGGCGCAGGGCATGATGTGCAGGTGGTGGATGTCGATGTGACGGTGGAGGATTACGACACGGCGATTGACTACATCGTGACCCCGACGCGCCTGATTGAGACACGGCACGAGTATCCGCGTCCATCAAAGGGGATTATCTGGAGCCGCCTTGCGCCCGGAATGCGGGAGCAGATTCCGCCGATTCAGGAGCTTTGGTGCAAGGTGCATTGCAAGTGAATATAGGAAAAACCAGCGTGAAAGCGAAATGCTGCGCTGGTTTTTCCTGTTCTGGGGTGTTTCGTTCTATATATAATTTGTGCTTTTGGGCAGAGGCGAAACCCCTGCATCAACACGCGGATACAGCATGAGAGAGCGTTCAACGCAATCGCGAAAAGGGTGTCGAGAGGGTCGAAGACCCTTCGCGGAGTCCAGAGGCAGAGCCTCTGGTGGGGTCTAAGGGGCGAAGCCCCTTGGGTCTCCCCACAATAAACACGCGGATGTTGTATGCAGTCGTTACCAACTCAATCGCGAAGAAGGGTCAAGGGAGGAACTCCCTTGTGGGGTCAAGGGGCGAAGCCCCTTGGGTCCCCCCTCACTCCACCTCCTGCGTGTTCATGGAGACGGTGAAGCGGACTTTGTCGCCGAGCCAGTAGGTGGTGGAATATTCGACGGGGACGTTGTGCTGGTCAAAGGAGAGACCGCGCACCATCAGGAGCGGGCAGTCGTAGGAGACGTCGAGCAGGTTGCGCTCGTCCGGCGCGGGGCGAACCGCCTCAATCGCGTCGTTGAAGCGGCGGATGATGGTGTTGTAGCGGCTGCGCAGGGTTGCGGTCAGTCCCTTTTCGCCCAAGCCTGTTTCGTCCAGACCGGGGAAACGCGCCAGGGACAGCCACGAACGCCCGACTGCCAGCGGCTTATCGTCGAAGAGGAACAGACGCTTGATGTACACCACGGGCGTGCCGGGTTCAAGCTGCAAATGCTCAATGACATCCTCAGTCGGCATGTCGAAGCGGCGGATGTTCAGTACCTGCGACGTCACCTGCTTGCCGTCATGCCCCTCGTGGGTCGAGACAATCGAATAGAAATCCATCTTGTGGACAAACGGCGCGGGCTTTTCGCAAATCTTCGCGCCGCAGCCGCGCGACTTCTTGATGATGCCATCCTTCTCCAATTCCGCCAGTGCCTGACGCAGCGTAATGCGGCTGACGGCGTACTGCTCCGCCAGCGTGCTTTCTGACGGCAGCTGCTTGCGGTCGTTCCATTCGCCACGCTGGATGCGGTCGCTCAAATCCAGCTGAATTTGGTAATACGCGGGAACAGGGGAGTTGCGGTCGATAGAAAACTGCACGGGATAATCCCTCCTGAATGTGTCTGTATCTTGCCACATTGTATATCTTATGTCCTGTATAGATAATAAGACAAGTTCGCCCAAAAGTCAAGATGGCAATCCGCCATTCCGTGATGTGACAGCAAAAAAACAACAGGCGGTCGAATGCGCCAGAAAAGCCGAATGTTCGGAAAATGTCCGCTTTGGAAAGTTTTTGCCCCGTTTTAACGAAAATTTACGTCAAAACTACTTGACAGCATATGAAACTTATGCTATCTTTATGACAAGTAGACAAGCACGCGGTGGAAAAGGAACGGATCCGCCTCTTCCCACGCTGAAAACGCTCGTAAAGAGCAAGGAGGAATTATTTTATGGCACTGACGCGCAAAGAACGGACACTGGGCTGCCTGTGGGCGATGGCGTGCGGCGATGCACTGGGCGTTCCCTCATCCTTCCTGACCCCGGAGCAGATTAAGAGCAAATATGGCTGGATCGATACGTTCTATCCGCCGGAAAAGGGACACATTTTCCACGACGGGCTGCTTGCCGGTGAATATACCGACGACACGGAGCAGTCCATGGCACTGATGAACGCCTACATTCGCGACAAGAAGGTCGTGCCGATGAGCGTGGTGAAGGAAATTATCGCGTGGGCGGATCGCGTGAAGGACAAGTACGCCAGCCCGCTGGGGCCGAGCACCGAGCGCGCGCTGAAGAACATCGCGGCGGGCGGGGACATCACCGTCTCCGGCAAGTGGGGCAACACCAACGGGTCGTCCATGCGCATTGCACCGCTGGGCATCATCCACGGTCTGCGCGGAAGCACCCTGCAAGAGCTGGCGCGCGACGTTGCCCTGACTGACCTTGCGACGCACAACACCCGCGTCTGCAACGCTGCGGCGACGGCGATTGCGTGGGGCGTGGCGCAGGCGATGCGCGGCGAAGAGAACCTCGACAAGATTGTGGACGCAACCATCGAAGCGGCGGCGGAGGGCGCGAAGTACGGCTTCTCAATTCCCTCGCCGGACATCGGAATGCGCATTGCACTCGCGTGCGACATTGTGCGCAAGGCCAAGGACGACCAGCAGGCGCTGCACGACCTGTACGCTATGTTCGGCGGCGGCGACCTGTCCGCGGACTCCATTCCGTCGGCGATTGCGCTGTTCCTGCTGGGCAAGGGCGACGTGAAGAAAACGCTGGAATACTGCGTCAACTTTGGCGGCGACTGCGATACCAATGGCGCGATGGCGGGCGCGATGGTCGGCGCGATGGCGGGTATCGACGCGGTTCCGCAGGTGTGGCGGGACAAAATCAGCGAAATGAATGCCTGCAATTTCGCCAAGGATGCGGACGAAATTCTGGCGCTGATTCCCCAGTGGCATGTAGCATCGGAAAGCGATGTGGCTGATCTCATAAAGGAGTGATGGCAGTGGAAACGGCGAAGAAGCAGGGGAGCATCAAGCCCCGGCGGATGAAAGCGCCTAAACCCTTCAAAAAGCGGATTGAGCCGTGGCTCTGGCTGATGCCGGCGCTGGTGTTCTTCCTCGTCTTTACATACTATCCGTTTATCAAGACCGTCGTCTCCAGCTTCTTTGTTGTCAACAAGATGGGGGTCTTCAAGCAGTTCGCGGGTTTTGACAACTATGTACGCGTCCTCAAAGACCGCTCCTTCCAGACGGCGATTCAGAACACGTTCATCTACGTTCTGCTCGCTTCGCCCGTGAGCATCCTCATCGCGCTGCTGCTGGCGCTGATTGCGGCGAAAAAGCGCACCATGTCCGTGGCGTATGAGACACTGTTTGCCGTCACGATGGCGATGTCCATGTCCGTCAGCGCGATGATTTTCAAGCTCGCCTACAATCCGAATATTGGCATTTTGAACTACATCCTCGGCGTCAAAATCAACTGGCTGAATGACAAGCACTACGCGATGGTCGCCATCAGCATCATCGCGACGTGGATGAATGTCGGCTATAACTTCATCTTCCTCCTGGCAGCGGTGCGCAACATTCCGCAGGAGATTCTCGAATCCTGCGAACTCGACGGCGCGCGCCCCTTCCGCCGCACGGTCAACATCATCCTGCCCATGATTTCGCCCACGACTTTTTACCTCATCTGCACGTCGCTGGCAAAGAGCATGATGATGTCCGGGCTGGTGCTGATTTTCACCGGCGGCGCGTCGCTGAACACCACCGCTAATATCGACACCATGATTTCCTACATGTACAAGCAGTCGGTGAACAACCTGAACTACAACAAGGGTTACGCGGCGGCGATTATCGCTTTCCTGATGACCTTCATGGTGATGCTCATCAGCTTCCGCTTTGAGAAGAAGGGAGTGCATTACTCGTGACGACGGTGCAGTCTTTGAAGATTCGCAAGCGCTTCCGCAGCGTGCTGTACCAGATTGTCGCAATCGCGATTGGCATTCTGCTGGTGACACCGATTCTTTACGCCTTGGTGATTTCGTTCATGCCGGGGGAGGACATCCTCACCATTCCGCCGCGCTTCATCCCGTCGCGGTGGATTACCGACAACTACAAAATGGCATGGACGCTGACGACGCTGCCGCGGTTCATGCTCAACTCGCTGATTCTGGCGGGCGTGTCGAGCGTTGTGCGCGTCATTACCGCGTCGATGGCGGCGTTTGCCCTCTCGTTCTTTGAATTCCGCGGGCGCAATGTCATCTTCATGCTCATCATGGGCACGATGATGGTTCCAAGCGACATCGTGCTGGTGTCGAACTACCACACGGTTTCCCGGCTGGGGTGGATTAACACCTACATGGGCATGATGATTGTTTTCTTCGTCTCCGCGAACAACATCTTCATGATGCGGCAGTATTACCTGACCTTCTCCAAGGACTTGAAGGAAGCCAGTGAGGTGGATGGCTGCGGGAACATCCGCTTCTTCTGCACCATTCTGCTGCCGCTCTCCACGCCGATTATCACCACCATCTTCATTTCGTCCTTCATCAGCACTTGGAACACCTACCTCTGGCCGATGCTGGTGACGAACGACAACCTGATGCGCACGGTGCAGGTCGGTGTGACGATGCTGAACTTCCCCGAAGGCTCGACCTACGGTCCGGTCATGGCGGCGAGCATGATTGTCCTGCTGCCGACGCTGGCGGTGTTCGTCATCTTCCGGCGGCAGATTGTCGGCGGCATCATGGGCGGGGCGGTGAAGGGGTGAGCGAATCCCTTCACCTGTGGCTTTCCGCTCGCAGGGGTTTCGCCTCTGCGGAGGCGACAAGGGGGCTTTCCGCTCGCCCCCTTGACCCCTTCGGCGCCGCAACTTTTGGAGTTTCATGCGGCTTGTGCGAATCCGCTGCTTAGGAAAACGAACAGCACACTAACTAAAAACTTCCGGTAAAGCTCAATAAACATGGGTGCGCACCGAAGGTTTCCAAAGGGCGAGCGGAAAGCCCTTTGGTCGCCTCCGCAGAGGCGAACCCAATGCTATGCAGCAATAGTACCCAGCGATTCAGAAATCGCATGAACATTGTATCCCAAGGCAGAAAGCCTTGACGATAAAGAAGGAGGATTACCCCATGAAACGCATCATTTCTCTCGTGATGGCGCTTGCACTCGTCCTGACGGCTATGGTCGTTCCGGCTGTGGCGGAAAATCAGGATGTGCGCACGGTGGAATTCTGGCATACGCTGACCGGCGTCAACGGCGCTGCGGTTGAAGCGATTGCCGACCATTTCAACGCGACTGTCGGTGCTGAAAAGGGCATCGTGGTCAAGGCGGTCTATCAGGGCAACGACAACTCCGAGAAGCTCAAGACCCTCGCGTAGGCGTCTGACTTCGCGAACTTCCCGGACGTCGCCATGATCGCCGGCGCGGGCATCCCCAGCGCCGTGACTTACGACAGCCTCGTGCCTGTTGGAACGCTGATTGACCGTGAAGGCAATTCCATCAGCCGCGACGACCTCGAACCCAACATGCTGCGCTCCTACACCTACGAGAACCAGCTTGTTGGTATGCCGTTCTCCTGCTCCGCAATCATGCTGTACTACAACTGCGACATGTTCCGCGAAGTGGGTCTTGACCCGAACACGCCCCCGACGACCATCGCGGAAATGGCGGATGACATTTCTAAGCTCATGGTCAAGGACGGAGACAACGTCACCCGCTATGGCCTGAACGTCGCGGTGCGCCGCTATCAGCTGGCGAACTGGATCGGCGGTCAGGGCGACTACAACTTCTTCGGCGACAACGAGGGCGGCCGCACCGCTCCCATGACCAAGGTCACCTTCGGCGAAGACGGCACGCTGCGCAACTTCCTGACCGAATGGCAGAAGGTCATCGCGACCGGCGGCTATAAGCCCTACGAAGACGACATCAACGAAGAATTCTCTCTGGAACTCTTCGGCATGGCGATTATGTCTACCGCCCGCATCGGCAAGATTAAGAGCCTCGTTGGCGACAAGTTTGAGTGGAACGTCGCTGCGCTGCCGAAGGTGAACGCGGACGACAAGGGCGGCATCGCGGTTGGCGGTTCTTGCGTCGTCATGTTTGACCCGGACAACGACCCGGCGCAGGTTGATGCGACGTGGGAGTTTGTGCAGTTCATGGTCTCCGCGGAAGAGCAGTTCCAGTTCCATCAGGCGACGGGCTACATCCCCGTGAACAAGACCGTCTACGACCTGCCCGAAGCGAACAAGTGGTTTGAAGAGAACCCGATGTACAAGGTTGCCATCGACTGCATCCACGCGTCCAACCCCAACGTGCAGGAACCCTTCGACATCATCAACTGGGAAATCGACTCTGTGATTAAGACCCACATGCTGGCGTTCGCCAACGGCGAGGAAACCCTCGACGAGTGCCACGACCGCATTGTGGAAGAATGCAACGAACGCCTGGATGACTACCATCTGGCGAACGACTAATTCGGTACGATAGGGACCCCACAACGGAAATCAACCCATCCCCCCGCTCAGCAATGGGCGGGGGCGATGGGGCAGGAGAAAGCATCATGGTCAAACTGGTGGTCAGCGATTTGGACGGTACGCTCATTGATTCAAGCGAGCAGCTCACCGACACAGCCCGCGAAATGGCGCGCTGGCTGAAAGACAGAAACGTGCTTTTCACGTTCGCGACAGGGCGCGTGCAGGGCATGACGGAACGGTATGCGCAGGACATGCAGGTGTCCATACCCTATGTGGCGACCAACGGCGCGGCGCTCATTGCCCCGGATGGGGTGCTTTTTCGCCGCAAAGTGCCGTTGAAGCCGCTGGAAACCATGCTCCGCAAGGCGGATTGCATGGGCATGAGCATCATTTACAGTGAAGACGGCTATGAGAAGGTCTGCCGCGAAACGCCGTATATTCTCCGGCAGCGCGCGGCCTTTGGACGATACAATGACGTTGCACCCCTGACGCAGGCGGATTATGACGGCAAGCAGATGGAGAAAATCTGCGTCATGGACAGCGACAAAACCGGGGACAAAATCGACTATGTGGAGGACTTTATCCGGCATTTAGGCGACCAGTACAGCTACACGCGCTATGGCGACAAGGCAGTCGAAATTGTGCATCCCGGCTGCACGAAAGCGGCGGGTGTCGCGGAGCTGGCGAAGCGGCTGAACATCCCGATGTCGGATGTGCTGGCGATTGGCGACGACGAGAACGATTTGCAGATGCTGCGCTTGGCGGGGCACACGGCGACGGTGCAGAATGCGCTGGCGAAGGTGAAGCCGCTGGTGGCGTATGTTTCGCCGTACTGTCATTCGGCGGGGGTCTTCGATGCGGTGAAGCACTTTATTGAAGCATAAGTGCTTCTGCGAAGGCGTTTGGGTAGTATTTTTCTATATATAATAGTTGATTTTTATTGGGGCAGGGGGATGCGCCTGCGGGCGCACCAAAGGGCTTTCCGATCGCCCTTTGGAAACCTTCGGCGCGCACTCCTGTTAGTTGACTTTAATCGAAAGTTTTTAGTTAGTGTACCTTTTGGCCACTAACTAAAATAACCAACATGACCGAACAGTAACTTCCGGAGGGCGGGCGAAGCAGTCCAGAGGGCGATCGCAAAGCCCTCTGGTCGCCTCCGCAGAGGCGAAATCCCTGTATAAACACGCGAAAACTGTCTGAAAAAGTCACCAACTCAATCGCGAAAAAGGGTCAAGGGAGGAACTCCCTTGCAGGGTGCAGGGGCAGCGCCCCTGCTGGAGTCCAGAGGCAAAGCCTCTGGCGGGGTCAAGGGGCAGCGCCCCTTGGGTCTCCCTGATGAAAGGAAAGAAAGTCATGCGGCTGTCAACATCAACGTGTATGTATTTCAATCGCCCGGACGGGACGAAAGCCAGCATTCTGGACAGCGTGCGGACGCTGGGGCAGGCGGGGTATCGCGTGCTGGACATGAATTTCCATGACCTGAGCGTGTTCGATACGCCGTTCAAAACGCCGCAGTGGGAGACGCTCATCCATCAGGCGAAGGACATCGCCGACGAGATGGGCATCGAGTTCTCGCAGGGGCATTTGCACTTCTATAATTTCTGCGATCCGAACACGCCCGACAAGGAGTTCCTCGACGAACTCATCCGCCGCGGCATCGAGGGCGGGCGCATCCTCGGTATCAAGTGGCTCGTCATCCACGCCGCGACCGATTTCGACAGCGTCACCCCTGTCCGCGACAGCAAACGCAAGACCATCGAGTACCTGAAACCGCGCATTGAGCTGGCAGGGAAGTACGGCGTGGGCATCGCGGTGGAGAACCTGTGGGAGGAGAACATCGCGCCGAAGCGCCGCTACTGCGTGACGGCGGAGGAACTCGGCGACCTCGTGGACAGCCTGCCGTATGACAACGTCGGCTGCTGCTGGGATGTTGAACACGCCTCCATCTGCCATCAGGATCAGCGCAAAGCCTTGCAATACCTCGGCAAGCGCCTGAAAGCCACCCATATCTCCGACTACAATTCCATCAAGAACGACCATATTCTGCCGTTCTCTGGGCTGAGCGACTGGACGGAAATCACCGACGCCCTGCGGCTTGCGAAGTACGACGGCGATTTCACCTATGAAACGCATAACTTCACGGCAAAAATGCCGGATGAGGTCATCATGTCGGGCTTGAAACACAGCATCGACATCGGAAATCTGCTGATTGATATGATTCAAGGAGGTCATCAAGCATGAACAAGATGGATTTCGACAGCGCCCTTCGCCGCCAGGTCATGAGCCTGCCGGAGCTGATGCGACAGCAGTACGCCGACCTGGAGCCAAAGACGCGCACCGTCCTCTCCACGCCGGAAATCTTCAATATCCAGCGCATTGTGCTGACCGGCTGCGGTGACAGCTACGCCGCGCTGCTGGCGGTGAAGCCCGCGTTCGAGAAGTACGCGAAGATTCGCACCGAAGTCGTGCCGACGATTGATTTGGCGCGCGACTACGAGAAGAAGAACCTCGGCTATGCGCCGCAAAGCCCGCTGGTCATCGCCGTGTCGAACTCCGGGCAGGTGGCGCGCGTAGGGGAGGCGGTTCGCCGCTGCCGCAAGGCGGGTGCATTCACGCTGGGCATCACCGGGCATGAGGAATCCGTGCTGGGGCAGAGCGCCGAGCGCATCCTGAAGCTGGACATCCCCAAGTTCGAGTCCGCCCCCGGCACGCGTAGCTACATGGTCTGCGTGATGGCGCTGTACCTGCTGGCTATCCGCATCGGCGAAGTGCGCGGACGCTACACGATGGACATTGCGAGCGCGCGCCGCAAGGAAATCAAGGCGCTGGCGGATGCGCTGGAAACCGCTCTGCCCGCCATGGACGACACCGCGTTCGCCGTCGCGCAGCAGTGGAAGGACATGGACTGCTACGACTTCGCGGGCAGCGGCTTCGAGTACGCCTGCGCGTTCTTCGGTCAGGCGAAGGTGTTCGAGGCGATTGGCCGCCCGGCGATGTACATCAACACCGAGGAATGGCTGCACCTGAACTTCTTCGTCAATCATCCGGAGAAAATCGGCACGATGATTTGGGCGGCGGAGGACAACAAGGCGGATTCCCGCACGCTGGAAACCATCGGCTACGCCAAGCAGCTGGGCCGCCCGCTGGCGATTGTGACCGACCGCGAGATGCCGGACGAAAAGCAGGCGGCGGTGTTCATCATCCCGAAGGCGAAGAGCGTGCTGGCGGAAAGCCTCTACAACTTCGTCCCGGCGTGTCTGGTGTTCGGTTATTTGATGACGATGCTGGGTGAACGCAGCGGACGCGGCTGCGAAGGCCCGTGGTCGTTCTCCAAGGGCGCGGCGTGCGTGCGGCAGAGCGAAATTGTCATGGTGGACGACTGAGGAGGGAAATCAACAATGCTGAAATGCTTCAATTTGGAAACAAAGCCCAATGATGTTATCAACCTGACCGACGACATCAAGCAGTTCGTTGCCGAGAGCGGCATCCAGAGCGGCGAGTGCATCGTCTTCAATCCGCATACGACGGCGGGGCTGACGATTACGTCCTTCTGGGATCCGGCTGGCTTTGAGGATTTGCAGGACGAGATCTGCCGCCTGATTCCTACCCGCATCGACTTTAAGCATCAGCACGATACGCCTACCGATGCTGCGGGGCATGTGAAATGTTCTCTGCTGGGCGTGAGCATTCCGCTGATTATCGACGGCGGCAAGCTCGTGCTGGGCGGCAGTCAGGGCATCTTTTTCCTTGAATTCGACGGCCCGCGCAAGCGCAAGTATTACGTTAAGCTCATCAGCGACAAAGCGTAAGGGGTGAAACATATGCGGAAGATTATTGTGGACTGCGATCCCGGCATGGATGACTCCTCTGCGATCATCATGGCAGTTAAGAACCCAAATCTCGACATTCAAGCGGTGACGACGGTCAACGGCAATTATCCCGTGGACATAACCTACCGCAACGCGCGGCGCATCATGCGGATGCTGGGGCGCGAGGACATTCCGGTCTACCGCGGTTGCTCGCGCCCGCTGGTGCGCGACATCCCGAACGACCCGTTCACCCACGGGCGCGACGGGCAGGGCGAATCCTTCCTGCCGGATTCGGAGCTGCCGGAGAACCCGACCCACGCCGTCAATGCGATTATCGACCTCATCCGTCAGCAGCCGGGCGAAATTACACTGGTCTGTCTGGCACCAATGACCAATATCGCTATGGCACTGCGCCTTGCCCCGGACATCAAGGATAAGATTGTCGAAGTGATTGCCATTTCCGGCGCATTCGGGCTGAATGAGGCGTCTTTCCTCAACGCCACGGGCGACACGCCTCAAAGTGAGTGGAACGTCTATGTTGACCCGGAAGCGACGAAACAGGTCTACGAATCCGGTTTGAAGGTGACGGCGATTGGGCTGGACGTCGCGACGTACTTCTCCGTGGACTTTACGGACGAAGACCTTGCGCGGCTGGCAGCGAGCGACAAGCCCGAAGCGAAGTTCCTCCATCAGGCGATTTCCTTCGTGCATGGGCGAGGCTTCCAAGCCTACTGCGCGGTCATTGACTGCATGGCGGTTGCGGCGACGGCTGACCCGACGCTGCTCAAGAGCGTGCGCGGCCGCGTTGGCGTATCGACGCAGGACGGTTTGACCCTTGGCATGACGATTATGGATCGCCGCCATCACCACGTCTGGACGAACCTGCCGGAAATCAACGTTGCCGTCAGTGCCGACTATGCTCGCTTCCTGCACGGGCTGATTGAGGACTTTTTGAAATAAACCGAAACGCAAAGCAAAGAAGGCTGCGGCGCTCATCCGCTGCAGTCTTTTTTGCACAAAAAAGCAGGAACTTTTGTGCTATATGGCGAATATAACACCAGAAAGAAACAAACAGAATTCTATGAGAGAAAGAAGGTGAAACGCAATGGCATGGTGGGAAGCAGGCGCGCGAATTCTGCTCGCTATCCTGATTGGTTTGGCAATCGGCTATGAGCGTGAACGCCGCAATAAACCGGCGGGTACACGAACGCATATCCTCGTCTGCCTCGGCGCGGCGCTGATTGCCGTGATGGAGAACTACGTCGAAGCGCGCGTGCTGGCCATTAACACCGACGTGCTTAACACCGGCGTGGCGGTCAGCATGGGGCGCATCAGCGCGCAGGTGGTCAGCGGTATCGGCTTCCTCGGTGCAGGGACGATTTTTTCCAGCCGGAAGAAGATTGCGGGGCTGACAACGGCCGCGTCGCTATGGTGCGCCGGGTGTCTGGGACTTGTTGCCGGCATGGGCTGCTACACGCTCGCTCTCAGCGGATGTACGCTTGTGCTGCTGACGCTGACCATCGTCCAGCGGATTATCCCCGCGACGACAATTCGGCAGGTGGAAATTCAGTATGACCACCGTGTTGAAACCACAGGGTACATCAAAGCGTTCTTTGCAGCGCACAGCGTCGATGTGCTGAATGTGGATTTTCACTCCGAAAACAGCAAGAACGAGCGCGCGTACACCAGCATCTACACGGTGCGAATGTCAGCACGGGTGAATCTGGTGGATTTGTTCGGTCCGCTGTCGGAATATGAACATGTGAGGGCGTTTCGGATAAGGCAACCGCAGTAATACCCAAAGGTAATACTATTTCCAGATTCAACTGCGCCATCTGCTTGCGCCTTTTCCCCGTTGGCGTCCGCTCATTCCACTTAGCGTAGCGCTGCTACGCTGCGTTTCATTCACGTTAGCCAGAATGAAAAATTCGCGGCGCATCTTGGCGCATTCTTATCTGGAAATAGTATAAAAAGAACCGGACGAGGCACATGCTTCGTCCGGTTTGTTGACTTCCGTGTGTACCGCAATGCTGCGCATAGAAGTGCTTCTGCGCCCGCAGGGGCAGTTTGTCGATTTTCTCTTCCTTCAACAGAAAATCACGCTGCCCCATAGCGTCCCTGCGCTTTAGTCCAATGGTGCAGCACGGCTTTTTCCAACTTACAGACAGGCGTTTTTGTCCATCGTCACGTCTGTTTTTGCCACCAGATACGGGCGCGCATCCTTCTTATCCGGAATCACATCGTACCCTGCCAGCGACAGTCCGTGCACATGCCGCGCCCACAAGCCGCGCGCCGGTGCGTCGCCGAGGTCGTCAATCATGTGCGCGTCGGGGTATACGCCGCGCAGTTCGCTGATGGCGCCCTCGTCAAGCACCGCCTTTTCGCTCGCGTGCTGGGCGATTACCACGTCATGCAGCAGCACGTCCTCAATCGCCTTTTCGGGGATGCCGATGAAGTACGATCCGCGCGCGCCGTTGTCGCCGCCGCGAACGTGGCTGATGGCAATCCGCCGCAGCGTGCCGACGGGCGGCTTCGGATCGCCGGGCTTGACGCGCCCACGGTCTTCAAGCCGCAGGAAGAAGGGACTCCATGCGCGGTCAATCGTGATGTTTTCGATGAGAAAGTTTTCCAGTGTCCCGCCGTCCACCATTTCCAGCGATACGCCGGAATCGGAACAGCGGTGTTTCAGTCCGCTGGGGTCGTATTCCACGCCGCCGATTTGGCAGTTGCGCACCAGCACATCGCGGAAGTCGCCCTGCGTGTCCGTGCCGACCTTCAAGGCGTTGCAGCAGCTGTACAGGCGGCAGTTCTCGATGAGGACGCGCTCGGTGTTGCGCTCGCTTGCGCCCTTGAAACAGCACGCGTCATCGCCGGATTCTACGTCGCAGTTGCGGATGATGACGTCGCGGCAGCCGTCGATGTCGATGCCGTCGTTGTTGTAGTTCGTCTGATTGCGGACGGTCACGCGCTCCAAAAGCACGCGGTCGCAGTTCAGGTAGTTTTCCATCCAGCAGGCGGCGGAGCGCAGCGTAATGTCATGCACATGCACGTCGCGGCAGTCGATGATGCGCATCAGGAACGGACGTCCAGGCGTGCCGTGGCAAGTCTCGTCACCGGGGAAATTCGTGCGCGTACCCTGCCCGTCCAACTCGCCGCCGCCGCAGATGCAGATGTTCTCGCATCCTTCGGCGAAAATCAGCGACTGGTTCATGCCCATGTTCGTGTCCTGCACGGTCAGGCGGCGGGCGATTTGCTCCGGGTAATCCGCGAGGTCGGTGGACGCGAGAAGCCGGCTGCCGCTATCGACCATCAGGCGGACATTGCTGCGCAGAATCAGCGTGCCGGAGACGTAATCGCCGCCGGACAGCCGGACGGTGCCGCCGTGTTCGCCCGCCTTGTCGATGGCGGATTGAATCGCGCAGGTCGCCTTTTCGCCGGGAATCCGCCCGAAGTCCTCTGGGCGGAACGTCGCGTCTGACCCGTGCCAGCCCGTCAGCGACGCGCTCAGTTCATCCGCCATCTTGTGCAGGCGGCTTTGAAGCGGTGCGAACCAGTCCGGCAGGGTGTATTTCGGCGTCAGGCGACCAGCGACTTCTTCCAGCGGGATGAAGCACGGATGCTCCTTCAAATGCTCGTTCGGGGAATGCAGCGTCAGGTACAGCTGCCCATCCAGCGCGCGGAACACCATGCCGTGGCCGCCGTCGCGCCGGAAAAGCGGCTCAACCTGCGTGAAATGCCCGGTAATGTCACCGTTGTCGCTGACCGCCACGCCCTCTGTGTACCCCTCGTCGGAGAAACTTGCCCACAGGAACAGCAGCGTGCCGTCCTCCGTCCGCCACATCGACGGGCCGTCCGTCACATAGCCGTCGCGCCCGCTGGAACGGTGATGCACCAGCCGCGCCCATTCCGCTTCGGACGCATGGAAGAGCAGCTTCGGTTCGCCGATGGCGCGGGAAAGGTCACTTGAAAGCGGCATGGCGCAGATTTCGCCGTCGCCGACCTGCACCCACTCGTGCGCAAAGACGAGATACGGTTTGTCGTCCGGGCTGACGTAAAGCGTCCCGTCAAGGCACTCCCAATTGGAGGGGGTCACGCGCCCGTCGCTGTGCGGCACGAACGGCCCCAGCGGGTCGTCAGCGGTCAAAATTGCCGTGCCGCGGCAGAGATCTTCGCGCTTGAAGCTCGCCAGCATATACAGCTTGCCATGGTATTCGTGCACTTCGGGCGCCCAGTAGTTGCGATCCGCCCAGAATGTGCCGTCGTTGTGGAAGCACTCGAAGGGGCCGTCCCAATTCTCCAAATCGCGGCTGACGTACACATCAAAGCCGTCAGCGGGACCCCAGCAGGTTGCGCCGCGCGTACCGTAGAGGTAATACTGCCCGTTCCGCGTCAGCACAAAGGGGTCACGGATGTTGATTTCTTCGCGCTTCATGGGTTATTTTTCTCCTTTCAGGACTGTCAGCATGTTCTCAACGTCGGTCAGGCGAACCAGAAAGCGTCCGCCGCCGTCGGTCGTCGCCAAGGCGTAAAAAGCGTCGCAGGCTTCATAGCGGACGGTGGATGTGCTGCCGTCACGCAGGGTGAAGGTGACATCCGCCAGCAGGGAAGTGCCTGCGGCTTCCTGCGGGGCAGTTTGGTCGAACTGCAGGGCGATAATGGACAAATACGCATCGGTAAATTCGTCGCGCGTGACAGCGTTTTCGTCCCAGAACCAGCGCTGACCAATGTTGTCGTCGCCATTTTCGTACTCGATGCGCAGGGTTGTTTCGCCGTCCGCTGTTGTCACACGCACCTGTGACAGCGTGGCGACGACCACGGGCGATACAAAGCGGTCAAGCAGCGTGTTCAGCCCGGCGTTCTCCGCGAAAGTTAGCTGTGTGCGGCGGATGCGGTAGATATCGCCGGTTCTGTCCATACGGGCATACACCATGCCGTCGCCCGCGTCGCTGCCTAAGTGGATGTCGCGAATCGTGCCGTCTTGGAACGCGGCAATCAGGCGGCGCGGCGCATCCAGCCCATACACAGCCAGACCAGCGGCGTCCGCCACGGTGGTGACGTACTCGTCCGCTGAAACCGCGCACAGCCCCGTGATGAACGCCTCAATGCGCTCGGTGCTGCCCGCGTGGGTGATGGGGGAGGTAGACGACCATGCCATCAGTTTGCCGCTTGATTTGGTGAAAATGAGCTGCCCGTCGTCCGTCCCGGTCAAGGCAATCTGCACGGCGGCGGAGGCGCTTTCGTCAATTGCGCCGGGGAGCGTGTGCAGGGCGTTCAGCGGCTGCACCATTGTCTCATGGAAGTCGTAGGGGACGAGGTACACGTTTGTGTCGCCGTCAAGCGAGACATAGCAGCTTGCGCCGTCAGAGGTCAAGCGCCCGATGCGCAGGACGCGGGTCGTGCCGTCCTTGCGCGTCAGGGTGATGACGGCGTCGGGGTCGGTCAGTCCGCAGGCGTCGCGGTCGAGCGCAGGATAGGTCGCCGTCGCCGGAATGTGCTGCGCAGTCAAAAGCAGCATCTGCCACGCAGCGGTGCTGAACGTGAAGTCCTCCTGCCCCGATACCAGAAACGGCTGGGACAGCGCGTTGTATACGCCAAGCAGATTGCCATTCTGGTCAAACGCCATGTCGGATACGGCGGTGTAGCGCTGCGATCCTTTAGCCTGCACGGTAATGCTCTTAAGCGCCGCCACGGAATCCTCATAGAGCATGAAATACCCCGGCGCGTCGGTGGATTCCGGCGCAGGCGCTTCCGCGGGGGCAACCGTGCTTCCAAGCAGCACATATACGCCGCCGAGCAGCGCGCAGACGAGCGCCATCAGCAGCAGGCGAAGTCCGCGCCGCATTACAGCCGCCTCCTTTTCAGCAGCACAACCGCCATTGTCAGCAGCAGTACGCCGGGAATCAAGGTCAGGGCGAGAATTGTCACGCGCTGGCGGCTGCTTTCGCTGTCAAAGGTGATGCGCTGCGCCGGAAGCCGCTTCACGCCCGCGTCGAGCGACGCCGTCTGGTCAATGTCCGCCATGTCGGTCACGAGGTCAGTCAGCAGGGCAAGGTTATCGCTGGCATCCAAGACGGATGCGCCGCTGATGGACGCGCTGTCCCGGAGCATGTCGCTGGAAGCCAGCAGACACAGCGCCGTGCCGCTGCTCTTCTTCGCCATTGCGCCGAGCAGGAACTGCCCGGACACGTCACCTGTTTGACTATCCAGCGCATTGCCGGACGCATCCGGGTGCAGCACGGCGCGGTCGGAAGTGGTCAGCAGGGGAGTCACGGTCACGCCGGGACGAAGCGCAGGTGTAATCAGGGCAGACGTGCGCGGCAGCAGTATCCGCCCGGTAATCTCGTAATCCGCCGCGACAACGGGGGAGAGGTACTCCGGCGCATCAACATAGCGGTCGCTTTCCGCCGCGCTTTCAACGACCCAGCCGGACTGAAAGCCCAAGCCGTACAGGCTGCAGACGGCTTGCAGCTGCGTCAAGCGGGAAAGCGGGGTATCGGCGCCGCACGCAACCAGCACGCGCCCGCCGTTATCCAGAAAAGCGGCAAGCGTCTGCGCCTCGTCGCCCGTCAGGTCGCTGCGGGGAGCAAGCAGCAGCAGAATGTCCGTCGCGGAGGGCGCAATGCGGGCGATTTCCCCCGAATGCACCTCGAAGCCGTTCGAGCGCAATTGCAGCGCCAGCAGGGAGCAGTCCTCCTGCGTCAGCTCTCCGTGACCCGTCAGGAAGTACACGCCGACGGGATGGTCCGTACACGCGCGCCCGATCGCGCCGATTAACTGCGCTTCACCGCAGTAGATGGTGTATTCCTCGCCCAAGACCGTACGGGAGAACAGAAACTCCTCCGGCGAAAGGCGGATGATGCGCGTCGCGTCCTGATTGGTGATGAACACTGTGCCGTTCTCGATGCTGCCCGCGTCGCCGCTCAGCGCGGCAATGCGCTGCGGCTGCGTCACCGGGTCAATCGTCTCCACGCGCACATGGGCGCACTCAGCGCTCATCTTGTTCAGCGTCTCGGTCACAAGGTCACGGACGGTGCTGTCATAGCCGGATGTGTACACCGGGTAGAGCAGCACGTCCTCATCCAGCTCATGCAGGCGGGACAGCGTGTAGTCGCTTAAGTTTGTTACCCCGCTCGGCGACACGTCGAGTTTCAAGTACCACTTTTCCTCCGCACGCTGGCTGACCAGCACGGCCAGCACCGCCATCACAACTGCCAGCACGCACGTCAGCAGGTGATAGACCCCATAGGGCATGGATTTCTTCTTCATCAAAAATCACCCCTTTGCGTGGCGGCGCTTTTCCATCGCGCGGTCGGTCAGGAAGAGAATCAGCGCGGTGAAGACGACAAAATACACGATGTCGGACAGGCTGACGATGCCGTTGGCGAAGTCGCCCAGCCGCGCGGAAGAGGGCAGGAAGCTTAGTATCACGCTGACCGGGTGGAGGTACGCGCTTGTGCCCGCCTGCGGGACAATATAATGCTCCGACAGGTACATCAGCACGTTCACGCCCAGCGTCAGGATGGCGGCGGTAACCTGGTTCGTGCAGAGCGAAGAGAGCAGCACGCCGACGGACACCATCGCCGCGTCAAGCAGATAGTAGCCGAGGAACACCACCGCGATTTCTGACCACGCGATTTGCGCATACGGGGCGATCAGCAGCGGGTAAATCAGCGACAGCAGCATGGCAATCATCAGCAGCGCCAGCGACGCAAGCGCTTTGCCCAGCACAATCTGCCCCAGCGGAACAGGGGAGGTGAGCAGCAATTGGTCGGTGCGCATCCGCTTTTCTTCCGCGAACAGGCGCATCGTCAAAAGCGGCGCAATCAGCATCAGCGGCAGCTGCATCCCCGAAAAGAGCAGGTTCATGCTCGCGCTCATTTCCTGCCCGATGTTGATGAACACGAACACCAAGCCGGACAAAAGCGCATACATCGTCAGGAACACATACCCGACGGGGGTGGTGAAATAGCCGCTCAATTCATGGCGGAATACGGCACGCATTCACTCCACCTCCTTTCGGCTGATGTCCTTCCGAGCGATGACGTGCAGGAACGCATCCTCCAGCGCGTCGCTGCCGTTTGTCTCTTCCAGCAGCGCACAGTGATTTTCGTAGCACAGCGCGGACACCTGCGCGCGCAGGTCGGCATACATCTCGTGGCGAATCAGCAGCAGATGACAGCCGTCTTCCCGGCAATCTTGCTCCGTCACTTCCGTTACGCCCGGCAGTTCGCGAATTAGCGCCATCATCGGCGCATCCCCGCGGTACATCAGCCGCAGACTCGCCGCGCCGCGCAGCAGCGCATCCATCGTGCCGTCATAGCGGATGACGCCTTCGTCCAGCACAATCGCGCGCCCGCAGACGTTCGTTACTTCGCTGAGCAGGTGCGACGAGAGCAGAACGGTGCTGTCCTGCCCCGCGCGGCGGATGACCTCGCGCATCTGCGCCATTTGCAGCGGGTCAAGTCCGCTGCCGGGTTCATCGAGGATGAGCAGCGGCGGCTGCCCCAGAAGCGCCTGCGCGACGCCCAAGCGCTGCCGATACCCCTTCGACAACCGCCCGGACAGCCGATGCGCATATGCCTCCAGCCCCGTCAGTTCAATCACGCGGGCGATTTCCGCCGTCTGTGTACTTGCTTTCAGCCCGCGCAGACGGCAGCAGTAGCGCAGATACTCCGTCACCGTCATGTCGGGATACAGCGGCGGCTGCTCCGGCAGATACCCCGTGCGGCGGCGGGCTTCCAGCGGCTGGGTCAGCACGTCATAGCCGCAGATGGAGATGTTGCCGCCCGACTGGCACAGATACCCCGTGATGGTGTTCATCAGCGTCGATTTGCCCGTGCCATTGCGCCCAAGCAGCGCAATGATTTCGCCCTTCTGCGCGGCGAATGTGATGCCTTTCAAGACCTCCCGTGTCCCGTAGCGCCGGGTCACGCCGCGCACGTCAAGCGTCGTTTCCATGGTTTGTGTCCTCCTTGCTGCGGCGGTACTGCAGCGGCGTGACGCCGGTAATCTGCTTGAAGCGGCGAATGAAGCTCGACGCATCGTAGTAGCCGACGTTCACGGCAATTTCCTTGATGGACAGTTCGGTTTCGGTCAGCAGCTGCTTTGAGCGCTCGACGCGAAGAATCGTCAGGTATTCGTTCGGGGAGACGCGGTTGCGCTCCTTGAAGGACAGTGAGAGCCGCGCGGTCGATACGCCGAACGCCTCGGCAATGGCGCTGATGGATAGTTCCGGGTCGGCGTAATGCTCGCGGATGTACGCCGCCACCTCCTCGATGCCGCCGGTCTCCTCGGTCGACACGGGCTTCTCTGCTTGCAGAATCGCGTCGCACAATCGGCGGAGCAGCTCGTCCAAATCATCCACGCTCTGGCAGCCGGAGAGGGAGAAGATGTCGTACATGTCCTTCATGTCGCTGCTGTCGGCGACGTTCGCGGCGTGTTCGCGCAGGAGCGTGTGAATCACGTCGTTGTAAATCAGGCGGAAGGCGAACGGCGTCATGCTGGAATGCTTGAGGAACGCCAGCAGCTCATCGAGCTTGCCGGAAAGCAGGGCGCGGTTGTTCAGCACCAGCGCCTGATTGATGCCGTCGGTGATCTTGCGCGCCTGCGGCAGGATGTCGCGCAGGTTGACGGAGACGAACGAGTATTCCAGCACGCGGCTGTCGTCCATGACAAAGCGGTTGTCGTAGGCGGTCGCGGCTTCGAGGTAGCACGCGGGCGCGTGGGTGAAATTTTGGTGCGCGTTGCTCATGGCGACACAGGCGTGGCCGTAGCGCTCGATGCAAATCTGGTGCAGCGCGTTTGCCACGTCGTGCAGGCCCTGCTCAGTGTCGGCGAAAACGACATAGAGGAAGTTGTTCATCGCCGCCATTTCGACCGAGCAGACGGTTACGCCTGTCACGCGGTTCAGCGGCTCCTCCTGCATGGTGAAGGGCTGGTCGTTCTGCTCCTGTTCGGGGCAGAGCACCATGCCGTAATACGGCTTGTCGATGTCCAGCCGGACGCTCATGGCGGCGGCGACGGCGAGTTCGCGGCTGTCAAAGCGCCCTTTCATGAACCGCAGCACGAAGTCATGCCGCTGCATGGGCAGGGAGGATTCGAGGCGGCGCGTCAAGTCGCTGTTGCGGCGGGACAACTCCTGTATGCCCGTCTGGATGGATGACCATTCGTCGCCGCGGCTCTCGTCCTGCGGAAGCAGGCTCGAAATCTCGCGGATGGGGCGGATGTTGCGCCGAGCCAGCAGGTAGGACAGCACGCTGCCCGCGACTGCCAGCGCCGCAATCATCATCAGCACGCCGCCCATGCTGTGCCAGACGTTGCCCGTCAGTTCCGACGATGGCATGAGCATCACATACTGCATCCCCCAGCTGCGGTTGCCCAGCGCAAGCAGCGTGTAGGGGACGCCGCCGGAGACGAATTCGCGCTGCATGGTTGCCTCGTTGCCCGCAAGCAGGGATGTCAGCTCATCCGCCGAAAGCGGAAGTTCGCCCGATGATGCCAGAATCGCGCCGTCATGCAGGATGCAGGTGTTTGCGTTCATAGCAATCGCGTCAGAAAAGAGCTGCTGATAGGTGTTCTGCCGCAGGAGGAAGAGCATCGACCCACGTTCACTTTTCTGGCTCATGCCCAGCGGGATAATGAACGTCGTCATGTCGTACTGGTCGCTGCCCAGAAGGGAGGATGCGACTTTCTGCGCTGGAAGGACGCACAGTCCGCCGGGCTGACGGATCAGGCGCATCAATTCCGCGCCGGACACATGCTCGTAGTGCATCAGGCTGCTGAACATGTCCAGCGTCATCATCGAGGAGGAAGAGTACAGATAGTCGTCGCTGGCGAAGCACAGGTACATCTGGTCAGAAAAGTCGTTGCTGACCGTGTAGGGGACAAGCTGCTGCATCAGTTCATAGGCGCGCCACGGCTCGTCGCGGTAGCTGAACGGCTGCAGGTAAGGGGAGAGGCCGATCTGCTCGGCAGTGTTGAGCATGTTGTCCAGATACCCCTCGTGCTGGTAAGCGATGCGGCTCAAACGGTTGATGCCGTTGGAGATGACCTGCGCGCGCACCTCGCGGTTCATGTAGACGTACATGTACAGGAACAGCGCGCTGAGCGCAAGAAGCAGCACCAGCATATAGGACACGACGTAGCGCGCGAAGGTGGAAAGGCGTTTGCTGCCGGATTGCTGTTTCATTGCTCCGAAAGTCCCTTCATGTAGCGGTCATAGGCGGTTTGGTAGAGCGAAACGTACTCCTGTGCGCCGACGCTGTTCAGCTCCGTCAGGAAGTCAGCAAAGCGCTCGTCCGTCACGCCGCGCGTGACGAATTCCACCAGATACGCATTCACGGCGGATTTCAGCGACGTGTAGAGCTGCTGAATGCGCGCGGATTCCTCGCTCGTAATCGGCACGGTGTTAATCAGCAGCGTGTACGGAACCTCTTCCAAGACGCCGGATTCGTCGTAGAGCGCGCAGTAGGCGGATTTCTCCTGCCGGTGCGCCGCCGGAACGTATACCGAGGCATAGTAGCTCGCGGGTGCGAAGAACTGCCCGCAGATAATCGGCACGGTCTTGTACAGCTCATTTCCCGCGGGAACGTAAGCGACCTCGTAGCGCCCGTCGCCGCGCAGAATCAGCGTGTCGCCGATTTTGCCGTTCTGCGCCACCAGCATGTTCTCTGTCTCGAACTGCGCGTCCAGCCAGCGAAGCGATGACGGAATATCATGATTCTGAATCGTCAGCGCCGCGCCGAACTCGATTTCGTCTTTCGTCCGCGCAAGCCTCGCCGTGTACCCCTCTGCGTGGACGGGCAGCATAACCTCGTAGTCTGCCGCAATGTCTTCGGAAAGCGCAGTATTGATGAGCCGCCAGTAGGTGAAATACCCCGCCTTCTGTTGATTCACCTTCGCCGCCCAGAGATTCGACCCCTGCGTGAGCGACTCCACATCCAGCAAGCCTTCCTGACAGAGCGAGTGCAGCCACTCCACGCACGCGCGGAAGCCGTCCTCCTCCGGCATGAAGAGCACCTTGCCGTCCGCGGACAGCTGAACAAAGTACTCGTTCATCGGGATGCCGAACGCGCTGAAGGCGTTGTACAGCCCGGTGTTCACGTCGGCGAATGTCGCTTCGTAGGGGATTTCGTCAGCTAACCCGTTGCCGTTCGGATCGCCGTTTTTGAATGCGCGCAAGACTTCGGTCAGCTCCTCCGTCGTCGTCGGGACGGACAGTCCCAACTTGTCCAGCCACGTTTTGTTGATGAAGAAGTGTCCGTTGGTGTTGATGCCCTGCGAGAGCAGAAAGCCGACGTAGTACATCTTCCCGTCGGAGGAGGGGAGGGTGCGCCCCGCGTTATCAATAGACAGGCGGCCGAAATACGTCGGCATGTATTCTTCCAGATAGTCATCCAGCGGCAGAATCACATGCTGCGTCACGCCGTAGTCCTCCACGTCCAGGCTGCCGCGCAGAATCAGATCGTGATAGCGCCCGGAGGCGAACATCAGGTTGACGCGGTTCGTCCAGTCCGAAAGCTTGACGACGTCGAAATCGACATGCACGCCCGTCTGCTCCTCAATCTGCTGGAAAAACCACATGTTGTCAAAATCAAGCGTCTGGTTCTCCAACTCGTATTGCAGCGCGGTCAGAGATACTTTCTCTGTCTCCGGCGCAATGCTATCACCGCAGCCGCTGAGCGTCAGCAGCAAAAGAAGAAGCAGCAGAAGGAAAAACGCATTTTTTCGCATGTCGTCATGCCCCTTTGCATGTTTTTGTTACTTCTGATTATATCACAAACTGCAGAAGATAGCAAACGAAGTTCGGAAGCAATTTACGCCGGAAAGAGAAAAGCCGGAGAGTCGCAAGGGCTCTCCGGCAGGCTTTCCTCAGAGGCTTACTTCGCCAGATAAGCGTCGTAGGCGTTCTGGTACAGTTCGATGTAGCGTTCCACGCCGATGGCCTTGGCGGTTTCCACGAAGGTGTTGTAGCTTTCGTCGGTCACGCCGTTCTTGATGAAGTCGGTCACGGATTCTTCCATGAACTTCTTCAGCTCGGTGTAGATGTTCGCGGCTTCGACAGCATCCTCGTTATCCATCTTGCTCAGCTTGGAGACGTACTGGTAGCTCTTGTGCTCCAGAACGCCCGCTGCAGCGTACATTTCGGAGTCGAGGTAGCGTTCGACGCGGTGCGGCGCCATCTGATAAATCTGGGTGTAGTATTCGCCGGGCGCGAAGAACTGACCCATCGTGACAGGCACGAAGGAGTACAGGCCGTTGTTTTCCGGCACGTTGATGACTTCGTACTTGCCTTCGTCGTTGAGCTGAATCTGCTCGCCGACCTTGCCGTTCGCCGCCACCATCATGGTTTCGGTTTCCAGCTGCGCGTCGATCCACTTCAGGGACGCAACGGGGTTCGCGTTGGTCGAAGTCAGGATAGCACCCTGTTCCGGCACTTCCAGAATCGCGGAGACAGCAGCGCCGTAGGTCGGGTCAGCCGGGGGAAGGATGGACTTGAAGTCCTTGTAAACGTCGGGAGTCAGGGCAGTGTTAATCAGGCGCAGGTACGGGAAGGAAGCAACTTCGCCAGCATTGACCTTGTTCGCCCACAGGTTGGAGTCCTGCGTCAGGCATTCGGGGTCAAGCAGACCTTCTTCGTAGAGCATGTGCAGCCATTCAACGCACGCGCGCCAGCCGGGCATCGTGCCGGTGAATTCGACCTTGTCGTCATCGGTGATGTGATAGAAGGCGTAGTTTTCCGGCACGCCGAAGGAAGCGAATTCGTTCCAGATGGTTTCCGGGCCATAGCCGAAGGTGGAGGTGGACAGCGGGTACTTGATGCCCGCTTCCTTGAACTTGCGCAGGACGTTGGTGTACTCGTCGATGGTGGTGGGCACTTCCAGACCCAGCTGGTCAAGCAGGGTGGTGTTGATGTACCAAGTGCCGTTGTGGTTGACGTTCTGGGCGATCAGGTAGCCGATGTAGTAGCTGTGACCGTCAGAAGCGGGGATGGAGTCGCCCGCATTGTTCAGGTTCAGGCGGGAGACGTAGTTGGGCATGATTTCCTCGGTGATGTACTCATCCAGCGGCATCAGCAGGCTCTGATTCACGCCGTAGTCCTCAATGTCGGTGCTGCCGCGCAGAATCATGTCCATGTACTTGCCGGAAATGAACATCAGGTTGAGCTGCGTCTGGAAATCGGCGTCCTTCACCATCGTGAAGTCAACGTGGGTGTTGGTCTTCTCTTCGATCTGCTGGAAGAACCAGAGATTGTTGAAGTCCGTGGACTGGTTTTCCAGCGTGTACTGGAAGGCGGTCAGGTTGACCTTGTCCTCAGCAACCGCGGAGCCGACGAGCGTCAGCAGCATGGCCAGTGCGAGGAGAACAGAGACGATTTTCTTCATAGAGAAAATCTCCTTTCGTTTGCGCCATTCTCACGCGGGGAATGGCACGGTATTGATTCATCACGCCGCTGCGGACGTGTGAAATCCGAAAAAAATGGGGAAACGAAGGGGTCAAGGGGGCGATCGCAGACGTCGTCTGTTTCCATTGCCCCCTTGTCGCTCCCACAGGAGCGAAATCCCCCTGCCGCAAAAGCGCATTGCAGTGAGAAAAACCGAAGGAAAGTCTGAAAGGATTATCCCTTCAGCGACCCAATCATAACGCCCTTGACGAAATACTTCTGCATGAAGATGTACAGCACAATCGCGGGAACCGTAGACACCACGATGCAGCAGTACTTGGCGACTTCCGCCTTGCGCATGGCCTCCTGCAGGCCGCCGAGGTTGTCGGCGTAGGCGGCGAAGAACGTATCGCTGGAGCCGGAAATGGACAGCGAAGCAAGAATTTCGCGCAGCACGGTCTGCAGCGGCAGATACGCGCGGTTGCGGATGAATACCAGACCCGTGAAGTAGTCATTCCAGCGCGCCACACCGTAGTAGACGCTCAGCACGGCGATAATCGTGCCGGACAGCGGCAGGACGCAGCGGAAGAAGTAAGTGAAGTGATCTGCGCCGTCCATCACCGCGGCTTCGTACAGCTCGTTGGGAATGGAGGACTGAATGTAGGTGCGGGCGACCATCAGGTTCCACACGGACACGGTGTTCATCAGAATCATGACCAGCCGCGTGTCGTACAGCCCCAAGTCGCGCACGTTCAGGAAAATCGGAATCAAGCCGCCGGAGAAGAACATGGTGAACGTAATCAGGAAGTTGACGAATGCTTTCCCGGCGAATTTGCGGCTCAGCGCGTACGCCGCTGCAAGGGAGACAATCACCGACAGCGCCGAACCGAGAACCGTGTAAATGATGGAGTTCAAGTAGCTCTGCCACAGCTCGCTGTGCTGGAAAACCGCCTCGTAGCCCATGAGCGAGAAGCCCTTAGGCCAGAAGAGCACTTCACCCGCCAGCACCGCATCCGGGTCGGAGACGGACGCAATCAGCACCAGCCACAGGGGGTAAAGCGTGATAAACAGCACGATCATCCAGAAAATCAGGTTGAGAACGTTGAAAGTACGGTCAGCGCGCGTCTCTTTGATGCGAATGCCGTGTACTTCCGCTTCCTTCTTTGCCATTTTGCTTTCCCTCCTTTCTTAGAACAGGCTGATGTCGCTGGCCTTGCGGGAGATTGCGTTGACGGAAATGATGATGACGAAGTTGATGACGTTCAGGCACAGACCGATGGCGGAGGTGTAGGAGTACTGCGCCTTGCCGATGCCCGTGTTGTAGACGTACACGCCGATGATATCCGAGGTTTTGATGTTGCCGGAGGTCTGGAGCAGCAGCGCCTTGTCCGTGTTGGAGGACAGGAGCGAACCGCAGGAGAGAATCAGCATCATGACGGCAATCGGAATCAGGTGCGGAATGTCGATGTTCCTAATCTTCTGCCAGCGGGTCGCGCCGTCGATGGTCGCGGCTTCGTACAGCTGCGGGTCGATGGAGGTCAGCGTGGCAATATAAAGGATGGTATTCCAACCGGCGTTCTGCCAGATGTCCGAACCGATGAACAGCGGGCGGAACCAGTTTTCCTCGACCATGAAGTAAATCGACTTGCCCCCGCAGGCCTCTATCACCTTGTTGACGATGCCGTTGGTGGGGGAGAAGAACAGGTAGAGCATACCAGCCAGCACGACGGTGGAGATGAAGTGCGGAACGTAAATCGCCGTCTGCGTGAAGCCCTTGAAGCGCTTCGAGTTCAACTGGTTGAGCATGATGGCGAGCAGAATCGGAATGGGGAAGGAGAACAGCAGCCCGTAGAGGTTCAGC
>FR899801.1 GCA_000437595.1 Faecalibacterium sp. CAG:74 | reverse complement strand
GCGCTTAAGGAAACGTTCATCCAGTCCTTTGTAGAAATCGGTAGCATCCAGCGGTACAGGAATGCCTTGCATGATGTGGTACGCAACCATGCGGTCGAAGAGAAGATAGGCTTGGCGCTCAGAAACGATTTCAATCTTGTCATTGCTAATGACAACAACAGGAATGTTGGACAAGTGCTGTCGGACAAAAGACCACGCCGTTTCTTCAGAACCAGCGTTCTCAAGAAAGTCCTTATGGAAGCTATCTTTTGGTTTATAGGCAGAAATAATCAAATCCTGCTTAATGGCCTGGGATGCTCCTTTCACTTGATTAAAACTTCCTTGATTCTTATTTAATGTACGCACATCCGCAATAACAAATCCTGCATGATTTAATGATGCCTGAATTGAATTCCATACTGCATTTTTAGAATTATGAAACTCAACTGTCATCCATCGATTAGGTTTTAATATCCTGTAAAATTCGGTGAAGCACTTAGTCATCGCTTCTTGGTAGAAGATTAATTGCTTTCCTTGAGTTCTATTTATAATCGCCTCTGAACGATTATCGGTAGATACTTTAAGCCATGATTCCCAAACAAAGTTTAATTCGGAATACATAAGATTATCGCCAAATGGTGGATCGATAAATGTATAATCCACGCTATTACTTGGAATATTTCTCAGATCGGAGGCCGATTGTGTAGAAATTACTGATGTTCTCTCAAAAGGAATATCCGTAAAAGCCTTTGAAACATTCTTGACTCGTTCTTTAAGTAATTCGATAACGGAAGTTTCAACGGAGAGTGAAGGAAAGTAAATAACACCCGTCAGATAACCAGCATTCCATCCTCCACCACCGAACAGGAAGTTATGCATATGCACCTTGTTCATTTTTGTTGAACGTAAGATAAAGGCTGTGATAATAAACTTCATTTGGTTACTAGCTTTTGACCAAATCAGAGCCAAGGCATAAAGATTTCGCTTCTGGAAGAAGAGATCCACAGTCGTTATTCCTTTGTTGAGAGCCTCCTGAGTTTTATCTCCTTTTTTAACTTCGTTAGTAGGAGACCAATAAGGTATGTCAAGTAACTTGATTTTATCTATCGCCTTAATATCGTCTGAATCAGGTGCTTTCTCCCAGTGTTTCCCATCGGCGGTTGAGTATCTGATGAGTACAGGCACCTGCTTTGTAATCCTAATGGTTCTGTTCTTCGTACCATCAGAAATTAGTTCTTCCGCAAGAATACAGTTCTTTTTGCTTAATTCAGCTTGACATCCCGGGCAATGAAATTTATCAAGCATTTTTTTCTTATCTCTAAAAACCGCAACATCCCAGAAAACAAATTCCCTTCCACAATGCGGACAGATCATAACGTCTGACCAAACTGTATAATCTATAGAGGCGTACTGTTCCCCTATATCAAGTGTCAACTGATTATTGTGCCTAGTTCTATACATCCAACCACACTCTCTGAGTAACTGTGATGCTAGCATCTCGCCTTCAGTCACTAATAATTCTTGATTGATGCCAGCATTGTATCTATTACCAATGTGCGTAGCTACTGGTGCAAGATCAACCAATATTGCTTTGCGGGTACCGAACTTAGCATCCTTTTGTTGCTTGGAAAATAATTGCTGATCAGCCAAAGATAAATGTCCACATGCCTTAGCTGCCACACCAGTCATTCCTGTTCCGGCAAACCCATCAAATACTATATCTCCTGGATCTGAATAATGTAGAATGTAGTTGATAATAGCTTTATACGGAACTTTAGTGTGATACGTATGCACAGCATAGAGAGGATCATTTTTTCCTTCGCTCACATCCGCTGCAAACGGATCGCGATGATAGTCATCTGTCGCCTCGTCATAGGGAGTACCATTTTCCTTGATGAATTCCTCGATGAACGGGTTCGGGCAGGCGGTGTAGTATGGGGCATCGGACAAAGCAATAATGTCCTCATCCGTGCCGATGGGGAAGCCTTCGATATCGCGTACCTTATCTATATCCTCTTTGGTCAGCTTTCTCGGTTCCATAGCTGTATCCTCACTTTCGATTTCTGAATTGTGCAAGAGCCGCTTGCACAATTTACTTGATTCTCTTTTGAATGTCCTCAACGGACGGCAGTTGCTTTTCCAGATCATCCGGCAGACTGCTGGTTACTTTGTACTCACTCACACCAATCGGTTTGGATATATCCTTAAGGGAATATTCCGCCACCAGATTGTTCTTGCTTTTACATAGCAGCAATCCGATAGACGGATTGTCCTGTTCTTTTTTCAGAATGCCATCTACTGCCGACAGGTAGAAGTTCAGCTGACCGGCATATTCCGGTTTGAAATCTCCGGTTTTCAGCTCGATGACTACATAGCACCGCAGGTTCAGATTATAGAATAGCAGGTCAATGTAAAAATCGTCACCGCCAACGTTCAGATGATACTGATTGCCTAAGAACGCGAAGCCGGTTCCAAGCTCCAGAAGGAGCTTGGTAACATCACGAACCAGCGCTTGCTCGATGTCCCGCTCTATCATGTTCTTTCGGAATGGAATGAAATCGAACACATACGGGTCTTTCATAGTCTGCACAGCCAGCTCGCTTTGCGGCGATGGCAGTCGACGTTCAAAGTTAGAAACCTTATCGACCAACACCTGACGCTGATACAAGCCGCTTTCGATCTGATGAACCAGCACATTGCGAGACCAACCGTTCTTTGCCGCTTCTTTTGCATACCACACATGCTCATCTGCATTTTTTACCTTGTCCATCAAGGCAATATGATGATACCAGGTGATTTGTGCAAGAGCCGCTTGCACAAATTCTCTGTCTGAAAAGCGAGCGGCAAATTTAGACATGTATTTCAAATTGCGAACGGAATAGCCTTTGCTTTCCGGAAAGGCCATGTGTATATCAGAGGCAAGGTTATCAATGAACTTATTGCCCCAGGATTTATGCTCGTTGATGATGCAGCCGATGTCATAGTATAGAAGCAGCAAATCTGCATTCACATGAACAGCTGCACGGTATTGCGCGTCCGTAATCTCACGCTTTATGCTATCGACAATGGAGAGATACTCCGACGAATTCATTAACACACGCTTCGCCTCACTTTCGATTTGTTCAGTATTATTTCTTCACAATGATGCGGAGCTTACCTGCATCCTTGCCTTTGGTGTATCCGGCAATTAGCTCGTTTACCTTGCTGCGGAAAGCCCGCTCATCCAGAGGCGGGAGCTTGGTCAGCTTCTCCACCAAATCGTCCGCATCCACGACCACCGGTTCAAAGCCCTTGAGCAGTGCCTGGATTGCCTTGACGAAGAAGTCATCCACACGCTTCGGCAGTGCCGTTGTCTCAATGAACTCGTCGATGACATTCTGCTGTTCTTCACCGAGGAACTCCTTCTGGCTTGCAACCAGCGGATCAGAAACCGTGTCGAGCAGCGACTTTGTCCATTCCTCGAGCAGGGCATCCAGACGGCTTTCGATGTTGTCCAGCTTGCCATGAACCGGCTTTACGTTATCATCCAGATGGAAGTGGCAGTGCGGGCAGACTGGCGAGGACTTCAGTTCCTCCGGTGTCAGCTCATAGCAGACCTTCAGTTCAGAAAGCTCATTTTCCAAATCGGTCAGTTTAGCAACCGAGAGGATGTCGATGCTGCGCAGTTTCTTCAGACTCAGGAGCGTCCGTCCTTCCTGAAGTTTGCCGCGAGCCTGAGCATCGCCTATGTCCAGTCTCTTTTTCTTGTGCTCGCTGTAGTAAAGATCGATATATTTGCCCTTGATCTTGTTCAACTCCGCTTCGGCTCTCTGTGCGGCTACTTCGCCAGATTCACCGTTCCAGATGTCGTCACGAATCTCACGGAAAGCATCCTTTGCGGTCTCCAGATCGCGCTTGAGTGCATCGCCAAGCTCTACGGTCTCGATGCTGACCATATAGGAGACGATCGCCGTGCAGTTGTTCTTGAAGATGACGTACTCGTTGATCTTGCGAATGTCAGCAATATCTTCTGCCAGTGCATCAATCTGCTCCATGGTAAGGCTAAAGTTATTGAGCTTTGCCGGAGTGTTGAAGCGCGCCTGATAGTTGCTGAACTCGTCGCGGACATTCTGGCAGGCTTTCTTTAACTGATCCACTCTTGCCTGCGGCACCAGTGCTTCTCCCCAAAGTGTGAAATCCTGGCTAAGTTTTGTATTGGCAATCACAGCAGCATTGCTGTTTACCTGTGCTTTCTTCAGAAGCTCTTCCACACCTTTTGTGCGGGTTGCCTGGTTATCCAGCAGAGCCGGATTGATATCCAGTACGCCGAACAGAGCTTTCAGCTCCGCCATTGCCATCTCGGACGGACGGGAAAGGAACTTGAACTCATAAAGATCTGTCACATTCGTCTTTGGCACTTCGTCCAGATTGGATGCAGTCAGTGCTTTTCCGCTACACAGCGTCATAACTGCATATCCGTCATAGACCATAGCGAGGAAGATAATCGGCGTGAAAATGAATCCGAGCTTAAAGTGCTTTTCCTCAAAATCGCCCATGAACTTCTCGTCGAAGATATCGGAGTAGTTAATAACACCCTTCGGCGGAAGTTTCTTCAGCTTGCTGATATAGTAAGCGGCGTATTTGGAGTTCTTGGTAGAGATTTTGTCACCGTCCAGAACTCCAAAGCTTTGTAGCATACTTGTGGACAGCTGGCTCTTTCTGCCGGCAAAATGGTCGAATGCCGCACGAACAGCTTCCGCCATGTTCTTGCGGGTGATCTTTGTTTTCATTACCGGGAATTCCGGATAAATCTCGCTGAAGTAGCCGTCAAAGCAAATCGATGCAGCCATGTCGATGGTGTCCTTGAAAGTCATATCGCGGTTATCGCGACCTCGCAAAACTTCGATCAACTGACGACGCTCATGCTTATAGAGCACATCAAAACAGGTGTTCTTGTTGTCATTCAACAGGCGCACGAGTTTTTTGCGGATGGTGTTTGCCTTGTTCAGGTAAGCTTCCTTGTCCTTGCCCTCGCTTATGGCAGCAAGGCTGGTCGCGGAGGCATACATGCCGAGCGTCTCGCGGAACTTCTCCGCAGACTTGAAGTAGAGATAAACTTCGTCCGGAAGATTCTGCACGGTCACGCCGCTTCTGTCATACGGCGGCATGATGTGAATATAGAAATCACGCTCCGGCTGGGCAGTGCTTCTTTCACCGGGAAGACCCATGAACAGATAACCCCCACGGAAGATCTGATGAGAATCCCAGTTCAGGTCGTATTCGTAAATGTTGAAGTTGGTCACATACTGCTTGGCATCCCAGTCAAGACAGGTATAGACCACATTGTAGAAGGAGCGATTCAGCTCATCGTCAGCAAGCAGTGTAGCTTTCTGCTTGATCTTCTCGTCGTAGTCAACGACCTTGTCAACGTCAATGTAATACTGACTGTTGGCATCGTTGAAGATGATAAACTGACCGAAAACGGTGGTCATGATTTCTTTCAGAGTAACCTTCACTGCGGACAGAAGGAAATCTGCATCCTGCTCCGGCATCATCATATACAGGCACAGGTCATCTTTTAGGTTTTCAGCCGTCATACCAAACTGCACATCCAGACCATTTGTCGTCAGGCGATGCACGCTGAGCGCATAGATGATCTGCATTGCCATTGGCTTATAGGCAGGTTTGAGGAATGCACGGGTGATGATATCCTCCAGCTGCTGGCTTGCTCCAACAACGCGGCTGATGGTCGGGTCGCTCTTGAGAAGACCATTGGACTTGATAGCGGGCCAGTAGTTGTCAAAGGAGATAATGCCCGGTGCATTCTCCGGCACACTTGTATCGAAGATGCCCTTGATGGTGGTAGAGATATTCTTCAGGATATGGCGGTTCTCAATCAGGTACAGCTTGTTGAAAACATCAATGTACGACGGATGAATCGGGAATAGATCCACGAACTCTTCCAGACGGGAGGACATGCCTGTGTAGAGACCGCAGAACTTTTCCAAATGATTGCGAATCAGTGCTTTCTGCTCCGGCGTCTTCTTCAAAATACGCTCAGAAACAACATAGGAAGTTGCTTCCTTCGTGATGATCATCTGCGTGAAACGGTCACTGACGTGCTTGAGCGTATCGGCAACAAAGCCAAATTTCGGGTTGTCGAAAATCTTCTCCTGCATACCGAACATCACGCGCAGCGAGGACTTGGAGCACATCTCGCCCAAAGCGCGGAAGAACTCCAGATCGAGAACGATCTCGCGTTCATTACGAGAGGACAGGTAGGACAGGAACTCATCCACGATGATGAGATATCCCTTGTCCGGATACTTCTCAGAGAAGGCGATCATCATGTCCTTGACGACAGTCTTAATGCTCTTGACGCTCTTATAGTCCGGCACTTCAAAGTCGATGCCGCGCTTTTCAAAATCGTCCTGCACATAGCCCATGATGACATCATAGAGAGGCATCACTACGCCGCCGATCTCAATGCGCAGAACTTCAAACTTGCCGGCAATAGGCTTAACCTGCTCAGCAAACTTTTTGTTTTGGAGATACTGGACATTATCCGCATCGGTCGCAATAGCGGAGAGAACACTCATCAAGTGAGATTTACCGGTACCATAGTTACCGACAATCAGCACGCCCTTGTTATCTACCACTTCGTCCATCTGAAGTTGGTCGAGCACGGGAGCCTGCAAGCTCTCTGCCATGGTATCGGACATAACATATGTCTTTACGTATTCGCGCGCCTTGTCCTTATTTTCAGCCGTAACAAGCTGGATGACATCCTCTATCGGATGGAACGAGATTAAATCCGAGTATTTCATGGTTGGTTTTCCTTTCTCATTAAACAATGCATGTTACATCGTATTTGTCCAAATCGTAAATCTTAAAATCCGAGTAACCAGTCTCTGCATACATCAGTTTTCCATCTGAGTATGTTCCTGGCCATAGGATTGCAAATTCTTTCTTCTTACATGCTGCAATCAAAAGTTGCAAAACATCAATCTGATAATCCGGATTGAAGAGTACATCAAAATCTTTTATCGCGCTGTTCTCCGGAATCTCCGCAATAATCGTGTTGATAATACTCGGAAGCTTGAACGACCTGCGCGATGGTTCTGCGTTGATAAGTTTTCCTGCAATGCCGACATTTAATGCAATCGCATTTTTCTCAAGCTCTTTATTGTGACCGCAGAAAATGATTGGTTTCATCAGCCCACATGAGCCGTGTTTTTGATATTCATATTTTGAAATCTGCTTACCCATCTATTATCATAATCCTTTCGGTGTCCCATAATCAGGACTCGGTTTTATCATCTTCGTCCAGAATGAATTCCATAACATCATCCGGAGTGCAATTTAGTGCTTTGCAGATTCTCTCCAACATGTCTATCGTTATATTTTCGCCGCTGTACATTTTGCTGACAGTATAGTGGCTCACCTTTTCCTGCTCTTCTAAGGATGCCCCTCATAATTGCGCCCAAACCATCCAC
>FR899800.1 GCA_000437595.1 Faecalibacterium sp. CAG:74 | reverse complement strand
CGGTTCAGCCGGTGCCACAGCGTTTTGCCATCGTGGATGACGGCGGGGTGCGCGGCGAGGTCGGGTGCGAGGGCGCGGAGCAAATCCTCCGGGTCAGCGCCGGGAGTGAGCAGATCGCCGCCGAGCGCTGCCTGACAGCAGGACAAATCCTGTGCCGCACACGTCAGCACCGTGTCATCCAGCGCGACGGCAATCGGGCGGGCGCTGTCCGGCAGGGCGGTGAGCCACGCGGTCAGATCAGCGCCGGAGGAAATCGGGGCGGCGTCTGCAAAGGGCAGGAGCGTCAAGGGTGTTTCCTCTGCCGCGGTATCCGGCGCGGGCGCATCGTCAGGCGCTTGCAGGCGGCGGATGATGCTGTTCAGCTTCAGCTTTTCCAGCGCGGGAATGCCATGCCGGAAGTCCGGCATGGCGCACGCCTTGAGGGAAAACGCAATCGGTGCGTCGCGGCGAATCGTCGCCAGTTCGCGGCACATTTTCGCCTGTTCCGCCCATGTGACGAGCTTTTCGCCAAGTTTGCCCTTCACTTCGCCCGCATGTGCGAGGATATTGTCCAGCGTCCCATACTGGTGCAGCAGGCGCACGGCGGTTTTGTCGCCAACGCCGGGGATGCCGGGGATGTTGTCGCTGCTGTCCCCCGCCAGCCCCTTCCAGTCCACCACCTGCTCCGGCGAGAAGCCATACACTTCGTACACCATGGCGGGTGTAAAGTGCGTCGTTTCGCTGATGCCCTTGCGGGTGAACAGCACCTGCGTCGTATCGGACACCAGTTGGAGCGCGTCGCGGTCGCCGGTCAGAATGACGGGGCTGACCCCGGCGTCCTCACCCAGTTTGGACAGCGTGCCGAGAAGGTCGTCCGCCTCCCAGCCTTGCAGGGAGAAAACCTGAATGTCCATTTCCGGCAGCAGCGTCCGAATGGTGGCGAACTGCTGGCGCAGTTCATCCGGCGTCGCGGCGCGTCCCGCTTTGTAGTCGGGATATGCCGTGTGACGGAACGTCGGCGCGTGCTCATCGAAGCAGACCGCGAGATAGCGGGCGTTTTCGTCTGAAATCGCTTTGAGCATCATGGTCAGGAAGCCGTAAATCGCATTGGTGTAAACGCCGCCCGCGTCCATCAGCGGGAGGGCGTGGAAAGCCCGGTGCAGCAGGCTGTTGCCGTCAATCATGAGGAAGGTGTCTTTCATGGGGATTCTCCTCCTATCTCCTTCAATTGTACCTTCCCGAATGAAACTTGTCAACCGCCGCATATCCTTTCCCCAGAAAGGCAGGGACGAAAATGCGGATTTTGCTGGCAGGGATGATGGCGCTGCTGCTCCTGCGCGCGCCGGAGACGATGGCGGCAGCGGAAGCGGCGTGTGCGCTGTTCGTGCGCAGCGTGATGCCGGGGCTGTTCCCGTACTTGACGCTGTCGCAGATGCTGGTGAGCCGATGCGGACGCGACATGCAGCCCGGACTGCTGATGCTGCTGGGCTGGTGCGGCGGGTCGCCGACGGGTGCGCGGCTGCTGGCGATGCAGGGCAGCCGTCCGCACCGGGAACAGAAGGCGCTGGCGGTCTCCTGCGCGACGATGAGCCCGATGTTCCTGCTGGGGACAATCGGAAGCTGGCTGAACAGCCGAATCGCGGGGGCAATTGTGCTGCTGAGCGTGCTGGCGGGCGGCTGCTGCGCGGGGCGACTGGCGAAACGGTGGACGAGGGTTACATCCGCTGAAAAAGTGCCAGAAGCAGCAATGTCCCCTGTCTCCTTCGCACGCGCGGTGGAGGACAGCGCCCGAACCATGCTCCTTGTCTGCGGTACGATGACGATGCTTCGCGTGCTTGCGACGCTGACGGACTTCCTGCCTGATGCGATGCGTCTCCCGCTGACGACGCTGCTGGAAGTCACGACGGGCGCGGTGACGATCGCGAACCTGCCGGCACCTCTGCCTTTGCGGATTGCGCTCCTGTCCGCAGCGACGGGTTTCGGCGGATGCGCGGTCATCATGCAGAACCGCGCGCTGTACCCGCAGGGATTGATGCGGCTGGGTGAACAGCTGGCGTGGCAGGCGCTGCACGGCGTGATTTCGGGGGCATTGGCGCTGGGAATCGCGCTGCTGGTGCTGAGCGCGGGCGGAAATTTGTAACAGAAAATTTGTGATGGATAGCTGAAAGAATCCGGATTACAGCTTGTCAACTGGGGAAAAAGCAAGTATAATATATTCTGCGGAGTTCTGCGAAATTCTCCGCATCAGCAAAAAAGAAACCCGTCGGCTTCGGCGGAATTGAAGGAGTACCCAGAAAAAATGAAAAACCAGAATGCAGCGATTTGGTGCGCCCTGCTGCTGATTGCCTTGCCCATTGCAGTGCTGCTGCTTGTGCCGTCGCCTTCCGCACGGATTGTGGATGTGGTGCAGCCGCTGATGGAGTCAGAAGAGATTGATTATTGGAATCCCGACATCTTCTTTCTGACGAAATACGGCTTGACCGCTGCTATCAGCGTTCTGTGCGGCCTGGTGCTGACGCTGTTGTGCTCGCGCAAGCGCCTCTCGCTGGACACCCGCGCGGCAATCTGCACGGTTGGCGGCTTTGGCGCGCTGGTGGGCGCACGCGTGCTGTATATGCTTGCCCGGTATTCGTACATCATGGTTGATTTGGGCGGCAGCTCGTTCTTCTGGCAGTTCTGGCAGGGCGGTTATACGCTCTATGGCGGCATCCTCGGCGGCATGGGCGCGATTGCGCTGTATGCGAAACTGACGAAGCAGAAAGCGCTGCCTCTGCTGGACGCGGTGACGCCCGGCGCGCTGCTGGCGCTGTGCGGTCTGCGCCTTGCCGAGGGTTTCACGGGGCAGGGCTTCAGCAAACAGATGGACGATATCTGCTGGTACTTCCTGCCTTTCCAGAATGAGGACGGGCAGATGCTGGTTTGGGCATATGAAGCCATCGTTGCGGCAGTCGCACTCGTGATTGTGCTGGTGCAAGGGCGCAGGCAGAAAATTGCCGGGCGGACGCTGGAAACCGGGCTGACCATCATCAGCGTGATGCAGGTGCTGCTTGACTCTTGGCGCGCGGATGAGCTTATCCGCTTCGGCTTTGTCCGCCTGAATATGCTCATGGCGGCGCTGACGCTGGCGGTGCTGCTGGCGACGCGCCTGACCCGCTGCATCCGCCGGGATGGGCTGAAAGGAATCAGCATTGCGCGCATCGTGATGCTGCTGGCCGGCGCGGGCGTGTGCATCGCCGTGGAATTTGCGCTGGACAAGTCTGCCATCAACAACGGAATACTTTATGGGGTGATGATGCTCGCACTTGTGCCGATGTTCATCGCCGTGCTGCTGGATGACGGCCGCATTCAGACCGCCGAAGAAAGGAAATAAGCCATGCAGGTGACGCAACCGAACGAATTTTACAAGGGTCTGCCGAAAGAGGACGTATTCTTCGTCAAGGACGACCAGAACAACCCCGTCGGCGAGGGATTCCTGATTTATCAGTATCAGCCGACGATTTTCCCTTCGCGCCCGGTCAACATCTATTTCAGCATGACCAGCAAGCCGGAAGGCGAATACTGGCTGCTGGGGTCGCTTGCGGCGCGCGCGCGGCAGCTGCGCAATCAAGCGCCCGGTGCGGCGGCACGGCTGTACACAGCCGTGGATGTGCAGGACGAGCGCCAATTGGCGTTTTATGAGCACAACGGCTTCAAGATGGATTACACCGAGGATTTGGTGCGCCTGAACGACCCTGACGAAGTGCCGCAGCTGTTCAACTGCTCGTGCATCACGCTTCCGCTCAACACCGTGCAGGAGCAGATGGATTTGGTGTCGCGGATGCGCGGCGCCGGGTTCAGCTACTTTGACCACGGCTTCCTGCTTCAGCAGATGAATCGGCAGAATTTCGCCGCGCTGGGCATCCTGTATGGGTCGAATCTGGTTGGTGCGTGCGTCGCCGCGGGGCAGTATACGTCGGCGGAGGTTATGGGGCTGTATATCGTGCCGGAGTTCCAGCGCAAGGGCTTGGGCACGCGTTTGCTCCAGCAGACGAAACAGGCGCTGGCGAGCACGGGCGTGACGGATTTGACGATGCGGGTGATGAGCGACAGCGAGCCGCAAGTGCGCTTGGTGCAGCGGTTCCGTGCGGAATTGGTGGAACACACGAGCGTGTTCCCCTCGATGCAGATTTAAGGTAACACCGCACAAATGAGGTGGTCGGCTGGCGAATGGATTTTTCGTCAGATGCAAATGCAAATTTCGAAGGTTTACTGGAGGTAAATCGAGAAATTTGCATGCCGCAGATGGCGGAAAAGACATCGCCAGACGCGCCGCCGAATTGTGCGGTGGTGCCTTAAGAGGGGCGTGGCGATTGCTCTCTTGAATGGCTTCGCGGTGTACGCTTTTGCGACATTATGGTCATGTTGCAGGGAAATCGCCTCCGTGGAGGCGACCAAAGGGCTTTCCGATCGCCCTTTGGAAACCTTCG
>FR899799.1 GCA_000437595.1 Faecalibacterium sp. CAG:74 | reverse complement strand
GCGCTGCTACGCTGCGTTTCATTCACGTTAGCCAGAATGAAAAACTCGCGGCGCATCTTGGCGCATTCTTATCTGGAAATAGTATGAACACTTCCATACTTGACTTTATCCGCTGCAAGGGAAACGAACTTCCCCAAAAAAGCAAAAAACGCATCCCGACAATCCCCTTGTGCAGGAGAGGATTGCCGGGATGCTTGCATATCATCGAATTACTCGCACGCCGCTTCAAATGCCTCGAAGAACTCCGGGCAAGACCAAGTACCGCACGATGCAATCTTGTCGTTCTTCACCGTGAACTGATAGACCAGCCCGTTGTCCAGTTCAATCAGCAGAGACTGCTTCGCGCTCAGCGATCCGCTGCTTTCGTACGTCGCGTCATTCAGCAGCAGCGAAATCAGGTCGGCGCAGACACTCGCGTCCGTAATCGTGCCGACGCCGCTCAACTCAATGCTCGCGACGTGTCCGCTTAACTGCATCACGTCCGCAAGCGTCTCCGAACCCTTCAGCGCGTTGCCGTTGAAGCTCACACGCTGGAAGAGCCGCATCTGCCCGTCAACTTCTGCCGCGACAAACGTGCTGCTCATGCCGCTGATGCCGTATACCTCCGTGCCGACCGCTGCCTTGTTAGAGAGCATGACATTCGTGCCGGACAAAGACGGCTCGGTCGTGTACTCCGCAATCGTGCCTAAACTCGTGCCTAACAGGCTGGAGGAGACACTGCGTGGCGAGGTCATCATGCGGTAGTAGCTGCCGTTCACGCCAATCAGCGGGAAGGTGCTGCCGTCGCTGCTGCTCGACCATAGGTTACGGTAGGATGGTACGGACTGCTTCTGCCCGATGGATACGTCGCTGCCAGTCAGGTCAGCGCGGAGCGTCCGATCGGTGGCGGTCGGCTTGTCGCCCAAGGGGCTGGATTGAATCAGCGGCGCATTCGCGGGTGAGGACAACAGGGGAGACAGCCCCACGAACAGCGCTACCGCCGCGGCGCACACGCCCGCGACCGACACAAAGCGGCGCACCGGGAAAGACTTCTTCTGACGGGATGCACGGGAATCGCGCACCGCCATCTGGATTCGATTGTTCAGCTCTGTCCCGGCGGTCAGACCTGCCAGCGACTGGTTCACCGTGTCGGGCAGATTCCGGAGCTGGGCTTCAAACTGCTCGTTCTGCTCAGGATGCTTCTTCACCGGGCATCGCCTCCTGTTACTATATATTTGCCCCTTGATTTATGGCAGCCAGCC
>FR899798.1 GCA_000437595.1 Faecalibacterium sp. CAG:74 | reverse complement strand
TGGTGTGCGTAAAGTAAAGAATGTCACTTTTGCCGGTTGGTTTCAATCGGCATATTTTTTTGTCAAGGTGCCACGGAATTTTCTTTTTCGGCAAGCCTGTTTTCGGCTTCCGTCACTATCCCGAAGAGGTCGCCCATAGATACTTTGGTGCGTCCCTCATCGTAGATATGTAAAATTCCGTCTAAAAAACGCTTCATATCTTCGATAGGTATTTCCATTTCTTTGCGGTAGACCCGTTCTTCGATTGCGCCCACCTCAATCGCATACCGCATAATCGACTGCTTCAAGCCCTCGTCCTCCGCCACACGGTCAACCTCCGCCATAGCGTTAGCAAAGTAGTGGCACAGCACCGAGTACAGGTCAATCATCTTGCCGAGGAAGGTGGTAAGAAGCTGCTGGTGCGGCTCTCCGCTGACCGTGGAGGAAACCGTATCAAGGTACTTTTTGATATGCTCCTCAATGTCCTTTTGGCAGAGCGTGCGGGCATCATATTCCTTTTCCTCGGAAAGCCCTGTCAGCCATTCGGGAGTGGTAAGCAGCGCATCGGCAAGACCGTTGATAATCATAGTACGCTTCGGGTCAACGCCGTCTGCTTCATACCGCTGAATGGTGGATTTGTTTACGCCGATACGCTTTCCAAGCTCAGGCATGGTAAGGTTTAGTTCTGTTCGGCGCTCTTTTACCCGTTCACCGACTTGTTTTGCGGTGAATTCAATTTCTTTTTTCAAGGTTTTCACCTCCTGACGAGTATCATTATAGCACATCAAAATGCAGATTGCAACCCTGAAACGGGATAAATATTAAAAAAAATTCCTAAACAGTTGCAAAACAGGTTGACACGAGATTGCAAAATAAGTATAATTAGGATTGTACAGTTGCAAAACAAGTATTTCAAAAGGAGGATGAGATAATGAACGCAGTTAAAATAGGTATGACCATCGAGGAAGCCGCCGAATGTACGGGTATCGGCAGGAACACCATGCGGAAATTGGTGGACTGGGGCAAGCTGCCTGTCTTAAAGGTAGGGCGCAAGACCATTATCCGAAGGGACACGCTGGAGCGTTTTATGACGGTCAATCAAGGCAGAAATCTTCTCAATCAGAATGATGTCCGCCGAGTAGATTGACCGTTCTTAAAGCCCTCGGCGTTTGAGAGCGAAATACACCCCTCGCACAAATCTGTCGATTTGTACTCAGGGTATTTCGCCCCTGCGGGGAGCTACCGTATCAACGCTTGCAGGAAATCCCTGCCGCTTTTGATACGGCGCTGTTCCGTCAGCAAAGCCGCCGAAACAGCAGCAACCGTCAAGACGGTTGCAAAATGAGAACGGTATATTTTAAAGAAAGGTTGGATTATGGCAAGACACAGCTTCATACAGATGTCGAAGCTGCCTAATGTCAAAGGACGAATATCGTATATCACCAGCCACGCAAGACAGGAAAATCTGTACGCCACTTACCGCACCGCCGACAATGCCTTTTGGAATAATCTCGCAAGGGAGAGCCGGCAGGAGTTCCAGCGCAGCGGCGCAGAGGGGAAATGTATTGAGGCAAGGGAGCTGATTATCGCCCTGCCCGAAGTTTACACGCAGTACGAGCCGCAGCAGGTGCTTGAGGATTTTACAGATGAGTTCCGCAGGCGGTACGGCGTGGAATGTGTGTCGGCATTGCACCACAATAAGCGCAAGACCAATTACCACATTCATCTGATTTTCAGCGAAAGGAAGCTGCTTCCTGAGCCTGATGTGAAGATTGCCACAAGAAGCGTATTCTTTGACGAAACAGGCAAGCGGGTACGCACCAAGAAGGAAATCACAGGTGAGGACGGGCAGATAAGAAAAGGCTGTACCATTATCAAAAAGGGAGAGGTTTACGAAAGCCATCTGTTCACCGTAAAGGATGACCGCTTCAAGAGAGAGCCTTTTCTTCGGGAGGTAAAAGAGGATTATACAAACCTTATCAATCTCCATATTGAAAACCCTGAACAGCACCTGAAGGTATTTGACAAAAACAGCGTGTACCTGCCGACAAAGAAAATAGGCAAGAACAATCCCAAAGCCGAAGAGATTGCAGCCGACAACGCTACAAGGCAGGAATGGAACAGGACAGCGGACATGGCACTTGTATCGGGGATTGAGGAGGCTAAAATACTGGAAATCAAACAAACCGAGATACACGACAAGGTTAGCCAATCCATTAAAAGCGAGGGCTGGCTGCCGAATCTGTTCCGCCGTATCGTGAACAAGGCGAAGGACATTTTACAAAACCTTATCCGTGAATACGGGATACCGCCGAAGCCCACGCTGGATATTGATATGACAGAGTTCTGCACCATGCGGAATCTAATGATACGGGTGCAGGATGAGGCAAGAGGGATTAGGAATTTGCAGGACAACATTCTGCCCAAGCTGAAAACACAGCTTGCAGAAACAACAGGGATTTTCAAGGGCAAGGAGCGCAAAGCCCTTACCGAGCAGATACAGCAGACGGAGCAAGAAATTGACCGCAGGCTGGATAAGCTCCCCGATATTCTCAGGGAGGACGGTTATCCCGATGTGCAGGCATTCATGGCGACCTATCGGGAGGCGGAAGCCGTTGTGGAACAATACAACCGTGACCTTGCCGAATGGGAGCGTCAGGTGAAACAAAAGAGCAGACCGCCAAGACCGCCCGAAAAGGAGGGCGTCCGAAACAGGCTCAGACAGTTGCAGGAGCAGGGCAGACAGCAAAAGCCACGAAAGAAATCCTTTGACAGAGGCAGCCGATAGGCGAAGAAAAACCGCCGCTATGGTTTTACCCATACACGGCGGCATACATATAGAGATTAGTTTTCCTGTTTCTTTATAACGGTTACTTTCAAGTTCTCTGCTTCTATCAGCGTTTCCTGCTTGCACTTCGGGCAGTAGAGAGGATAGTTTTTCAAGACCGTATCATATCTTGTTCTGTCACGGGTTTTGTTGCCACAAACAGGACATAATATCCATTCGGCTTGTTTCTGCATACACTCACCAATCCTTACGGTATTTCGTCAATTAACGTTACCGTCCATTTTCCATCTAACTGTTCAATATCCCAACGTGAATATGCTTCTCCGTTACCAGAAATGAGAGTATCATCCTTATCGTAATAATCGGCTGAATATTTCACCCAGATATATCCCTTCCCATTTTCCTGTTTGGTGGTTACAAGTTCTATCGAAACATCTGCCCGAACCGCCTTATCATCAAAGAAATAGTATCTTTCTAACGCACCGCAGTCCTCTTTATTCGTACCGTCTCCTGACCCGCAGTAAGACATAATATCCTTTGCTTCTGCTATGAGGTCATTTGCGACCTTTAGCTGTGTTTCATCGGTACACTCGATTTCCATTTCATCGACCTTTTCCTGACCATAATGCTTCACAAGTGTCGAAACGCCTTTACCGCCGCAGGCGGAGAGACTGATTACCATCGTCAAGAATAGAATAGCACATAAGAATTTTTTCATAGTTGACCTCCGTTTTTAGCAGCGTTACGCTTGCTTTTTAATTTAATCCAATCCTTTGCAATGCTCTCATTGCGGTTTACTGATAGGATAATTCCAACAAGTGCCATATCGTAAATAATGAACATTCCTCCTGTTACAACGAAGGGGACGCACATAAAGAAGTTCGGAAGAACCCCAATGTCGGATAAGGCAGTGAAAACAATTCGTAAAATATAAATCAACAGCACGGTATTGGTTAGAAGTTTGCCAACCTCTGTATCCTGCTTTTTTGAAGTCCTGTAAAGGATAGCAAACAATATCCCGAATACAAACAGCAAAAATACAAGTGAAAATTTTCCGTATTCGTACAGGAGCAGGGTGATTGGGTGGTCATAGAAGTAGCTCATTACCTTCACATCAACAGGCATTCCGCTTTTTCCAATTAACTCCGCTTCACGAAACACCGAAAAGAAATCGAGCTGTTGTAAATATCCTGTATTTTCCTGCAAGCGAAAAAGATGATAAAAGCGGCTTAACAGGTACACTCCGATAATAAGAAAAATCAGCATACAAGCCACACCGAAGATATTAACACGATTCCATTTCAGCCATTTTAATTTTAACCCGCAGCAAAAGATGAATAGCTCGCAAGCCAACAGCAACACAAAAACTGGAAACGCTTGATTTATTAACGCTAAAGTCAGCGGAAAAATAGCATATAGCCAGTAATGTATGATTTTTGTCTCGCTTTCACTGTTCTTTTCATAAAACAGGATTCCGACCAAAACAATCGGATAGCATAGCAGCAGGTAGAACAGAAAACCGTATCCAAGCGGTGCAAATCCGTTCCATAATTCATAGAGTAGCCCGAAGATTGCCGCCAGTGAGAGCAGTCCGTATAACGCTCTTGGAAAGCGAATTAAGACAGTGTAATCAATAAAATACAAAAAAGCAGCAACACAAACTCCAAGCACAATACCGATTATCTTTGGTACGGTCAGGGATATTGAGGTTAGCATAGCAGAGATTAGAATACCACTCAGCAGCAACACGCCTGCTATGAGCAGCAACAGCCAATTCACTTTCGGGCGGTGGACAATATCAAGCTCTGTCCCAACTACATCTGCATCGCCCATTTCTTCAATGGCTTTTCTCATTGCTTCTTTCTGATTCAGACCGTTTTCCCGCAAAGCATCGTATTGGTCGTTTATGTGGTCAGAAAGCTCTCTTGTTGCCACAACCTTTGCTCTGCTCCAACGAATGTATCTTTGAACATCCTTGATATATTCTTCGGGAGAATTATATTCCTGCAAGCAAAACACCCCCCGACAAAACCTTATTGACTGCGGCAGAGTAGCTTTCCCACTCAGACAGCCGCACCACAAGAAATCTTTTCCCTTCATCTGTAATCCTGTAATATTTTCTTGTTTTCCCCGCAACAGTTTCTCCGTCATAGGACACAAGATACTGCTTTTGCTCTAAGAGATGGAGCAGAGGATATAATGTTCCTGCTTTCAATTCAAAAGTATGGTCGGATTGCTTCGCAAGTTCTTCTATCATCTGATACCCATACATATCTTGTTTTTCAAGCAGCTTCAAAATCAGCATATCTGTATTCCCTGAAATCAGAGATTTATCAATTGCCATATATGTCCCTCCTTGTATCGACAGTCTACATATCGATTATATATAGATTGCCGATATAAGTCAAGAGGCAACAGACAACATTCATAAAGAGTTTGCTTTTGGATTGCCAAACCCTATGTTTTCAGCATAATCTCTCTACTGTAGCGCTTTTAACCCACAAATGCCTTGTGTTAAGCCATATTCTCGTCATAAAATACGAGGGGTAAGGCATTTACACCTTTACCCCTCGCTTTGCGTTACCGCCAGTCTGCTATGCGAAGATGATTTCTTTATTCACAATCTCCATCGCACAAGCCCGTATATTATTCATTCTCCTGACCCATTCTAAGGCGTTTTCCGCCTTTAATTGTTCCGTGATACCCTGTGCCTGCTTCATGCCATCTATGAGCCGTTCAAAGCGTTCCTGCGCCTGTTCGTTGATGCCGGAAAGATAAGTGTTGAGCTTACCGCTGGTCAGAAGTGTTGTGTAGGTTGCTTTTCTATGTTCTTTCAGGTAGCGTTTGTGCCGCTGTCCCCATATCCCGATAGGCTTTTCTTCTTCGGGTGGCAAGCTAAGGCACGGCAAATAGTATTCGCCTTGCAGTTCATACCAAAGACCGTTGTTTTCATCATAAATGTACTTGTCCATCTTGAAATCCTCCAGTATAATATATTCGCACATATGTCACAGTTTCCCGATTGCCACTTGTTTTTATAGCTTGTTATCAGATTTTTCTTCCCTTATTTTTGCCCTTATGAGGTGGCGAGGGAAGCATAAACGCAAGTGAAATCGTATAAAGGGATAAGGCGGACACATTGCGATAAATCCTTTGTTTTCAAGCGTTTTGGAGGATTTTATTAAAGCCCTATGAGGGGCAGTAACCACTTATGAAATCGTGGTTTTCAAATTCCAGTTTATCGAACTGAATCAATATCCATAGCAACCATGCGCTACGGTGTGTGGCTGCTTATGTTTGCAGAAGGAACAGACGCAAACCGGCAGTCGATGAAGTGCCATCAGCTGCCGGTTTTGCATGGGCAATACCGCACAACTCGGCGGCGCGTCGGGTGATGTCTTTTCCGCCATCAGCCAATCGCGAAATGGGTGCAGGGACAAATGAAACGGGACGAAGTTCCCTGCTGTTCTTTTGCTGCACAGACGTTGACGAAGGGATGGACTTCGTGCTATCATAAACGCTGTGTTCCGACTTTTTCGACAAGAAGGCATCAATGACGATGAATCGTAAACTCTTTGCGAAGGGCTTCCGGCATGGAATCCCGATTGGGCTGGGCTACCTATCCGTTGCGTTCACGTTCGGCATGAAGGCAGTGGCGGATTGCTTGTCGCCGCTCGAAGCGCTGCTGATTTCCATGACGAACGTCACCAGTGCGGGGCAGTTCGCCGGGCTGCCGCTGATTCTCGCACAGGCGTCGTACCTCGAAGTCGCGCTGACGCAGCTGATTATCAACCTCCGCTATGCGCTGATGAGCCTGTCCATCTCCCAGAAGATGGATTCGGATATGAACACACCGCGCCGCCTGTTCTTCTCTTTCATGAATACGGACGAGATATTCGCTGTCGCATCCAGTCAGCCGGGGAAGGTCAGTCACTGGTATTTGTATGGGTTGATGACCGCGCCGTACCTCGGCTGGTCGGTCGGTACGATTCTGGGCGCGGTCGCGGGCACGCTGCTGCCGGTTTTCCTCCGCAATGCGCTCGGTATCGCGATTTTCGGCATGTTCCTCGCCATCATCCTGCCACCCGCGCGCAAGGAAAAGCCCGTGCGCATTGTCGTGCTGATGGCTATCGCGATGAGCCTGTGTTTCCGCTATGTGCCGATGCTCTCGCAGGTGTCCAGCGGGTTTGTCATCATCATCTGTGCTATTGCCGCCTCGGCGCTGGGCGCGTGGTTCTTCCCCGTGCGGGAGGAAGAAACGAAAGCGGGTGATGCGCAATGACGGCAAATTTTCCGATTTACCTGCTTGTGATGGCGGGTGTGACGTACCTGATTCGGATGCTGCCGCTGACGATTTTCCGCAAGGAAATCAAATCAACGTTCGTCAAGTCATTCCTGCACTATGTGCCGTTCGCGGTGCTGGGGGCAATGACGATTCCCGACGTATTGTATTCCACGGGGGATATGCGCACGGCGGCGGTTGGTTTGGTGGCAGCGGTGTTCCTCGCGTGGAAGGGGAAGAGCCTGCTGACGGTGGCGCTTGCGGCGTGTGCGGCGGTGCTGGCGGCGCAGGGAATTCTGCTGCTGTTCTGATGATTATTGCAACGAAAAAGGGGATTGTGTCCGAAATTGTGGACGCAATCCCCTTGCTTGTTATTCCAGACTGCCCAGCAGCGTCGGCAGAATCGCCGTGACGGGCTGCTCCGCCATGGCACAGCTTGTCAGGTAAACCATGCCCCCTGCGGCAAGCGCCGCCACGACGGTCGGGGCAATCAGCAGCGCACGCCGGATGTGGTGCGGCTTTGTCATGACTGTCCGCCGCTCTGCGCGTTCGGGTCGAAGAGGCTCATCAGGTGGGCGCTGCTGCTTTCGAGGGTCGACATGGCGCTCTTGATGGCGGACAGGTCATTCGCCGCCATTTTGTCGGGCTTGGCGCGCCCAATCAGATGGCGAAGGGCAGCTTCGTCGTCCTTGACGCGCTTCTTCTCGTCCTTGTCCAGCTGCTTGCTGCACTGGTTCAAGGCAGCACTTACCTGCGCCAAAAGGTGCTGCGCCTGATTGATGGTGTCCATCAGGTTGCGGCGGAAAGCGTCCTGCGCGGCGTACTGCTCCGCATCGCGAATCGCCTGCTGAATTTCATCCTCGCTCATTTTGTTGTCGGCGGTGATGGTGATGGATTGGGCGCGTCCAGTGTCCTGGTCGCGCGCGGAGACGGTCAGGATGCCGTTGGTGTCAATATCGAACGTGACCTCAATTTTCGGTACGCCTGCCATTGCGCGGCGGATGCCCTTCAGACGGAACTTGCCGATGCTCTTGTTGTCCCGCGCCATCGGACGCTCACCCTGCAGGACGTTGATTTCTACTGATGACTGGAACATGCCCGCTGTGGTGAACACTTGCTGATAGTGCACAGGCAGGGTGGAGTTGCGCTCGATGACGCGGGTCGCGATGCCGCCGACCGTCTCAATTGCCAGCGAAAGCGGGGTCACGTCCAGCAGCAGCAAGCCCGTGGAGTTTGTCAGCGTCGTGTGTTCATTCAGCGTGTCGCCTTGAATCGCCGCGCCCTGCGCCACGCATTCGTCGGGGTTGATGCTCTTGCTCGGCATGATGCCGGTCAGCTGGCGCACCTTCTCCTGCACGGCGGGGATACGCGTCGAACCGCCGACCAGCAGCACCTTGCCCAGCTCGCTGGCGGCAATGCCCGCGTCGCTGAGGGCGCTGCGGACAGGACCTTCCGTCCGCGCAACCAAATCCGCCGTCAATTCATTGAACTTCGCGCGGGTCAGCGTCTGCTCCAAATGCACCGCCTGACCGCCGACTGTGCTGATGAACGGCAGGCTGATGGTGGTCATCTCGGTGACGGACAGCTCCTTTTTCGCCTGCTCTGCGGCTTCCTTCACGCGCACCATGGCCGCCAAATCGCGGTGAAGGTCAGCATGATGTTCCCGCTGGAAAGCATCACAGACGAAATTCACGATGCGCTCGTCGAAGTCATCGCCGCCGAGGTGGTTGTCGCCGCACGTCGCCAGCACTTCGATAACACCCTCGCCAATTTCGATGATGGATACGTCAAACGTGCCGCCGCCAAGGTCGTAGACCATGATTTTCTGCGGTGCGCCGTTGTTCAGCCCGTAGGCGAGGGCGGCGCTGGTCGGCTCGTTGATGATGCGGCGGACGTTCAAGCCCGCAATGCGCCCCGCGTCCTTCGTCGCTTGACGCTGGATGTCCCCGAAATACGCCGGGACGGTAATCACCGCGTCGGTGACGGGCTCGCCGAGGTAACTTTCCGCGTCCTGCTTCAGCTTGCGAAGAATCATGGCGCTGATTTCCTGCGGCGTGTAGCTTTTCCCGGCGATGGTCTTGCGCCAGTCCGTGCCCATATGGCGCTTGACGGATGCAATCGTGCGGTCGGCGTTGACTGCTGCCTGACGCTTCGCCGCGCTGCCGATGAGCCGCTCGCCGCTGTCGGTGAATGCCACGACGGACGGCGTTGTGCGCTCGCCCTTATCGTTCGGGATGATAATCGCGCTGCCGCCCTCAACCACGGCGATGCAGCTATTGGTGGTACCCAAGTCGATACCGATGATTTTGCCCATAAAGCCACACTTTCTCAAGGAAACTGATTCCTTGACCTTTTGCGCGATTCAGTTGCGCGCATTGCATACAGTTTTTTGTGTTGCGCAGGGGATTTCACTCCGCAGAGGCGAACCCCCTGCAACAAAACAAATCAAGCAGCATAGGAAAATTCCGCCGAGTTAAGGGGCTTGGCAGCACCTTAGCACCGGCAGCAAAGCGGACAGAACATCTGCAAAAAGCACAAGCTCATGCACAATTTTGACGGATCCATCGCCCAAGTGTTGTACCCGGACGCATTCGTCTGATACGTCTGCCCTGCCTGCTGATACTGCCGCAAAAGCGCCTGATACGTCGCATTGTTCGGGCTGAGCTGCACCGCGCGCTTCATGTGTTCCAGCGCCTGAATCTGATTTCCCGCGCCGTGGTTCGCCACGCCGGACAGGTAGTACCAGCGCGCATTCCGCCCCGTGCTGGGGACGTTCTGCAAAATGGAACACGCCGACGCGTACCGTCCGGCGAGAATATCGCGGATGGCAGCGCGAACCGGATCGGAATCACCCGCCTGCTCCTGCGGCGGGTTGACCTGCGTCTGATAGCCGCCGTAGCTGCCGTAGCCGAATCCGCCGAAGAAGTCGCTGAACGGGTCGTAGCCGCCCTGCTGACCATACGGATTGCCTTGCTGCTGTCCGCCGTAGGAATTGCCGCCGTAAGAGCCGTACGGGTTGCCGCCGTAGCTGTTCCCGCCATACGGATTCCCGCTATACGGATTCCCGCCATACGGATTCTGCTGCTGCTGGCGGTTGGCGTACTTCTCCGGGTTCATCAGCATGTCGTAGGCTTCGTTGAGCTCGTTCATCTTTTTCGCCGCGTCGGGGTCGTTCGGATGCAAATCCGGATGGCACTCCTTGGCTTTACGGCGATACGCGCGCTTGATTTCATCTTGGCTGGCGGTTTCGGATACACCCAGCACTTTCCGCGGGTCTGTGACCATGCTCGTCAGCCTCCTTTCACCGGGGAATCGTCCCCATTCTCTTTGGTTGTGTTGCCGCTGTGCTTCTTCTGCTTTTCGGCGCGGCGGTGGAGGAACTCGTTGTAGCTCTGCCAGACACCCTCATAGAGGATGTTGCGCAGAATATCCGCATCGGAGACGATAGGCAGCGACTCAAACGCCGCTGAAGCGTCGCCAAGCAGCAGCGTCAGCACGTCGCGCATATCCTCTGGCTGACGCCCCATCAGCAGCACGGGATTGTAGCTGTGCTTGCGCGTGTCGGCATCGTAATCACAGGCGGCATCCACCATGTAGATGAACCGCCCCAGCGACGCGCCGAACAGCCGCAGTGTGCGCGACCAGTAATCCTCCTCGCGCACGAACAGCGACGCCATCAGCGCCCCGAAGCAGTTTGCCGCCGCATCGGGGGAATCGCTGTGCGCCGCTTCCACCTCGCTCAGCGCCCGCAGGTTCTTCTCCAAATCGGCGCACTGGCGGGGATAATCCGCGCTGACCGCCTCGTAACGCTTTTTCAGCAGCTGCGCGGTCAGCCCGCCCGGCAGGGAGCGGTCGTCCTGCCAGTCGTCCAGCGCCTTGAAATACGCCAGCGCGATGGTCATATCGGCAGCGTAATCCGTCATCGACGTGCGGACGAAATCGTGCGCTTCCTTCGGGTGCGGCAGACAGCGCATCTGCCCGTGCGCTTCCGCCGGCTCATAGAGCGCGGAGAGGAAAATCGCCAGAAACGTCATGTCGTAGGTGAGCGTCATGCGGCCGCGGAAGCCGTGGCGGTCGCCCAGTGATTGGCATAATCCGCAGTACCATGCCCGATAGCGCTTTTTCTGCGCCTCATCGAGCGATTCCAGACCGGGTCTGACATAGCCGAACATTGTTTACGCCCTTTCGTCGAACTTGTGCTGGCACTTGGGGCAGGTGACGTGCTTTTCGCCGCAGCCGCGCTTGAGGCGCAGGCGTGTTTTGCACTGCGGGCAGCGGAAATACTTGTAGGTCTTTATGCCCCTGAGCCGCAGGAAAAACTGCCGGATTTCCGTCTGCGCGTGTCCCGTCTTGTCCATGAACTGGCGATTTTCCTCCTGCCGCTTGGCGACGTTGCGGCTCAGCATCCGCCACAGAGCATACACATAGCACAGCATGGACAGGAAACTCGCCAGCGGCAGGCGGAACAGCGAAAGCAAACTGAAAACGATAGCGGCGATGAGCGCTGTGAAGCCGAGATTATCCGGGCCGTTGCGCCCCTGCATCCAGTTCGCGAGGGCGTTCTGCATCTTCGAGAAAAAGGACATCGGTGATTTCCTCCTTTGCTTTCGGAGCATAGTATACACCCCGAATTTGAGCCTAATGTGAACAAATGAAGAAGAAACCGCAACAAATTCGGCGGATACCCGCATTTTTGCAATTTTCGGATTCACCTGCGCCCGCTGCCTGCGTCTTGGCGCATTTTCATCCGAAAATCGCATGGTTTCAACCTATAAGAAATTCTGCGCCGATTGAAAAAAACCCTTCTTTGTGGTATGATAATTGCATGAGAGTTTCATGAGAAAATGAATGCGAGGTGCGTTGACGGTGCTGTTGCGGAATGGGCTGTTCTTTGTGGATGGCCATTTTTGGGAAAATTTGTGCGTCCGGCTGGAAACCGGGCGCGTGACAGCGATGGGCGAGGGCTTAGCGCCGTTGGCTGGCGAGGCTGTGATAGACCTACAGGGGGATTTTGTCCTGCCGGGGTTTGTCGATGCACACATCCACGCCTTCCGCGGGCATGACACGATGCAGGGCGAGGACGCGATTCGCCAGATGGCACGGGAGTTGTATCGGGAGGGCGTTGCGGCGTTCCTGCCGACGACCATGTCCGCCAGCGTGGAGGATACGCGCCGGGTGATTGCCGCCGTCCGCCGCGTGATGGATACGCCGGAGCAGCGTGCAGCACGGGTGCTGGGGGCGCATATGGAAGCGCCGTTCCTATCGCCGGAGAAGGCAGGGGCGCAGCGGAAGGAGTTTTTTCTGCATCCGAGCTGGGAGGCATTCCTTGACCTGACAGGTGGCGACATTCAGGCAGTGCGCGTCATCACGATGGCGCCGGAGCTGCCCGGCGCGGAAGATTTCATCCGCAAGGCGGCGGAGAACGGCATCCACGTTTCCATTGGTCATACGGCAGCGACCGACGAACAGGTGCATCAGGCGGCGGACTGGGGCGCGACCCGCGTCACCCACACCTACAACGCACAGACGCCGTTCACGCACCGTGCACCCGGCGTTCCCGGCGCGGCATTGACGGATGACCGCCTGTTTGCGGAGTTCATCGGCGACGGTGTTCACCTGCACGACGACGCGGTGAAGGTGCTTCTGCGCTGCAAGGGGCCGGACAAAACCGTTGCGATTACGGACAGCATGGAAGCAGCGGGCTTGCCGGACGGCGAATACGCCTTAGGCGGGCAAGCGGTCACGGTGCGCGGACATGAGGCACGTTTGCACGACGGCACGCTGGCAGGCTCGGTGCTGCTGATGCGGCAGGCGTTCCAGAACCTGATGGCGCGCTACGGGCAGACGCCGGAGAATGCCGCTCGCATCTGCACGGAGAATCCTGCGCGTTCGATTGGCGCGTCAGGGTTCGGGACGATTTGCGTTGGAGCAGGCGCGCCCCTTACAAGGTGGGGGAAGGATTTCGCTTGGAAGGGAATCCTTGGGTAAAGGAACTTTTGGGTTTTGGCATACTTGTCTTTCTTTTTCTGGCTGAATTTGATTGGAACAGGGGGAATCGCCTCTGCGGAGACGAAATCCTGCATCAGCACGCGGAAGAAGTATGAAGAAGCGCACAACTCAATCGCGCGAAAGGGTCAAGGGGCAATGCCCCTTGCGGAGTCCAGAGGCGGAGCCTCTGGCTTGAAAGGAGGCTGCAACACCCATGATGAAAATCGACTTGAGCGGACAGTGGCGGGTGAAGCTGGACGCGGAAAAACAGGAAACCATGCCGCAAGCGTACCCGGAGACGATGACGCTGCCGGGGACAACATCGGCGGCGGGGCTTGGAATGCCGAATTCCGCCAAGGAAACGGGCTGCCTGACCGACGCGTATCGCTTCGAAGGCGCGGTGTGGTTTATGCGCACGTTCACCGCGGGAGACTGGACGGGCGAGCAGACGATGCTCACGCTGGAACGCACCCGCAAAACCACCGTCTACCTCGACGGTCGCCCCATCGGGCATCAGGAGAGCCTCTGTACGCCGCACCGCTACTTCCTGCCGCCTGTGCACGCTGGCGAGCATACCCTTGTCATCCGCGTGGATAATACCGATTATCCCACGCGCGGCGGGCATTTGACCAGCCCGGACACGCAGAGCAACTGGAACGGCATCACCGGCGAAATCAGCCTGACCGTCGCCCATACACTGCTGACCGACCTCACCGTGCGCCCGGACTTGCGGCGCGGCTGCCTGCGCGTGCATGGGCACATCATCGGCGCGCCCGACGGTGGGGCGGGCATCGTGCTGCCGGGGCAGATGGAGCATCTGCTGCCGTACCGCCGGGGCGTGCTGGACGGGGAATGCCCGCTCAAGGGCAATGAAGCCTTCTGGGACGAAGCGCACCCCGAAATCCACACCATCTCCATTGACCTCGACGGCGATGTGTACGAAACGACATTCGGCTTGCGCGACGTGCGGACGCTCGGTCGGCGGCTGCTCATCAACGGGCGCGAAACCTTCCTGCGCGGCAAAGTTGATAATCTGCTGTACCCCAAAACCGGGTACACGCCAACTGACGTTGCGTCGTGGATGACGATTTTGGGCATTGCCAAGGAATACGGCATCAACCATTACCGCTACCATACCGCCTGTCCGCCGGATGCGGCATTCACGGCGGCGGATCTGCTTGGCGTGTACATGGCGCCGGAGCTGCCGTTCTGGGGGACGGTCGCGGAAGAGGGCGAAGAAGGCTACGACGAGCGCCAACGCGATTTCCTCTTCCAAGAGGGCTTCCGTATCCTGCGCGAATACGGGCATCATCCGTCGTTCCTGTGGCTTTCGCTGGGCAATGAGCTGTGGGGCAGCAAGGACGTGCTGAACCGCATGATGCGCGCCTACCGCGAGGCGGACGACACCAAGCTGTACAGCAGCGGCGCGAACAACTACCAGTTTGTGCCGGACGTGCTGGACGAGGAAAATGTGTTCGTCGGCGTCAGGCTGGGGCGCGAACGGCTGATTCGCGGCAGTTACGCCATGTGTGACGCGCCGCAGGGCATTGTGCAGACGACCGCGCCGGAGTCTGTCAGCAATTATGATGCCAGCATCGTTCCGGAAACGCTGGGGCAGTCGGGTGAAGCCGGCAAGGTGCAGATTCAGTATGGCACGGGCGTGAAGGAAGTGGACGCGCAGTCCGCGGACGCCCTCATCCCGGATGTGCCCGTCATCAGCCACGAGGTTGGGCAGTATGTGTTCTATCCTGATTTCTCGGAGATTTCGCATTACACTGGGCCGCTGAAGCCGTGCAACATCGAAGCCATGCGCGAGAAGCTGGAACGGGCGGGGCTGTACGGCGAGCATGAAGCCTTCTTCCGGCAGACGGGGCATCTGGCGGTGGACTGCTATAAGCGGGAAATCGAGACGCTGCTGCGGTCGCGGGAAGTATCCGGTTTCCAGCTGCTGGACTTGCAGGATTACACCGGGCAGGGGACGGCGCTTGTCGGCGTGCTGAACGCGCTGATGGAGAACAAGGGGCTGATTTCCGCCGAGGAGTGGCGCGAGTTCTGCGCCGGAACGGTTGTGCTGGGCGAATTTGCGTCGTTCACGGGCATGATGGGCGAGGACATCCGTTTTGATGTGCAAATCAGCGAATGCGACCCGGAGAAGCAGCATACCTGCATCCGCTGTACCCTTATGGACGGTGAGCGCGAACTGTACGCTTGCGACGTGGCGCCGGGTGCACGGCAGGGGCGGCTGACGGACGCAGTGTCGGTCACGTTCCCGGCGGAGTGCTATCGGGACGCCATGCAGGAGCGCATCACGGGCTTGACCGTCGCGCTGACACTGGAGGATGGCACGCGCAATCATTACCCGATTTGGCTGATTCCGCGGGTTGACATCCGCATCACCCGCGAGGGCATCGAGAAGGACGGGCGGATGGTGGCGTTTGTATCCGCAGAAGAGAAGGCGGACGGCGCGGCGATTGTTGTGCCGAGCGCGGAAGGGCAGCTTCCGGCGGAATACTGCACGGATTTCTGGTGCTACCCGATGTTCCGTTCAATCAGCGAGAGCATGGGCAAGCCTGTGCCGGTCGGGACGATGGGGCTGTCCATCGACACCGCGTCGCCGCTGCTGAAGCGGTTCGCACAGGAGGATTACACCATCCCCGCGTGGTACGCTATCCTGCAAACGGCGCATGTGCAGCGCCTTCCGGCGGACATTCGCCCCGCGGTGCAGATGATTGACAATACGGAACGCTGTGCGCGGCTGGGCATCCTCTATCAGCAGGACGGCGTGTGGCACTTGACGGCGCGCTTGTGGGAAAAGCCGAATGACCCGACGGTGCGCGCGCTGGCGTGGTCGCTGTGGGAGGCGCTGAAATGACGCTGATTTACCCCGCGACGGCGGATGCGTTCCGCTGTATTGCGGACGCCTGCCGCCACACCTGCTGCAAGGGCTGGGAAATCGACATTGACCCGGACACGCGGGCGAAGTATGCTGCCATGACGGGTGAAATCGGGCAGCGGCTGCGCGACGCGATTGCGGACACGCCGGACGGTGCTTCTTTCCGCCTGCGGGAGGATGAACGTTGCCCGATGCTGAATGACAGCGGCTTATGCGACATCATCACCGCTTGCGGCGAAGGGGCGCTGTGCCAAATCTGTGCTGACCATCCGCGCTACCGCAACGAGTTTTCGACATTCACCGAAGTTGGCTTCGGGCTCTGCTGCGAAGCGGCGGCGGATTTGACCCTGCACTGGTCACAGCCGATGACGTGGCATACGCAGGGCGGCGGCACACGTCCGCAGGGGTCGCCGGAGGAAGAAGCGCTGCTGCAGGCGCGGGCGGCACTCATCCGCATCATGCAGGACAGAACACGCGGCATTCCTGCCCGGCTGAATGCCTTGTGTGAAGCGGCAGGCACGGTAATGCCAACGCGTACGGCAGCGGAATGGGCGGACTTCCTGCGGACGCTGGAGCGCCTTGATCCGACGTGGGACGCGGTGCTGACGCGGCTGACGAATGTGCCGGACGATTTGCCGGATTTTTCCCCGCTGGCGGTGGAGCAGTTCACGGTGTACCTGCTGCATCGGCATGTGCCGGGGGCGCTGCTGGATGGCGATTTGCCGGGGCGGGTGCTGTTTTGTGCGGTATCGGGGATGCTGTTCCTGCGCCTGTCGGCGCTGCTGGGCGAAAACGAAGCGGCGCGGATGTACTCATCAGAAATCGAATACTCGGAGGAAAACCTCTGCTCGTTTCTGGATGAGCTGGATGCATAAGTTTTCATCAAGCAAAAACAGGCATCTGAAGCATGTGCTTTCGCTTCGGATGCCTGTTTATACTATTTCCAGATTCACCTGCGCCATCTGCTTGCGCCTTTTCCCTTGGCGTCCGCTCATTCCACTTAGCGTAGCGCTGCTACGCTGCGTTTCATTCACGTTAGCCAGAATGAAAAATTCGCGGCGCATCTTGGCGCATTTTCATCTGGAAATAGTATTACATGTCAGCTTGCGCTGTATTTGTGCAGCGCACGGGTGATATCGCCGTGAATCAGCACGCTGAGCCGGTCAATAATCGCCGTTGGGTCTTCCTTCATGCCCTCGCGAATCCAGTTCAGCATCAAGCCGACAAACGCGTATTTGTAGAAGTTGGCAATGAACGCCTTGTCACGGTCACTGACGGACAGCCCGACGGCTTTTTCCTCAACCACGCCAATCAGCAGGTCATACGTCAGCTGATAGAGATAGCGCTCCAAATGCTCGCGGCTGATAGAGTGGTAGACGTTCAGGACGAACGTTTTGTTTTCCAAGACAAGATGGAAGATGTTCAGGAAGCCTTGCTGCCATGTGCTGTACGTCTTGTTGCCGGCAAGCGCGACGCTCGCATCCTCTTGACACGTCCACTCTACCAAGTCGTATATATCTGCAAAATGGTAGTAGAACGTCATCCGGCTGACACCGCAGTCCTCAGCAATATCGTTGATGGTGATTTTGCTCAGCGGCTTCGTTTGCAGGAGCTTTTTCAGGCTTTGCGCTAAGGCGCGTTTTGTGGTCTGCGACATGCTTCACCTCATTGTTGCGGCGGGAGACGGCGGCGCTTTATTTCTTCGTCCAGTGCGCGCAAGGCGTCCCGCGAGTTAGGGAGTGCGGCAATTGCGGCGCGTATCTCGGTCAGCATGTAATCCGGTATGGCGCGGAGTGTTTCCGGCGCGTCGGCAATGTGGGCGGCAAGAAGCCGAAGCACCTCGGCATCATCCGGCGCATTGCCCATTTCATCTGCACCTTCAAATGAAGCATCGTTCAGATGGTCGTAAAGTTCGTCCAGCAGTTCATCCATCGGCGTCATGTCCGCCTGCACATTGACGGGAATGCCCAATTGCTTGGCAATCGGCGTAATGAATGCCGTTGTGCGGTCATCCGCTGACCAAAACTCACGGGGAAGACCGTGCTGCTGGAGCAGGGGAAGGAAATCAGCGGAGAAGTGGGGAGCGTATTCGTCGATTTTGCGCGGCGGCGTGAGCGTCAGCATTTTGCCGCTGCCGGTATCGACAACACAGAGCAAATAAGGAAAATATGGCACTTGGGCTGGTTTGGCCTGAACAGGGGTGGGGGACATAAACACCGCCAGCGCCCACGGTGCACAGGGCTTCTTGCGCTTCTTCAGCCGCGCCAGCGCCAGTTCATCCTCAATTTTGCCCGTCGGGAGTGCCGGCGCGTCGGGCTTTTGCAGCGTGTAGGAATCCCAGCGATAGCCGTCGGGGGTCGCGGTCAGCAGGGGAATCGGGTGCGTGAATGGGTCGCCCTCAATCAGCCCCAAGGCAAGAGGCTCTTCTGTGTTGAGCCGACGCGATATTTCCAGCAGGGCATCCATTGCTTCCAATAGATGCTGCTGCTCGGTTTCGTCAGTCAGCGCCCACGGCATGCGCGATGGACGATAGCGATGGAAAACCGGAAAATTGTGCTGTCCGCGCAGGGAAATGCCGTGTGCTTTGGCGTAGGCGCGGACGGCCTTTGCCTCCTTCGCGAGGATTTCCTGCGCATTCTCGAAGGATACCTGAATGCAGTCCTGCCCGAGCATACATTCCTCCGCTCGATGGCGCGGCAGAACGCGCATGTCTGTGGTCATGAGTTTGTCAAGCGCGTACAGACCGTCCGTGAGGGAATAAAGCGCCAGCGCCAGATGCGTGCCGTTGCGCCCCATGACGGAGCAGCACGCAATTTCACCATCAGAAAAGCGAACTGCAAAAATATGCGTATCAAACAAATGTTGCCACGGCTTTGCGGCACGGATGGCAAATGCGCGGTCAAACAGCACGTCTGTGTTCATCGTCGGGTGCCCTCCTACGTCCTTTTCTTCAGTATACCATAAAAGCAGGGAACAGGCAAGAAGACGACGAAAAATGCAATACAAGAATGCGCCAAGATGCGCAGCGAATCTGGAAATCGTATAAAGAAACACAAAAAAAATCCTCCGCTGTAAGAGCGAAGGATGATGCACCTCCGACGGGATTCGAACCCGTGTTTTCGCCTTGAGAGGGCGGCGTCCTAGGCCACTAGACAACGGAGGCAAACGCTGGGGAACTAGGATTTGAACCTAGACAATACGAGTCAGAGTCGTAGGTGCTGCCATTACACCATTCCCCATTGGCACTTCAACGATTGACTTGCGCCACTCGCTGACTGCGAAAATGATTATACCACGCTTTACCCCGCCTGTCAAGAGGGAAATTCACTTTTTTTCGCAATTTCTGCGTGCTTTTGCATGGAAACGCATCCGTGCGGATACAATACGCGGAAACAGGCGCATGGAGGTGCAAAAAGCGGATGAAAACGATGGTGGGCGATGGCAATTTGGCAGCGGCACAGGTGGCATACGCGCTCAGCGAAACGGCAGCGGTTTATCCGATTACGCCGTCTACGCCGATGGCAGAGAACTGTGACGAGTGGGCACGCGCGGGCAAACGCAACGTGTTCGGGCAGAAAATGCGGCTGACGGAGATGCAGAGCGAGGGCGGCGCGGCGGGCGCGCTGCACGGGATGCTCTCGGCGGGCGCGCTGGCGACGACCTTCACCGCGTCGCAGGGGCTGCTGCTGATGCTGCCGGATATGTGCAAAATTTCGGGCGAGCTGCTGCCGGGGGTGATGCACGTCGCGGCGCGGGCGCTGGCGTACCACGCGCTGTCCATCTTCGGCGACCACAGCGATGTGATGGCGGTGCGCAGTGCGGGCTGGGGGATGCTCTGCGCGGCATCGGTGCAGGAAGCGGCGGATTTGGCGGTCGTGGCGCATCTGAGCGCGATGGCGGGCAGCGTGCCAATGCTGCATTTCTTTGACGGCTTCCGCACGAGCCATGAAATCCAGCGGTTCGAGGCGCTTGACGAGGATGAATTACGCGGACTGCTGCCGCGGACGCAAATCCAGCAGTTCCGGGCGCGCGCCATGAACCCGGAGCATCCGCATCAGCAGGGGACGAGTCAGAATCCGGACGTGTATTTTCAGGGGCGGGAAGCAGCGAACCCATACTACTTCGCCCTGCCGGAAATCGTGCAGGACACGATGAACCGCGTCGCGGCGCTGACGGGGCGCCCGATGCGTCTGTTCTCCTACACGGGTGTGCCGGACGCGAAGAAAGTGCTGGTGCTGATGGGGTCGGGCGCGGAGACGGCGGAGGAAACCGCGCGGGCACTCATGCGGACGGGGGAGAAAGTCGGTGTGGTGCGGGTTCGCCTGTTCCGTCCGTTCTCGGCAGAAGCGCTGCTGACGGCTATCCCGGAGAGCGCGGAGCGGATCGCTGTGCTTGACCGCACGAAGGAGTCCGGCGCACTCGGTGAACCGTTGTATTTGGACGTGAGCGCGGCGCTGTTTGCTGCCGGACGGACGGCAAAGGTCTGCGGCGGACGGTACGGGCTGGGCAGCAAGGAGTTCACACCCGCAATGGTCAAGGCTGTGTTTGATGCGCTGGACACGATGGAAGCTGGGCAGCACTTCACCGTCGGTATCGACGACGATGTGACGCACTTGTCCCTGCCGATAGACGCGCATTTTGCCTTGCCGGACGAGGGCGTTATCAGCTGCAAGTTCTTTGGGCTGGGCGCAGATGGCACGGTTGGAGCAAACAAGAGCGCCATAAAAATGATGAGCGCGCAGACGGATCGGCAGGTGCAAGCGTATTTTGCGTATGACTCCAAGAAATCCGGTGGGTACACGGTCAGTCATCTGCGGATAGGGGCGGCGCCAATTCGCGCGCCGTACTTGATTGGGCAGGCGGACTTTCTCGCGTGCCATCAGCCGACGCTGATGAATCTGGACGTGGTGGCGCAGAGCGTCAAGCCGGGCGGCACGGTGCTGCTGAATCTCCCGGACGGCATGGAGATTCCCGCGAAGCTGCGCCGGAGCATTGCGAAACGCCATGCGCTGCTGTACGCCATCGACGCGGACGCAATCGCGGCGCAGTGCGGCTTGGGCGGGCGCATCAACACGGTCATGCAGACGGCTTTCTTCCAATTAAATGCCTTTTTGCCGGAAGAGCAGCGGCAGCAGCTGCTGACCGAATCGGTTCAGGCGGCATATGCGAAGAAGGGCGAGCGGGTCGTCGCGGCGAATCTGAATGCAATTGCGAAGACGGCGAATGCACTGCGACGAGTGGACGTGCCGCCGGAATGGGTGGAACTGCCTGATACGCCGGATGATGCGCCGCAATCAGCAGTCGAAGCCTTCATGCGCCCGATGCTGCGCCAGCAAGGAGACATGCTGCCGGTGTCCGCCATGGACGCGCGCGGGTTTGCGCCGCTGGGCACGAGTCGGCTCGAAAAGCGCGGCATTGCGCGGCAGATTCCGCAGTGGCGGGCGAAAGCGTGCATCCAGTGCGGGCTGTGCAGCCTTGTCTGCCCGCATGGGTGCATCCGCACGTTCTACCCGCTGGCGGAAACGGCGCTCCCGGCGGATTTTCATACGGTTCGGGCGAAGGGCAAAGCGTTTTCCGGGCGGAATTTCCGCGTGCAGGTGTCGCCGCTGGACTGCACGGGATGCGAAAACTGCGCGCGGACGTGCCCTGCGAAGGAAAAGGCGTTGGTGATGCGCCCCGCGGCGGAAATGGCGCAGGAGCAGGCAAACTGGAATTTCGCCGTGTCGCTGCCGGAAACAGCGATCGGGGAGGCGGACACCATCCCGCTCGCGCAGGCAAAAACGCCGCTGTTTGAGTTCTCCGGCGCGTGCGCGGGGTGCGGCGAAACGCCGTATATCAAGCTGCTGACACAATTGTTCGGTTCGCATTTGATGATTGCCAATGCCACGGGCTGCTCGTCCATCTACGCAGGGAGCGCGCCCAGCTGCCCCTATACCGTCAACCAGAAAGGGCAGGGCGTGGCGTGGGGCAACAGCCTGTTTGAGGATAACGCGGAATTTGGCTTCGGGATGTATCTGGCGATGAAGCACCGACGGGCGCATCTGGCGGAGCAGGTCGAGACGCTGGCGGCACAGTGTCCGGAATTGGCGGAATCGTGCCGCGCGTGGCTGGGCAGTCGTGAGGATACAGCGCTCTCGGCACAGGCGGGGGAAGCGCTGCTGGCGGCGTGCGAGACGCTTTCGCATCCGCTGGTGAAGGAAATTGCGGATTCGACGGACTTGCTGGCGGCCAAGAGCGTGTGGCTCATCGGCGGCGATGGATGGGCGTTTGATATTGGCTTCGGCGGGCTTGACCATGTGCTGGCATCGGGCGAGAAGGTGCGGGTGCTTGTGCTGAACACGCAGGTGTACTCCAACACGGGCGGACAGGCATCGAAGGCGACCCCGGCGGGTGCGGCGGCGCGGCTCATGTCCGGCGGGAAATCCGGCGCGGAGAAGGATTTGGGGCTGATGGCAATGACCTACGGGCATGTGTACGTTGCGCAGGTGGCGATGGGCGCGAATCCGAATCAGCTGCTGAAGGCCATGCGCGAGGCAGAAGCGTGGGATGGCGCGGCGCTCATCATTGCCTATGCGCCCTGCATTGCGCACGGGATTGACATGCGTGACGTGCAGGAAATCGAGAAGGACGCCGTGCAGTGCGGGTATTTCCCGCTGTACCGCTATCATCCGGCGAATGGGCTGATGCTGGACAGCAAAGCGCCGGACGGGGATTTTCAGGCGTTCCTGATGCGGCAGGGGCGGTTTGCGGCATTGCGCCGGAGCGATCCGGCGAAGAGCGAAACCCTCTGCAAAATGGCGGAAGAAGCTGCGCGGCGACGCTGGAACCTGCTGAAAATGCTGAAAAATCGGGAAATGACGTAAATCTGCATCTAAAACAGACAATATCAAAGGGAAACAACTGTTTTCATGTCGGAAAAAGAGCGGCAACAGATCGAATACACCAACGAAAACGTTGTCTGACGAAAAAATCCGTGTAAGGAACTTGCAGATCAATTTCTGATTGATTTAGGCAGTTTCAATAAAGAAGTGCGGTAAAAACTTGCACAAATCTTGTAAATCATATGGTTTGAACTTGACAAATGACGCGCCAAAAGCTATAATGAATTTACAAGTGCGGAAATGTCTGCCCTTAATCCGGGCAAAGACGAAAACGCTTTCGTAAACCTCGGAGACTTACGAAAATGTTTCGCCGACAGGCATCAGGCACGATCAGCTTCTCTAAGGAGGAATCATCATGAATTGCACCAAGAAGTTTCTTGCACTGCTGATGGTGCTGGCGATGGCGCTGGGCATGACCGCTGTGGCGGAATCTCCTGTGGCGTCTCCTGTGGCATCTCCCGTGGCATCTCCCGTGGCGGGCGAAGTCGAACCGCTCTCTACGGCATTCCTGATGTATGCCGACGCCAACTGGCACTACCAGTGGTGGCACGACGGCTCTGAGCCGGCGGAGGGCATGAAGGTGACCGAGGCGGCGATTACCGGCGAGGGCTCCTACACCGTAGGCCTTGACTTCACCGGTACGCCCGAAGGCGCGGCGAGCGGCATTGCGTTCGCGGCCATCGGCCTGGAGAACGGCGAAAAGGCGCTGCCCGGCTGGACGATTCGCGTAGACGAAATCCGCGTGAACGGTCAGCCCATCGAAGCGAAGAAGGGCTACACCTCTTCTGACGACGGCATCATTACCCGCTCCAACATCTACAACGAATGGGTCAGCGAGCTGCCCGCCGACGCGCGTTCCTGGGACGGCGTGACCGAGGACGCGAACTGGATAACCGTGGACAAGGCGGCATTCGAGCGCGTGGAAAACGTCGAGGTTGATTTCACGCTCTTCCGCTACGGCGCTGACATGGCGTACATCATGTTCGCCGACTCTTCTTGGACGAGCCAGTACTGGGGCACGGACGATTCCGCTGTGAAGGCGACCAACGCGACCGTGACCGGCGCGGGCGACTACACCGTGGGTCTGGACTTCACCGCGACCGAAGCGGGCGCGGCTTCCGGCGTTGCCTTTACCGCGCTGGGCATCAAGCACGGCGAAAAGCTCTTCCCCGGCATGTCCATCAAGCTCAACGATATCCGCATCAACGGCGAATCCGTTGCGTTCACCAAGGGCTACACCTCCTCTGACGATGAGGTGGAAACCCGCATGAACATCATGAACGAATGGGTTGCCGAAGTTCCCACTGACGCTTCTGTCCGCTCCTACGACAAGGATCTGACGGGCGTGTCTCCTGTCATCGTGGACAAGGCGGCGTTTGAATCCGTCAAGACCTACGAAATCGACTTCACCCTCGTGCCCAAGACGGACACGGCGTTCCTGATGTTCGCCGACAGCGATTGGGCGACCTCCGCGTGGAATCCCGGCGAATTTGCAGAGGGCAACGCTGTGACCGTGGACGGCCCCGGCACCTACACCCTGTCCCTTGATTTCTCCGGCGTTAAGGGCGGCGAAATCCCCGGTGTTGCGTTCATGGCGGTCGGCATTGCGAACGGCGAAGCGACCTTCCCCGGCTACTTCATCGACATCACCGAAGTCAAGGTCAACGGCGAAGCAATCGAACTCGGCAAGGACTTCACCACGACCGACGACGGCATCGTGACCCGCTCCAACATCTGGAATGAATGGGTGACGGACATCCCGGCGGAAGCCCGTGTGGCGGACGGCGACCTCGAAGGCGTGACCGCGAAGATCGCGACGGCGGAAGCGCTCTCCGGCATTAAGACCATCGACGTGACCTTCGACTACATCTACGGTGTGCCGCCGGTTGTGGAAACCGAACAGCCCCTGACCGAAGATGAAGTGAAGGAACTGATCTCCAAGACCTACGGCGCGTACATCGCCGTGCAGTCTGACCCGAACTACATCTTCCGCAACGACTGGGAGGAACCCTCCTACGGCCGCGACGCGGACAACGATGTGTTCACCAAGCTGGCGAAGACCAACAACGACGGCACGATTACCGATTACGGCGCGACGTTCGAGGATGCGGTCATCTCCGGCAACGGCACCTACACCTGCTCCATGACCACGGGCGAAATGGGCTTCGGCGAGGATACGGCGTTCCACTTCTTCCGCGTCTCCACCGACATTCCGTCCAAGCTGGTCAAGGAAGGCTACGTTACCATTTCTGATGTGACCATCAAGATTGGCGAAGGCAAGACGCAGTCCGGCGTTGTGGTGGATACCTCCGGCGATTGGGTGAAGCTGATTGTTGAGGACAACTACAACAACATCAAGGCGGACGGCGTTGTGCTGACCGTGCCCGCCCCGAACACCACGACGGTCTTCACCTTCACGGTCTCCGGTCTGGCGGAGTAATCCTGCACTACTTTCCTCTGGCGCGCTCTTCGGCTTCGGCTGAGGAGCGCGCCAAGGGGATTCCTGCCCTTGCCTTAGTCGCGCTGATGGATGAACGCTGGACATCATCCGCCAGCGCTCATCCATCAACGCGCGGCTGGTCAAAGCAGAAGAGCGCCACGGAGAAAGAAAAGAGGGGATACCANNNAGAGCGTCACGAAGAAAGAAATGAGGGGATACCATGCAGGCGACGATTTCAGCCAAATCCGGCGGACAGGCGACTTGCGTCCGGGAAAAGACGAACTGGGCGCTGATCATCATCCGCATCCTGACCGCGTTTGCCGGGCTGATGATCTTCTTCCCGGAGGTCAATCCCGGTCGACTGATGTCGGACATCAACGCGAATACTTCGCTGTTCACCGCCGCAATTTCGTACAGCACGCTGACGGACAGCTTTGCCCGCCCGCTGCGTATGGGCTGGGTGCAGCCGTGGCACTTCTACCTCATCATGGGCGGCTGTGCGCTGCTGATGCTTGGCATCATCCTGAGTGCGATCGGGGCGTGCATGTCGCTGGGCAATCACCGCATGAAGCGCGCAGCCGTCAAACTGCCGCTGATCGGCTCGGTGCTGATGCTTGGTGGCATCGGAACGCTGGTGTACCTGAACAGCATCCTGCCGGCGCTGGAAAAGGCGGAACGTCTGAAGCTGATGACGCCGACCGGCGCAATCGTCTTCTGGGCGATGCTGGGGGGGCTGCTGCTCGTATTCAGCATCGTGAGCATGGTCACCATTCCCAAGGACATGGAAGAAAAGATGGAGATGGAGGAGAAGTACCGCCTGTTCCTGATGTTCCTGCCTGTTCTGATTCTGACGGTCATCTTCTGCTACCTGCCGCTGTACGGCTGGCGCTATGCGTTCTTTGATTATAAGGTCGGCGACGCGCTGAGCAGCGAGAACTTTGTGGGCATCAAGTGGTTCAGCTACCTGTTCTCCAACGGCGCGACGCGCAGCGACCTTGTGCGCGTGCTGCGCAACACGCTGATTATGTCTGGCTTGGGCATTGCAACGAGCTGGCTGCCGATTGCCTTCGCCGTTTTGCTGGCGGAACTGCGTTCGACGAAGTTCCAGCGCGTTGTGCAGACCCTGACGACGATTCCGAACTTCATCTCATGGGTTCTGGTGTACGCCATTGCGTTTGCTATCTTCTCCACCGACGGCTTCATCAACTCCTTCCTGCGCAACGTCATGGGACAGACCGCCACGACAGACTATCTTGCCAGCGCGGATTTCATCTGGCTCAAGATGCTGCTGTGGGGCACATGGAAGGGCTTGGGCTGGAGCGCTATTGTCTACATCGCGGGCATTGCGGGCATTGACCAGCAGCTGTACGAAGCCGCGAAGGTGGACGGCGCGAACCGCTTCCAGTGCATCCGCCATATCACGATTCCCGGCTTGATGCCCACTTACATGGTCATGCTGCTGATGGCGATTGCGGGTATGCTCTCCAACGGCATGGAGCAGTACCTCGTTTTCGAGAACCCGCAGAACAGCGCAACCATCGAGGTGCTGGACTTGTATGTCTATCACAGCGGCATTAAGAGCGGCTTGATTCCGCTTTCCACGGTCGTCGGCGTGTTCAAGAGCCTGATTGGCGTGCTGCTGCTCTTCGGCGCGAACGGCATCTCCAAGGGCGTGCGCGGCGAAAGCATCATTTAAGGAGGCGGAGAAGCAATGAGCAACACCGAAGTCATGAAGCAATCCGCCGTCAAACTGGCGGGCAAGCACCCGAAGAACAAGATTCACCGCACGGCGGGCGACATCGCGTTTGATGTTTTCCTGTACATCCTCTTTGTGGCTTTCACAATTCTGTGCGTTTTCCCATTCTATTACCTGTTTATCAACACCATTTCCAGCAATGACGCGGTGGCGGGCGGCTTGGTCAACTTCTGGCCGGTCGGCATCCACTTCCAGAACTACCTTGCCCTGCGCGACGTGGCGGACTTGGGTTCGTCGGTCATCGTGACGGTGGCGCGTACGATTCTGGGCACAGCGCTGATGGTGATTGTCAGCGCGTGGGCGGGCTATCTGGTCACGAAGCAGAAGATGTGGCATCGGTCGCTGATGTACCGTGCGCTGGTCATCACCATGTACTTCAACGCGGGCCTGATTCCGTGGTACATGAACATGCTGATGCTGGGGCTGACGAACAACTTCCTCGCCTACATCCTGCCGGGCATGATTGCGCCGTACAACATCATTCTGGTGAAGACGTACATTGAGTCGATTCCGGCGTCGCTGGAGGAATCCGCGGTTATTGACGGCGCGAACACGCCGACGGTGTTCCTGAAGATTATCCTGCCGCTGTCCGTGCCGATTCTGGCGACGATTTCGATTTTCGGCGCGGTCGGCAACTGGAACTCGTTCCAAGACTCGCTGCTGCTGATGTCCTCCCGGCCGGAGCTGTACACCCTGCAGCATCGCCTGTATGTGTACCTGAACCAGTCCTCGAACCTGTCGGCACTGGTCAATGGCTCAGGCGGCATGTCCACGCAGGCGGCGGCGAACATGCTGAACACGCGCGTCATTAAGTACACGGTCGCCATGGTGTCGATTATCCCGATTCTGCTGGTGTACCCGTTCATGCAGCGCTTCTTTGTTAAGGGAATCATGCTGGGTGCCGTGAAGGGCTAACCCGGCTGGTGATAGTTACTTCAAATACGGAAAGGAGAATCTTGCAAATGCGCAAATTGACCCGACTCTTCGCCCTGATGCTGGCGCTGACCATGCTTCTGGGCGCTCTGCCTGCGCTGGCAGAGGAACCCGACAACCCCTCTGGCATCCCGTACTACAAGGTGACCAGCGACCTGTACGATTTCATCGACATGGACGGCGCGCCCATCCAGATTGAAATTTACAGCCAGCTGGCGAACTACTCCGGCCGTCAGACCGGCTGGGGCGCTGCGCTGATGAAGGATCTGTTCAACGTTGAACTGGTCATCATCCCCGATCAGGATGGCACTTACCAGACCCGCACGCAGTCCGGCAACCTCGGCGACATTGTTGTCTGGGGCGCGAACGGCGAAGACTACAAGCAGGCGATTAAGAATGGCCTGCTGCTGGAGTGGGACGAGGACGACCTTGCGGAGACGTATGCGCCCTACATCTGGGCGAACTATCAGGATGCGCTGGCGTCCAATCGTCTGGTGTCCGAAGATGATAACAATCTGTACGGCTTCGGTATGGACGTGGCGACCTCCCGTCAGGGCCATAAGTCCTTCATGTACTCCTGGGATCTGCGCTGGGATTTGTATTCTCAGCTCGGCTACCCGGAAATCAAGAATTTGGATGACCTGCTTGAGGTCTTCAAGAAAATGAAGGAAATCTGCCCCACGGACGAGCTGGGCAACGAAACCTACGCTGCGTCCCTGTGGCCGGACTGGGACGGCAACATGGTCATGTACGTCAAGGCGATGGCGACGGCGTACTATGGCTATGACGAACTCGGCTTCGGTCTGTACAACCCCACGAATGGCGAATTCTACGATGCGCTGGACGAAAACGGCCCGTACATCGAGATGCTGCGCTTCTTCAACCAGCTCTATCGCGCCGGCCTGCTTGACCCGAACTCCATGACGCAGACCTACGACGAAATGAGCCAGAAAGTCAAGAACGGCGGCGTGTTCTGGGGCATCTTCAACTATGCCTCCTCCATGGTCTACAACACGGATAATCATCTGGGCGAGGGCAAAATGATGTATGCGCGTGTGCCGGACGAAGCGAACCCCATCGTCTACGGTCTGTCCACGCTGGGCGGCAACCGCATCTGGTCTGTCGGCTCGAAGGCGGCGTATCCGGAACTGTGCCTTGCGATTCTGGACTTCTTCGCGACCCCCGAAGGCTCGATGACCATGTGGTACGGCCCGCGCGGTCTGATGTGGGACTATGACGAAAACGGCGGCATGTACTTCACCGAACTGGGCGACATCTGCAACAAGGACACCAAGCATGACCTGAACGGCGTTGTGTGGACGTCCCCCTACACGGGCAAGCAGTACACCCTGTCCGGCAACTTCAACGACGGCTGCATTCAGGCGAACAACACCACTTACAGCAAGGACGCCATCAACCCTGACGGCAAGCTGGGCGAAACGTTCAACAGGGACACTTGGGTTTCCATCTTGAACGCGGTTTCCTACCCGATTCAGGAGGACTGGCGCAACTGGTCCGGCGCGGTGCTGGCTGACCCGTACTTCGAGTCCATCGGCAAGTACACCATCATGCCCGACCTGCCTTACTCCGAGTCCGTGAAGGATGACGAACTGAAGGTGAAGTGGGAGCAGTGCGCCAAGAGCATCAAGAACAACAGCTGGCTGGCGATTTATGCGAAGGCGGACGGCGAGTTCAACATGCACATCCGCAACATGATTACGCAGTGCAACAACTACGGCTATGCGGACTGCCTCGAATGGAGCAAGGGCGAAGCGGCGACCAAGTGGCGTCTGACGCAGGAGCTCAATGCGGTTGGGCAGGAGTAAGCCAACACAAGCAATAAAAAGCAGGGGTGCGTGAGAAGCGCATCCCTGTTTTTTAGGTGGATGTTTTGTTGGTTTGTGTTGTTGACAGTTTATGATTCGCAATTTGTTTTTTGCGATGCAGGGGGTTCGCCTCTGCGGAGGCGACAAGGGGGCAATGAAAACAGACGAAGTCTGCGGTCGCCCCCTTGACCCCTTCGCATTGCACACCCATGTTTCTTGAATGGTATTGCAGCTACTGTATAGTTAGTGTGCCTTTTTGCTCTTTATAAGAAACATTCAAGAACGCAAAAATATTGAAGCAGCGGTAAAAGCCCAGAAACATGGAAGTGTCCGCGCCGAAGGTTCCCAAAGGGCGATCGGAAAGCCCTTTGGTCGCGCCCACAGACGCGAAGCCCTGCATAAACACGCGGGCACAGTATGAAGAAGCTACCAACTCAATCGCGAAAAAGGGTCAAGGGAGGAACTCCCTTGCGGGGTACAGGGGCAGCGCCCCTGCCTCTGGCGCCTCTCACAGCTCCGCGCCGTTCTCAATCGCTGTAATCATGTCGATGCGGCGCTGGTGACGGCCGCCCTCGAATTCGGCGGTCAGCCAGTGGGTCGCAATCATCTTCGCTAAGTCAACGCCGACGACACGCGCACCCATCGTCAGGATGTTGCTGTTGTTGTGGCGCTTGCTCAATTCGGCACTGTACACGTCCGAACAGGTGCAGACGCGCGTGCCCTTCACCTTGCTTGCCGCAATGCCAATGCCGATGCCCGTGCCGCAAATCAGGATGCCGCGGTCGCATTCGCCAGACACAACCGCCTTCGCCGCGCGGTAGCCATACACGGGGTAATCGCAGGAGACCGCCGTGTCCGTGCCGAAATCCTTCCATTCCAGCCCCATCGAGTCCAGCAGCTTCATCATTTCCTTTTTGAGTTCAATGCCGGTGTGGTCGCAAGCCAAAGCAATCATGAGAAAATCCTCCTTTATCCTCCGAAAACGTCCAAGCGGACGATTCGCTCTTCTTTATGATAATACGCGAAAAAATGCGAAACTCCTGCCGATGGAAAAAGAAAAGGGTAGAATCCGCGCGGAAAGCATGGTATACTAACAGGGTGCAAGAATCGCACGAATGTCCCAAGGAGGGAAATAAAATGGCAGATAATTGCAAACTGTGCCGCATTGCGCTGGAGAATGTCTCCGTGGTGCGCGGCGGACAGACGCTTTTGCAGGATGTGTCGATGCACATCCACTGCGGTCAGCTGACGGTGCTGATCGGCCAGAACGGCGCGGGCAAAACGACGCTCATCCGCGCCCTGCTGGGGGAATACGCTCACGGCGGTACGATTCGCCATGTGGACGGCGAAGGGCGCGACGTGGCGCATATGCGCACGGGCTATGTGCCGCAGCATCTGGAATTCGACAAGGAGATGCCTGTGACGGTGGAGGACTTCCTCGCCGCCAGCCTGACGCGCCGCCCGGTGTGGACGGGGGTCGGCAAAAAGACCCGCGCGCAGGTGATGGAGGCGCTGAAAATGGTGGAGGGCGAAAAGCTGCTGCACCGTCCGCTCGGCCGCTGCTCCGGCGGTGAACTGCAGCGCGTGCTGCTCGCGCTGGCGCTGCATCCCGCACCTGATCTGCTTGTGCTGGACGAGCCCGTCTCCGGCGTTGATCAGAACGGCTTGCAGATGTTTCTGGATACCGTTGTGCGCCTGAAGGAGCATCACCATATGGCGATTCTGCTCGTCAGCCACGACCTGAATGTTGTCCGCCAGTACGCTGACCATGTGGTGCTGCTGGACAAGACGGTGCTGAAGCAGGGCAAGCCGGATGACGTGTTCGCATCGCCGGAATTCCAGAAGGTGTTCGGGCTGGGCGCAAAGACGCTCAATGCCCAGCGGCTGCATGGCGCGGAACGCTGGATGGGGCGCAAGGCGGAAACGCCCGAGGAGGAAATCGCCCGTGCCGCCGCCGTGGTGGACGACGAGACGAAAGGAGGTCAGGCGTGATGGATGCGATTCGCGCATTTGTGCAAACGCTGCTGCCCTTTGAATTCCTGCAATTTGACTTCATGGTCAATGCGCTTCTGGCGATTCTGCTGCTGACGCCGCTGCTGGGGCTGCTCGGCACGATGGCGGTCAACCAGCAGATGGCGTTCTTCTCCGATGCGCTGGGGCACAGCGCGCTGACGGGCATCGGTCTGGGCATTTTGCTCGGCGTGTCGAGTGATTTGCTGGCGATGCTGGTGTTCGGCATCGTCTGGGCGCTGCTGATTTGCCGCATCAAGCAGACGGGCGCAGCGTCTACTGATACGATTATCAGCGTCTTCTCGTCCACCTCCGTGGCGGCAGGCGTGCTGGTGCTGTCGATGGGCGGCGGATTCGCGAAGTATTCGTCCCTGCTCGTCGGTGACGTGCTGGCAGTACAGGACAGCGACCTGCTCTATCTGTTGATTGCGCTTGTGGCGGGCATTGCGCTGTGGGCGGTGATGTACAATTCGCTGCTGCTGTCGGGCATCAGCCCGTCCCTGGCGCGCAGCCGAGGCATCCATAATCGGCTGGTGGAGTGCGCGTTCGTAGTGCTGGTGGCGGTCGCGGTTATGCTGGCGATTCGCTGGGTTGGCGTGATGCTGATTAACGCACTGCTGATTCTGCCCGCGGCGGCGGGGCGCAATCTGGCGCGGTCGAGCCGTCAGCACGCGGTGTACAGCGTGGTGATTGCGCTGGTGTGCGGCGTGGCGGGGCTGATTTGCGCGTATTATCTGGATACGACAGCGGGTGCGGCGATTGTGCTGTTCGCGGCGGTGTGCTACGCCATCTCGCTGGGCATTCGGGCGCTGAGAAAATAATACTATTTTCAGATTCACCTGCGCATCTTGGCGCATGTTCATCAAAAATAGTATAACGGAGGAACGATATGGAGCGAATCCTGATACTGATGCAGGCGGCGAACTGGGCGGAAGCGACCGAGGCAATGACTTCCGCGCGGGAGAACGCCCTGCACCGCAACGCGCTGTCATACGCGCTGGTGCTGCCGGAAGCCCCGACATCCCCCGAAGAATGCAATATGGCGGCGTTCGGGGCGCTGCGATACCTTGTCAGCCCGGAAATGACTTTTGCTGCGATGGAAACGCTCTGGCACGGCGAACGCTATGCGCTGCTGGCGCATCCGGCGATGCGCTTTGAGCGCGACTGGGAGAAGAAGCTCCTGCGCGCGCTGAACGACTGCCCGGTGGAAAACGCTCAGGCGGTGCTGACGGGCTATCTGCCGGCGCAGGATGACCCGATTGGCGCGGTCTGTCCGGTTGCGGCGGAGCGCATTGACCCGGACGGCACGCTGTGCTTTGCGCACGGAATGCCCCTGACGCTCGCGGCGCACCCGATGCCGGGCGCATTTCTGCATCCGGACTTCTTCTTTGCGCGCGCGGGCTTCATCCGGGCGATGGCGCAAGGGAGCGGTACAGCGTTCCTGCGTGCGATGGTGCAGGGCTGGCAGTGCTGCACGCTGAATCAGCCCGTCATCACCCTGACGCACGATTTGCCCGTGCCGCCTGTGCGGATAGACCCGCAGGAGGATGGCTTGGCGCAGCTGAAGGAAGAATACGGCGTTGATTTCGCGGCGGGTACGCTGTCCGCGGCGGCGAAGCGAGGCATGAAGTCAAACAGCCTCGACATGACGCTGGCGGTGACGCCGCTGATGCGCATTAAGTCGGCGGTGCAGCGGCGGCGCAGGAAGCGCACCGACCCGATGCCGCTGTGCGTGACGGTCTGCCCGGCATCGCTGGACGAAGAGGGGATGCACTGGCTGCGCCAGCTGACGCAAATGCAGGATTTGGCGCTGCTATGCTATGCCGAGGGGCTGAAGCTGCGCGAAGTGGCGGAGTTTCACCCGAACGTGCTGGAGTACAAGCCGCGCTATGCCCTGCCGATGCCGACGGGCAAACCGCCGCTGTTCAGCCGTGCGGCGATGCTCAGCGCGGCGCGCGACCGGGTGCTGTCCAGCACGCACTATATCTGGATGGCGCCGGACTGTGTGCGCTATCCGCTCTATACCGGCATGGCGCTGCCGTGGAAGCGGCTGTGCGGCGAGAAAATCGTGCTGGCAAGCGTCAGAAACCGTCTCGACCTGTCCATGGTTGTTGTGCCGGACAAGCAGATAAAGCCGCTGATGAGCGCCATTGGGGAGCAATTACGGGCATTGCTGGCGGCAGGGACGATTCCGGAGACGGAAGAGGCACTCTGGGCAGGCATTGTGAAGGAACATCCGGATTGGTTTGAATTTCGGGCGCTGCCGGTGGAAAAACAGCTGTTCACATTCTTGCTCTGAGGAAAAATCATGCAGACGATTGCGTCTCGGCTCATCAAGGGGATTATGCTGCTTCCGGCTGATGGCGGTGCTGCCACCGCAGCGGTCGCTGCTGGATTTCCGGGGTCAGCGGCTGCTGCTGGAGGAGTAATCCGATTTTCAAATTCATATGCGCACTCCCCGCAGACAAGCGCATAATACGGACGAATCTGCCGTATCAAGCGGGGAAAGTTCGGGAACGCAGAAAAAACGTTTTTTCGCCCGATTTTCGCCGCCAGTGGAAGCTGTTCTGTTTACCGGGCTTGCGGCGCTTCGGGCGGTTTTCGGCTGCCCATTTCGACCAGATTCAGCATTGACAAGAGCGGCTCCAGTGGTGTATGATGGCTTTCGTTCCTGCTTTGCAGACACTATATGTAGCATGGGCAGGAGAAAACATCCACAACTTATGCCGAATGAACGGCTGGTTATCAATTGGTTCTCAAATGGGAAATAATACGGATAGAATAGAGAATGATGGAGGCACCGACCATGGGCATTGATATGATTCGCAAACGCGACGGACGCGAAGTTCCTTTTGATCAGGACAAGATTGAGCAGGCCATTTTCGCGTCTTTTCAGGCATCGGGCAGTGCGCGCGGGCATGAGACGAGCCGCAAGCTGACGGAGGAAGTCGTCCGCTTGCTGGAGAACAACGAGAACATCAGCGCCATCCCCAGCGTGGAGCAGGTGCAGGACACGGTGGAGCAGGTGCTGATGCGCAACGGCTTCACCCGCACGGCGAAGTCCTACATCCTCTATCGCGCCGAGCGCAGCCGCGTCCGCGAGATGAACTCCCGCCTGATGCGCACGTTTGGGGACATTGTGTTCAAAGATGCCAGCGAATCCGACATCAAGCGCGAGAACGCCAACATCAATGGCGATACTGCCATGGGCGCAATGCTCAAGTTCGGCAGCGAAGGCGCAAAGCAGTATTACGAGAAGTACGTCATGGATCCGCGATTTGGTCAGGCGCACATGGACGGCGATATCCACATTCATGACATGGACTTCTACACGCTGACGACGACGTGCTGCCAGATTGAGCTGAAGAGCCTGTTCAAGGGCGGCTTCTCCACGGGGCACGGCTATTTGCGTGAGCCGCAGGACATCACGTCCTACGCGGCGCTGGCGTGCATTGCGATTCAGGCAAACCAGAACGATCAGCACGGCGGTCAGGCGATTGTGGACTTCGACTACGGCATGGCGCCCGGCGTGAAAAAGACGTTCATCAAGCGCTACCGCATGAACCTCTCCCGTGCGCTGGAGCTGCTGCTGAACGACGCGGAGTGCGATGCGCACGCCAATGAACTGGTGGCGCAGACCAAGGCGGAGAACCTCGAACCCACGCTGGAAGAGAACGCTGACCACCGCGCACGCATGGCAGAACTGCTGACGAAGTATGTGGCGGACGAGCAGATGATTGCCCGCATTCTCGACTTCACGCAGCGCCGCTCCGAGCAGGAGACAGACAAGGCGACCTATCAGGCAATGGAGGCGCTCATCCACAACCTGAACACCATGAACAGCCGCGCGGGCGCGCAGGTGCCGTTCTCGTCCATCAACTACGGCATGGACGTGTCGCCTGAAGGCCGTTTGGTGATGAAGAATGTGCTGCTGGCGACGGAAGCAGGTCTGGGCGGCGGCGAAACGCCGATTTTCCCGATTCAGATTTTCCGCGTCAAGGAAGGCGTCAACTTCAACCCCGGCGACCCGAACTACGACATCTACCGCCTCGCCATCCGCACGAGCGCAAAGCGCCTGTTCCCGAACTTCTCCTTCGTGGACGCGCCGTTCAACCTCCAGTACTACAAGCCCGGCCATCCGGAGACCGAAATCGCCTACATGGGCTGCCGCACCCGCGTGATGGGCAATGTCTACGACCCTGATCGCGAAATCGCCCCGCGCCGCGGCAATCTGTCCTTCACGTCCATCAACCTGCCGCGCATCGCCATTGAGGCGAACGGCAACGTCGATGTGTTCTTCAAGGTGCTGCAGGAGCGCATGGAACTGGTGATTGACCAGCTGAACGAACGCTTCCGCATCATCAGCAACAAGCGCGTGAAGAACTTCCCGTTCCTGATGGGCGAGGGCGTGTGGATTGACTCCGAAAAGCTGAGCTGGAACGACAAGGTAGGCGAAGTGCTCAAGCACGGCACGATGACCATCGGATTCATCGGCTTGGCGGAAGCGCTGGTTGCCTTGCGCGGCAAGCATCACGGCGAGGACGAGGAAAGCCAGAAGCTGGGCCTGAAAATCATCCGCACGATGCGCGAATACACCGACAAGGTGTCCGCGGAGACGGGGCTGAACTACTCCGTCATTGCCACGCCTGCGGAAGGTCTGTCCGGCCGCTTCGTTCGCCTCGACAAGCAGCGCTTCGGCATCATCCCCGGCGTGACCGACCGCGAATACTACACGAACTCCTTCCATGTGCCGGTTTACTACCACTGCACGGCGTTCCATAAGCTGAGCGTGGAAGCGCCGTATCATGCGCTGACCAACGGCGGCCATATCTCCTATGTGGAGATGGACGGCGACCCGCTGAAGAACCTCGACGCGTTCGAGAAGATTGTGCGCTATATGCACGACATCGGCATCGGCTACGGTTCGATTAACCACCCGGTTGACCGTGACCCGCTGTGCGGCTATAATGGCATTATCGACGATACTTGCCCGTGCTGCCACCGTGGGGAAACCACCCGCGTGACGGAACGCATCAAGCGCATCAAGGTGGAGGGCTAAAAGCCACTTTCCCCCAAAATGCCGGGGAACGCGCTCAAGCCGGGCGCCGAAAAAAGGGTCAAGGGGCAATGCCCCTTGCGGAGTCCAGAGGCAGCGCCTCTGGTAGGGTCTGGGGCAACGCCCCAGCGTCCCTCCCCATAAAACGCCTTCTCCTTCGGGGGAGGGCGTTTCCGTCATTCATTCATCCACCGCGAAAGAGGGTCAATTACCATGGAAATCCGCATCTTTGGTTTGGCAGACGACAGCATCGTCGATGGGCCGGGCGTCCGCTATACCGTGTTCGTGCAGGGATGTCCGCACCACTGCCCCGGCTGCCATAATCCCGCGTCGCATGACTTCGCCGGCGGCACGCTGATGGACACCGACGGCATCATCCGAAAAATCGGCGAGAATCCGCTGCTGGACGGCGTGACGCTCTCCGGCGGCGAACCCATGTGCCAGCCCGAAGCCTGCCGCACGATTGCGGACGCGGCGCACGCAAAGCACCTTAACGTTTGGTGCTACACGGGCTTCACGCTCGATGCGCTGCTGAAGGAGAACAACCCGGCGCGCATGGCGTTGCTGCACGGCATCGACGTGCTGGTGGACGGACGCTTCGTGCAGGAGCAGAAGTCGCTGTCGCTGCTCTACCGCGGCAGCAGCAATCAGCGGCTGATTGACGTGCCGAAAACGCTTGCGGCAGGCGAAATCACCCTCTGGACACCGCCTGTGTGGTGATTGCTCTGCGAATTTTACAAACAATTCACAGAATCACAAGCGAAAACTGGGAAATAATAGTTGAATTTCCTGCACAAGTGTGCTATACTGATAGCAGGGAGGCGAATGCGGGTGAAAATCTTATTTGTGTGTCACGGCAATATTTGCCGCAGCCCTATGGCAGCAATGGTGTTCCGGTACTTGGCACAGCAGCGGCATGTGTCTGGCGAGTTTGAAGTGGATTCCGCCGCACTGAGCAACGAGGAGATTGGCAACGGGATCTATCCGCCTGCGCGCCGAATTCTGGTCAAGCACGGGGTGCCCTGCACGGAGCATCGTGCGCGGCAGATTACGCCGGAGGATTTTGAAACGGCGGATCTGATTATCGGCATGGAGTGGGGGCACTTGAAGAAGCTGCGTGCTCTGTGTCCGAAGGAGCAGCAGGCGAAGCTGCATCTGCTGCTGGACTTTGCCGAGCGGCAGGGCGACATTGAAGATCCGTGGTATACGGATGACTTTGACCGGGCATACCGCGATATTCTGCGCGGCTGCGAGGGCCTGCTGCGGAACCTGACGGAAAACAAGACGGCATAACAAAAGGATGTCAAGGAGCGAAATCATCCTGACATCCTTTTTGATTTCAGCGATTATTCTTCCGTTTTCGGCGCTTCCTCCGGCGCGCTTTCCGTCTCATCCCAGCGGCGGACCGTGCGCTGCGCCAAACTTACGAAGTCCAGCATGAACGAACGCTCGCGGTTATCGTTGGTATAGGGAAAATCCACCGCGTTCTCGGACAGGCTCGCGCCCAGCAGCAGACATGGCGACACTGACAGCACGTTGCAGACGGAAACCAGCGTATCAATGCTGGCAATGCGCGTGCCGCGCTCGATGTGCCCCATGAAAGACGAGGAAATGCCGACCTTCTCCGCCAGCTGCTCCTGCGTTAGATGCTTCGCTTTGCGGGCATCGCGCACTCGAAGTCCCAAATCCTGATAATTTACGGTCATGTTCATATTCCTTCTTTCTTATTGCCCCAATTGTTCGGGTTTTATCTATTATAATGGATGAAAGAAAATCGAAGAAGAGACGATAAGCAATATTATGATTCTTTTGGTGCGGATTATGCGAAAAGATGGACACTACAAGAATCTTTTTTCGACCATGATTCCCCTTAAAAACGGGACGAAAATAATTTTCCAGAAGGTCTGTACATTTTCCGCAAACCGTGTTATAATATTCCCTGCAGCCCAACCAGGAATCCAAGGTTCTAATCTCCCTTTGGTTGTCACATGACCTGCGCCGGGAAACTGGAGCAAAACCATGGAAGCAGATGACCTCAAGGCAACGGTATGGGTGACAATTTGAAGGAGGTTTCCCAACCATGTACGAAGATGAAACGCTTGTCTGCCGCGACTGCGGCCAGGAATTCGTGTTCTCCGCGTCCGAGCAGGCTTTCTTCGCCGAGAAGGGCTTCATGAACAAGCCCTCTCGCTGCCCGAAGTGCCGCGCGGCTCGTCGCGCCCAGAACGGCAACGGTTCTTCCGCTCCCCGTCAGATGTATGACGTGGTGTGCGCGAACTGCGGCAAGGCCACCCAGGTGCCCTTCCAGCCCCGTGGCGACCGTCCCGTGCTCTGCCGTGAGTGCTTCGACGCTCAGCGCGCTTCCCGCTATTAATTGACGGCTCCTCCGGGAGCAATCAATCAGCGGTGCAATAGCACACGAAAAACCCCATCGGTGTTTCCGAGCAATCGGAGTGCCGACGGGGCTTTTTGCTGCTTCAGAGGAAATCAAGCTGCAATTGGGCAGGTGCTTGGGAGAACGAAAAGCACCGAGGATTCCCCAAGGGCGAACGGAAAGCCCTTGGGTCGTCTCCGCAGAAGCGAAACCCTCTGTGATAGAAATATCATCCGTATAATGTGCTATGCACACTGGCTATGGCGATGCTTCCAAGTAAGCAGGCAAGGCAGATAAAACAAAAAAACCGCCCCTTCGGACGGTTTCTTGAGGTGAACTCATGAAGAGCACCCTCTGTGCTGGAGCGGGTGATGGGAATCGAACCCACGTGACCAGCTTGGAAGGCTGGAGCTCTACCATTGAGCTACACCCGCATGTGGAGCGGTAGACGAGGCTCGGACTCGCGACCTCCACCTTGGCAAGGTGGCGCTCTACCAACTGAGCTACTACCGCATAACCACGCGACTGCATGGTGCGAAGGAAATTTGTGCGGGCGAAGAGACTCGAACTCTTACGCCATAGGCACCAGATCCTAAGTCTGGCGCGTCTGCCATTCCGCCACGCCCGCACGAGAGGCGAAATCAGAAGGCAGATGGGAATGACCCATTGGAGATTCGAACTCCAGACACCTTGATTAAAAGTCAAGTGCTCTGCCAACTGAGCTAATGGGTCAAAAAGCTGGGGTGGCAGGGCTCGAACCTGCGAATGCGGGAGTCAAAGTCCCGTGCCTTACCACTTGGCTACACCCCATCGCAGCAGGCTTTCGCCGCATCCGCAGCAACCTTGAGTAGGGAAGAAAGGGAGAATAGTGGGACTCGAACCCACGACATCCAGAGCCACAATCTGGCGCTCTACCAACTGAACTATATCCTCCATATGCGCGCCTGGAGGGTCTCGAACCCCCGACCCACGGCTTAGAAGGCCGTTGCTCTATCCAACTGAGCTACAGGCGCAGAGCCGCAAAATCAGAAGCCTGATTCTTTCCTTCCAGACTGCCAGCGAAGGAAACACCCTTGCTGACAGGTACAAATTATATCATCAGCAAGGGCGTTTGTCAAGCACTTTTTTGCGTTTGACGGAAATTTTTCGCTGTTTTCGGTAGAAAACTCCGGGAAGCCTGCTGCACAGGCGGATTTAGCGCATTATCATATAGAATGGATTTTGTCCGTCGACTTGAGCGCACGCCTTACAGGACAATATCCCCCGGCCGATAGCCCTTGGGCAAGGGCTCTTCCTCCAGAAACCGGAAATCTGAATCCTCCAGTGTCGGCAAAAAAGCCTCGAATGGAATCTGGTCAAACTCACTGTGGTAGCTGCTTGCGCCGAACCAGCCGCCTTCCTTCGCCCGCAGGTTCAAATCACGCGCGAATTTGGTGTGGTTCGAGCAGTCATGCACGACGATCCCCCAATGCTCCACGGCGCATTGGCGCATCAGCCGGAACGTTATCTCCCGGCTCCAAATCGGCGATACATAGCCGCGGCGCGTCATGTACATGGGCGTGCCGATGTAGTTCGGCAGATTGTTGGGGTTCAGGTGCAGCTCGGCGCAGTTGATAAAATCAAGACCAGTGGCCAGAATTGCATCCTTTTTCTGCTGGAAATGCTCGTAAAAATCGGGCGTCATGGGCGTTTCAACCGCGACGGTGGGGATATACTTCTTCGCCGTGGCGATGCTCTGGATGACGTTGTCGGCGCAAGACGTTGCGCCGAGGTTGAAGCGCAGTTCGTCCAGCCCGGCCTCACCCAGCGCACGCAGATTTTCCTCCGTGCAGAGCGTGCCGTTGGTGTACATGTGCTGATGAATCCCGGCGGCGCGGAACTTGCGGATGATATCGGGATACAGTTCGATTTCCATGAACGGCTCCAGATAGACGTAGCTGACGCCGGTCGGTCGGTTCGACGTGCTGAGCAGTAGGTCGATATCCTCCACGCGGAAGTACGTCCCACCGATTTCCCACAACCCTTCGCCGATGGTCTCTTGGCAATCCAACTCGCCGTAATTGTAGCAGAACGGGCAGCGGATGTTGCACTTGTTCGTCCGGCGGATGGCGCTCAGTCCCGTGCCGGTCAGGCAGGACGTGCATCCCTTGGAAAATTTCGCCGGGTCACCGACGAAGTACGTCCGCCCGCCGAGCGTGTGCAAATCGGGAATCTGCGCCATCAGTTCCTTGTGGCGCGCGTCCACCGCGGTTTCAATTTGGCTGATGACGGCCCACGCCAACTCCTGCTGATGCGGCATCAGCGGCTCATCTTCCGGCAGCTCCGCGAAGAAGCGAAACCACATTAGCGCGTCTTTCTTGCTGATTTTCATGCGTTCATCATTCCTCCTGTGAATTTCGCTTCCATCATAGCACAATTTTATACCGCGCGCAACCATTCAGCGCATCGGCTTGCGCCGTGAAAGCATCATTCTGCGTCCATTTCGTGAAAAAATTTCATTTCCCCCTTGACAACCCATCCGCGCTGTGCTATACTATTTTGTGTTGCGGGGCATTAGCGCAGCTGGTAGCGCACAACACTGGCAGTGTTGGGGTCAGCGGTTCGAATCCGCTATGCTCCACGAGCCGAAATCCTTGAAGATGCAAGGGTTTCGGCTTTCTTTTTGCCCATAAGTACCATCAAACGTACCATTGTTGCGTTTTAGACAGCTGTCGGGAGGGGAGA
>FR899797.1 GCA_000437595.1 Faecalibacterium sp. CAG:74 | reverse complement strand
ATGATGATATAATGGAAGCAAACAGGGCGGAAAGCCCGAAGCAACGGAGGAGGAGAAACGGATGAAACGGCTGCTGGGACTGCTGTTGGCGGTGATGATGGTGATGGGGGGAATGGCAAGTAGTGCGGAAACGGCACAACAGGAGGCAAGAAAAGAGCTACTGTTTAAGCATCAGCCTGATCAGATTGGGATTGTTACGCCGCTTCCCGATGGTAGACTGTTTGTTGAATCATTTGTGGAGGACACAGAAACGTCGGCATACCACTACATTGAGCTGTTTGCTCAAGACGGCAGTTTGCTTTGCGCATCAGCAAGTGGATTTACGAACTTGGCAGAACCGTCAACCTATAGGCAAACCGTTCTGACAGCGGATTCGATTCAGTATGAATATTATCGTGACTTGGAATTGGATACCAATTACACCAGCGTACCTGATTTGGTGCGTGGGCGCTTCGTTTCGTCCGAATTGCAAACCTCGAACGACGCGAAGAAATACTATGCGGAAAATTGCATGCCGTTCGTCTGGAAGCAATATCCGTTTACGGGCAACGGGAAAATTCCGTTTTCGCTGACGAACGTCCAGACGGGAAAGACCGTGAGCGGCGCAACGGAATACGGCGCTCATGCCATTTGCACCGATGCGGCACAGCATTTCTATCTGATTGATGTGGACGGGGACACGCTGCAAGTTCGGCAGTATGATGCACAGTGCAAGCTGGCGCAGACCCTGCATTTTACGGATTTGCCGGGGACGCCGGGGTCAGCTGCCTGCGACGGAACGACCCTCTATCTGACGTTGTGTGCGCAGGAGACGGAAACCCTTGCCGTGATTGACCTGCCGACGGACAGCGTGACGCGCATGGCGGCAATGCAGTACCCAGCGGGCATCACGGCAAGCAGCGTCTTGTATGCTGCGGACGACAAACTCTTTGCAGCGGGCATTGCGCCGGATGGAACGGGCTGCCTGTGGGCGGTTAACCCGGATGGAAGCTGCGCGGAGACAGTCAGCCTGCCGGACGAAACGCTCTGGGTGGCGCCGCAGATGCAGGAGGGGCGCGTGGTGGCGCTGTCCCGCAGTGCGGACGGGCGAATCTGGCGCGAGGAATATCAGCTGGCGGAAGCGGCGCAGGAAATCCCCCTGACCGAGAGTGCGGACGACACGAACTTCTACACCTACACCGATGCGTCCGGGAACACCTACGACCTGTTTGAAATCGTCAAGTGGCAGGAGGA
>FR899796.1 GCA_000437595.1 Faecalibacterium sp. CAG:74 | reverse complement strand
TTAACGTGGGGCTTTTTGCGCTCGTAACGTTCCTTAGCCATTGGAATTTCCTCCTTTATGTTCGCGTAAAACTGCGAAGGTATCTTCGCTGCTTTCCGGCGGCAGATGCGGTTGTGGAGCAGGCGATGGGAATCGAACCCACAAGGCCAGCTTGGGAAGCTGGAGTTTTACCACTAAACTACGCCTGCATGTCCCGCATCAAGCCTAACCAGACTTGTCAGACAAGGTATATTGTAAACATTTAAGACCGGATTGTCAAGCCTTTCGGACAATTTTTCAGCGCGATTATGAAAAAAGTTTGTTCGTACTGAAAAACTGTCCGAAATTTGTCTGTGATTTTTGGTTCATTCGATGAACATCGCGTCTCCGAAGCTGAAGAAGCGGTACTTTTTCTGCACGGCTTCGCGGTAAACGTCCAGTGCCGTCTCGCGCCCCATGAAGGTGCTGACGAGCATCAGCAGAGTGCTCTGCGGCAGGTGGAAATTGGTAATCAGGGCGTCCACCGCCTTAATTTTCTTGCCGGGATAAATGAAAATCGCTGTGTCGCCCGCGCCGGGGTGCACGATGCCATCCTCCGTCGCGACCGTTTCAATCGTGCGCACGGACGTTGTGCCGACACAAATCAGCCGTCCACCGCCAGCGCGGATGGCGTTGAGCGTGTTCGCCGCCTCCTCCGTCACCTGATACCACTCGCTGTGCATCACATGTTTATCAACATCTTCCACTTGAACCGGGCGGAACGTCCCCAGCCCGACGTGCAGCGTCACCGGCACGATGGTCACGCCCTTGGCACGGATGCGTTCGAGCAGCTCCGGCGTGAAGTGCAGCCCCGCCGTCGGCGCAGCGGCAGACCCTTCATTTTTGGCGTAAACGGTTTGATAGCGGCTCTGATCCGCCAGCTTTTCGTGGATATACGGCGGCAGCGGCATTTCGCCCAGCCGGTCGAGCAGTTCCTCGAAAACCCCTTCATAATGGAAACGGACGATGCGTCCGCCGATTTCCGGCACGCTTTCCAGAATCTCGCATTTGAGCAGTCCGCCGCCGAAAACACACGTCGTGCCGGGCTTCAGGCGGCGTCCGGGGCGGACAAGCGCCTCCCAGTCCGTCTGATTTTTCCGGCGCAGCAGCAGCACCTCCACCGGCACGCCCGTATCTTCCTTCTCGCCCAGCAGACGTGCCGGGATGACCTTCGTCTCGTTGATGACCAGCGCGTCGTTCGGGTTCAAATAGTCAATAATATCGTAGAAATGCTTGTCCTCGCGCTCGCCCGTCGCGCGATGCACCACCATCAGGCGGCTGTGGTCGCGCGGTTCGACCGGGGTCTGCGCAATCAGTTCTTCGGGCAATTCATAATCAAAATCGGATGTTTTCATAACAATTCACCTTATTTTCAATTGCATCAAATACGCATTTTTCATCGCGCCGTCTTTCAGCACAAAAGCGTCCGGGTGGACGCCGACGACGCGGAAGCCGACCTTCTCGTACAGCGCCTGTGCGCGGCTGTTGCCCTCGATGAATTCCAGCTCGACCTGTCGAACCTCTGGGCGCGCTTTCGCCACGTCCACTAACTCCGTCAGCATTGCCGTCCCAAGCCCAAGACGCCAGTAGGCGCGGCGGATGCTGATAGCGACATTCGCACGGTGGCGCATTTTCAGTCGCGTGGAAAAGTTGATATTCGCCACGCCCGCCAGCTGCCCGTCCACCCACGCGGTCAGCATCAGTTCGTTGTCATCCGCTGTAAGCCTCGTCAGAAACGTCCGCTCGCCCTCATCGGTCAGGCTTTGCCGTTCCTCCGGGTACGCCAGCAGGAACTCTGTCTCACCGCAAACGTCCAACAGAAAGCGAACCATCTCCGCCGCATCATCCGGGTGTGCAGAGCGAAGCAGAGCTGCGCGTCCATCCCTGCAAATTACTTCTCTTTCTTCACATTTCATGCTCACAGCTCCATTTTCAGCTGATTATTGTTCCCCTGCCCCGGCGGCGTGCGCTTCATGTGCTCCCACGCGGCGGGCGTGCACATTCTGCCGCGCGGCGTGCGCATCAGGAAGCCGAGCTGCATCAGGTACGGTTCGTAGACGTCCTCAATGGTCACGGCGTCCTCGCCCGTCGTCGCCGCGAGGGTGTCCAGTCCGACCGGGCCGCCGCCGAACTTGTCCATCATCGTGCCGAGGACGGCGCGGTCTACCTTATCCAGTCCAAGCTCATCCACGCCCTGCATGGCAATCGCCTCCCGCGCGACATCAAGGCTGATGACACCGCCGCCGCGCACCTGCGCGTAGTCGCGGACGCGCTTGAGCATCCGGTTTGCGATTCGCGGCGTACCGCGGCTTCGGCGCGCGATTTCCATGATGCCTGCGTCCTCCGCGTCAATCTCCAGAATCGACGCGCTTCGGCGGACGATTTGCGCCAGTTCCTCCGGCTTGTACATTTCCAGCCGGAAAAGAATGCCGAAGCGGTCGCGCAGCGGGGCAGAGAGCTGACCTGCGCGGGTTGTCGCGCCCACGAGCGTGAATTTCGGCACAGCGACGCGAATCGACCGCGCGGTCGGGCCTTTGCCAATCATGATGTCGATGGCGAAATCCTCCATTGCGGGGTACAGCACCTCCTCCACCGAGCGGGAGAGGCGGTGAATTTCGTCGATGAACAGCACGTCCCCCTGATTGAGGTTCGCCAGAATTGACGCGAGGTCGCCGGGACGCTCAATCGCCGGGCCGGACGTGACGCGGATGTTCTGCCCCATTTCCGCCGCGACAATGGTCGCCAGCGTCGTTTTGCCCAGACCGGGCGGGCCGTAGAGCAGCATATGATCCAGCGCGTCATGGCGGGTAAGCGCCGCCTGAATGTAGATGCTCAGGCTGTCCTTAACCGCCTGCTGACCGACGTACTCACGCAGGGTATGCGGGCGCAATGTCGTCTCCACCGCGCTGTCTTCGGGCTGAAAGTCGCCCGTCACCAATCTTTCTTCCACTTTTTATCCTCACATTCCCGCCATTGCGCGCAGCGCCAGCCGAATCAGTTCATCCGCCGGGGCATCCTTGTCCTCCACATGCGACAGGGCATCGCGCGCCTCAATGGCGGAGTACCCCAGCGCCGTCAGTGCCTCGATGGCTTCGGCGAAATTATCCGCCGCCGCGCCTGATGTCGGCGTGGCCGTCTTGCCCGTCGGCTGATTGATATCCGCCTGCGTGACCTTATCTTTGAGTTCCAGCGCGATTCGCTGCGCCGTCTTTTTGCCGATGCCCGGCGCGCGGGAGAGGGCGTTGACGTCGCCGAGCAGAATCGCAAGGTTCAAGTCGCGCAGGGGCATAGCGCCGAGCAGACCGAGCGCGGTTTTTGCGCCGACGCCGCTGATGCCCGTGAGCGAAAGGAAGAGCTGCTTTTCCTCCTTTGTTGCAAAGCCGAAGAGTTCCATCGCGTCTTCGCGGACGGAAAGGTAGGTATAGCAGCGCATTTTCTCGCCCATCGGCGGCGCTTCCTGCAAGGTGGTCATGGAGCAGTTGAGCTGATAGCCGATGCCGCCAGCTTCAAGGACTAAGGAATTGGTCGTTTTTTCGCACACACGACCTTCGATAAATGCGTACATGGTGGTTATCTCCTTGGGCAAAAGAATAAACGTGAGGGAAAATAAAGTTGAACTGTAACTAAAAAGCCTTCCAATAAAAATCAAGAAACATGGGAGT
>FR899795.1:1441-6978 GCA_000437595.1 Faecalibacterium sp. CAG:74 | reverse complement strand
CTTCGTCTGTTTTCATTGCCCTTTGGTCGCCTCCGCAGAGGCGATTCCACTGCAACAATATCAATCAGTTACAAAAGGAACCTCAGCTTATTCTCCCAAGAATTCCTTCACACACCGCTCATATGCCGCCACCGGATCCGCCGCCGCCGTAATCGGTCGCCCGACCACAATGTAGTCGCTGCCGCCCAGCCGCGCCTTTGCCGGGGTCATCACGCGCACCTGATCCCCCACGTCGCCGTCGGCAAAGCGAATGCCCGGCGTCACCGTCAGGAAATCCTGACCGCAGGCTTCCTTCACCAAGGCGGCTTCCAGCGGCGAGCAGACTACGCCGCTCAGCCCCGCCGCTTTCGCGTTCTGCGCGTACTTCTTCACCGTCTCCGGCATCGTCGCGTTGATGAGCAGCTCCTGCTGCATTCGCTCTTCACTCGTCGATGTCAGCTGCGTCACCGCCAGCAGTACGCCGCAGGTGCCGTCTTCCTTCGTCAAGCCCTCTTTCGCGGCTTCCATCATGGCAATCGTGCCTGCCGCGTGCAGGTTCGTCATGTCCACATCCAGCTTCGAGAGCACCTTCATCGCCTTTTTGACGGTGTTCGGAATGTCGTGCAGCTTCAGGTCAAGGAAAATCTTGTGTCCGCGCGCCTTGATTTCGCGCACAATGTCCGGGCCTTCGGCATAGAACAGCTCCATGCCGATTTTCACAAACGGCTTGCGCCCCGTGAACTGGTCAAGGAACGCGAGCGTCTTTTCCTTGTTTTCAAAGTCAAGGGCAATGATAACATCCTTCGCCATGGTGAAAATCCTCCTTTATTATACTCGTTGAATATCCGACAAGCGTTCGATGCCGAGTCGCTCCATTTCGCGCGGCAGATCGTCGATGATTTTCTTGCACGCGTACGGGTCAGTGAGGTTCGCCGCGCCGACCTGCACCGCCTTCGCGCCCGCCATCATCATCTCGATGACGTCCTGTGCGCTGCTGACGCCGCCCATGCCGATGACCGGGATGCTGACCGCGCCCGTCACCTGATACACCATGCGCACCGCGACCGGGAACACACCCGGCCCGGAGTAGCCGCCCATGACGTTCGCCAGCACGGGGCGGCGGCGCTTGAGGTCAATGCGCATCCCCAGCAGGGTGTTGATGAGCGACAAGCCGTCCGCGCCCGCCTCTTCGCACGCTTTCGCGATGGACACAATGTCCGTCACGTTCGGCGACAGCTTCATGTAGACAGGCTTCGTCGCCACTTGCTTAACGGCGCGGGTGATTTCCGCCGCCGCGTCGGGGTTCGTACCGAACGCCATGCCGCCGTGCCGCACGTTTGGGCAGGAGATGTTGATTTCGAGAATTTCAACCTGTTCTTCCTTCGTCAGCAGCTCGACGCAATGAACGTATTCCTCCACCGAAAAACCGCTGATGTTGGCGATAATCGGCTTATGGAAGATTTTCCGCAGGGCGGGCAGTTCGTGCGCGATGACGTGCTCCACGCCGGGATTCTGCAGACCGACGGAGTTCAGCATCCCGTTCGGGCATTCCGCAATGCGTGGCGTGGGGTTGCCGAAGCGGCTTTCCGCCGTTGTACCCTTGAAGGACAGGCTGCCTAAGATGTTGATGTCGTAATACGGGGTGAATTCCTGCCCGAAGCCGTATGTGCCGCTGGCGGGAATGACCGGGTTGTCCAGCGTCACGCCGGACAGGGTGACGCGCAAATCCTTGCTGCTCACCAGATGACCTCCTCTCGCACCAGCACCGGACCGTCCTTGCAGATTCGCTTGTAGCCGCCCTTGACCTTGACCGTGCAGCCCATGCACGCGCCGAAGCCGCAGCCCATGCGCTCCTCGAAGGACAGCTGTGCCGGATGGTCGTCCGCGTTCATAATCGCCTTGAGCATCGGCAGCGGCCCGCACGCGCAGATGTCGGTGAAGTCGATTTCCGGCAGCGCGTCCGTCACAAGCCCCTTGATGCCCGCCGAGCCGTCCATCGTCGCCAGCACAAACGGCGCGCCGAGCTTCTCCACATCCTCGCGCAGGAACACCTCGTCTGCCGTATTGAACCCCGCCAGCACGGTCGGGTGCTTGCCCGCTTGCATAAGGCAGCGGCACAGCCCCACCATCGGCGGAAGCCCCACGCCGCCGCCAATCAGCAGCGGACGCTCCCCGCAGCGGGTGATGTCGAAGCCGTTGCCCAGCCCGGTCAGCAAATCGAGTTCCGTGCCGGGAATCATGCGGCACATGGCGTCCGTGCCGTTGCCGACGACCTTGTAGACCAGCGTCAGCGTCTCACTGTCCCAGTCACAGACGGAAATCGGGCGGCGCAGGTAGAAGCCCGGCACCTGCACCTGAACGAACTGCCCCGGCGCGGTGATGGCGGATGTGTCTCCCTGAAGCACCATGCGGTAGACGCACGATGTCAGCGGGGTATTCTGCTTGATGGCAAAGCGCATGTTGTTACTCCTTCCGGCTCAGCGCGTTATACGCAATCTTGTCGCCACAGACGGTCAGTCGGCACGCGGCGTGAACCTCCCAGCCCTCAAAGGGGGTTGCGCGCCCCTTGGAGAGGAAGGTGTTCGGGTCAATCTTCTCCTGCGCGTGCAGGTCAAACACAGTCACAGCGGCTTTGTCGCCCACCTGCATCCCGCCATCAATGCGGAAGCGGCGGCGCGGCGCATCCGCCATGCGGTCAATCAGCATTTCCAGCGGCATTTTCCCTGTCTCCACCAGATAGGTGTACAGCAGCGGGAACGCCGTTTCAATCCCGACGACGCCCATTGCAGACCCGCGCAGCCCTTTCGCCTTTTCCTCGGCGGAATGCGGCGCGTGGTCGGTGGCAATCATGTCAATTGTACCGTCGAGCAGGCCTGCCAGGAGCGCCTCTTGGTCATCCTTGTTACGAAGCGGCGGATTCATCTTGAAGCGCCCCAAGTCCTGCAAGTCATCCTGACACAGCAGCAGATAGTGCGGTCCAGTTTCGCAGGTGATGTTGATTCCCTCCGCCTTCGCCTGACGAATCAGCGCGACGGATTCCTTCGTGCTGACGTGGCAGACGTGGTAGCGGCAGCCGGTTTCGCGGCAGAGGGCAATGTCGCGTTCAATGGGCTTCCATTCGCTTTCGGACGGAATGCCCGGAATGCCGTGTTCCTTTGCGAACGCGCCGTCATGAATCGCGCCGCCTGCGGGAATCCAGCTCATGTCCTCGCAGTGCGCCGCAATGATGCTGTCCGCCGCCTTGCACTTTTTCATGGCTTCGCGCATCGTCTCGGCGGTCTTGACCCCGCGTCCGTCGTCGGAGAAGCCGCAGACGCGCCCGCTCAGCGCCGCCATGTCGGTCAGTTCGCCCTCGCCCTTCTGCCCCATCGTGATGGACGCGTACGGACGCACATCAATAACCGCTTCTCCTTGAATCAGCGCTTCCTCCACTGCCAGATGCTCCGAGTTGTCCGGCGCGGGATTCAAATTCGGCATCGCGCAGACGGTCGTATATCCGCCATGCGCGCACGCCGCGCTGCCGGTCGCAATGGTCTCCTTATAAGAAAATCCCGGCTCACGCAGATGCACATGCACATCCACAAAGCCGGGAAAAAGGGCAAATCCACGGCAATCAAACACTTTCTCTGCCGGAAAGGAAAGTTGTTCCCCACGGGCGACAATGACGCCGTTTTCAATTGCCACATCGGTTTGCTTCCACTTGCCCTGTTCCAAGACAGAACCGTCCTTGAGCAGCACTCGCACGTTCAGCCCTCCTGTCGTTTCGGGTTATCCGTGCAATTATAGCAGATTTTCGCGCCGATTGCAAGGTGTATGCGGAAAGTTCCTGTCGAATTGAGAATTTGCAAAAGAGCCACCCGCATTGGATGGCTCTTTTGTGTTTCGAGGGGGATTATTCCGCTTCGACACGCGCGAAGATGTAGCCAACGCCCATGTCGCCGTCCTTCTTGGCGAGGTTGTCGTCAGAGTAGCACAGCACCAGATAGCCAGACGTGGTCATGCCGATGTACTTCATCGTTTCCATGTCCTCGATTTCCACGCCAGTCATGTCCGCGAAACGAACAGTGTCGTCGTCGCCCTTGACGTGGGTCTTGGCGGGGCCGCGGTTGTAAGACGCTTCGGGGTCATAGTCCACCTTCGCGATGACGTTGTTCGCCCATTCGTCCCACGCGCTCTTGACCGTGTAGCTGTCCTCGTCGGAGAAAGTCAGCTCGCCGGACAGGTCGTAGGTGTGGTCGTGGATGTAGGACGCCACGTCCACCATCGTGCCCAGTACCTTGTCGTTCGCGGTCGCGTCCTTCAGCGCGGTGATGGTCAGCGTCGCCGCATTTTCCGGCACAGCCAGCAGGCCGGACTGTTCCACGTCGTATTCCTCCGCGAAATCGGCGGTGATATACGCCGCAACCAGCACCCATTCGCCTTCCCAGTCGTTCAGGCTGGATTCACGGTCGAGGACGAGCAGTTCGTCCATATCCGCGTCCAGAATCGAAGTGGTTTCCGCCATCGCGAAGCAGCCCAGCACCATCGCCAGCGCCATGACCAGAGACAGGATCTTTTTCATTTTGGTTTTCTCCTTTACCATTTCTGCGGTTTATTTCCGCTTTTCGACCTTATTATATCACACCTGTGCGCCAAATTGCAATCATTCCAAACAGATTTTACAATTCAGACACTTTCGCGGCTTACACCCCGGAGTACGCTGCGAACCCGCAGTCAATCGGCAGCACCACGCCGGTAATTGCCGACGCCGCCTCATCATCGGTGAGGAAGAACACACCGCCAAGGAGTTCCTTGCTGTCCACAAAGCGGCCCATGGGCGTGCCGTTCAGGATTTTCGCACTGCGCGCGGTAGGCGTGCCATCCGCGTTGAAGAGCAGCGCGCGGTTCTGGTTGCTGACGAGGAAGCCGGGAGCAATCGCGTTCGCGCGGATGCCCGTGCCCGCGAAGTGCGTCGCCAGCCACTGCGTGAAGTTGCTGATGGCAGCCTTCGCGCCGGAGTACGCCGGAATCTTCGTCAGCGGGATGTAGGCGTTCATGGACGAGATGTTCAGGATGTTGCCGCTCTTGCGGGCGACCATGTCCTTGGCAAACGCCTGCGTCGGCAGGAGCGTGCCTTGGAAATTCAGCTTGAACACGAAGTCCACGCCGTTGGGTTCAAGGTCGAAGAACGTCTTCTGCCCTTCCTTGGCTTCGTGCTGGTACTCGTTGTCGGTCGTCGCGCGCGGGTTGTTGCCGCCAGCGCCGTTGATGAGGATATCGCACGGGCCGAGGTCAGCAAGCACCTGCTGATGCACCGCTTCCAGCGCCTCAGCGTCCAGCACGTTCGCCTTGTAGCCCTTGCAGATGAAGCCTTCCGCGGTCAGCTCGTCCGCCAGCTTCTTCACGGCTTCCTCATTCAAGTCCAGCGCCGCGACCTTCGCACCCGCCTGCGCATACGCCCGTGCCATCTCGCCGCACAGCACGCCGCCCGCACCCGTCACAACGACCACTTTCCCGGTAAAATCCACGTTCAAAGGCAATTTCATCATTGTTTTTTCTCTCCTTACATTATGATTAAG
>FR899795.1:0-1388 GCA_000437595.1 Faecalibacterium sp. CAG:74 | reverse complement strand
TCGAACCCAGAGGCTCTGCCTCTGGACTCCGCAAGGGACTTCGTCCCTTGACCCTTTCGCGCGATTGAGTTGGTAACTTCTGCATACTGGTTTCGCGTGCTGCTTTCAGAGGACTTTCCAATCGCCCTCTGGACTCCTTCGGCGCAGGCACGCGCCCCTGCGTTACTCGATTGTCCCGCCGTTGGCTTCAATCAGCCCATTGATGTACGCGCTGCCCAGCGCACGGTCGTACAGACCGTAGCCCGGCTTCGCGCTGCTGCCGACTTCGCTCCAGATCATCCGCCCGTGGTCGGGACGGAAGTAGCCGTCGAAGCCCGTTTCCACCAGTGCCTTCACAATCGCATTCATGTCCAGGCTGCCGTTCTTCGTCAGATGACCGCTTTCCTCAAAGGAGGTGTCCGGCAGGATCTTCACGTTGCGGATGTGCATGAACCCGATGCGCTTCATCGCCGAATACTTGCGCACCAGCTTCGGAATGTCGTTCTTGGGCGAGCAGCCGAGCGAGCCGGTGCACAGGCACATCGTGTTTGCGGGGCTGTCCACAATCGCGAGGTACCGGTCGATGTTTTCTTCGCAGGTAATGACGCGCGGCAGACCGAAAATCGGGTACGGCGGATCATCGGGGTGCAGCGCCATCACCACGCCGCATTCCTCCGCGACGGGAATCACGCGCTTCAAGAAATACTCGATGTTCTGCCACAGTCCTTCTTCGCCCAGTTCGCCATACGCGCGGATGAGGTCGCGAACCTCGTCCTGCGTGTAGCTGGAATCCCAGCCGGGCAAGTGAATGTCGTCCTTGAGCGGGTCAAGTCCCTTCATCTGATCCCAGTACATGACGAGGCTGGTCGAGCCGTCGGCGGCTTTCTTGTCCAGCTGCGTGCGCGTCCAGTCAAAGACGGGCATGAAGTTGTACGTCACGCACTTGATGCCGTACTTGGCGCAGCGGCGGATGGATTCGCAGTAGTTGGCAATGTGGCGGTCGCGTTCAGGCTTGCCGAGCTTGATTTCCTCCGTCACCGGGATGGACTCGACGACATCGAAAATCAGCCCGTGCGCCGCGCACTCATCCACCAAATGCTTGATGGATTCTTCCGGCCACACCTCGCCGGGCTTCACATCATAGACGGCGGAGACGATGGAGCGCATACCGGGAATCTGGCGAATCATATCCAGCGTCACCGGGTCGCTGTCCCCGTACCAGCGGAAAGAGCTTTTCATGGGTGGATGTCCTCCTTACATTGCCGCGGTTTTGCCGCCTGTGGTCTGGTATTTCTCGGCGTCTTCGGTGGTCTTGATGGTGTCCATCGCCTGTTCGAGGGTATGCCCCTGCGCAATGTATGCCTTGCGCGCATTGTTCACTGCCTGAATTTCTTCGACGCGCTTGCCGT
>FR899794.1 GCA_000437595.1 Faecalibacterium sp. CAG:74 | reverse complement strand
CACTTGAATGATGGTGGGAACAACAGGGCTCGAACCTGTGACCCTCTGCTTGTAAGGCAGATGCTCTCCCAGCTGAGCTATGCTCCCAAGTCCTGTACTGCTCCCGATGCACAGAGCCTTTCGCCAGCTCAGTGACCTTTGCACCACAGCCAAGTGGTGTCTGTGCGGGGTTCTTCGGTCGAACCGCGGCGACATGGATTATTATATCATCCTTTGGCGGCGCTGTCAAGAGGGAAAATGCAAAAAATTTGGGTTTTTCGCAAGCGAAACGCCGCCTCCGCAGTCAAAATGTAAATTCCGCTGTTTTTCGTGGACTTTCGCGCGTGGGTATGGTATGATAGGAAGTGCAAACCTGAAGGAGGTTATTACAATGAAGCGAATCATTGCGCTGCTTCTTGCCGCGCTGCTGATGGTCTCCTGCGCGCTGGCAGATGTGGCCCTGCGCGGCTACGACGCCAAATCCGGCTATGTCTATATCACGCTGGGGCAGTGCCCGCAGGATGCGGACGGCGGCGTCGAGCCGATTGTCTGGCGCGTGCTGAACGTTGAGGACGGCAGAGCGTATCTGCTGAGCGAATATGTGCTGGAGGCGCGCCCCATCCACAGCGATTATCAGGAGTACGCCAACAAGCCCACCAACAAGAAGAAGCCCGGCTTCAACGGTGACTTCACCCAAACCGAAATGAGCCGCTACCTCTGCGGTGATTTCGCCCAGAACTGCTTCACGGACGACGAGCGTGCCATGCTGACCCCGGATGACACGTTCGGGTTGTTTTTCCTCGCCAGCGATGCGGATTTGAAGAACAAGGCGTACGGCTTCACCAGCAATGAAAGCCGTAAGGCGTGGGGCACACCCTACGCGCTGGCGAACGGGCTGTTCAAGTACGGCAGCCAGCGCGGCGGCCATTCCCCCTACTGGACGCGCTCCCAGTCCTCCTCCGACGCCCGCCACGCGCGGTGCATCAAGTCCAAGGGCGAGTTGGGGCGCATCAACGTCATCACGCTGGACGAGGGAATGCGGCCCGCGTGCTATCTGTCTTTGAGCGCGAGCGAGATTTCCGGCGGCACGGGCACGCTGGATGATCCCTACACTTTCACCCTTATCCCGCCGACGGTGATGGAGGATTAACATGCGGAAGATAACCTGCCTGCTGCTGCTTCTCTGTCTTCTCCCCTCTTTCGCGCTGGCGGAGAAGACCATCACCCTCACCTTCACTGGCGACATCACCCTTGGCGGCGAGGATTACCTGCGCACCGCCGAGGACAGCTTCTTTGCCGTCTATGAGCGCGAAGGCGCGGGGTACTTTCTCAAAAACTTCGCGGATTTCTTCGCCGAGGATGATCTGACCGTCGTCAATTTGGAGGGCGTGCTGACCAACAACAACGCCCTTTACCCGCGCGACAAGGGCAAAGGCGACGATGGCTACTGGTTCCGTGGGCCGGCGGCGTACGCCAAGGTGCTTTCCGCCGCGAGCGTGGAAGTCGCGTCATTGGCGAATAACCATGCGTTTGACTACGGCGCACAGGGCTTCCGCGATACAATTGCCGCTGTCGAAGCAGAAGGTCTCGGCTGGTTTGGCACATACAACAAGAACCGCAACCCCGAAACGGAAAAGTTCTACTTCTACACCAAGGACGGCGTGACCATCTGCCTGATGAGCCTGCTCTGGGACGACTACAACCCGCAAGACCCCAATGGCAACGGCGCGTATCTCCGCCAGCAGATTACGGAAATCAAGCAGTCCGGTCAGGCGGACGCGGTCATTGCCATCCTTCACGGCGGGCAGGAGTACGGCCGCCACCGCACTAAACCGCAGACCATCTTCACCAAAATGGCGATTTCCGCTGGGGCAGATCTGGTCATCTGCCACCACGCGCACGTCGTCATGGGCATGGATGTCATCAACAACCGCAGCGCATTCTACTCGCTGGGCAATTTCTGCTTTGGCGGCAACCGCAAGGCGTATCAGGAGAACAAGAACCGCACCCCCGCCGTGCAGGACGCCGCGCCCGCGCTGATGCTCCGCGCCGTGCTGACATTTGATGATGACGGCACTTACAAGGGGCAGCAAATCACCCTCTATCCCGTACAGACCACCGGCATTGACCGCGCGGCGGGTGAAACCGTGCAGGTGAACAACTATCAGCCGAAGTTCATCACCGGGCCTTTGGCGGCGCATGTGCTGCACCTGATGCAGATTGACATGAACTACGATGCCAGCAAAACGCCGAAGTACAGCAATGCCGAGTCCATCAACAAGACGCTTCGGGCGCTGGTGATGGCGCGCGAAGAGGAGCTTGCGGCGATGGATTCCTCCGAAGGCATGGAGGCGCTGACGCTCCCGTTCTTGCCGGCGGAAGCGGAATAAAGCCGCTCAACCCGCGGTAGAGTTCCGTGAAATCGCGATTTCGGGCATATCAACCGCTGGTTCGTGTGCAAAGCCTCTTTTCCGTGATAGAATGACTGCCAGAAGGGAGGTGCTTCCACATGAATCAGGAGAAAATCGGGAAGTTCATTGCGTCCTGCCGAAAAGAGCAGGGCTTCACCCAAACTGTTCTTGCAGAAAAGTTAGGTATCACAGACCGCGCGGTATCCAAATGGGAAACCGGAGTTTCCCATAGTTAAAGATACCACACCAAATATGATGAACCCACGCTTATACACTACCAGCTATAATAAACCGCAAGG
>FR899793.1:8705-21705 GCA_000437595.1 Faecalibacterium sp. CAG:74 | reverse complement strand
GCAAGTCCTATTTGGGGCTTGACTTTTTATTTGCAGGCTTTCATGGAGTCCTCCCATTGTCACATCGGTAACACTGCCAATCCTCCGAATCCCGTTTTCCAGCACAAAATCAGCAGTGCAGCAGATATAGCGAATCACATAATGCAGAATTTTTCCATCAGCGCAGGCAGCAACTTTGATGCGGATTTTCATATCTGCACGCAAATTAATTCTATCTTTGCGCCAGAAAGCTGAGCGGACGATTTTTCCTGCGGAGCGGTCAAAAGCAAGTTTTACGCACCGCAGCACTTCGTCATCCTGCTGCTCCAACCCCAAATTAAGATGCTGCCTGTGTTCCATGTCAATCACAGCTTCAATCTCGTCCATCATTTCATCAAGATAGTGATGCTCAATATAGTCCTGCATCGATTGCAGGACAGGAACCATCTGTTCGCTCACTCTTGTCGCCTCCTTGCAGATTATCAGTGTGACACCGTTATTATATGATACTGAATAGCACATTGCAAGGTGCAGTGTGAACATTGGTTGATTTTTAAGACATTCTGATTTTGTGTATTGACAAGTGTTCCGTAATCTATTATTATGTATATTATTACTGACATTGGAGTGTGATGATATGAAGCTGGCGCGAGTTTCCTCTAACAAAGGCAGTCTGTCGCGTAATGCAAAAACGCAAACACAGGGAAAAAATATGGTTCGAGATAGGATTTCTTTTGCAAGCCGCTTGAAAGAGCTGCGCATGATTGCTCACATTTCTCAGATTGAGCTGGCAGAGCAGCTGCACGTTTCAAGGGCAGCTGTCGCCAATTGGGAAACTGGCAGGACTCGACCGGATATAGCGAACATTCCTGCATTATGCAGCTTGCTTGATATTTCGATTGAAGAGTTCTTCAGCGATTCATCAGACCCTGACAGCAATGCAGAACTTCGCTTATTAAGCAGCTATCGCAAACTTCCAAGCGCCCATCGTGCCATTGTTCTTAGCATGACAGAGCAGCTTCTGGCTGCTGAACGTTCCACACGCATAGACCCGCAAAATGTGCAGGAAATGCAGATTGAGCTGGTTCAGCTGCCTATGGCAGACGATGCCGTGGCAGCAGGGTTCAATCTCGATGATTTCAGTGCACACTGCAAGCAGGTTTACCTCCACTCGTCGCCAATTACGCGCAGAGCTGACCTGATTTTTCATGTGAACGGTGACAGCATGGAACCCGCGTTTCCAAATCAGAGCTATGTGCTTGTTAAGCGTGACGATGCACCTCGTTATGGTGAAGTTGGCATCTTCCAAGTAGATAATGCACTGTTTATCAAGGAATACCGAAAAGACGGACTGGCTTCCTTGAACCCGAAGTGGCCGCTGATGCAAAAAGACCACTATGGAAGCATCCAATTTGTGGGGCGAGTCGTCGGCTTGCTCGATGAACATGCGTTTGCAACACGCGAGGAAATTATAACCTTTACGCAAAAAAACTGATGTGTTCAGCGAATGGCTGCTGCAAGTTAAGCAGCAGTGCTTAAAGCGATTGTGTGAGGATGAAAGCGCTATGTCTGAGAATAACTACAGAATTACAGACCGTCCATTGTTTCTTCTGCGGTATATCGTGCAGCACACCAATGATGACCACAAAGTATCATTAGCGGATTTGATTGCATATTGCGAGCAGCACGGGCACAGCGGCTCACGGCACGCAATCAGCAATGATATTGACATTCTCAATCGCTATGGATTCGATATTATCTGCACGAAAGAAGGCAATAAGAATTTTTACAGCTACGGCAGCCGCTTGCTGGAAACAGCCGAACTGCGGATGCTGATAGATGCGGTAGCCGCTGCGCCATTCCTCACAGCCCGTCATACCGCCTGCCTCACGCAAAAGCTGGCATCAATTGCCGGACTATATGATGCTGAACAGCTCTGCGCAACGGTTTCAGCAAGCAATCAGTCGAAAAGCGTCAATGGTCGTATTTTTCTATCGATTGATATTATTCATCAGGCAATAGCAGCATCAAAGAAAATCAGCTTTCAGTATGCAGCCTATAACGGGCAGCACAATCGCGAACCACGGTTTTCTGAAGAAATTGTTTTTTCTCCGTATTCGACCATATGGCGGACAGATTGGTATTACGTCGTAGGCTGGTCTGACAGCGAATCAGCTATACGCGCTTATCGTCTTGATAAAATGCAGATTCCCTGTTTCGTAGATGCGGAAGCGGTCAAGAAGCCGCTTGATTTTCACCCTGCTGATTATGTGGAATCTTATCTTTCTCATGCATGTGTTTATCAGAAAACAGCCGTTACGCTGGAATGCGAAAATAGCATGATGAACCATGTAATTGATCAATTTGGTGAGCATTTCCCATACAGGCAGATAGACAACACGCATTTTCAGGCGACGATTCCTGTGAAACTCACAAGATCATTTTGGGGATGGATTTTTGAACACGCGGGGAGTATACGAATCGCCGCGCCAGAATCCGTCCAAACGCAGTATCGCAATATGCTGCGGCGTGCATTAGAGTCCATCAACTGAACTGCTTCTCGCAAAGCTGCTGTTCAGTAAACAGTCTTTTCTAAATTTTGCATACTCCATAGTAAAATTTTTTTGCTATGGAGTCCTTTTTTATGTCGCAAACGGGACACAAATTTACAGTTCAAGAGTGAAGGGGGAACCTTCAAATTGCTGCATGAGGTGATTTGCAATGATGAAAGTGCCAGAATTTCAGGCTGCAATGGAGCGCACCGGCGTTGAACGCAAATGTTACACGACGGATGAAGTCGCGACGATGCTTGGCATCAGCATGAAGAGTGTTTATCAGCTGCTCAAACAGAATGCCTTCCGAAGTATCCGTCTGCCCGGAGGAATCTACCGAATCCCGAAAACTGCTTTTGATGCATGGCTCAACGCACAGCCTGAGCGCTAAGCATGAAAGCAGGGTATCGACAGACTAAAAAAATGGCGGAAGATGTGCTATCGTTTTTGCTGGCAGGTGAAAAATCTGACTGCCGGAAAGGAGAATCACCATGAACAGAGTGCGGGAAGCATCAACCATGTCAGTGCCGACCATGCGTCAGATGCTGGGGCTGAAAAAAACAGCCAGCTACTGGCTGATTAAAAAGCAATGGTTCGATGTTCTCATTATTCACGGAGAAATGCGCGTAGTCATCAGCTCGTTTGAAACGTGGTATGCCAATCAAACCCATTACCGAAAGGTAAATGGGCCGCCGCCGGGAGAAGAACTGCGAAAGAAGTCGTATTCCGTGAAGGATATTTCTAACCTGCTTGGCATCGGAATTGATACCGTCTACGACTTGATTCACCGGGAAAAAATTCCGTATTCCGTGTATCAATACGGTCAGTGGCGCGTCGATGCTGCAGTGTTTCAGTTCTGGTATAATTCGCAATGCACCTATCATCTTGTCACAGCTGAACACCCAAACGAGCTGCACAAAGCAAACCTCATGAAGCTCACGGAATTTGGGCGTTTACTGGGGCTTGAGCGTGATGAAACATACAAATTGGTTCGGCAGCTAAAATATGTGCTGGAAATTGTTAGTATCAACAGGCAGCTGTATGTTACCATGAGCAGCTATCAGCGCTGGCGTGAAACCGAGACGCGGACAGACGCGGAGATTGCTGCGTCTGTTGCAAAACGTTCGCGAAAGGAATTGCCGCAAATATTGCCGGCTGTCAGCAGCGTCGAGCAGGAGAGCCCATCCATTCCAGCACAAAAATTCTTCACTGTGCCGGAAGCAGCGTCATTTCTGCATTTGTCGGAAAGAACCGTCTACCGGCTGTGCTCTGACGGACGAATTCCGGCAAAACGAGTAGCTTCACAGTGGCGCATTGCGCGGGCTGACCTCGAAGCACTGTCCAATCAGAATAGCATCAATCAGCAAGGAGAAGAAGCAAATGGCGACAATCATCTGTAAAAACAACAAGTTCAACGTAGTCTATTCCTATTATGATGAGGCAGGAAAGCGTCATCAGAAGTGGGAAGCCTTCCCGACAATGCCGGAAGCGAAGCAGCGCAAATCGGAAATCGAATACAAACAGCAGCTCGGCTCGTTCACCATTCCGACCTGCAACACGCTCAATGAACTGCTGAAAGAGTATGTTTCGCTCTACGGCAAGACGAAGTGGGCGATTAACGGTTACAGCTCAAACACCGGGCTGATTCGGCACTACATTGCCCCCAAACTCGGCGAACTGCGGTTGAAGGAAATTACGCCGCGGGTGCTGGAAATGTTCTATCAGGGACTGCTGAAAACGCCCGCGGTGCCCTTGATGACGGACAAGAAGTATCGCCAAACTGGGAAGTTTGTGCAGCCGCCGACGATTCGCAAAATCCACAATCTTCTGCACAGCGCTTTCAAACAGGCGCAAAAATGGGAACTCATCGAAAAGAACCCTGCCGAGTTTGCAACCCTCCCGAAATACGAAATGAAGGAGCGCAACATCTGGGATTCTCAGACGCTGTTTCACGCGATTGACTGCTGTGAAGATGAGCGACTGAAACTGTGCCTGAATCTGGCGTTTTCCTGCTCTTTGCGCATTGGCGAACTGCTCGGACTGACGTGGGATTGCGTAGACATTTCGGAAGAGAGCATTGCGGCGGGAACAGCCCACATTGTCGTCAACAAGCAACTCCAGCGCGTCAACAAGCGCAGCATGGAAGCTACCGACAGTAAGGACGTGCTGACCACATTCCCCGAAATCGGCTTGCAGAACAATACCGTACTGATTCTGAAAAAGCCGAAAACGCGGGCCAGCATCCGGAAAATTTTTCTTCCCAAGACGGTTGCTGAAAACCTGACGAAGTGGAAAATGGAGCAGGATTTGCTGATTGAGCAGCTGGGTGCAGAGTACCACGACTACAACCTCGTCATCGCGGGAAGCCGTGGTCAGCCGGTGGAATCGAACATCATCCGCAAGAGTATGCGGCAGCTGATTGAAGCAAACGAGCTTCCGCAAGTCTGCTTCCATAGTCTGCGGCATTCCAGCATCACCTACAAACTCAAGCTGAATGGCGGCGATATTAAGGCGGTGCAGGGGGATTCCGGTCATGCGCAGGCGACAATGGTAACGGATCAGTATTCGCACATTCTGGACGAGAGCCGCAGAAACAATGTGCAGTTGTTTGAGCAGGCGTTTTATGGCGGAAAGGGCGTGAAAATCGTGCCGGAAGCGCAGGATAAAGCCGTGGAAGAGCAAGTGCAGCAGGCGGGGCTTAATTCAGAAGTGCTGCTCAAAATTTTCAGCAATCCGGATATGGTCGCTATGCTGAAAATGCTCGCCAAGACGCTGGGATAATCGCACATACGCCAATATACTCGAAAGCTCTGCGGAAATCTCCCGCAGAGTTTTTTGCTGCCATTAAAAGCGGCAGGCGGTTTGCATGCCAGCACACGGCTGCTTCTTTGTCTAACCGCATCCAACATAGCGAAACAGGGCATGTGAAGAGTTGATAATTCGATGCACAGGAAATCAAGGTGATTACTAAAAAGTATTGTTATTCTGTCTATTGAAAGTTCACAAAGTAATACAGATAATTCCAAAAAATACTGAGTGCAGAAAATTGCTGGCACGCCGTGCACGCGAATGTTAGGCAAATCGCCCGTTTGCCATAACAGCGTTGTTGGCAAAAAGGCGAAATGTTGGAAAGCTGCCAACAGCGCCAGCAGCGGGGCAAAAAGCAGATTTCCAATAGAAGGCAAAAAAATTCTTTCCAGCCGATGTTCTTCGCACGTTTGCCAACACGCACGCGAGAACGTCAACCAGAAAGATTTATTTATTTGGTAATGAGCCCAGTGGGAGTCGAACCCACGACCGACTGCTTAGGAGGCAGTTACTCTATCCAACTGAGCTATGGGCTCATGTTCCTGAAACCCGGTGATTTCAAGGTTTTCGCACGGTTTCAGTGCGATTCTTATGGCTTTATTTTAGTTCTGCTTTGATAAGAAAAACAATTATGAAATCATATTTGTTTTCCTTATCGTAGCGAGGCGACGATTTCCCTTCCACAGAAGGCTTGGGAAGCGGTTTGTCCGCCACTCGGTAGGTTTTGAAGTCCAGTCCTATCAAGTCAGCGGCGCAAAGGGAAGCGTTGAGCGCTTTCTTAGGAGGCAGTCGCTCTATCCTACTGAGCTATGGGCTCATGCGCCTGAAACCCGGTGATTTCAAGGTTTTCGCAAGTTGCCGCCGAAGAACGCAATTTTCAGCAGCAAACCTATTATAGCATAATCGGCGGATTCGCGCAAGGGAAAAGCAACTTGCGCGCGAAAAATCGGGGAACTTTTTCCTGCCGAATGCGCGATGAGGAGATCATTCCCCCCTTGATAATACCAAGGCTCTTCGACTTTTACGTCCTAAACTCCACCGTCAGGACTCATCCGCACGCTCCTCCGCCCACTCGTCCATCTCGTCCCACTCTGCGTCATAATACGCTTCCTGCACCCGGTGCGCGTAGTACGTCGCCTGCCACTCAATCCCGCGCGGAGTCAGCGAAACGCGGTTCAGGTACTGGTAGTAGTGCCCCAGCTCGTGCGCCAGCATGAAGATGGTTCCCCATGTGTAATTTTGCAGCGCCCGAAAGTCGCCGTCGTAGTCGTAGCCCCCGGCGACGTCGATGGTGATGCTGTCGTCCGGGTCATCCGGCACAAAGCAGCGCCCGTAGCACAAATCGCCGTCGTTCGCGCGGATTTTCTTCGTGTTCGGGATGTAAACGTTCACCCGAATCGGAAACGGGTAATTTGCCCGCAGCCAGCGGACAAACGTATGCACTTCGCGGCGCAGGAACGGATGCACCTGCGGATGAATCCGGACGCGCAACCCGTCGCGCCTGACGGTTCGGTGCAGCGCCTCCGCCGAGTAGTTTTGCAGATTCCAGAGCTTGTTCATCTTACTTCATCCACCCGATTTCCGCCGCAAACGGGTTCACAAAGTCGAATGTGTCCAGTGTTGCATCCCGCGAAATCGTTTGCAGCACGTCCTCGTCCCAATAGTCCCGGATGACGTACTGCCCGTCGTCGTAATCCACGAAGAACGAGAACCCGTCCGTCACATCGGTCACGACCCACACGTCCGTGTCCGTCCATTCCGCCGTGATGTACAGCCACGCAAGGTCGTCCAAATCACCCGATTCGGCAAATCCCGGCGTGTCGTATCCAACTGACAGAAAAATAGCATCCCCATCGTGATAGGTGTCCAGATACGCATTTTCCGGCAGGTTTGAACTGCGCGTGATGGCGTACGTCGCGCTGTCCGCGTCCCACACGGCGGCTTGCAGATACTTGTTCCCGTCCGCGTCCGCCAGCAGGAGCAGCACGCGCAGGCTGCTGATGTCGCCCTGCACCACCGTGTCGCCATTGGTAAGCGATGGGTGAATCTGGTCTCCAAACTGCGGATTGATGACGTTCCCCCACTTCGGGACGATGAGTTCCTCCGCCGTGACCGCGCTGCCCGCCCGGATTTCGAGGGGCACACAGTCATCCACCGTGATGAACGTGCGCCCCTCCGCCGATGCCAGCGGCAAGAGCAGGACGAGCATCAGTAGAATCAGAAAAACCGTTTGCTTGCAGTGATTCATATGCTGCCTCCTTCATGGCACGTCAGATTCCGCCGTGCATCAGCCCGGAATCCAGTAATAATACCAGTCGTTATCCAGCTGCACCCGGTGATACCACGAGGGCACCTCCTCCGTGTCCGGTGCGTAGAGTATCCCCTGCGGAATGCCTCCCAGTGCCCGCCATGCCTGCTCAAAGCAAATGCAGCTGCCCACCTCTTCATAGATTTTCTCAACGCCCATCTCCGTCAGTGCGTCCGACGGCGTGTAAAAGGTCGTATAGCGCACCCGATAAGCATAATCGTCCCTGTCCGCCACGAAGGACTGGTAAGCGGGCTGATTTTGCAGATAGGTGTCCGACACCTTGTTCCGCGCATACGCCATCCCGATTCGTGACCAGAGCAGCCACCCGGCGACGGTAACAATCGCGATGCCCAGAATGATTGTGAGCGCAATCATCAGCCGTTTCATGCCGATACCAAGCGGTTCGCGCAGGTCATTCAAAAACTTCCGAAAGCGTTTCATGCGTTTTCCTTCTTTCTTCGCGTTCGCATCGCTTGGGTTGTGAGGAATTTTGTTCGCCTTTGATATATTCGCCGTGGGCGTAGGGAGTTCCTGCTCTTGGCAATACTGGGCGGCAGAATTTACAATTGCACCAAAAAGCAGCCGCAGTCCTCCAACACAGGAACTGCGGCTGTTTGCATTAATAATAGGGAATTTCTCTTACGCAATCGGGATTTTCACCGTGTCGCTGCGCTCGCCGTCGCTGATGGAAACCTCCACCGCGCCGCTTTCGCCTGCTTCCACCACCGCCAGCGCTTCGCCGTAGTAGGTGTCGGTTTCCGGCGTTAGGTAGCTGCCCGGATGGAAGGGGCATGCGCTGCCCGCCGCCAGCAGCTTGCCGCCGCTGACCGTGATGTTCACCATGCCGCGTTCCATCGGCTTCAATTCGCCCGCACGGTCGGTGTAGCGGATGCGGATGTAGCACAAGCGGCCGGGTTTCGTTTTCTTTTCCTCCGGCACGGCGCGCAGAACCGTGTCCGCCCCGGCCGTTTGCAGCTTGCAGCGCCCCAGCACGCGGTCAATCGCGTCATAGGACACGGCTTCCAGCGTGCCGGATTGGTACGGAATGGTGAATTTCGCCAAGCAGTCGTTCTTCAGCTGCTTTTCCGCCACCTTCTTGCCATTCAGCAGCAGCGCAACCTTCGCCGCGCGCGCGTAGACCTCAATGTGCGCCTTCTTGCCCTCGCAGCCAGCCCAGCTCCACGACGGCATGGCGTCCGTCATCTTCCATGCCGACGGCGAATGCTTCTCGCCGGAGAACATGACCGGGCGAACCGCGATGTACGGCCCGATTTCCTGCTCCAGCGCGACGCGGGTGTACAGCGCTTCGCCCAGCGGACGGCCGTTCAGGTCGATTCGCCCCGACCCCGCCGTCGTCCAGCCCAGCCCGCTGAACTGCGTCGCGTACGCCTTGTATTCCCACGACCCAACGCCGACTTCACCCAGATAGTCCATCCCCGCCCAGACGAAATCGCCCACCAGACGCGGGTTCTTCTTCGCCTGCTCGCGGAAGCGGTACGCATCGTTGCAGAACGTCTCGCTGCCCAGAATCAGCCGGTTCGGATACTTCTTCAGGTCGTGCTTGTAGCGGTAGATGCCGTAGTTGTAGCCCGCAATGTCCATGTTGGCAAACGCGTCGCGTGTGCGCACGTCACAGCCGTGCAAAGTCGCGCCGCGTTTCATGAACTCGTCGCCCATCAGACCCGCAAGGTCGTTGAAGAACTTGCTGCCGACGGCCTTCTTCTTCTGCGGCTGCACCCCGGCGGCGCGCAGCTTCTCCGCCTTTTCGGCTTCCTTCTTCGCCTTCTCGTCGCTGTACACGCCAAAGCCGATGGAGGACAGAAAGTTGAAGAAGATGTTGATGCCGCAGGTGACAGGGCGGGTATTATCCAGCGAATGCAGGTAGTCCGTCAGCTCGCGGGTGAGCTGGATGCCCTTCTTCTGCGCCGTTTCGCTGACCTCGTTGCCCGTGGAGTACAGGATAACGCACGGGTGGTTGTAGTCCTTGTCCACCATGTCGGCGATGTCCTGCTTCCACCACTTGTCAAAGTACGGCACATAGTCGTATTCCGTTTTGTGGATGTACCAGTGGTCGATGTACTCGTCCATCATCAGCATACCGAGGCGGTCGCACGCGTCCAGCAGCGCCTTCGAGCAGGGATTGTGCGCGCTGCGGACGGCATTGTAGCCGTTTTCCTTCAGCAGGCGAACGCGGCGCTCCTCGCCCTGCGCATAGCAGCGCGCGCCGAGGATGCCCTGGTCGTGGTGGATGCACGCGCCCTGCACAATGACGCGCTCGCCGTTGAGCAGGATGCCCTTTTTGCCCCACGAAAGCGTGCGGATACCGAAGGTCTGCAAGTCCTCGTCGCTGCCGAAGCGGACGCGGCAGGTGTAGAGGTTCGGGTGCTCCACGTCCCAGAGCTTTGCGTTGGGGACAGTCAGCGTCAGGGTGACTTCGCCCGTCGTGTCCGCGGCGGCGGATGCAGCCTGCTTCTCGCCCGCAAGCACATCCACCGACACGCGCCCCGCCCCGACGGTGCGCACGGCGACCTCCACCATCGCGGGATTGATGGACACCGTGCGGATGCGAACGCCGTTCAGGGCGATATGCTGCTGCCTATCCGCCGTCCACAGCACCACCGGGCGATAGATGCCCGCGCCGGAATACCAGCGGCTGTTGGGCTGATCGCTGTTGCGGGCAATCACGCGCAGCTCGTTTTCCTCGTCAAAGCGGACGCGGTCGGTCAAATCCGCATAGAAATTCGTGTAGCCGTACGGGCGCTCGGCAATCTTCTCGCCGTTCAGGTACACCTCCGCCAGATGGTACACGCCCTCAAATTCCAGCATCAGCGTCTTGCTGCGCAGGGACTTATCCGGCGTAAAGCGGCGGATGTACTCGTAGTCGCGCCCCTCGTACCAGCCGCCGTTGATGCCGTTTGCGGACAGCTCCGTGCGGGGTTCCGCCTGCATGGCGTCGTGCGGGAGGGTGACGGGGACGAAGTTTTCCTGGCTGTCCAAATGGCGGAAGAGCCAGCCGGTGTTCCAAACGGTTGCTTTCATCGGGAAAATCATCCTTCCTAATAAATTGTTTTATACTATTTCCAAATGAAAATGCGGTGTCGTATTCTCATTTGGAAATAGTATTTTCTGCACGAAAACCCCACCCGAAGCAGGACGCTCCGGGTGGGGCGGAATACAGGCCTATCCCGCATTCCGAAACGATGGGATTATTCCTTGCACGAGAACGCCTTGACCGTCACGGTCACGAAGGAAATCAGGTACAGCGCCACGCCAGCCAGCGAGCAGTACAGCGCCACATCCTCCGTTGCGGGGCGGTTGACGGGGATGAACCACACGTCCGCCGCCAGCTTCACGCGGTTCATCGCGAAGAAGGAGATGCAGCCAATCAGCGCAAAGCCAGTCAGCACAATCACGATGTCCTTCAAAGCGGAGGGCTTCTTCATCTTGTCTGCCGCGAAGAGCAGCACAATGGCGGCGACCGTCAGCACGACGGGGCAGATGTTCATCGCCTTGCCAGCCATAAAGCCGGTCAGCGACGTTAGTAGATAAATCACCAGGGCGGCAAGCGCCGTCACCGTGGCGAAAATGCTCGTCTTTTTCATGCCTTTTTGCCTCCCTTGGAAGTTGCCTTGCTCACGACCCAGAACACGAGGCTCAGCGCCGCCAGCGCACCAAAGGCGTATTCGCAGGCGGTATACGCCACGCGCCACGGGGTCATGACTTCAACCGTGCTGACAACGGTGGTGGACTTCACGCCGTTGAGCATCGCGGAGTTCGCCAGCGCGTACAGGGCATTGTGGATGTCGTTCTTAATCGCCAGCAGCATCGCACGGTCACCAGAGAGCGCTTCCGCGTTCCAGTAATCGACGCTCGCGCCGAAGCCGCAGAAGTTGGTCGTGCCCGCCATCAGGGATTCCTTCGGCGCCGCCTTGAGCGAAACGCCGGTGAAGTCCGTCACGTTGTAGCCGTGGAAGCCCCATTCCCCCTGCAGGATGTTGACCATCGTCGCCACGTTTGCGCTCGCTGCCACCGCGCCGTGGCGGTTGTAGGAGGTCATCACGCCGCGCGCGCCGGAGGTGTAGGTGTTGTCCTTCGTCGCGTCGCCCTCAAAGGAAGCGGGCTTGCCGCTGCCTTCAAACGCCTGCTGCAGGTTGCGCAGCTCCAACTCACGCGCCTTCTGTTCGTTCATGAACACGGCGACGCCGGAACGGTTGATTTCCTGATCGTTGAAGCCCATGTGCTTGATGTTGACGAGCGTGCCCTTGCTCTGCGCGCCCTGCACCACCGCGCTGCCGACATAGCCGGACAGAATCGGGTCTTCGGAGTAGTATTCCACGCCGCGGGCGTTGTACGCGTGACGGTGGATGTTCATGCCCGGGCCAATCATAATCGGCAGATCCAGCACGAGGGTAGATTCGCCAAGGATGATTTCGCCGTTTTCAAACGCCAGTTCCTTGTTCCAAGTGTAGGCGAGGTTCACAGGAGAGGGCGCAACGCGCGTGCCGGAGGTGTAATCCGCCGCATCCGCGTAGGGCACGCCCTGATAGCCGCCTTCGTTCAGGTAGTGGGAGTCAGAGCCGCCGGGGCCGTCGTCCGCAGCCTTCTGCGGCATGTTGACGGAAGCGATGCCCTGAATGTTATGGAACGCATTGGCGGAGAAATCAAGGAATTCCGCGACCGTAACCTTGTTGACCAGCTCTTCCCAGCGCGGGTCATCGTAAGGCGCGTTCTTCATGTCGTTGATGGTGAGCGTAGACGTTGTGTCGCCAAAGACAAGGTCGGACACATCGTCATCGGTCTTGAGGGTATACAGGTCGTTGTTCAGCAAGCGGGAAACCGTCGCGTTCGCGGTCAGACCGGAATAGGTCTTGGGGAACGTGCCGTTCCAGTCGGCGCGGCTCAGGTAGGTCACCGTGCCGGGCTCAAAGGCGTTGTAATCCATGGCGTAGTCGCCTTCGGTCAGCTGGTTGGTGATGGCCGTGCCGTTCTTGCTCACTGCGAAGGTGGTCTTGTCCACATCGCCCGTCCACGTCCACTTGTAGGTCTTTGCCGCGTTGCCGTCAGCGGTCATGCCGTCCGCGACCGTCTTGCCCTGCGCCGCAAGCACGTTGTTCAGCGCGTCATGCGCGTCCGTGCCGATGGCGAAGTAGTAGTCGCCGGGGTCGACGATGTAGGTCTTGGCGCCATTGGCGTCGTAGGAGGCGAGGTTCGCCAGATCAACCTTCATGGTGATGGTCTGGGATGCACCGGGCTGCAGCGTAGAAGTCTTTTCAAAATCCATCAGCTGCACAGCGGCCTTTTCCACGCCGTTCTGGCGGTCATAGTCGGTGTAAGGCACGCTGGCGTACACTTC
>FR899793.1:0-8661 GCA_000437595.1 Faecalibacterium sp. CAG:74 | reverse complement strand
ACGACGCTCTTGCCCGCCACGTCGCCGGTGTTCTTCACAGTCACGGTGACGGTCGCAGTCTTTTTGTCGTCCGCAATGGTCACGCTGTCCAGCGTCTGCTCGAAGGTGGTGTAGGACAGACCGTAGCCGAAGGGATAAACGACTTCGTTGGCGTAATCCCATGTGCCGTCCTCGGTGGCGACGGTGCCGTCGGCGTTGGCGTAGGTGCCAGCCTTGGCTTCCGCGCCGCCGTTGCCCAGCACAATATCGGCATAGCGGGTTTCGTAGTAGCGGTAGCCGGCGTAGATGCCTTCCGCCTCAATCAGGTAAGAGTTGACATTCGCGTCCGCCGCGAAGTCCGCCGCGTTCGTCCACGGGATGTTGCCGTAGTTCGCCATAGCGGGCGCGAGGGCGCTGTTCTTCGCCATCACGTCGCCAAGGTGCGCGGAGGGAGAGACGGTGCCGTTGAGCACGTCCGCCACGCCATAGAAGCCGTACGCGCCGGGAAAGCCGATCCAGACGATTGCGTCGATGTCCGGGTCGTCCTTCAGGTTGGCGATTTCCATCGGGTTCGTGGCGTTGACCAGCACGATGACCTTGTCGAAGTTCGCCTTCGCCTCGTTAATCATCGCCATTTCCTCGTCCGAGAGGGAGAGGATGTTGCCGGTAACGGTGCTGACGCCTTCCGCCAGACCGTCCTTGCCGGGATAGTAGCCATTGCCGGCTTCGCTGCCGGGGCGGCCGACGACAACAATTGCCGCGTCGCTGTATTCCGCGTAATCCTTGCGGAAATCAGCGTTCAGGGCGGTCAGCTCGTCCAGCGTCAGTTCGCGCGGGTCATTGTACGCGGTAATCTCGGCATATTCCGGGATGATGCCGCCGCCGAAACGGGGCTTCGTCCACGTCTTATCCGCAAAATACTTCGCATACGCCGCCTGCACGGACGGGTTCAGCTGGAAGCCGCGCTCGGTGAAGCAGTCGAAAATCTGCACGGTCGCGTTGCCGTCGGTAATCGAGCCGCCGGAGGAGCCGTACACGGGCGCGTAGCTGCGCACGCCCAGCATGGTGATTTTCGCATCCTTGCTCAGCGGAAGCGCGTTGCCGTCATTCTTGAGCAGGGCAACCGTTTCCTGCGATTCGCGGATGGCAAACTCCTTCAAGCCCTCGAAGGCTTCCTTGGCCGTCTTAAACTTGGAGACGTACGACCACGCCTCGCCGGTTTCGTCAACTTCGGTCACCGTCAGCTGACTGCGCGTGTTGAAAAACGCATCAACGGATGTACGATACGTCTCCAGAATAGAACCAGCCATCAGCGAGATGGCCAGCAGCAGGGAAAACACAAGCGTTAATCCCCGCCAGAGAGAAGAACGTTTGAACATGGATATCCTCCTTTTACGGAAAATGAATGGAGCAGGGGAACACAAAAGCACCCATCCAAGCGAATTAGACAGGCTGCCCCTGTATTCCAAACTCGGCGTAGATCCCCCTTCGATCACCCGCCGCCTATGTAAATTGTAACACGAAAACAACCGTTTTTGCCATGTCCTTTTTTGCTGGTTTCGTGAATGTTGAATCATTGCTTGACGTATGTTGCGAATCAGTTGATTTTTGTGAATTTTGCTCGAAGGATAACGGATTTTCCGCCGCCAAATATTTCGATGCGCCCGTGCAAATCTTCTTGCAGGGTTCATTTTTCTGTGTTATAATTCTATCATATTATATTATCCGGAAAGGAGCGCGCACCCCTCCATGAAAAAATCGCCCAAATCCGCCAAATTCTTCGCTTCCCACTGGTCAGCCTTCCTCCAGCAGTTCAAGGACCTCCACCTCCGCGGGGATCGCTTCGCCATGCTGACCGTTGCGGGTCTAATCAACGCGTTCGGCGTCAGCGTTTTCCTTTATCCCGTCAATCTTTATGACTCCGGCATTTCCGGCACGGCGATGCTGCTGGCGCAAATCACCCCCGATTGGTGCAGCCTGTCGCTGATTTTGCTGCTGCTCAACGTGCCGCTGTTCCTCTTCGGGCTGAAGCGGCAGGGCGTGCAGTTCACCATTTACGCCGTGTATTCCGTGTTCATCTACTCCCTCGGCGCATGGCTGATTCAGGGGCCTTTGCCGCTTGACGTCAGCATTTCCTCGCCGCTTGCCGGGACGGATCTGCTGCTCTGTGCGCTCTTCGGCGGATTGATTTCGGGCGTCGGCAGCGGGCTTGCCATCCGCGGCGGCGGCGCGATGGACGGCATGGAGGTCATGGCGGTCATTTTCGCCCGCAAGCTCGGCATGACCGTCGGCACGTTCGTCATGAGCTACAACGTCGTGCTGTACATCCTCGCCGGACTGCTCCGTTCCAGCTGGATTCTCCCCCTGTATTCCATTATCGCCTACGCCGTCGGGCTGAAAGTCGTCGATTTCGTCATTGAGGGCATCGACCGCAGCAAAGCGGCGCTGATTGTCACCCGCAACCCGGACGCCATCTGCCGCGCGCTGGGCGAGGCGTTCGGCACGGGCATGACGTGCATCCCGGCGCAGGGCGGTTTTTCGCACGAGGAAATGACGATTGTGTACTTCGTCGTCAACCGCTTCCAAATCAGCCGGATGAAGGACATTGTGCACGACCTCGATGATCGCGCGTACATCACCATCAGCGAGGTGGCGGATGTGTTCAAGCTCAATCAGGATAAGCTGTCGCAGAAGGTGGACAACCAGCCGCTGCTGCCGAGGAGGAAGTAAGCCCCTTTTGTCCCCCTTCTTGACGGAACGCATAGCCCCATGCTATAATAAGAACGTAGGCAGTGCAGGGAGGTGTTTTCATGTGCCGATTTTTGCTGCAAGATGGACTGTCGGTTGAGATTCTGCAATCGCTATCATTCCGCACAAATTTGGGACTTTCTTTGAAAAACAGCCTTGCGCACTTCACCAAAGCTGCACTTTTGCACGAAATTGAAGAAATTTCCGTTTGGTATGACGAGCATGAAGCCTTAGAACAGCTTGCTTTGGACTATCGCGTCAAGTCATTGGAATCGGCTTCACACAAGTATGACCGCTATTTCCCGGACAGACCGACGGCAAAAGTTTTCAATGATTTGCTGGGTTTTCGCTCTCTGCGCGACGATTATGATGAAATTCTGAAAAATCCGCCGCCAGATGCACTGCGGATTGTGAATATGTCGCATGGAAAAGCGAATGACGACGGCTATCGCGGGGTGCATGTCTATTATCAGCTGGATAATTTTCATTATCCTATTGAAATTCAGTATAACACTTATTTTGACCGTCAGTTAAACAACTGGCTGCATAAATACTTGTACAAAAAGCAGTATCCGCTTGCTGTTGGTGCTCAAATGCGCGCCCTCTATGAGCAGGGCAAAATTAAGAATGAAGCAGAATTTCAGGAGGTGTTATCCGATGTGCTACGTTGTGGCAAAGAACGCCAATAAAATCGGCAGTGTGGCAATTCGCATGAAGCTGGGAAAACCCGTGGTTCAGCTGAAGGCAGAAATGAATAGCCGTTATCTTAACAAAGGCATCCAATTTGTCACCATCAGCCGCCCCTCCGCCTATGGCGAATATGCCCCCTACCGCTTCGTGGACACGATTCCGGAGTTCAAGGCGGAAGTCGCGAAGCTGTGATTTCCCACAAAGCTGTAATTCCCCCCCACACACGCGGCGCACAAGTCCTCACCGACCTGCGCGCCGCGTTTCTCTATTCTCCTCACTTTTCCCTGACCCAATAATACTCGAACCTTTCCCCATGGTGTCCCATCACCGGCTTGTCGCTCCGCATGAATCCGCATTCCGTCAGCGTCGCCACACGCGCAACCGCATACGGCGCGGCTTTCGTCATCAGCGCGCGGCAGTTTAGCAGCGCGTACGCATCGGGCAGAAGCGCGTCCATCACTGCCGCCAGCACGTCCGACTTCTCCCACGCGCTGCCGACATCCACGCGCAGGATGCCCATGCCGCTGTACGGGTCGTCCGGTGACTCCCCGCGGCGGCAAAGCTCCACCGTGCCAATGACCTCGCTGCGCAATGCAATCGCCCAGCGCACAAACCAGCCCTGCTCCCACGACGTGCGCCAGAAGTCCATCGCACGGCGCATCTTCTCCGGCGTGTCGTAATAGAAAATGTCACCGTGGCAGTTGTCGCTGTTGAAGAACGGCAGCGCCAGCGGGTCGCCGTAGACGCGCAGAAGCGCCGCTTCATCCTCCGCCGTCACCGGGCGCAGGCGGATTTCGCCCTTCTCCATCGTCGGGATGGATTCGTATACATTCATGCCTTTTTCTCCTTCCGGATGCCCAGCGTCAAATAGCGAATCCCCGGAATCCGGCAGATGACCTCCGACAGTCCCAGCGTCGCACCGAAGCCAATCACCAGCGTCAGCAGATATGTCGTCGCCGCCGGGAGCGTCGTGCGCTCGGTCAGCAGGAGCGCCGTCAGCAGCAGTACGGGGTAATGCACGACATACAGCGCGTAACTCCGCTGGGTGAAGAAGCGCGACACCGCTGTCTCCTGATGGAGATAATGGCGCGCATTGCCCAGCACCGCCAGCACCACCGCCCACAGGTACACATTCGCCCACAGGCTTTGCAGGTACGCCGCGTCGGTGAAATTCTGCCCGTTTGTCCACGCGCCGTACGCCGCCGCGCCGATGAGCGCAACCGCCAGCGTCCCCCAGCGCATCCGCTCCACGCGTTCCATCACCGTTTCATGCGCGAACACCGCGTACCCCAGCAGGAACGCCGTCAGGTAAATCCCGATGCGGTAGGTGGTGATGACGGGCATGTTGCCGACCTGCGCCGCGCCCCAAATCAGCAGGGCAAAGGCGCAAATCAGCCACGACGGGGTGCGTTCGCCGAGGCGGAAAAGATGGTCATTCCGGTCGATTCTGCGAATCAGCACCAAAATCGCGCTGAACAAAAACAGCAGCTGCACGAACCACAGCGGCCCGATGCCCGACAGCACCGAAATCGGGTACAGCAAGGGCTTCGGGATGGTATCCACCGCGCCGCCCATGCGGATATTCAGATACCCCGTCACCCATTGCAGCACGAACAGCCCCAAGGTTGACGGCACAAGCAGCTTCCGCGCCCGATTGCGCAGGAACGCGCGATTCCCCTGCTGGACAAGTGCGAACCGGGCGCACATGCCCGCCACGACGAACAGCAGCACCATGAACCACGGGTACACCGTGCCGGAAATGGTATCCAGAAACGGCAGGTTTCGCGCATCCGGCACACCGCCGAAGATGCCGACCCCGTTGAAGAGGTAGCAGACGTGGTAAACAATGACCAGCAGAACCGTCATCCAGCGAATATGGTCAAGATACGCATAGCGGCGCATGGGGATTTTCCTCCTTTATGATAGCATGAATCCGTATTTTTGTGAAGGCGAACACGCACATTTATTCGTCATTGCTCATTGCTCGTTCTTCTGAAATCTGCTCTTGATGCCCTCGAAGCCGTCGGTCAGCATCCGGCTGATGAGCGCGTCGTCCCAATTCTGCTGCCCGGACGCGCACAGCACCGCAATGCCGTGGACGTACGCCCACATTTCGATGTGCAGGAGCGTCGCGTCCTCGCGGGTGAGGGATAGTTTCGTCATCAGGAAGTCCACCAGCACGGCGATGTTCTCCGCGTCGCCGCTGTGATCCTCCCGGCGGCGGTCGCGCATGTAAAGCAGGTGGAAGAGGTTCGGCTCGTTTCGGGCGAAGCGGATGTACGCCGTGCCGACGGCTTTGTAGGGCGGATCGGCAGAATCGCGGACAAAATCAGCGCTGTAAGCACGGTATTGTGCGTCCGCGGCATCAATCGTGGCGGCAAGCAGGTCGTCCATGCCCGAAAAGGCGCTGAAAATCACCTTAGAGGACGAATGCAGGGTATCGGCAATGGCGCGGGCAGTGACGGCGTCGAAGCCGCGCTCGCGGGTGATGGCAAGGGCGGCGGCGACAATTTGCTCGCGGGTGAATCGGCAGGCGGGCGGCATGGGGCATCTCCTTTCGGCAACATGTGTTGCGCAACGTGTGTTGCTATTGTAGCAAACAAAATCCCCTGTGTCAAGGGTAAGTTTGCAATTTGTTCATGGATTTTCAGCAAAGCGTCACATTTCCTTCATGCTGACGTCATGCTGGGCGGGTAGAATCAACACTGTCAGGCGGGAAGCACAGAAAGGAGGCGCTTATGAAGCTGCTGATGGAACCAATGGTTGTCGCGGCCATCCTGATGAAGGAACTGCCGGATAAACAAGTGGGTTCCGCCGAATCCGCGAAGGACGCTTCTGCTGCACCAGAAGTTCCAGCGCGCGACACGGCGGAATAAGGATTTCAGCGGACGCGGCGCATCGCCCTCTGCGCCCTGCATGACATGGTTTTCACTCCTTTTCTCCTCCTTTTTCCTTTCCCTTTCCTTTCTTGGGGTGTGGAGTCAGCAACCTCCCGCACCCCGGAGACAGCCCGAATTTCAGCAGATTCGGGCTGTTTTCTGTTGGGGGATTTTTGTGGTCGCTATTCCGGCTGGTTGCTAATTTTCCCCTGTTCCCCTTCACAGAAAAAAGCAAACGTGGTATGATAATCAGACAAACAGGCAAGGGAGGATTGGCGGATGGACGAGACGCGCGGGAAGTTCGTGCTGAAAGCGCCGTATCAGCCAAGCGGGGATCAGCCGCAGGCGATTGAGGCGCTGACAAAGGGCGTCAACGCGGGCATGAAGGGGCAAGTGCTGCTGGGCGTGACCGGGTCGGGCAAAACTTTCACGATGGCAAGCGTGATTGCACAGGTGCAGCGCCCGACGCTGGTGATTGCGCACAACAAAACGCTGGCGGCGCAGCTCTGCTCGGAATTCCGGGCGTTCTTCCCCGACAGCGCGGTGGAATATTTCGTTTCCTATTATGATTACTATCAGCCGGAAGCGTATATCGCGTCGTCGGACACCTACATCGAGAAGGACGCCGCCATCAACGAGGAAATCGACCGCCTCCGCCACAGCGCGACGGCGGCGCTTCGGGAGCGGCGGGACGTGATTATCGTCGCGTCGGTCAGCTGCATTTATTCCATGGGCGACCCCAGCGAGTACGAGGGGCAGATGGTGTCCCTTCGGCCGGGCATGGCGATTGGGCGCGACGACCTCATCCGCCAGCTGATTGCCATCCAGTATGACCGCAACGACGTGGAGTTTGAGCGCGGGACGTTCCGCGTGCGCGGCGACGTGCTGGAAATCATCCCCGCGGGCGGCAAGGAGCATGGCCTGCGGATTGAGTTCTTCGGCGACGAAATCGAGTCCATCAGCGAGTTCGAGGTCGTGTCCGGGCACACGCTGGCGTCGCTGGAGCACGCAAGCGTCTATCCCGCGACGCACTACGCGACTGACCAGACGAATCTGCCGGAGAAAATCGCCGTCATCGAGCGCGATTTGAAGGAGCAGGTCGACAAGTTCACGAAGGAGGGCAAACTGCTGGAGGCGGAGCGAATCGCCCAGCGGACGAATTACGACATTGAGATGATGCGTGAAATCGGCTATTGCAGCGGCATTGAGAATTATTCGCGCTACTTCGATGGCAGAAAGCCCGGTGACGCGCCCTATTCCCTGCTGGACTACTTCCCCAAGGGCTTTTTGTGCTTCATCGACGAGAGCCACGTCACCGTGCCGCAGATTCGCGCCATGTACAACGGCGACCGCGCGCGCAAGGAGCAGCTTGTCGAATATGGTTTCCGGCTGCCGTCGGCGTTTGACAATCGTCCGCTGCTGTTCGAGGAGTTTGAGCAGCGCATCGGGCAGACGATTTTCGTCTCCGCAACGCCCGGCCCGTATGAAATCAGCCACGCATCCCAGATTGTGGAACAGATTATCCGCCCGACCGGGCTGCTTGACCCCAAAATCATCCTCCGCAAGGCGACCGGTCAGGTGGATGACCTCGTGGGCGAAATCCACCAAGTCGTGGCGAAAAAACAGCGCGTGCTGGTGACGACGCTCACCAAGCGGATGGCGGAGAGCCTGACGGAATACCTGCAAAGCATGGACATCCGCGTCCGCTACCTGCACAGCGACGTGACGACGATGGATCGCATGGCGCTGATTCGCGGGCTGCGGCTCGGCGAATATGACGTGCTGGTGGGCATCAATCTCCTGCGCGAGGGGCTGGACTTGCCCGAAGTGTCGCTCGTCGCGATTCTCGACGCGGACAAGGAAGGTTTCCTGCGTTCGGAAACGTCGCTCGTGCAGACCATCGGGCGCGCCGCGCGAAACGTCGATGGGCGGGTGATTATGTACGCCGATGTGATGACGGACAGCCTGATGCGCGCCATCAGCGAAACCAACCGCCGCCGCGCGATTCAGGAGGAGTACAACCGCGTGCACGGCATCACGCCGGAGTCGGTGCGCAACGCGGTGCATCAGGTGCTGGAGATTACGAAGAAGGCGGAAGAAAGCGCGCCCGCCGCGATGAGCGAGGACGAGCGGAACGCGCTGATGAAGCAGGTGGAAGACCAGATGCTGTCGGCGGCGAAGGCGCTGGACTTCGAGCAGGCGGCGAAACTCCGCGACCAGCTGCTGGAACTCAAGGGGGAAAAGCCCCAGGCGGAGCAGATTCAAAAGAAGCGCCGCCGCACAAGGGAAAGCACCAGACACCACTAAGTTTGGAAGTGTAACCAAGCCGGGTAGCCCAAAAAGGGTCAAGGGACAATGTCCCTTG
>FR899792.1 GCA_000437595.1 Faecalibacterium sp. CAG:74 | reverse complement strand
ATTGCTACTGCCTGACGTCCGACTGCACAATAAGAAGTATTCACGCTTCTATTCTATCACGGATGAGAGAAAAAGAAAAGTGATGAATGTAAAAAAAACACGGATTTTTTTGCAGAAAAACACAAAAGGTACAATCGGATACAATTGAAATACAATGGTTACATGACGAGCCACTAAGTGCGGAAAGAGGTTACATGCCGGTGCGCGAGGTGGAAGTGAGCAGCCGGTGTGTCTGGTCGCGCCCATTGGGCGCGATAATGCTGAACAAGTCGAAAGCGGATGCGTCTGCGGACACACAATTGCGATGAACGCTTTTCCTTGCTTCATCCGTGTGCGACTTCTCATTGCTCATTGCGCATTTCCTCCACCCCTGCAATATTTGCCCCATTTCCAGAAATAAAGTCGGCAAAATTCGGTTTTTTTTGCATTTTTATCGGATTCCACTTGCAAATCCCCATCCTTTCCCGTATAATGAAGCAGGACTATATCGGCGTGGTCGGGCGCGCCGCATGAACAGAGAAGAAGGGAATCGTCATGCAGGACATGCAGGATATGATCGACCGCCTGAATCAGTCGGGCAAACGCCTGAGCAAGGGTCATCGGAAGATCGCACAGTATATCGTCGAGCATTATGATAAGGCGGTGTTCATGACCGCCAGCCGCCTGGGGGAGAGCGTGGGCGTGAGCGAATCCACCGTCGTGCGCTTTGCGGCGGCGATGGGATATGAGGGCTATCCGCAGCTCCAGCGCTCGCTGCAGGAGCTTGTCAGCCATCGCTTGACGGCGAATCAGCGCTTCGAGATGGCGACGGAGCTTGACCCGTCGGCGGCGCTGACGACGGTGCTGAAGAGCGACATGCAGAACCTGCGCAACACCTTGGAACAGGTTGAGCAGCAGGTGTTCGACGAGGTAGTGCAGCGGCTGCTGAACGCCAATGCCGTGTATGTCATGGGCTTGCGGTCAGCGGCCCCGCTGGCGCAGTTCATGGGGTATTATCTGAATTATATTTTTGATAATGTGCATCTGGTATCTTCCGGCGCGACGGATGTGTTCGAGGAAATCATCAAGCTGCGGGAGAATGATGTGCTGATTGGCATTTCCTTCCCGCGCTACTCCACGCGGACGCTGGAGGCGATGCGGTTCGCGAAGCGTTGCGGGGCGCAGGTGGTGGCGATTACGGACGGCCCGATGTCGCCGCTGGCAGAAATTGCGGATTTATCGCTGACGGCGCGGACGGATATGGCGTCGTTCGTGGATTCGCTCGCCGCGCCGCTGAGCCTGATTAACGCCCTGCTGGTGACGCTGGGGCTGCACCGCAAGCAGGCGCTGAGCCAGCATTTCAAGCAGCTGGAATCCATTTGGGAGACTTACGAAGTGTATTTGGAGGAAGAAGGCCATGGGGATGTCCGTTCCTGAACGCCGGGTGATTGTGGTTGGCGGCGGCGCGGCGGGGATGATGGCATCCATCTTCGCGGGCAAAGTGGGCGCACGCGTGACGCTGCTGGAGCGCGGCGAAAAGCTGGGCAAGAAGGTGTACATCACCGGGAAAGGGCGCTGTAACGTCACCAATGACTGCACGCTGGATGAGTTCCTGCACGAAGTGGCGCGGAATCCGCGGTTCCTGTACAGCGCGCTGTCGTTCTTTTCGCCGCAGGACATGATGCAGCTGCTGGAAGACGCGGGATGCCCGGTGGTGGTGCAGCGCGGTCGGCGCGTTTTTCCGGCGACGGAGAAGGCGAGCGACGTAACGCGGACGCTGGCGCGGCTGATGCAGCAAAGCGGCGTTGAAGTGCGCTACGGCAGTCGGGTGCAGGCGCTGATGACGGAGACGACGGAGGACGGCGCGCTGCATGCAACCGGCGTTCGCCTGATGGACGGCACGGCGCTTCCGGCGGAGCGGGTGATTCTGGCGACGGGCGGGTTATCGTGTCCGCTGACGGGTTCGACGGGCGACGGCTATCGGCTGGCGGAGAGCGTCGGGCACACGACGACCCCGCGCATGGGCGTGCTGTCCGCGATTGAAACGGATTGCGACTGGTGCGGGCGCTTGCAGGGGCTGGCGCTGAAAAACGTCGCGCTGACGCTGAAAAAAGGCAAGAAGGTGCTGTACTCGGATTTGGGTGAGATGCTGTTCACGCATTTCGGCATTTCCGGGCCGCTGACGCTCACGATGTCCTGCCACTTGCCGGAAAATCTGGCGGAGGCAAACGTGACGCTGGACTTGAAGCCGGGCTTGACGGCGCAGCAGCTGGACACGCGGCTTCAGCGCGAATTGGCGGAGGACAGCCGCCGTCAGCTGCGGAACGTACTGCCGCACCTGCTGCCGGCAAGTTTTGCGGAGATTTTTCCGGAGCTTTGCGGCGTGGACGGGAGCAAGGTCTGCGCGCAGGTGACGAAAGAAGAGCGCGAGAAGCTGGTGTCCGCCCTCAAAGCGCTGCCGATTCCACTGAAAAAATTAGCGCCCATCGAGGAAGCCATCGTCACCCGCGGCGGCGTGAATGTGCGTGAAATCGACCCGGCGACGATGGAAAGCAGGAAAGTCAGCGGGCTGTATTTCGCCGGGGAAGTCATTGACGTGGACGCGCACACGGGCGGCTACAACCTGCAAATCGCATGGGCAACAGGCGCGCTGGCGGGTCAGAGCGCAGGCGAAGAAGAAATAGAAGCAATATAAAAATACTGGGGAGATTGAGACCATTGCATTATATCGTGGTAGACCTTGAGTGGAATCAGCCGATGTCGTTTGACAGTTCGGTATTCCGGCAGGTCGGGGATCGGCTCGTGTTCGAGATGATTCAAATCGGCGCGGTGAAGGTGGACGACAAATATCAGGTGGTGGACAGCATTTCCATCCCGATTCGTCCGCAGTATTATGTGAAGATTCATCCGCGCATTCGCAAGATGACGCAGTTGGGCGCGGAGGAACTGGCGGATGCGCCGACGTTCTTGGACGCGATGGCGCAGTTCACGGCGTGGTGCGGCGAGGAATATACGCTGTTGACGTGGGGCTGCGACGACATCAGCGTCTGGAAGCAGAACATGGATTTTTTCGGCTGCACCGAGCCGATGCCGCCGATTTGCGACATTCAGCGCCTGTTCTCAGATGTCAACGGCTGCCGTGACCGCAAGGGCTTGAAGGTCGCCATGGAGATGCTCGGCATTGAGCCGGACGCTGCCCGCTACTTCCACAATGCCCTGCACGACGCGTACTACACGGCGCTGGTGTTCGCGCGTCTGCCGCAGCCGGAGGATGTGCTGAAGTACCCGCAGAAGCCGCGTCCGCTCATCCACACTGACAAGCGTGAGCGCGCTGGCGGCGAGACGTTCGGCACGGTGAACGAGGCGTTCGCGAGCGATTTCGCCCGCGTGCCGCGCTGCCCCGTGTGCGGGAAGAAGATGAAGTTAGAGGACGGCGCATACGTCCGGCAGGCGGCGGATAAGTATATCAGCATAGCAAAGTGCCCGCAGCATGGGAATATGCTGATTCGTGTCCGCCTGCGGTTGGAATCGGACGGGCAGAAGCGGCTGACGATGACGGCGGCGAAGGCGTCTCCGTCGAATTTGGCGTATGTGCATACGAAGCGGCTGCAAATGACGCAGCGGGACGCGGCGTATGAGGAGAAGTATGGCAAGCCGGTGGATTTGGAGGCGGAGCTGGAAAAGGCGGATAGGACGTCGATGCCGTTTGAGGAATAATTATTTATTCTGTCCAGCAAACTAAAAAGCCTTCCAATACAGTTCAAGTAACATGGAAGGCGACCGCCCCCTTGACCCCTTCGGCTCGCATCTAAGTTTGTTGGATTTTTTTGCGGCAGAAAAACCGCGTTTGCAGACGCAAATACCATTTTGACGCGGAATCAACCATAAACCACATGAAAAACAAAAACACCATTGCCCAAACGGGCATTTTGTGCTATACTGAAAGGGGATAAAGTGGGTAGGCTATGCCGCTTTACCCTCAGGAAAGTGAGGTATTTCATATGAAGACGAATTGTGTCATCACCATCGGCAGACAGTTTGGCTCGGGCGGACGCTATGTCGGACGGATGCTCGCGGAAAAGCTCGGTATCCCGTTCTACGATAAGGAACTTTTGTCCGAAGCTGCCAAGCAGAGCGGCATCTGCGAAGAAATCTTCGAGGATCACGACGAAAAGCCGACCCGCTCCCTGCTCTTCAATCTCGTCACTGGGATGCAGGTGCATGGCGACGCCGGTTCGTACTATATGGACATGCCGCTGAACCATAAGATTTTCCTCGCGCAGTTCGATGCCATCCGCTCGATTGCCGATAAGGGCCCGTGCGTCATCGTCGGCCGCTGCGCTGACTATGTGCTCAAAGACCGCCCGAACACCATCAGCGTGTTCCTGAAGGCGGAAATGCAGAGCAAGGTGGAACGTGCCGTGAAATACTACGGCGTTGACCCGCAGAAGGCGGAGGATCGCATCCGCAAGGCGGATAAGCAGCGCGCTTCCTACTATAATTATTACGCTACCGCAACGTGGGGCGACGTGAACAACTACGACCTGTGCGTGGACACGGGCAAGCTCGGCGTGGAGGGCACAGCGGAGCTCATCGCCCGCTTCGTCGAACTGCGGCAGGCAATGCTGGAAGCGAAGAAGTGAGCATGAGCAAAACCCTGCGCCGCGCGGCGCTGCTGGTGCTGATGACGATGCTCGTGTGCGCGGTCGCGTGGGCATCTGGCGATATTGACTGGGATACACCTGCCGCCGGGCAGAATTTGTCCGGAAATGCGGCGGTTGAGACGCTGAAAGACTATATCCGGCGCGTCAATGAGACGCTTGTTTCTTCCGGTGCGGGGAAAATTGATCCGTGCTATGAGCTGTACCCGACGTTCGCCAGCCTTGGCTTGAACGGCGCGGAATTCGCCCAACACGCCGAAATTACCGTGAACATGAACGCGACGGGTATCACCAGCCTTGTTCTGCGCATGGACAACCTGACGAACTTCGCCCTCATCGGCGGCGCACTGGTGCAGCAGACCAGCCCGAACAGCATCACGCTGGACGAGGCGGTGTCGGCGGTGCAGGCGTATGTGCGCAAGGTGCAGGAGAGCAACGGCAACGGCGTGGTCGAGTCCTTCGAGGAACAGCCGATTCTCTCGCAGGGGACGCAGACGCGCCTGTATGGGGCATACTACCCGAACCAGTACCACGACAACGCGAACTGGATGCAGCTGACGATTATCTTCCCCCAGCCGGGAAGCGTGGACGGCGGTCTGCTGCTGAACAACGATGCCGGCCCGACTGCAACCCCTGACCCTGACGGCGACGAAATCAGCGGCTATTTCCCCTTCGACGGCTTTCAGGATAGCCATTTGGAGGTCTTTGTGACCCCGACGCCCGAACCGGATTCGGCGGCGATGGAGCCGTGAAAAATGGGCGGAAATGAGGGACAACCATGGCGAGAAAATGCACAGAATATCACTATTTTCAGCACACCTATTGGGATGTGATGGCGCGGTACAACTGGATGCGCTGTCCGTACTGCGGGAAGCTGTGCAAACCGAGCAGATTCAAAGCGGCTACTGTGCTCGTGCCGATTGAGCTTGTCATCTTCGTGGTGTGCATTTTTTTCCGTAACAGCATGAATGATGCCATCGGGTGGTTTGCTGCCTGGTTGCTGTTTGTGCTGCTGCTGTTTCTCCCGCATTACATCTATGTGCGGTTCTTCATGCCGTATGAGACGCTTTCGGAGGATGAAACGCGGAAGTTCCACGAGCTGCAGAAAAATTGATAATTTGAGCGGCCGCCTTGGGAGCGATTCCGGGCAGCCGCTTTTTGGTGCGCAAAACCGCTGATTCCGGTGCAAAAATCACGAGTTCACAGATTTGTCAAACCGAGTTTACAGAAAAGATGAAAAAAATTCCCGCGAACCCCTTGACAAAGTGACTTGACAGGGGTATATTATGTCATGTGATTAGCACTCGACAACGATGAGTGCTAACAACACAGACCAGCATGGTTCACGGAGAGGAGGGATTGGTCATGATGATGGATGAACGGAAGTTCAGAATCCTGCAAGCCATCATTGACGACTACATCCTCACCGCTGTGCCGGTGGGGTCAAGAACCATCTCGAAGAAATACGACATGGGCTTGTCCTCCGCGACCATCCGCAATGAGATGAGCGATCTGGAGGAACTGGGCTACCTCGATCAGCCGCATGTCTCCGCAGGACGCATCCCGTCCGCAAAAGCGTATCGGCTCTATGTCGATCAGCTGCTGAAGACGGGGCGCATTCCGTCGGATAGCGACGCGGCGGTTAAGGGGCATTTTCTGGGGCGGATGCATCAAATGGAGGATGTGATAGACCACGCCGCACAGGTGCTTTCCTCCCTGACAAGCTACACCGCCGTGGTACTGCCGCCGACGGGGAAAATGCCGAAGATTCGCACGATTCAGCTCGTACCGGTGTCGGATACATCCGCGCTGGTCGTCATCGTGACGGATATGGGCATTGTCCGCGATCAGGTGGTGCAGGTGGCAAGCGATCTCGACAGCGACGCGCTCTACGCCATCAGCAAGACGCTGACCGAACGCCTTCAGGGGCTGACGCTCCATGAGGCGGTGGCGCAGATGCCGCAGCTGATGCAGGGAATGCACGAGAACGAGCGTCTCCTGCAGGGCTTGGGCAAGGCGCTGGGACAGCAGGACGAAATGACGCACCCGCATGTAGCAGTCGGCGGCACGAGCAACATGCTCGCGTACCCCGAATACAGCGACATGGAAAAGGCGCGGTCGTTCCTCAGCCTGATGGAAACGCGCGACCGTCTGGCGGACATCATCAGTCAGAAGGGCGAAATGGCGTTCACCGTCCGCATCGGCCCGGAAACGGGCGTGCCGGAAATGGCGGACTGCTCCATCGTCACCGCGACGTACTCTACCGGCTCCGGCCGGCAGGGGACAATCGGCGTGATTGGCCCGACGCGAATGCGGTACAGCCGGGTGCTGTCCGTCATGAACACGATGGGTCAGCAGCTGTCCGAGATGTTCGGAAGTCAGGCGCCACAGAAAAATAAGAAGCTGGATAAATAGCAATGAAATGGAAGAAAGGCAGAAAGCGACCGATGAATGAGCAGCAGAAAACCCCGAAGCAGCCGGAGGAAGATATGACCCCCGACGTGACAGATCAGGAGCAGCCGGCTGCCGAAGCGCCGCAGGAACCCGCCCCGCAGGCGGATGCTCCGGACGTGGACGCACTCAAGAAGGCCGCTGCCAAGGCGGATGAGTATCTGGCGCTCGCCCAGCGCGTGCAGGCGGATTTTGACAACTTCCGCCGCCGCAACGAAGGCGTCCGCGCGGATGCTTTCGCGGAGGGTCAGCGCAAGGTCGCGACCGCGATGCTCCCCGTGCTGGATAACCTTGAACGCGCGCTGGCTGCCGCAGAGAATGCGGATGCCGACGCCCTCAAAACCGGCGTGGAGATGACGCGCAAGCAGATGGTTGCCGCCTACGAAAAGTTAGGCGTGACACCCATTGACCGCCTCGGCGAAAAGTTTGACCCGAATCTGGAGGAAGCCATCATGCAGGGTACGGCGGATGACGGCGAACCCGGCACGGTGTGCATGGTGCTCCAGAAGGGGTACATGATGGACAAGACCGTTCTCCGTCACGCGATGGTGAAGGTCGTGCCCGACTAAGCCCCATTCAATCAGACAGTTCGGGCAGCAATGCCCACTGCATAAATCAGACAATTTCCTAAACATTCGACATAGATATTGGAGGACAAGATTATGAGCAAGATTATTGGTATTGACCTTGGTACGACGAACAGCTGCGTGGCGGTCATGGAAGGCGGCCAGCCGGTTGTTATCCCGAACGCGGAAGGCGCGCGCACCACGCCGTCTGTTGTGGCTTTCTCCAAGGACGGCGAGCGCATGGTCGGTCAGATCGCAAAGCGTCAGGCCGTGACCAACCCCGACCGTACCGTCATCTCCATCAAGCGTGAGATGGGCACGAACTACAAGGTGAACATCGACGGCAAGGCCTACACCCCTCAGGACATTTCTGCTATGATCCTGACGAAGATGAAGGAAACCGCCGAAGCCTATCTGGGCGAAAAGGTCACGCAGGCGGTCATCACCGTCCCGGCGTACTTCAATGACGCTCAGCGTCAGGCGACCAAGGACGCTGGCCGTATCGCGGGTCTGGAAGTGCTGCGTATCATCAACGAGCCGACGGCTGCTTCTCTGGCGTACGGCCTTGAGAAGGACGGCAACCAGAAGATTCTGGTGTACGACCTTGGCGGCGGCACGTTCGACGTGTCCATCCTCGACATTGGCGATGGCGTGTTTGAAGTGCTTGCCACCAACGGCAACACCCGCCTGGGCGGCGACGACTTCGACCAGCGCATTATCGACTATGTGGCGGATCAGTTCCAGAAGGAAAACGGCATTGACCTGCGCAAGGATCGTGCCGCGAGCCAGCGCTTGAAGCAGGAAGCGGAAAAGGCGAAGATCGACCTGTCCGGCACCACCAGCGCGAACATCAACCTGCCGTTCATCACGGCGGATGCCAATGGCCCGAAGCACCTCGATGTGACTATCACCCGTGCGAAGTTTGAGGAACTGACCGCTGACCTCGTGCAGGCGACCATCACGCCTATGGAAAAGGCTTTGAAGGACGCGGGTCTGACCTACAATGACATCAGCAAGATCATTCTGGTTGGCGGTTCTACTCGTATCCCGGCTGTTCAGGCGGCTGTGAAGCGCGTGACCGGCAAGGAACCCTTCAAGGGCATCAACCCGGATGAGTGCGTGGCTATCGGCGCTGCCATTCAGGGCGGCGTGCTGGGCGGCGAAGTGAAGGACGTGCTGCTGCTGGACGTCACCCCGCTGTCCCTGGGTCTGGAAACCGAAGGTCACATCTTCACGCGCCTGATTGACCGCAACACCACTATCCCGACCAGCAAGTCGCAGGTGTTCTCCACCGCGGCGGATGGTCAGACGACGGTTGAAATCAACGTCCTGCAGGGCGAACGTCAGATGGCTTACGACAACAAGTCCTTGGGCCGCTTCCAGCTGACCGGCATTGCGCCCGCGCCCCGTGGCGTGCCGCAGATTGAAGTTACCTTCTCCATCGACGCGAACGGCATCGTGAATGTCTCCGCCAAGGACAAGGCGACCGGCAACGAGCAGAAGATTACCATCACCGCTTCCTCCAACCTGACCGAGGAAGAAATCAACCAGCGCGTCAAGGAAGCTGAGCAGTACGCTGAGCAGGACAAGAAGCGCAAGGAAGAAGTCGAAACCCTCAACCATGCTGACTCCATGATTTACGAGATGGAGAAGCAGCTGCGTGAGAACGGCGACAAGCTGTCCGCGGAAGACAAGGCGACCGTCGAGAGCGAAATCGCGAACTTCAAGAAGGTGCGCGAGGGCAACAACGCGGAGGAAATCAAGAACGCGATGGATGCCTTCACCCAGAAGGTGTACGCCATCTTCGGCAAGCTGTATCAGCAGCAGGGCGGCGAGCAGGGCGCGAACCCCGAACAGCCGCAGGCCGGTACGCAGAACGCGGACGGCACCTATGAGGCGGACGGCGACGTTCACTAAGCAATGAAACATCCGCAGAAGCAGCACCAGCTGTTTCTGCGGATGCAAGTCATATCCGAGCCGGGAGTGCCGTCCAACGTGCCTCCCGGTATATTTGGGTCAATCGCCCATGCAGGGTTTTGGGGCGACGCGGATGCGGTTTTCCTTGTTTCGATAAAAACCAACTCCGGTAGCGGCGACCCGAAGGGGTCAAGGGGGCGACCGCGGACTTCGTCCGTTTCCATTGCCCCCTTGTCGCGCCCGCAGGCGCGATTCCCCTGCTTCCGAAAGAAATCCACTTCATCGAAGCGAATTTCTCCGCATGAGCAATGCAAAAAGCCGGATTATCAATCAGAGGTGAACAAACGTGGCGAACAAGCGCGATTATTACGAAGTGCTGGGTATCGATAAAAACGCGACGGATGAGGACATTAAACGCGCCTACCGCAAGAAGGCGAAGGAATGCCACCCCGACCTGCACCCCAACGACAAGGAAGCGGAAGCCCGCTTCAAGGAACTGAACGAAGCCAATGAGGTGCTGTCCGACCCGGATAAGCGCGCCCGTTACGACCAGTTTGGCTTTGATGGCCCGGATATGGGCGGCGGTGCGGGCGGCAATCCGTTCGGCGGCATGGACTTCAGCGGCATGGGCGGTATGGGCGATATCTTCGACCAGCTGTTCAACGGCGGCATGGGCGGCAGTGCACAGGCGCGCCGGAATGCCCCTCGGCAGGGCAACGACGTGCGCTATGAATTGCGCCTGACCTTCGAGGAAGCGGCGAAGGGCTGCCATAAATCCGTCGAATTTTACCGCTATGAAAACTGCGCAACCTGCGGCGGCAGCGGCGCAAAGCCCGGCACGCAGCCGCAGACCTGCTCCATGTGCAAAGGCACGGGGCAAATCCGCCAGAGCGGCGGCTGGATGACGACCGTGCGTACCTGCCCGGCTTGCGGCGGCAGCGGCAAGGTCATCAAGGACAAGTGCTCGTCCTGCGGCGGTTCGGGGCGCGTTCGGATGCGCCGGACGCTGGAACTCGATGTTCCCGCCGGTGTGGATGACAATATCGTCCTGAGCAAGCGCGGACAGGGCGAACCCGGCGCGAACGGCGGCCCGAATGGTGATTTGCTCATCCAGATTACTGTCAAGCCGCACAAGCTCTTCCGCCGCGAGGGCACGAACCTGCGCCTGGAAGTGCCGATTTCCTTCACGCAGGCGGCGCTCGGCGCGGAAATTGACGTCCCGACGCTTGATGGCAGCGTAAAGTACACCATCCCCGAAGGCACGCAGACGGACACCGAGTTCCGCATCCGCGGCAAGGGCATCCAGCAGCTTGGGTCGAACAACAAGGGCGATCTGATTTTCAAGGTGCGCGTGGAAACTCCGCGCCGCCTGACCGAAAAGCAGCGCGAGCTGCTCCGCCAGTTCGACGGCGACGACAACGGCAAGCAGTACGACCAGAGAAAGACCTTCATCGACAAGGTGAAGGAACTGTTCGATAAGTAATAAGAAATCCACCTTCTGTGAGGACGTAATGTTCCCCGGAAGGTGGATTTTTTGCATTTCGATTGCCGGCACCGGGAAGATTTTCCGCCGCAGAAGCGTTCTATAAGCGTAAACCTGCTGGATGGAGGGAACAAGAATGCGGAAAATCCTTGCAATGCTGCTGAGTGTGATGCTGCTGCTGACCGCGGCGGTTGCGGAAACGTCTGCCCCCTACGCGCCGGAGACGGTGCTGCCCCTCGTGGCGAACAATCGCCCGTACCGCGACTTTGCGCGCGGCGCGATTTCCTCAAGCGAGGACGCTATTGAACAGGCGAAAGCGTGGCTGTATCTGCCGCTGTTCGTCACGAACTTTTCCGCGAAGTCCGAAGCTGTCGATTGGTCTGCCATGCACGCGGAAGAGGGCTGGTATGTGACGGCGTACATGCGGAACACGTTTGTCTGGCTGCTGATGGATGAGCAGGGGCGCGTGCAGGCGTATGATTTCGACCTGCTGGGCAATGCCAGCCTGACCTATGACGGCGCACTGCCGGATAACCTCGACGAGGCGATTTCCAGCTACATTCGGCGCTTTGCCGACCTGAACGGCTTTGTGAAAGTGGCGGATTATGCCCGTGAGGAAGTGACAACGTTTGGGGATTACGCCGTCGCGGTCACGGTGCAAGTGACGCTGGACGGCACACCGTATCGCTTCACGATGCGGTTGGACATGATGGCGTTCACATCGGTGGAAAACGCTAATCTGCACCCGACCGCCGCGCAGACCCAGCGGGACATCCTCCTGCTCATGCGCGACAACTTGGCGGAAAAGGGCGTGGATGTTGCCCAGACGTTCTTCGCCGTTCAGGCGGATGATGCGGACGGCGAAACGAAACTGACGGGCATTGCCTCCTTCCCGGCGGACGCGGCAAGCGACGCTATCCGCGAGCAGTACGGCGAACTGGAACGCTACACGCTGCATTACAGCGGGCGCGCATCGGAAGCGGGCATCGAGCGCGTGGAGCTGTCCGACTGGCAGGAAACAACGGCAACTGCGCAATTCCCTCTGGCACTGTATGCGCTGGTGGACGGCAAATATCTGGTGCCGGACGGCGAACTGGCGGCTGGCACAGCGTATCTTGCGCTGGACAGCATGGGGTTGCGTGGTAGAAACGTAATTCCGCTGGAGAGCATCACCATGCTGACCCGCATCCGCTACGCCCGCGCGGACGGTACATTCGCGGAAAGCTGGGTTTCGTCGGATACGCTGACGGAGAACGATGCGGCGCCTGCCGCCCCGAAGCGCGAGCCGATTCCGACGCTGGAAAGCTACCAAATCACCCTGAGCGGCACGGCGTACACCGCGTTTGCCATCAACAAGGTGGAAAAGGGCTATGATACTTTTGCGGACATTGCCGGCACGCAGACGGCGGTTGTGGATGTGCTGACGAGCGCCGCGCAGGGCGTGATTGCGGAGTACGGCGTGGACGCGTCGGATTTGCTGTGCCGCACTGTGGTGGAATACGGTTACCGCGCCGACAAAGGCTGCTGGCAGGTGGATTTCACGATTCCCCAGCGCGACGTGGCGGATGATGCCTATGAAGTGGAAGTGGATGACAAGGACGGCAAAGTGACGGGGATGTGGGGTCCGCAGGATGGAAATGGGTGAGACGAATTCGGAATTCGGAATGCGGAATAGTGCGTGTTGAGACAGCACGCGGAAGAATAGTTGTTTTCCAATATAAAAAGCGCCTGTGGTGGGCGCTTTTTATTGATGCTATTTTTGCATAGAGATGTGCGGTTATCCAGAAAATTTGTCGCTGTGGCGGCGGAACTCCTGCATAAACACGCGGGCATTGTATGCAGTCGTCACCAACCCAATCGCGCGAAAGGGTCAAGGGAGGAACTCCCTTGCGTCACTGCCACACATCCCCCAGCGACCGCAGCCAGCCGACAACATCCATCTGCCACGCGGATTCCAGCGCGGAGGGGGTCAGGATGGCGGAAATTTCGCCGTAAGTGCCGCGCCCGGACGAAAGCAGAAGCGCGTGCGTGCCGAACTTCCGCGCAAGGGACAGGTCGTGGACGACGGATACCACCGCGTGTCCCGGTTCGCGCCGCCATGCGTCGATGAGCAGAAACAACTCCTGCTGGAAGCGCAAATCCAAATGGTTGCCGGGTTCGTCCAGCAGCAGCACGTCCGGCTCCTGACACAGCACCTGCGCAAGCAGCATCCGCTGGCGTTCGCCGCCGGAAAGCGTCAGGATATTTTGACGCCGCTTGTTCTGCAATTGCACGGCTTGGAGCGCGCGCTCCACCGCTTCCGCGCCGCTGTTGTCCGCCTGCAAAAGCCCCCGGTGCGCGTATCGCCCCATTGAGACGACTTCTTCCACCGTGTAGGCGTAGGCAAGGTCGCTCAGCTGGCGCAGCATTGCCATCCGGCGCGCAAGCGGGCGCGGCTTCATGCGGCGCAGGTCGGTGCCGTCCAGCGTTACCAGCCCGGTGTAGGGCAGTTCTTGGCTGACGGCGCTCAGCAGGGTGGATTTCCCCGCGCCGTTCGGGCCGCAAATCATCAGCCATTGCCCGTCGGAGACGGAAAAGGACACGTCATGCACAATTTCAATGCGCCCGCGAAGGACGGAAACATGCTCGGCGGATAGGTTCATGCGCGCTCCCTCCTTTTCGTCCGCAGGAAGATGACAAGAAACGCCGCCGCGCCGATGATGGACGTGACCACGCCGACGGGCAGCACTGCCGGGGCGAGAATTGTCCGGGAAATGAGGTCGGCGAGGAGCAGGAAAATCGCGCCGCCGTAGAGACAGGCGGGCAGCGTCCGGCGGTGATTCGCGCCGACAATCAGGCGAATCATATGCGGCGTGACCAGCCCGACGAAGCCGATGCCGCCGCCGACGGAGACGCTCATGCCGATCATGGCGCTGACGCAGATCATCACGGTCAGCTTCACGCGCCGCACGGACACGCCCACATGCAGCGCGTATTCTTCGCCCATGCTCATGGCGTTGAGCGCCCGCGCCTGCGTCAGAATGATGCCGCCGCAGAGCAGCAGCGTTGCCAGCAGTGTCAAGGCATTTTGGTAGCTGGCGGAAGAGAGGTTGCCCATCGTCCAGAAGGTGATGGCGCGCAGCTTATCGCCGGAGAACGTTATCAGCAGCGACAGCAGCGCCGACACGAACATGGAGAACACAACGCCGAGGAGAATCAGCGTGTTGGTGGCGAGGGAGTGGTCAAGAGCGAAGGCGAGGGCAAGGAGGACGACGAGGGAGAGGAACGCGGAGAGCATCGCCGCACCCGCCGTGCCGCCGAAGGGCAGGAACGGGATGGACACGCCGCTGAGAATCGCAAGTGCCGCGCCGAGCGACGCGCCCGAACTCACGCCCAGCGTTGAGCCATCTGCCAGCGGATTGCGCAGCAGCCCCTGCATGGCGCAGCCGCCCAGCGCCAGCATTGCCCCCACCAGCGCCACGCACAGCACGCGCGGCAGACGGGTATACAGGATGATGGCGACGGCTGATCCGCTGGGCTGCTCCCAACCGGCGATGGCGCGGAAGATGATTTCCGCCGTATCGCGGAAGGGGACGCTGACGCTGCCCACGCCGATGCACAGAATCAGCGTCAGCACGGTCAGCAGCGCGAACAGCAGGTGATCCCGCAGGTGAAAAGTCGTTTCTTTCATGATAACTCCTGATAGGAAAAGAGCCGCCCGCATCCACGACCTGCGA
>FR899791.1 GCA_000437595.1 Faecalibacterium sp. CAG:74 | reverse complement strand
CGTTCCGCCCTGAAAGGACAAAATGGCAGCAACTACCTTTTCAAAAGGGAGCGGGGTCAATCCCGAATTCTGTGTAAAGTGCAAAACGTAGTGCAAATAGAGCAAAATTTATGCAAGACGGGAGCGGCGCAAGCTGCAGCCGCCTTGTTTATAAAATAACAGCGTTTCGAGGGGATGTCAAGGGCTGAAACGTCAACCTCCGTTCATCTCGACACTTGACATTCCTGCGTGTAGCCAGTCAGTTCGGCATACGGTCGGCGAAGAACACCGCCAGCTGCGCATGGATCATGCTCCAGTCCTGCCGCCGGCCAGTCCATTTCTTCGTAATATCCGTCATGGCCAGATATAGCATTTTCAGCAGACTGTCATCCGTAGGGAACACCGATTTGGCCTTGGTCACTTTCCGGAGCTGCCGGTTAAAGCCCTCGCTCGCATTGGTCGTATAGATCAGGCGGCGCACCTCCTGGGGGTACTTGAATTAGGTGCTCAGGTTCGCCCAATTCTCCCGCCAGGACTGAGCAATCTTCGGATATTTCTTGTCCCATTTCTCCGCAAAAGCATCCAGAGCGTCCAAAGCAGCAGACTCATCGACTGCGGCGTAGACTGCCTTCAGGTCTGCCATGAGCGCCTTGATGTCCTTGTAGGACACATATTTGCTGGAATTGCGGAGCTGATGGATGATGCAGTTCTGAATTTCCGTCTTGGGAAAAACAGCTTCAATGGCAGCGGAAAAGCCGGTTAAATTGTCCGTGCAGGCGATGAAAATGTCCTCAATTCCCCGGTTTTTCAGGCTGTTTAGCACCGTTGCCCAATATTTGGCACTTTCATTTTCACCGACCCACATGCCCAAAACGTCTTTCCTACCATCCAGATCAATGCCAATGGCGATATACACCGCCTTCTTCACGATTTGACCTTCGCTGCGGACATGATAGTGGATGGCATCCATGAAAACTACCGCGTAGATGCTTTCCAGCGGCCGCTGCTGCCATTCTTTTGCGATGGGGAGAATTTTGTCCGTGATACGGCTTACGGTCGTGTCGGACACCTCTACGCCGTAGATATCCCGAATATGGGTCTCAATATCCGACGTGGTCATGCCTTTGGCATACATGGACAATCTACTTTTTATCAGTGATTCTGCTTAGCAGGTAATTCACCAGATATGCTCCATTGTTCAA
>FR899790.1 GCA_000437595.1 Faecalibacterium sp. CAG:74 | reverse complement strand
ATGAGCGGACGCAAGCGCGGAAAAGGCGCGAGCAGATGGCGCAGGTGAATTTGGAAATAGTATTATTGCTCCAATCCTTCTATCAGCTTATCCGCTTTCTCCACAAACTCCTCCAGCGAAATTTCCCCCTGATGCACCTGCGACACCAGCGCACTGAACGCATCCGAATCCGCCAAAATCCCCGGACGACGCAGGTAGCTCATCGGCAGAATCGTCTGCTGATAGAATTCAATCGTCTTGGGCGCAATCGTCCACCTCTCCCGCACGGTGTATCGCTGCAAACTCGCCTCTTCCTCGTCGATGCGCTCCTGAATCCCCTGCTTCTTCCAAGCAGGTGCATTTTCCTGCTGCCTGCGCAGTTCCGTCAGCGTTTTCTCGTAGTCGCGCACCATTATCAAGTAGTAGGAATCCTCTATCGGCTCGTCGTAATCCGCCAGCAGCACGCACTTTGCCGTTGCTTCCTGGTCAGCGATTACCTGCGCAAGCATCTTGCCGACTAAATCCGCATTCATCGTCCGCGGATTCACCACCAGCACGGTCATGTAGCCGATGCCGTAATGCGTGGTCACGTCCGGCGTCAGCGCCATCGGCAGGAAAATCCGGCTGCCAAAAGCATCCGCGTAGTTTGCGAAATTCCCAACCGCCTGCGCATCCGTCCAGATCAGGCATTCGCGGTAGTCGCTGATTTCTTCGTTGACCTGCTGATTCGCCTGCTCGATTTTGTCCGTGCGCATGGCATCCAGCGCCGCCATCATCTCCCGGAAAACGGGATGGTCAAAGCGCAGGGGAATGTTCTCCGCCTGACAGTAGCCAATCCAGTCGTGCACCATCAGGTCAAAGACGCGCTCGCGGTATGATTCCGTCTCTTCCAGCGGCGTATAGGCGGCATATGCGCCCGTGAGGTTGTCATTCCACTTCGTGATGAACGCACAAAAGTCTATGAGATTCGTCGGAATGTCGCTTTCCTGCAAGCCGAGCTTTTCCATCACGTTTCGGCTGATGAAGTAGCCGTAACTCCATGCGTAGATGGGCAGGGCGTAGATTTTGCCGTCGCGCGTCACCGCATCGCGGTAAACCCCGTTCAGCCGGGACACATAGTCCGATACTTCCGGGTAGACTGACAAGTCCATGCACCAGCCCTTGTCCATCAGCACGTCCAGCGGCCAGCTGCCGTCCGCTTCAGGCGTATCCGGCGTCAGCCCCAGGCGCAGGATGTCCGGCGCATCGGCGGAGGCACTCATGCGCGCCGCCAAGCTCGCCGCATTCATAGCGCTCTGCATCAGCGTCTCCTGCGCCAGAATCACCTTCGGATTTTCCTCCGCGAAGTGCTGCAGGGCGGTGTTGCTTGCGCCGTTGCTGCTTTGGATGCGCAGCACGGTCATATCGCCGTTTTCCTTCGAGCGGACGTAAACGCTGCTCAGGTTCACACCGACGATGCTGTCTTTTGTGACCGCAATATTCACGTTCGCTGCTGGGAAGGTTACCACAGGTTCTTCCTGCACGAAATCCGTCGTCCGCACAATTTGGCGTGTTCTCACGTCGTAGTAGCTGCCGCTGTACGGGTCATACGCGCCGCATTCGCTGCGTTTTTTATACGGCACACCCGTGCTGAGCAGGGTTTCCTCCCCCGTCGCCACGCTATAACGCGACAGTGTATACGTTCCGCTGCTGCGGCTGATTTCGTTGGTCGATCCCTCCAGCCGCCACAGCAGCAATTCGCCATCTGCCCACTCGTACATAGCTTCCAGCGATTCATCCGCAATTTCGCGAATGGCGCCGTCTGTCAAGTCCACCAGCACAACCTTGATGCCGTTTTCCTGCATCACGCTGATTGCCAGCACCGAACCGCAGACATGCATCCGCGTCAGCGACGCCGGATAGGTGTATACTTTGTCTGTCTCCAAGTCCCGATAGCTGACGTTCAGGCAGGACAGATTCGCCATCGTGCAGACGTCTTCTGTCTGCAAACCGTCCTTCGTCTCCGAAATTTTGAAAATCAGCCCGTTTATACGGTTGAGGGCATAGAGCGTTTCGCCGTCAGAGGTCAGGTTGCTGATGGCGTGGGTCAAATCGGGCATCCGGTAGTTCGGCACGCGGCTCATGGAGTATTCGCAGGATTGCTGCGCCGTCTCCATCGTATCGCCGCTCATCACCCAGTAGAACCCGCCGCCGAGCTTGCGCATTTCCGTCATGCCATCCTGCCAGAAGTACAGCGACAAGCTGTCATAATTATGATCATACGCCAGCACCACCGCGCCGCCCATGGCACGGGTCACGCTGCAAATGGACAGCTCCGTCGGGCGCAGCTGGAATGGCGTGGCTTCATCCACATTGTTCGGACGGGTGTAGAGGGTCAGCCGCTCCGCCTGTGCCTGCGGGAGCAGCAGGAGCATCATCAAGAGGATAAGCAGGCGTCGGGCACGCATGGCAATTCGCTTCCTTTCCGTTCTTCATGGGTTCGTCATTCAATTAGACGGCGCATTTCGCGCTTTTTTTCGGGAATTTTCAGAATTTTTCGCTGCAAAAAAGGCACTGCCGCGCGTGCAGTGCCTTTCGCGTTTTATAGTCCTGACAGTGCCGCCGAAAGTTCCTGCAGTGCCGCAGAAAGGTTCGTCTGCTCCTCCATCGTGCTCATACCGGTGATAAGCTGGTTGGAATAGGCGTCGAGGATGGTGTAAATCCTTGAAATCAGTTCCGTGCTGACGTAGGCGTGGTTCGTGCCGTCCTGCAGCATCTTCATTTGGTTGATAACGTCAATCGCGTGCACATCGGCGCGGATTTTGCCCACTGTGGCTGCCGAGGACGAGCTGGCTGTCCGGCTAAGCGTTGTCGACAGCGCCACCGCGTCCCGGCACTGTTCCTGCATCATGGCGATATTGCGGCTGTTGACGCTGGAAAGCTTCGCAACGGTCGTCACGCTGACAGCCGCCAGCGCCACAACCAGCGCCAGCAGAATCAGCATCACAATGCCCCGTCCGCGCGGCGCAGGAACACCCGTCCCGACGCTCAATCGCTTCTGGTTGGCCATATAGCGGCCCTTCATCCATTTTTCCATATGTGTTTCCTGTTCCTCCATTCTGCGCGGAAGTTCCGTCAAAATCATCAAGGGACAGCGGCGCAGCACTGTCCGTATGGTTTATCTTATCACACTTTTGCCTTTCCGTAAAGCGAACACCCAAAAGATTTACATTCCCGTATACTTTCTGACGCTTTCGGGGATATTGACGGTATCATCAGCGGAGGTGAACCCATTATGAAACGAACACTTCCTGCCCTGCTGCTCTGCGGAGTGCTGCTGTTTTCCGTCCCCGCGCTGACGGAGGACGCCCTGCTTCGTTCGCTCTTCGGCTGGACGGCGTATTTCGCGCGCATCCCGGCGGATGCCGCCGATACGCCCGACACCCTCGAATGGGACTGGACGTGGAACGGCTTCTGGCGCGCGCTGTTCGGATATTCCGCATAAGAAGGAGGAGAAATCCGCATGATTTATGTGCAGCTGCGCGCCCGCGTGAAGCTCGCGCAGGGCGAAACCCTCCATGTCGCGGATGCTGCCAAAGTGCTGGGCAGCGAAAAAGCCGGGCATTGCTCCCTCTTCTGCCCAACCGCCCCCGGCGTCTACACGCTGGATGCCATCGCCGTTGCCAAGGCGCTCAAAAAAGTTTTTCCACAGGAGGACATTTCCCTCATCGGCGCGGAGGTCTGTTACGTCCACCGCATCAAGGCGCGCGGCAAGGATTTTCTGCGCCCTGTGCGGACGGCGGCGGCGCTGCTGATTCTGCTGCTCGGCAGCGCTTTGGGGCTGACGTGGTTTCACGCCGACGTGAACATGCCGCAGGCGCAGGCGGATGTTTACGCCGCCATCACCGGCGCACCGCCGGACGACGTGCGTCTCATCACCATCCCCTACTGCGTCGGCGTTGCGCTGGGCGTATGCGTGTTCTACGCGATTCCCTTCCCGCATCAAACAACGCCCTTGGAGGTCAAGCTGACCGAATATCAGGAGGACATGGAGAAAGCAGAGGGGAAGCCGATTGAATAGCGTGCTTGCCATCCTCATCGGGTTGATGAGCGGCGCGGCGATGTCGGTCGCGGTCAGCAGCGTATGGTGCGTGCTGCATCTTCCCGCGCGGATTCAGCACCTGCTGCACGCCGCGTCGCCGCGGATGATGGGGCTGGCGCTGCTTAGCGGATTGATGCTGGCGGCGCTGCATAATGCGCTGCGGTGGACGCTGGGTCTGCCGGGGGTGTTCGGGGTGGTGGCGATGGTTGTCGGCGGGATGTTTGTGGGGATGGTCGCGTCAGCGCTTGGGGAGATTTTGGAGGTTGCGCCGGTGCTGATGAGAAGGTTTCGATTGGGGGATGTGTCGGGGGCGGTACGGGTGACGATTCTCTTGGCAAAGACACTTGGGGCGATAATTGCTTCGATAGCGATTACGCTGTGAAGCGCGCTCAAGCCGGGAAGCAAAAAAAGGGTCAAGGGGCAATGCCCCTTGCAGGGTCAAGGGACAGCGTCCCTTGTGGGGTTTGGGGCAACGCCCCAACTGTTCCACGGGCGACCATTCCAAAGGAAAAGTCAACAAAGGCGCAGGCAGCGAAGCGTCCCTGCCGGCAACTTTGCGCTCCCGCAGGAGCGCCCCCAACTTGCTTTTCCCACCCCTTGCACATTGCCGCGCCAAATGGGCGCGACCGAGCAGCTGGCATCTGTGCTGTGTCGCGCCAAATGGGCGCGACCGACCTGCCTTTCTTTCAGACATAGCAACTCTTTCCCGCAAGCAGGGGATTTCGCCTCTGCGGAGGCGACCAAAGGGCAATGGAAACGGACGAAGTCCGCGATCGCCCTTTGGAAACCTTCGGCACCGCAACTTTTGGGGTTATCTGTGGCTTAACTTTTTCGTTGCACGGGGAATCGCGCCTGCGGGCGCAGGAATCAGCAGTCATCATCAATAGAAAGGAAGTCATTTTATGCAGCGTTATTCTTCCCAGCAGTTCATCCTTCTGAAAACCCCGCGTCCGGCAGAGCGCGAAGTCCGCTTCCGCCCTGCGCCGGATAAGAGTGTCCATCGTCCGTATAAGGAGGACGAAAGCCATGTTTGAGAAGGACAAGCAGCCCTCCCCTACCCGCCAGCGGCAGCTTGACCGCTACGCCCGGCTGGTGGACATCCTGTCGCCCAAATCGAAAATGGGACAGGGGCTGATTCGCGCATTCTGGGTCGGAGGCGTTATCTGCGTCATCGGGCAATGCTGCATGGAGGCGGGACTGGCGTGGCTGGACATGACCCCTTCCACCGCATCGACGTTCGCCAGCATGGTGCTCGTGTTTCTGACGGCGCTGCTAACCGGGCTGGGTGTGTTCGACAAAATCGGACAGTATGCGGGCGCGGGCGCGTTCGTGCCCATCAGCGGCTTTGCGAACGCCATGGTATCCCCCGCCATGGAGTTCCGGCGTGAAGGCATGGTGCTGGGGTTGGGCGCGAAGCTGTTCACCATTGCCGGGCCGGTGCTGGTGTGGGGCACAAGCGCGTCGGTGCTGGTCGGCATCGTGTACGCATTATTCCCGTGGTAAAGGAGGATTCACATGGCTGAACGCCTGAAACGCATCGGCACGGGAACGATTCTGCTCCCGAACCGCCCCGGTATCGCCCAAACTGCCGCCATCGTTGGCAAAAAGGAGGGGGAAGGCCCGCTGCACAGCGAATTTGACGTGGTGATTGAGGATGATCTGTTCGGCGAAGAGACGTGGGAAAAAGCCGAAAGCCGCTTCCACTACACAGCGGCGGACACCTGCCTGAAGAAAGCGGGCGCAACGCCGGAAAGTGTGGACGTGACGCTCGGCGGCGACCTGCTCAACCAGATTATGGCCGCCTCCACCGCCGCGCAGAAGCTGCAAACGCCGTTTCTGGGCATCTACGGTGCGTGTTCAACGATGGCGGAAACGCTGTGCATCGGCGCAATGCTCTGTGACGGCGGGTATGCGCGGCGCGCGCTGTGCTGTGCCAGCAGCCACTTCTGTTCGGCAGAACGGCAGTACCGTTTCCCGCTGGAATACGGCAATCAGCGGCCGCCCACGTCGCAGTGGACGGTCACGGGCGCGGGCGCTGCGCTGCTGGACACATCGGCGCGCCGCCCGATTTGCCGCGCGACACACGTCACCTTGGGGCGCATTGTCGATTTGGCGATTAAGGACATGAACAACATGGGTGCTGCCATGGCGCCCGCCGCGGCAGACACGCTCCGGCGGCACCTCATGGACACCGGGCGAACGGCGGCGGATTACGACCTCATCATCTCCGGCGACTTGGGGAAAATCGGGCATGACCTGCTGCTGACGCTGATGATGGACGCGGGCGTTCCCCTGGACGCGGCGCGCTATGTGGACTGCGGAATGCTGATTTTTTCGCCTGAGCAGGATGTCCACGCGGGCGGTTCGGGCTGCGGATGTTCCGCGAGCGTGCTGTGCGGGTACATCATGCGCCTCTTCCGCGAGAAGGCGATTCACCGCGTGGCGTTCATGGCGACCGGGGCGCTGCTCTCCCCGACATTCAGCCAGCAGGGCGGCGCGATTCCGGGCATTGCCCACTTGATTGTACTGGAGGCGGACGAAGCATGACGATTGTGTGGAATCTCATCAAGGCGTTTCTGGTGGGCGGCGCGCTGTGCATGATTGGCGAAATTCTGCTGCTGAAAACAAAGCTGACCCCAGCGCGGATTCTGGTGGGCTACATTGTCGCGGGGGTATTTTTGAGCGCCATCGGGGTATACGCGCCCCTTGCGCAGTTCGCCGGGGCGGGCGCGAGTGTTCCCCTGACGGGCTTCGGTCACGCGCTGGTGACAGGGGTGAAGCGCGCCGTGCAGGAAATCGGCTTCTTGGGCGCATTCACAGGCGGTCTGACGAGCACGGCTGCGGGCATCAGCGCCGCGGTGTTCTTCGGGGTGCTGATGGCGCTGATTTTCCAGCCAAGGGCGAAAGAATGACCCAAAGGGCTTTGCCCCTTGACCCCACCAGAGGCTCTGCCTCTGGACTCCGCAAGGGAGTTCCTCCCTTGACCCTTCCGCGCGATTGAATTGAGCGCATTTTCATGCTATGCCCGCGTGCTGATGCAGGGGATTTCGCCTCCGCGGAGGCGACCAAAGGGCAATGAAAACAGACGAAGTCTGCGAT
>FR899789.1 GCA_000437595.1 Faecalibacterium sp. CAG:74 | reverse complement strand
CAAGGGAGGAACTCCCTTGTGGGGTCAAGGGGCAACGCCCCTTGCGGAGTCCAGAGGCAGAGCCTCTGGCGCCTCCCCTTACTTGTGCACCCGCACACCCAGCTTGCAGTCCTGACCGTTGATCGACCAGTCGCGGACGATGAACGTGTCGTCCATCGGGGCGCGCTCGACGACTTCTGCCAGCGTGCCGCGCTTGAGCATATCGACGCCGCTCTCGATGGCGCTCGCCAGCACGTCGCCGCACTCATAGCGCACATCCACGCGGTCGGTCACGTCGAAATCGGACTCCTTGCGCATCGTCTGCACCTTGCTGACGACCTCGCGGACATAGCCCTCGGCAATCAGCTCCGGCGTCAGGTTCGTGTCCAGCACAACCGTCACGCCCTTATCTTCCTGCGCGACAAAGCCCGATTTCTGCATCGGCGAAGTCAGCACGTCGTCCTTGCCCAGCGTGACCAAAGTGCCGTCAATGTCAAACGACACGGTTTCGCCGCGCTCGAACGCATCGACGACATCGTTGCCGTCCATCGTCTGCAGGTGCTGGCCAATCTTGCCCAGCAGCTTGCCGTACTTCGGGCCAAGGGTGCGCATCTGGGGTTTCAGCTGATACGTCGTGAACTCGCGCGCGGACTCGGTGAACACAACTTCCTTCACGTTCAGTTCATCCTCGCACAGCGCCTGATAGCTTTCGGAGAAGGACGCGCCCTTGACGTAGAGCTTCGCGGCGGTTTGACGGGTCTTGATGTTCGCCAGATTGCGGCACGCGCGGCCCAGCTGCACCACTTCCACCAGCGCGTCCATCTGCGCTTCCATATCCGCGTCGATGGCGCTTTCATCCGCCGTCGGGAAGTCGCACAGATGCACGGATTCCGGCGCGCCCGGCACGTTGTTGACCACCAGATTCTGATAGATTTCCTCACTCAGAAACGGGATGAACGGCGCGCAGACCTTACTCAGCGTCACCAGCACATGGTACAGCGTGGTGAACGCGGCGTCCTTGTCCTTCACATCGCCCTTGCCCCAGAAGCGTTCGCGGCCGCGGCGGACGTACCAGTTGCTCAGCTCGTCCACGAAGTCCTGAATCGCCAGGGCGGGCTCGGTCACGCGGTAGTTCCACAGGTCGTCATCGACGCGCTTGATGAGCGTGTTCAGCTTGGAGAGAATCCACTTGTCCATCAGGCTGAGCTGCTCGTTCTTGAGGTCATGCGCGGTCGGATCGAAGTTGTCGATATCCGCATACATGGCGAAGAAGGCGTACACGTTCTGCAAGGTGGCAAGGAACTTGTTCTGCCCCTCGCGAACCGCCTTTTCGGAGTAGCGGCTGGGCAGCCACGGCGCGGAGGTGGTGTAGAAATACCAGCGGAGCGCGTCGGCGCCGAACTTGTTCAGCTCGTCAAACGGGCTGACGACGTTGCCCAGATGTTTGGACATCTTGCGCCCCTGCTCGTCCTGCACATGGCCCAGCACGATGCAGTTTTCAAACGGTGCACGGTCGAACAGCAGCGTCGAAATCGCTTCGAGGGTGTAGAACCAGCCGCGCGTCTGGTCGATGGCTTCGGAGATGAAATTCGCCGGGAAGTTCTGCTGGAACTCTTCCTGATGCTCAAAGGGATAGTGCCACTGCGCAAAGGGCATCGAGCCAGAATCGTACCAGCAGTCGATAACCGCCTTGTCGCGCACCATTTCGCCGCCGCACTTTTCGCAGCGGAGCTTCACAGCGTCGATGAAGGGGCGGTGAAGTTCGAGGTCTGCGCCGGGATCTTCAATCGCCATTTCGCGCAGTTCCGCGCGGGAGCCGACGACGTGCATATTGCCGCAGGAGCACTTCCACACCGGCAGGGGCGTGCCCCAGTAGCGCTCGCGGGACAGACCCCAGTCGTGGACGTTCTCCAGCCAAGTGCCCATGCGCCCTTCCTTGATGTTTTCCGGCATCCAGTTGATGGTGCGGTTGTTGCGCACAAGGTTGTCCTTCAGCGCCGTCATGCGGATGAACCACGTCGGGCGGGCGTAGTACAGCAGGGGCGTATCGCAGCGCCAGCAGAAGGGATAATCATGCGTGAACTGCGGCGCGCTGAACAGCAGCCCGCGCTCCTGCAAATCCGCCAGCACCAGCGGGTCGGCCTTCTTGACGAACACGCCCGGCCACTTCGTTTCCGCCGTCATGCAGCCCTGCGGATCAACAAAGTTGACGAACGGCACGTCGTTTTCGCGGCAGACACGGTTGTCGTCCTCGCCGAACGCCGGGGCAATGTGGACGATGCCCGTGCCGTCGGTCATGGTGACGTAGTTGTCGCAGATGACGAACCACGCCTTCTTGTCCAGCTTGCCGACGGCGAAGTCGAACAGCGGCACATACTCCATGCCCTTGAGCGCCGTGCCGGGCATTTCCGCCAGCACCTCAAAGCTCTGCTCCGGGAACACCGTCTCCATCAGCGCCTTCGCCATGATGTACACGCGGCCGTCCTCCGCCTTGAAGCGGCAGTAGGTGTCGGTCGGGTTCACGCACAGCGCCATGTTCGACGGCAGCGTCCACGGGGTGGTCGTCCACGCCAGCAGGTAGGTGTTTTCCTCGCCCTTGACCGGGAAGCGCACATAGGCGGACGTTTCCTTGACCGTCTTGTAGCCCTGCGCGACCTCGTGGGAGGACAGCGCCGTGCCGCAGCGCGGGCAGTACGGGACAATCTTGTGTCCCTGATACAGCAGCCCCTTCTTCCAGATTTCCTTCAGACTCCACCATTCGGACTCGATGTAGTCATTCTCATAGGTGATATACGGATGCTCCATGTCCACCCAGTAGCCGACCTGATCGCTCATGACCTCCCAGTCATGCAGGTACTTCCAGACGGACTTCTTGCATTCCTTGATGAACGGCTCGATGCCGTACTGTTCAATCTGCGGCTTGCCGTCCAGGCCCAGCGTCTTTTCGACTTCCAGCTCAACGGGCAGGCCGTGGGTATCCCAGCCTGCTTTGCGCAGGACGCTGTACCCCTTCATCGTCCAGTAGCGCGGAATCAGGTCTTTGATGACGCGCGTTTCGATATGGCCGATATGCGGGCGGCCGTTGGCGGTCGGCGGGCCGTCGAAGAACGTCAGCCGCTTTGCGCCGTCGCGGAAATGGAACGAACGGCGAACAATGTCCTTGTCTTTCCACAGCTGGGCGATTTCTTTCTCGCGCGCCGGGAAGTTCAAATCCTTGGCAACCTTGTTGTACATACCATGCACCTCATTCTTGTCGTCTCTGCTGCGGCGCAAACAAAAAAGTCCGCCCCAGCATGAAAATGCACTGGGACGGACGAAAATGCTTTTTGCGATTCATCCGCGGTACCACCCAACTTGACAGGCACGATGCCTATCCGCTCTGTGCAGGCGCACGCACCTGCTTTCTCGATAACGGGAGAACCCGTCTTTCCCTACCGCTCCGCCGGACTTCTGCTCGTTCCGCCCGCGTCTCTTCGGAAAAGCGCGCTCCGGGGTGATTTGCCATCAGGCAGTCTTGACCGGGCTCACACCCTCCCCGGCTCGCTTTCCAAGGCTTGTCCTGCGCCGTCCCCATCCTTGCGCATTCCCATTCATTATAGCCGCATTTTCCCCTTTTTGCAAGGGGGATTTGCAAATTTTCCAAGGGGCATTGCCCCTTGACCCTTCCGCGCGATTGAGTTGAGCTTTCTTCCATAATATATGCGCGTGTTGCGCGGGGGGTTCGCGCCTGCGGGCGCGACCAGAGGGCTTTGCGGTCGCCCTCTGGACTGCTTCGCCGCCCTCCGGAAGTTACTTGGCTGGTATCGCAACTTTTTTAGTTAGTGTGCCTTTCGTTCTCCAACTTACGCCATCAACCAACCGCACACAACCCCAAAAGTAGCGGCGCCGAAGGTTTCCAAAGGTCGATCGTAGACTTCATCTGTTTTCATTGCCCTTTGGTGCACCCGCAGGCGCAGCCCCCTGCAGCAACCAAAATCCATCCGCAAAGAAACGAAAAACCCCCGCGGCACACACCGCAGGGGGGCAAAATTCACTTGCTGGAAGCTGCCGCCTTCTCTGGATACAACCGCTTCTGCAGCTTGCGGATGCAGGTAAAATAGCACGGGAACAGGAACAAATCCGCCAGTATCCACGCAACAGGGTTCGCAAAGCACGCGGCATCATACCCAAGCGACGGGACGAGCAGCATCGCCACCACCGCGCGGCCGACAAGCTCCATCAGGCCTGCAATCATCGCAATCATGGTGTAGCCCAAGCCTTGAATGGAGAAGCGCACAATGTTCACAAACAAAAGCGGAATATACAGCGCACTGTTGATAATCAGGAACTGCTGCGCCATGTCGATGACCAGCTGGCGGTCGGCGCTGTCCTGACTGATGAACAGACCCACCATCGGCTTGCCGAAGAAGTAAATCGCCACAAACGCGAGGACGCAGTAGACACAGCCGATGATGGAGGATGCTTTCAAGCCCTGATTGATGCGGTCGAGTCTCTTCGCGCCGACGTTCTGCCCGGCGAAAGTTGCCATCGTCGAGGCGAGCGCATCAAACACGCAGCAGAAGAACATGCTCAGCTTGCCGCCCGCCGTGACCGCCGCAACCGCAATCGTGCCGATGCCATTAACGGCATATGTCACCGTCAGAGAGCCAATCGCCGTGATGGAATACTGCAGACCGAACGGGATGCCCATTGCCAGCAGGCGGCGGACAAACGGCGCACGGATGCGCTTATCCTCCGGCTGCATTTTGAGGATGGTGAATCGCTTGCGGATGACCAGCAGACACCAGAGGCCGCTGATGAGCTGGCTGATGACGGTCGCCCACGCCGCACCCTCCACGCCCATATGGAACGCAAGGATGAACGTGTAGTCCAGCACGATGTTGAGCAGCGCAGCAATCGTGATGGCGATAACAGGCGTTTTGCTGTCGCCCAGCGAGCGCATCACGCCGCCGCACATGTTGTACAGCACCGTAACCGGAATCGCGAAGAAAACCGGCTGGATATAGGCGACCGACAGCGGCAGAATATCCTCCGGCGTGTTCAGCATCCGCAGGAGCTGCGGCGCGAAGACGCCGGTTAGCAGCCCCATCAGCACAGAAATCACCGCGCACAGGTACACGGAGTGCATCACATAGCGGCGCATTTCCGTCTCGTCCTTCGCGCCGAACGCCTGCGCAATCGGAATCGCGAAGCCGGAGCAGATGCCCATGCAGAAGCCGTTGATGAGAAAGTTCAGCGATCCGGTATCGCCCACCGCCGCCAGCGCCTCCGTGCCCAGCACGCCGCCGACAACCATGGTATCCATGAAGCTGTACAGCTGCTGGAACAGGAAGCCGCCCAGCAGCGGCAGGGAGAATGTCAGAATCAGTTTCAGAGGCGAGCCCTGCGTCATGTCACGGGTCACGTTTTTCTGCGCCATGTGGATGTCCTTTCGTTGATGCAGGATGGGGGGAAAATCACGTTTCATTGTCCCCGATTGGGAACGCCTATTTATAGCACGTTTTTCGTCGGTTTTCAAGGGGTTTTGACAGGAATTTTTACGTCTTTTTTCCCCGTGTTTTTCGGACGAAAAGACGCCATTTTTCACGGCTGAAAGCGGTCGTGTAACCGCTATGGTGTAACCTATGTGACGGAATCTAAAAATTCAATCGTATGCTATTGACATCATGCGATTGATTTGCTATAATCACCCCTGTTTCCAATGAAAACATCAGCAAGGAGGTGTCCTATGGACAAGGAATTGGCAGGATTCGGCTGGTACATCAAGCGCATTGACAACGCCATCGCCCGCGAAGCCTGTCGGAATGTCCAATCCCACAACCTGACGATGCAGCAGAGTCATCTGCTTTTCGTGCTGTCCGACGCGGAAAATCACACACGGACACTCAAGGAGTTAGAGAGCATTTTCGGCTGCGCGCAGTCCACACTGGCGGGACTGGTGACGCGGCTGGAGAAGAAAGGACTGGTGGAAGGCTTCACCGACCCGCGCGACCGGCGCATCAAGCATGTTCGCCTGACAGAAAGCGGCGCGGAAATGCGGCAGACGTGCCACAAGGACATTCTGCAATCCGAAAAGCGAATGTCCGCCGGAATGACGGAGGAAGAAAAGCAGCTGTTCCTGCAATGTCTGCAAAAGGTCTATGAAAATCTGAAGGACGACATGGACGAAACAGAGCATTGCCACAACAATTACCATAATAATGAAGGAAAGGAATGATTTCATGCTGAAAACACTGGCTGCGCAAATTAAGCAGTACAAGAAATCAACGATTCTCACGCCGATTTTTGCCGCGCTGGAAGTCGTCATGGAAGTGCTGATTCCCATGGCGATGGCGCGCTTGGTGAAGTATGGCATTGAGGGCGGCGACACCGGCGCGATTTACCGCTATGGCTTCCTGATGATGGCGATGGCAATGCTGTCGCTGGTTTTCGGCTCCGTCTGCGCACACACAGCGTCCCACGCCTCCACCGGCTTTGCCGCGAACCTGCGCGATGGCATGTACCGCAACATCCAGCGCTTCTCGTTCGCCAACATCGACAAATACTCCACCGCCGGTCTGGTCACGCGCATGACCACCGACGTGACCAACGTTCAAAATGCCTTCCAGATGATTACGCGCATTGCGGTTCGTTCGCCGCTGACGCTGATTTTCTCGATGATCGTGGCATTCGTCATCAACCCGGAGCTGGCGGGCGTGTTCCTGATTCCGCTGGTGCTGCTGGGCGTTGTGCTGGGGCTGATTATCAAGCGCGCGACGCACCTGTTCGATCAGGTGTTCAAGAAGTACGACGACCTGAACGCCTCCGTGCAGGAGAACGTCTCCGGCATCCGCGTCGTCAAAGCGTTTGTGCGCGAGGACTTCGAGGACAAGAAGTTCGGCAAAGCGGCGACGAACGTCTACAACCTGTTCGTCAAGGCGGAACGCATCATCGCTTTCAACAGCCCCGTCATGATGCTGACCATCTACGGCTCGGTGATGGCGCTGAGCTGGCTGGGCGCGTCGCTGGTCACGGGCGGTTCGCTTGATGTGGGCGACCTGACCGCCATGTTCACCTACGTCATGAATATGCTGATGAACCTGATGATGCTGTCGATGATTTTCGTCATGCTGACCATGTCCGCAGCGTCTGCCCGGCGTATCGTGGAAGTGCTGAACGAGGAGCCGTCGCTGTCGAACCCCGAACAGCCGCTGGAAACGGTCAAGGACGGTTCTATCGACTTCAACCACGTCATGTTCAAGTACCATGCTGACGGCAATGGCGACCCCATCCTGAACGATATTGATTTGCACATCAAGTCTGGCGAGACGGTGGGGATCATCGGCGGCACGGGCTGCGGCAAATCGACGCTCGTCAGCCTGATTTCCCGCCTATACGACGCAACCGAAGGCTCGGTGGAAGTCGGCGGCGTGGACGTGCGCAAGTACGACATGGAAGCCCTGCGCAATCAGGTTGCTGTGGTGCTGCAGAAGAACGTGCTGTTCTCCGGCTCGATTCTGGAAAACCTGCGCTGGGGCAATGAAAACGCCACGCTGGAGGAATGCAAAGAGGTCTGCGCACAGGCTTGCGCGGACGAGTTCATCGACCGGATGCCTGATGGGTACGACACGCACATCGAGCAGGGCGGCACGAACGTCTCCGGCGGACAGAAGCAGCGCCTTTGCATCGCCCGCGCATTGCTCAAAAAGCCGCGCGTGCTGATTCTGGACGACTCCACCTCCGCCGTTGACACCGCGACGGACGCCAAAATCCGCCGCGCGTTTGCCCAGCGCATCCCCGGCACGACGAAAATCATCATTGCGCAGCGTATTTCCTCCGTGCAGGACGCTGACCGCATTATCGTGATGGACAACGGCCGCGTGGAAGCATTCGACACGCATGAAAACCTGCTGAAGAAGTCCGACCTGTACCGCGAGATTTATGAGACGCAGACGTCCGGCGGCGGCGACTTCGACAGCCCCGATCAGATGAAGGGTGGTGACGCGCAATGATGGGAGGCCCTCGCCGCAGAGGCGCTCCGATGCCCCGCATGTCCATCAAGGGGCAGGGACACATCCTCAAGCGCCTGATGAAAATCGTTTTTGAAAACTATCTGTGGCAGTTCATTGCCGTCATCGTCTGCATCGTGGTGACGGCGTATGCCACCATTCAGTCCAGCACGTTCACGCGGGATCTGGTGGACGTGTACATCGTCGGGATTCAAAAAGGCACCAAGACGATGGGCGATTTGGCGAATGCCATGATTCCGCTGGGCTGCGTCCTCGCACTGGGCGTTGCCGCCAGTTACATCCGCCAGCGCCTGATGGTCAGCGTCGGGCAGGGCACGATGCTCAAAATCCGCACGGACTTGTTCACGCACATGGAGTCCCTGCCGATCCGCTACTTCGACACGCATTCGCACGGCGACATCATGTCCATCTACACCAACGACGTGGACACCCTGCGCCAGCTCATCAGCCAGAGCATCCCGGAGGTCATCAACAGCGCGATTTCCGTCGTCATGGTGTTCTTCGCCATGCTGAACAATTCGTGGATTATGACGATTCTCTCGCTCATCCTGCTGACGTTCCAGATGCTGGCGTCCGCCAAACTCGCGAAACTGTCCGGCAAGCACTTTGTCGCACAGCAGGCGAATTTGGGCCGCGTCAACGGCTTCGTTGAGGAAATGATGACCGGGCAGAAAGTCGTCAAGGTGTTCTGCCACGAGGAAAAGGCGATTGAGCAGTTTGGCGACCTGAACGAGCAGCTCCGCACGTCTGCTCACGAAGCGAACCGCTGGGCGAACACCCTTGGCCCTATCAACAACAACTTGGGACACATCTCCTACGTTATCTGCGCGATGGTGGGTTCTGCGCTGTCCATCGCAACGGGCGGCACGCTGATGTCCACGGGACGTCTGGTGGCGTTTCTGACGCTGAACCGCAACTTCTCCCAGCCGATTTCGCAGATTACCCAGCAGCTCAACTCCATCATCATGGCGCTGGCGGGCGCTGAGCGCGTGTTCAACCTGCTGGATGAAGCGCCGGAAGCCGACAATGGCTATGTGGAGCTGGTGAACGCGAAGGAAGCGCCCGACGGCACGATTACCGAGACGACCGAGCGCACCGGGCTGTGGGCATGGAAGCATCCGCACACGGCGGACGGCAGCGTCAGCTATCGCAAGCTGTCCGGCGGCGTGACGTTTGACCACGTTGATTTCGGCTACACGCCCGAAAAGACGGTGCTGCACGACATCACCATGTACGCCATGCCGGGACAGAAGATTGCCTTCGTCGGCGGCACGGGCGCGGGCAAAACCACCATCACGAACCTGATTAACCGCTTCTACGACATTCAGGACGGCAAAATCCGCTACGACGACATCAACATCAACAAGATTCGCAAGGCGGATTTGCGCCGCAGCCTCGGCATGGTGCTGCAGGACACGCACCTGTTCACCGGCACGGTGCTGGACAACATCCGCTACGGGCGTTTGGACGCAACGGACGCGGCGTGCATGGAAGCCGCGAAGCTCGCCAATGCGGACGAGTTCATCCGCAAGCTGCCCGACGGCTACAATACGATGCTGACGGGCGACGGCGCAAACCTCTCGCAGGGGCAGCGGCAATTGCTGTCCATCGCCCGCGCCGCGGTTGCCGACCCGCCCGCGCTGATTCTGGACGAGGCGACCTCCTCCATCGACACGCGCACCGAAACGCTGGTGCAGCGCGGCATGGACGCTCTGATGAAGGGGCGCACGACGTTCGTCATCGCGCACCGCCTGTCCACGGTCAAGAACAGCGACTGCATCATGGTCTTGGAGCAGGGCCGCATCATCGAGCGCGGCACGCATGACCAGCTGATTGCGCAGAAGGGCCGGTACTACACGCTGTACACCGGGAACGCGATTGGGGAATAATTGAGGATATAGAAAGCGCGCCTGCTTCCACACAATCGGAAGCAGGCGCGAAATTTATAGAGGAATGTTATTCAACCTCGCCATAGAGGTAGGCTCTCGCCGTTTCGTCGCCCGTGTGGCAGAGGTACAGCCCGTCGTGCGTCTGGATGAGGTAGAAGCCCCGCCAGTAGAAGCCGCACATGGTGTCCTCGGCGAAGAAAGGCAGCTTGTCAATGCCGTGCGGTTCGCCGAACTCGCTGGTCTCCTCGTCGTAGTCCATAACCCAGACCGTGTTGTCATGCACGAAGTACATCGCCGAATTGTCCTTGTTGGGGGCATAGGCGTAGTAAGCATCGTGCGTCACATAGTCGCCCAGCGTGACGTCATAATCAGGAATCGGCTGAAGGGTCAGCGTGTTGACCCAATTATGCACGGCCTTCGTCGCTTCGCCAGATGACAAGTCCACCGTCGTCAGCACCTTGCCGTCGTACAGCGTGCGCTCATACTTCGAGCTTGTGCCGCTCCATTGGAAAATGCCGGGCATGTCCGTCAGAAGGTGGCTGTCTTCTTCGTCCTCCAGCGCAAATTCCATCATTTCGCCCTTGCCCGTATCCACGTCGAACCGGACAATTTGGTATTCGTCCGTCTTGTCCTTCGCGATGACGTACAGCCCGTATTGCGCGTCGTACACCGCCTGTTCGACCGTCACGTCGTACAAATCCTTCGCAATCGGGAACTTCTTCCACCCCATCTGCGGCACGGTGCTGTAATCGAGTTCCGTGACCATCTGCATCCGCACCATCGTGTCATCCGTCGGGGGAACAAAACTGTACAGCCGCCCTTCATTCGCGCTGAACAGCACCAGCTCCGCGCCGCCGTTCAGAAGCATCACCTGCCCGTAATAGCCGCTCTGTTTCAGCGCTTCCGACCAGATGATGTCTTCCAGATTGCAGACGACTTCCGGCTCATATTCGGGGTCATCGACGCGCAGCAGCTGACTGCCGCTGATGAAGAAGAGTTCGTCTTCAAACGGCAGCGCGCTGGTCACGTCCGTGCGGTAGCGGCTGCCGATGCCGTGCGTCCAGTCCATGGCATGGTCGGCAGATTCGGCGAACACGGGCATCACGCCCAGCGTCAGCACCAGCAGGAGGGACAGGAATGCCATTCGGAGGTTGTGTTTCATGGGGAGGCTCCTTTCTTTGGTTGAGCGGTTATTGTGCGGATTGAGGCACACGCGACATATCGCAAACATACAGCGTATCTCCATGTGTCATATAATAGTAATTCCCTTTCCAGAAGAATCCGTATGCTGCATGATATGCTTCTTCCGGCAGTCGGTCAAAACCTCTCGCAGTTGTCGTTCCATCTGTATACCAAGCAATGTCATCATGTAGGAAGAAGAATCGACCGCTTTCAGCATCCACTGCAAGCGCAGTGCAGCTTGGATTATAGTGATATACTCCCAAATCCAAATCGTATTCTTTTTGATTCTCTAAGCCCAGATTTGCAAAAGCAAAAACCGTTTGTTCAGGTTCAAATGTTTCCGGATTATATACCAAAACTGCACGTTCATCCAGATAATAACTGGTATCTCCCTTCCATTCCCAATGTCCATCATTTCGCATGATTAGGAGTGTAGATGCCCATTCGGGGTTTTCTTGCCACGAAACAATTTGAGTTGTGGCAAGAACGTTTCCAAGTAGTTTTCCTTTCCCATTTTCTAACGAAAAGCAGAAAAATCCTGCTTTCGTATTTTGCGAAGTTCCATATATACCACGCATGTAAATTTTTTCGCCAATCTTCGCAATTCTGCCATAGCTATAATAAGGTTTGAAAACCCGCTCACTTCCGTCGGTACTCTCCCGGTTTACGCCTTCAACATCATCAAAATCAAGTTCCGCACATAATACCGGGGTTGCTTCGCCATCCACAAAGTCAATCCGAAAGACTTTGTGCATCCCCTGCGCAAAGATATACAGTGCATCTCCGTCCGTGAACAGGTACGCCGTTAAAACGATATGCCCATAATAGTTATCCTCTGCATAATATGGCTGTTCCTCCTCTGGAAGCAGCTTCTTTAATTGCATAACCTCTTCCGGCTTTGATTCCGGATCATGACATTTTAACAGCTGGCGACCATAGACAAAGTACAATTCATCTTTGTAAACTTGCGTGGAAAGTACCCTTACTTGTCCTTCCCATGCTTCCCACTGCTGGAACTCATCCCCCCACTTCCAAAACTCCTCCGCCGCGAGCGCGCTTCCGGCGTTCAGCAGCGTCAGCAGAATCAGCATCAGGGCAGTCAGCCGTTTCCATCGGTTCGTCATCGTGTTTCGCTCCTTCCGTGTCTCGTCGGGCGCGTCCGAACCATCTTTCGGGCGCTTTCACCTATAAAGACGCTGCAAAGGGGCAAAACGGGACATCATTCCGCAAAAATTTTTTTCACGCTCTGCGCCACCAGCACCGCTTCGTCCGCCGGCAGCCCGATGCTCGTCACGCGCAGCATCCGCTTCCCCTCCGCCCAGATGATGCTCACCTCGTGCGTGTCCTCGGTCTGGCGGTCAATCAGGTAGCCCGGCACGCTGTGCAGATAAATCGTCAGCACCCGCGCATCCGCCGCGCGGACGTTCCAGCCGTCAAGGTTGTCCTGCTCCTCAAAGCGCAGGGAGCGCGTCTCGTCGGCATAATATGCTTCGCTTTGCACCTGGTCGCCGCGTGTCGTTTCGCAGCGCACCAGCGGCAGGCTGTCCGGCAGGAACGTCGGGAAGAACAGCCCCTCCCAGCCGTCCGGCACGTCCATGCGCGGCACGTTCGCGGTCTGCTCCTCCTTCGCGGGTTCCATACCGACGTGCGCCATGCCCGTTTCGGGGTTGATGGACAGCACCAATTGGAGGATTTGCTCGCGGAACGCTTCGGAATTCGCCAGCGCAATCGGGAACGCAATCCCGACCGCCACAATCAGGCACGCCGCGACGCGCACCACGCGGTCAAGCATATGCAGGACAGTCCGGCGCTTCTGCTGCTTCGCCTTGCGGTCGATTTTCGCCATTGCCCGCGCAAACGCCGCGTCCGCCAGCTTCTCTTCGTCCGCCGTCAGCGGCTGTTCGTCCTGCCAAAGTCCACTGCGGATGAGGGCGTCAATCTGCTCATCCGACACCTGCTGATTCTTTTCGTTCATGCTGCTTCCTCCTCTCAAAACAGTTTCTCGCGCAGTCTGCCCCGCGCGCGGTGGAGATACTGCCGGATGCTGCCCGGCGACAAGCCCGTTTCGGCGGCGATTTCCGCGTCCGTGCGGTTTTCCAGCACTTTCAGGCGCAGCACCTGCTGCTCCTTCTCCGGCAATTCCGCGATTGCCCTGCGTACCGCCGCCATCGTCTCCCGCATCAGCACCTTCTCTTCCAGCGCTGTCGGGTCGGGATAAAGCGCGAGCGCCTCGTCCCCGTCGCGCAGGAACCGCCCGCGCTGCCGCTGCTTGCGCCGCAGTTCGTCCATCGCGGTGTTTCGCACAACTGCCAGCACATACGCGCGTTCCTGCTCTTCCGTCAGCGTGCGCAGCAGGTCGATTTTCTCCATCAGCGCCACGAGGCTGTCCGACACAATGTCCTCCACCGCCGCGCTGTCAGCAGCATAGCACTTCGCCAAGCGAATCATGCTGATGCGGTGGCGCTGATAGCACGCCGCGAGGAACTGCCGCTCGTCATCCGCCTGAGCCACCCGCATCCCGCCTTTCGGATGTTGTTTCTCTTGCATCTGCTTCCAGTATAGCATACGCATATCGGATTCCGCAAGATTCAGGCAAATTTTTTCCGAAAAAAAGGCAAATTTGTGCTTGACGAAACCTATAGGAATAGCGTATAATGCCGTCATTCTTCCTCCTGACTTTATCGGGAGGAAAGACACGAAAAGGAGGCGCTGGTTATGCGCATTGCCAAGTCCGTCGCTGAACTGATCGGCCGCACGCCGATGCTTGAACTCACTCACTTTGAGCAGACGCACTGTCTGAACGCGCATCTGCTGGCGAAGGTCGAATCCTTCAACCCCGGCGGCAGTGTGAAAGACCGCATTGCGCTGGGCATGGTGGAGGCCGCGGAAAAGGCGGGCAAGCTGCTCCCCGGCGGCACGATTATTGAGCCCACCAGCGGCAACACCGGCATCGGGCTGGCGATGGTCGCCGCCGCGCGCGGATATACCGCCATCATCGTCATGCCGGACAGCATGAGCGTCGAGCGCCGTCAGCTGATGCTGGCGTATGGCGCGAAGCTCGTCCTCACCCCCGGCAAACTGGGCATGAAGGGCGCGGTTGACAAGGCGAATGAACTCGCCGCCGAAACCCCGAACGCGATTGTCGTCGGGCAGTTCGTCAACCCGGCGAACCCCGCTACCCACCGCGCCACGACCGGCCCGGAAATTTGGGCGGACACGGACGGTCAGGTGGATGTGCTCGTCGCGGGCATCGGCACGGGCGGCACGCTGACTGGCATCGGCAGCTACCTGCGTGAGAAAAACCCGAACGTGCGCATCGTCGCGGTAGAGCCGTTCTCCTCGCCCCTGCTGTCCAAGGGCGTTGCGGGCCCGCACGGCTTGATGGGCATCGGCGCGAATTTCGTGCCGGATGTGCTGAGCCGCGATTTGATTGACGAGATTATCACCGTCAAGGAAGACGACGCATACCGCACGGGGCGTGAGCTGGCGGCGCACGAGGGTGTGCTGGCGGGCATCACGTCCGGCGCGGCGGTCTGGGCGGCATCGCAGGTGGCGGCGCGTCCGGAATTCGCGGGCAAGAACATCGTCGTCATTTTGCCCGACACAGGCGAGCGGTATCTATCCACGAAGATGTTCGCCATCAACGAGTGAATCTCCTGCCTTCCCGAAAAATTGCTTTCGGGAAGGCAGTTTTTTTGATTCTTCACGGAATCTTGGGGAGAAGAACAGCTTGGGGGCGCGTCTGCGGACGCGCAAAGTTACTGGCAGGG
>FR899788.1 GCA_000437595.1 Faecalibacterium sp. CAG:74 | reverse complement strand
GTTTGCGTTGTTATTGTTCTGTATCGTTTTCAAGGTTCGTACCGATCTCGCAAGCAGCTTTTCAGCGGCTCGCGCAACCAGCTTTGTCAGTATACTACTTTTTTGCCCGCCCGTCAAGGGGTTTTGGGAAGGTTTTTGCGGTTTTTTGCGTTCTTTTGGGATTTCCGAACGATAAGCACGTTCAATCAGCATCATCGTTCGCCATTTAGCGAACCTTCGTCGCTGTTTCCTTTTAGTTTATTCGTCCGCATCATCCGCCGCCATCTTACTGCCTGTTTTCACCGCCAGCGCATCAAAAAAGCCCCTTCCCGATTGAGGAAGGAGCTTTTTTATGTAATCTGGAAATTACACAGTCGCCTTGGCGAGCTGCTTGGCCAGACGAGCCTTCTTACGATTGGCAGCATTCTTGTGCATAACGCCCTTCGACGCGGCCTTATCAATCGCGGAGGTGGTCACAACCAGCTGTGCATTCGCAGTCTGGGGATCAGCAGCAATCGCGGCCTCCAGCTTCTTGACAGAAGTGCGGACAGCGCTCTTGATCATACGGTTGCGCAGATTCTTCTTTTCGCTCACCTTGACGCGCTTCTTAGCGGACTTAATATTCGGCAACTTCGTTCACCTCCCGGTTCATACTGTTAATCGGCGGTTCACACCGCTCAATCTTAGGGTTCGAGTACGGCAGAAAACCGTGCGAAAACCAGCGCTGTTTATTGTAGCATGGTTTCCTGAAAAAATCAAGGCTTTTCAGAAAAAAATCTCTGTTTCTCGCACATTTTCTGCGGAAAGGCGGCGCATCCCGCATTTCGTTCGCTGCGGAACACGCCGTTTCTTCCATTATTATTTCATTTTCATCGCGCGCATGGCATTGAGAATCGCCAGCATTGCCACGCCGACATCCGCAAAGACCGCCAGCCACATGTTCGCAAAGCCGCAGATACCCAGCACCATCACCAGCAGTTTCACCGCAAGAGCAAAGATGATATTTTGATGCACAATCCGCATCGTCCGGCGCGCGTGGCGGACGCCCTGCGCAATCTTCGCCGGATCGTCGTCCATCAGCACAATATCCGCCGCCTCGATTGCGGCATCTGCGCCGACGCCGCCCATCGCAATGCCGATATCCGCGCGGCGCAGCACAGGCGCATCGTTGATGCCATCGCCCGTGAACGCCACGGTGTGGCCGTCGCCCAACAAGCCTTCGAGCGCGCTTACTTTATCCTCCGGCAGCAGCTCCGCGCGGTAGTCGGTCAGGCCGACCTTCTTGGCGATGTCCGCCGCAACTTCCTTGCGGTCGCCGGTCAGCATGACCAGCCGCTTCACACCCGCGGACTTCAAGGCTTCCATCGCGGATGCGCTGTTTTCCTTGATGACGTCGCTGATGACGAGCGCGCCGAGGTACTGCCCGCCGCGCGCGACATGCACCACCGTACCGATTTCTGCCGGTTCAGCCGCCTTCACACCGATGGATTCCATCAGGCGCGCGTTGCCCGCGTACACCTGCTGGCCGTCCACCTTCGCCTGTACGCCGTGACCCGCCGCTTCAGAGGCATCGCTGACGCGGTTCATGTCCACCGCGCAGCCCAGCGCCTCCTTAATTGAAATCGCAATCGGGTGATCGCTGAACGCCTCGGCATGAGCCGCAGCGTCGAGCAGTTCGTCCCTCGTGACGCCTTTTGCCGGATGCGCGACCGTGACGGAGAACGTGCCCTTCGTCAGCGTACCTGTCTTGTCGAACACGACCGTATCCAGCCCCGCGAGGGTTTCCAGATACGTCGCGCCCTTGATGAGGATGCCCTTCTTCGACGCGCCGCCGATGCCGGAGAAGAACGTCAGCGGCACGGAGATAACCAGCGCGCACGGGCAGGAGATAACAAGGAAGGTCAGAGCGGTGTAAATCCACTTCGTCCAGTTGCCGTCAAACAGGCTCGGAATAATTGCCAGCGCCAGCGCGAAGAAGCACACGGCGGGCGTGTAAATCCGGCTGAACTTGGTGATGAAGCGTTCCGTCTTTGCCTTCGCGTCGCCGGAGGATTCGACCAGCGCCAGAATCTTCGCGACGGTGGATTCGCCGTAGCCGACCGTGACCTTGACTTTCATCACGCCGGACAGGTTGACGCAGCCGCTGAGGACTTGGTCGCCCTCCTTCACGTCACGCGGGAGCGATTCGCCGGTCAGCGCCGTGGTATTCAGGCTCGAATTGCCCTCGATGACCACGCCGTCCAGCGGAATCTTCTCGCCGGGCTTGACGAGGATGATGTCGCCCACGCGCACCTGTTCAGGGCTGACGCGGCGGCTGTCGTTGCCGTCCACCAGATTCGCGTAGTCTGGGCGAATGTCCATCAGCTTCGTGATGGATTCGCGACTCTTGTCAACCGCCTTATCTTGGAAGTATTCGCCGATCTGGTACAGCACCATGACCGCGACGCCTTCCGCATATTCCGCAACGCACATCGCGCCGACGGACGCAACCGTCATCAGGAAGTTCTCGTCGAACACTTCGCCATGGCGGATGTTGCAGATGGCGCGCCACAGCACGTCGTAGCCCGCGACCAGATACGCCGCGATGAACACGACAATCGTCGCCCAGTGCGTTTCGCCCAGATTCGCCTTGCTGACCAGCCCCAGCGCCAGCAGCGCAACCGCAGTCGCAACGCGAATCATCAGTTTCTTGCCCTTGTTCGCGCCGCCGTGTTCGTGGCCATGCTCATGCGAGTGCTCGCGATGCTCGTGGTCGTCATCGTCATCATCGTCGTCATGGTGATGATGTTCGTGACCGCAGCCGCATTTGCCGTCGTGATGATGGTGATGCTCATGCTCGTCGTCATCATCGTCCTCGTGATGATGCCCGCCGCATGGGCAAGACGTGCCGGACGGCTGTTCCGCTTCATCGAAGAAAATCTCCGCGTCGGGTTCAATTTCCTTCATCTTCGCGTATGCCGCCTTGCGCACTTCCTCGAAGCGATCGGCAGGCGCTTCCAGCGTAATCTTCTTCTGCACATAATTCAGCGACACGCTCACCACGCCCGGCAGCTTTTGCAGTGCGCGTTCCACCTTTGCCGCGCAGTTCGGGCAGTCAATGTCCAGCTTCCACGACTGCTTGATGTTCCCCTGTACCTCCGCAGGCGCTTCGTCGAAGAAAATCTCCGCGTCGGGTTCGATTTCCTTCATCTTCGCGTATGCCGCCTTGCGCACTTCCTCGAAGCGGTCGGCAGGCGCTTCCAGTGTGATTTTCTTCTGCACATAATTCAGCGACACGCTCACCACACCGGGCAGCTTCTGCAGCGCACGCTCCACCTTCGCCGCGCAGTTCGGGCAGTCAATGTCCAGCTTCCACGACTGCTTGATGTTCCCCTGTGCCTCCGCGGGTGCTTCATCGAAGAAAATCTCCGCGTCGGGTTCGATTTCCTTCATCTTCGCGTACGCCGCCTTGCGAACTTCCTCGAAGCGGTCGTCCGCCGCTTCCAGTGTGATTTTCTTCTGCACATAATTCACCGACGCCCCCACCACACCGGGCAGCTTTTGCAGCGCGCGTTCCACCTTTGCCGCGCAGTTCGGGCAGTCAATGTCGATTCTCCACGTTTTCTTCATGGTTTCCGACGACCTTTCCGCTATTTATTCCGAAGCACGCTGTTCGCCGGACGGCATCGTCCAGAGAACAAACATGTGAGCATTCGTTCATATGTGATAATACTCCTCTTCATGCCCATTGTCAAGAGGAAAAAGCAAATATTTTTCCCGAAAATGCAGAAAAGCGGCACCTGCTTTGCACAGATGCCGCTTTTGAGGAATTACTACTATTATAATACTATTTTCAAATGAGAATGTGCCGAGATGCGCCGCGAATTTTTCACGCTGACTAACGCGAGTGAAATGCAGCGTAGCAGCGCTACGCTAAATGGAACGAGCGGACGTCAGCGGGGAAAAGGCGCAAGCAGATGGCGCAGGCGAATGCAGAAAGTAGTATCATTACACCTTGAAGTTGACCGCCTGATCGCCCTGTTCGCTCTTGCCGAAGACATAGTCGTTGCCCGGCAGCACCGCGTTCAGCAGGATGCCGACCAGGCCCGAGCAACCCGCGCGTAAAGGAGAGCACAGACAAGACACCCCACCGCCAGACCAGACAGGCTGATGGTCACCTGACCAACGGTGAACACAATCGCGCCCGCGTTGGAGAAGTTGATGCCCAGCGCAAGGGACATAATCACCGCCGCGATGATGACATTGCGGCTCTTCGCGAAGTCCACCTGGTTTTCAACCACATTGCGCACGCCGACCGCGGAAATCATGCCGTAGAGAATCAGCGACACGCCGCCGATGGTCGCCGCGGGCATGCAGTGAATCAGCTCCGCGAACTTCGGGCAGAAAGAGAATACGACCGCCAGCACTGCTGCCATGCGGACAACCGCCGGGTTATAGACGCGGGTCAGCGCCAGCACGCCGGTGTTCTCGCCGTACGTGGTGTTCGCCGGAGCGCCGAAGAGCGCCGCCATCGTCGTCGCCAGACCGTCGCCCAGCAGAGAACGGTGCAGACCCGGATCTTCGATGAAATTCTTGCCGACCGTCGAGGAGATAGCAGACATATCGCCAATGTGCTCCATCATCGTCGCCAGCGCAATCGGGGCAACGGTGATGATGCAGTTCAGCAGCAGCGTGCCGTCACAGCCGCCAAAGAGGGAGAAGGCGGTATCCTTCCACTGGAAGGGCAGACCCAGCCAAGCCGCTTCCTTAACGGGGGTGAAGTCCACCTGACCCGTCACCGCCGCAACGGCGTAAGAACCGACCACGCCCAGCAGAATCGGGATAATCTTGAACATGCCCTTGCCCCAGATGTTGAACGCCACCACGATGACCACCGCCAGAATCGCGATGAGCCAGTTATTGGAGCAGTTGTTGATGGCGGAGTTCGCCAGAATCATGCCGATGCAGATGATGATGGGGCCGGTGACAATCGGCGGGAAGAAGCGCATGACCTTCTGCGCGCCGAAGATCTTGAACAGACCCGCGACAACAACGTAAATCAGACCCGCGACCGCCACGCCCACGCCAGCGTAGGGAATCCAGTTCATCGTGCCGTCCGCGAACTGCGGCATTGCCTTCACCGCCGCATAGCCGCCGAGGAACGCGAAGCTCGAACCGAGGAACGCAGGGACTTTGCCGCCCGTGATGAGGTGGAACAACAGCGTGCCCAGACCCGCAAAGAGCAGGGTTGCGCTGACAGACAGGCCTGTCAAGGTCGGCACAAGCACGGTTGCGCCAAACATGGCGAACATGTGCTGGAAACCCAGCAGAGTGAACTTCGCCGGGGAAAGTTTCTGATTGGTCATGTGATTCCGTCCTTCCTCCATATATGCTGTTGTCAACCGCTTTCAAATGAAGGCGATTATTGCAAATCCGCTTGTGCGGAGTACAATCAAATTATCGGATACCCACGTTCCCCCCCAATAAACACGCGGAAGCTGTATGCAAATGCGACCAACTGAATCGCGCGAAAGGGTCAAGGGAGGAACTCCCTTGCGGGGTCAAGGGGCAGCGCCCCTTGGGTCACCTATTCATCCGCCCGTCGTAGAGGGCAACGCCGTCGCCGCCGTCGATTTCTTCCATCTGGACACCGATCTGCTCGTTGTTCGAGGTCGGGACGTTCTTGCCGACGAAGTCCGCGCGGATGGGCAGCTCGCGATGACCGCGGTCAATCAGCACCGCCAGGCAGATGCGCGCGGCACGGCCTTGGTCAAGAATCGCATCCATGGCGGCGCGAACCGTGCGTCCCGTGTGCAGCACGTCGTCCACCAGTACAACCACCTTGCCCGTCACGTCCACCGGCAGGTGCTTTTCCTGCACCTCAACGTTCAGCTGCGCCGGATCGCGGTCATCGCGGTACATGGCAATATCCACTTCGCCCACCGGAATGCGCACATGTTCGTACTTCTCGATGATGTCCGACAAGCGCTGCGCCAGCGGCACCCCGCGGCGGCGAATGCCCACCAGCACCACGTTTTCCAGCGGCATCAGCTGCTCCATCATCTCGTGCGCCATGCGCGTCAGGGCGCGGTTCATCGCGTCGCCCGCCATCAGCTGGGCTTTCGGAATGCCTGCCTGCATGTTCATCATCGTCGGAATCCTCCTCTTTTTTCCTCTGCTGATTTTCCCCGCGTGCTTTGGGGCAAATCAGCGGCATTTTGCCAAAAAGAAAGCGCCTTTCCCGTCGGATGCCGCAGGAAAAGGCGCAATGTTTCGCATATTCAGTCTGACCGCGCGGTCGGGCGCAGGCAGCTCTGTTTCTGTCGGTTCGCTGCGTGCCTTTCCAGCCTCTCGTGCTGGGATTAAAGGATTGCTTTGAGTACCGCGGGACAGTATAGCACACTTTGCCGTGCTTGTAAAGCGGAAATCTCGCACTTTCCATCACTTTTCCGCAAAAAATACGTTTTCTCTGTCTGCTGATGATGTCTGCTTTCGTTCACGCGCCATGATTTCCTGTGTCAAGCTGCGCAGGAGCGAAATTCGCCCTCTTGCAATTTGTATTGAAATGCTGTATAATATAGATGCAGAAAGCATATTCTTGTATTGACTATCAATGCAATTTAGGAGGTACTCTTATGGCAGAGCAAGTATTGGTTCAGGTGCGTGTCGATAAAAAGCTGAAGGAGGAAGTTTCGGAGATCTACGAAATGCTGGGTCTGGATTTGCCCACGGCGATTCGGATGTTCCTCGTCCGCAGCAAGCTGGAGCGCGGACTGCCGTTTAAGGCGGTGCTGCCCGAAGAAACCGTTCCCCCCGCCGAAATGGTGGAGATTCTGAAGAAGTAATCCCATTTCGCCCAAACGGCGGGCAAAAAATCCCGCTCCCAAAAGGCGCGAAAGCTGAAAAAGTCCCCGGCAAAGCCTTGACAAAGCGAAGAAAATCCGATATACTGTAAAGGCTGTATTGTAGCACCCCGGCGGATGTCTGTCCTCCGGTTACGAAATTTGATTTGTAAGGAGTGTTGAACATGTTCCGTACCTACCAGCCCAAGAAGCGTCAGCGCAGCAAAGTGCACGGCTTCCGCGCGCGTATGGCCACCAAGAACGGTCGCCGCGTGCTCTCCGCCCGTCGTCGTCGCGGCCGCAAGTCCCTGACCGTCTGATTGAGAGAATTTTCTTTCAGGCTTATTCAGAGACGCTGAATGTGCCAGACGCCACAGGACAGCAGGATTGTCCAATGACAATCCGCGCTCCATTCGTGGATGAAGCGCGCCCGATGTACCCGCGAGGTACGCTTCCGGGCGCGCTTTTCCTTTACTTCGGGTTCATACTGTTTCCGGATTCACCTGCGCCATCTGCTTGCGCATTCGCATCCGGAAACAGCATCATACGCCCATCATTCAATCGAGAACAGAGGACTGTAACCCAATGGAAAGACGCTATCGGCTGCAAAAAAACAAGGCGTTCCAATATGTCTACCACCGTGGACGGAGCGCCGCTTGTCGGGATTTGGTCATGCTCGTCGCCAAAGGGCGGGGCATGAAGGTCGGCTTTTCCGTCAGCAAGAAGGTTGGCAACGCTGTGACCCGCAATAAGGTCAGGCGCCGCCTGCGCGAATGCTTCCGGCCCTATCTGGGGGATGTGAAAAGCGGCCTGTACGTCGTCGTCGCCAGACCCTCAGCCGCTACTGCCAGCTTTTCCTCGCTGCAGAAGGACGTGCGCTACCTGCTGAAAAAGCACGGTGCTCTTCCAACACAGCCGAAAAGCCCAGATGCGCCATGAAACGCGCCTTGCTCTGGGGGATTCAGTTCTACCGCAGCGCCATCAGCCCCTATAAGGGCGGCCCGCGCTGCCGCTATACGCCCACTTGCAGCCAGTACGCGCAAACCGCCATCGAGCGCTACGGGGCTGTCAAGGGGGCGCGGCTGGCGGCATGGCGCGTCCTGCGCTGCAATCCGTTCTCCAAAGGCGGCTATGATCCCGTTCCCGAAGACCCCTGTACCACATTAAGAAAGGAATGAACTCATGGGCATCAACGAATTTCTGAAGACCATACTGGAATGGATTTACGGCTTCGTGGGCAACTACGGCTGGGCGGTCGTGCTGTTCACGCTGCTGGTGCGTCTGATCGTCATGCCGTTCGACTACAAGAGCCGTGTCGGGATGCGCAAGATGCAGAAGATTGCCCCCATGCAGGCAAAACTCCAGAAGAAATACGAAAAAGACCCGGACAAGATGAACAAAAAGCTGCAGGAGCTCTACCGCGAGCAGCGCGTCAATCCCCTTTCCTCCTGCCTGCCGATGCTGATCAGCCTCCCGATCCTCTTCGCGATGTTCACCGCCATGAGAATGGTCGCCAACGAGCATCTGGCACAGCAGGCGTTCGACATCATCGCTTCGGGCAATCCGGCGCTGGATTCGTGGCTGTGGGTCAAGAACGTATGGATGCCGGACTCCCCCTTCGCGGCGGCCTGGCCGAATCTTGATTCTCTGCGTCAAATCGCCACAAACGAATGGCTTGCCGTGTTCAACAAGCTGCCGCAGGAGACGCTCGCTCTGCTGGCGGATAAGGGCCTTGCGCTGACGGCGGAATCCTTTGCCGGCGATGCGCTGAACACAACGATTCAGACCATCTACACTACCATGGAGCAGCTGCCCGCTTATATGGAGCACGTCAAGTACTACAGCGACTTGACCATTCCGCTGTTCAACATCCACATTTTCGTGAACTACAACGGCTATTTCATCCTGCCGATTCTCGCCGCCGGCGGTCAGTTCCTGATGACAAAGCTCACCGGCACGGCGCAGACCCCCGCCGCGGATGACGCGCAGGCCCAGCAGGCGCAGAACAGCATGAAGTTCATGAACTACTTCTTCCCCATCTTCACGCTGATTCTGTGCTTCAACTACAACGCGATTTTTGCCCTCTACTGGGTCGCCTCGAACGTGATTGCCATCGTGCAGACCAAGGGCATCAATATGTACCTTGACCGCAAGGAAGCCCTCGAAGCCGCCAACCCCAACAAGAATACCGGTTCGCTGAAGTAATACCTGTTCGTTGAAGTGATAGGAGAGCAATCATGAAAACCTACGAAGCTACTGGCAAAAACTACGAAGAGGCCCTGCAGAACGGCTTGAACGCCCTGCACGCCACCATCTCCGATGTCACCGTGGAAACGCTGGAAGAAGGCAGCAAAGGGCTGTTCGGGCTCTTCGGCTCAAAGCCCTGCAAGCTCCGCCTGACGCTCCATGAGGTGGAAGAGGAAGTCGAAGAAGACGATCCGCTGGCGGATTTGCTGTCCTCCGTGAAGGTGGAAGCGCCCAAGCCCGCTGCCCAGCCGCAACCGCAGCCCAAGCCGGTGCAGCCAAAGCCCCAGCCCAAGCCGCAGCCGAAGCCCGCACAGCCCAAGCCCGTGCAGGAAAAGCCCGCCGAGGTGAAGGTGGAAGCGAAGGTCGAAGCCCCGATGGAAGCGCCCGCTGTGGAAGCTGCTCCCGCTGCGACGGATGCCGCCCCTGCTGCTGATGCCGCCGAGCGTCCCGCGCCCGTGCAGCGCAAGCGCAATGACCGCCCGAAGAAGGACAAGCCGCGTCAGCCCAAGGCGGAGGGCGAATCCGCCCCGAAGCCGGAGCGCAAGCCCCTTCCCCCGAAGGCTCCCGCTGCCCCGCTGGAAAAGCCCGTCGTCACCATGATTCCCGACGAGCAGATTGACCCCGCCTCCCCCGTCGGTCAGGCGCAGAGCTTCCTCAAGGAGCTGACCCACCTGATGGGCGTTGACGTGACCGTCGCGATGGGTACGGACGCGGAGAACAACATCTTCGCGCAGATGACGGGCGACACGCTGGGCATCCTGATTGGCCGCCGCGGCGAGACGCTGGACGCCCTCCAGTACCTGACAAGCCTGCGCATCAACAAGGGGCAGGATCACTACACCCGCGTCACGCTGGACACGGAGAACTACCGCGCCAAGCGCGAAGACACGCTGATTCGTCTGGCGAACCGCATGGCGAACCGCGCCGTCAAGACGGGCCGCAAGGTTTCTCTGGAGCCCATGAACCCCTACGAGCGCCGCGTGATTCACTCCGCGCTCCAGCCCAACGAGCTGGTGGACACCCACTCCGAGGGCGAAGAACCCAAGCGCCACATCGTCATCACCCTGCGGAAGTAATTCCGATGGACTGTCCTGCAAAACGGGGCAGTCCTTTTCTTTCGCTGCCCATCAAAAATCCGAAAATTTTCCTCCGCCGCGCAAAACCGCTTGCAAAACCGCCGATTTTATGCTATACTGCTTTGTGCTTGCCGGAATGGCGGAATGGCAGACGCGACGGACTCAAAATCCGTTGGCAGCGATGTCGTGTGGGTTCAAGTCCCACTTCCGGCACGACATGAAGAATCCGAATCTGACTTTCCAATTGGAAGCGGGTTCGGATTTTTTCTTGCCTTTCCATCTGGAAATACAGTCATCATCAGGAGGTCAATATGCTGACGCTGTATGAGCCAAAATATGAGGACTTGTGGTTTCGGCAAATGATGCTGGCGGATGAAGATACCATGTCTTACAATCACGCATGGGGCGGGACAATTCCCTTTGGGGAAGATAAATGGCGCGGCTGGTACGATTGCTGGATTGCTGACCCTGATGGCAAGCGGTATTACAGGTATCTCAAAAACGAAGATGGTCAGTTTGTTGGCGAAATTGCCTATCACTATGATGCCGAAATGCAGCAGGAAATAGCCAACGTCATGATTTATGCGAAATACAGAAGAAGAGGCTATGGCGGCGAAGCATTGGATTTGCTGTGTTCCGCGGCGAAAAGCAACGGCGTTTCCGTTCTGTATGATGATATTGCCATCGACAACCCGGCTGTCAGCCTTTTTCTGAAACACGGATTTGTGGAAGAATCCCGAACAGAAGAGATAATTCTCCTCAAAAAGAAACTGTGATTGGGTGTGTGCTTCCAGTCGCTCCATACAAAAGAGCCTTGCAGCGTGTGATGCTCCTGCAAGGCTCTTTTTGTTTTTTTTGGGGGGGATTTTCCGCTTACTTTCCCCTATGCTCCTCTTTCCACTTCAAAATTTCTTCCAGCCGCTGCTTATACCGCCCCTCGTTCCCCTGCTCCGTCGGCTGGTAGTACCGCTTCCCCTGCAGCGAATCCGGCAGGCACGTCATCGCGGACAGCTTCTCCTGCGTGTCGTGCGCGTACACATAGCCCTTGCCATAGCCGAGGTTCTTCATCAAGCTGGTTTCCGCATTCCGGATTTGCAGCGGCACAGGCTCTGCGATTTGCTCCTGCGCATCCTTTTTCGCCGTCTCATACGCCACATACAACGCGTTCGATTTCGGCGCCATCGCCATGTACACCACCGCCTGCGTCAGATGCACCGTGCATTCCGGCATCCCCAGAAAGTGACACGCCTGATACGCCGCGACCGCCGTTTCCAGCGCGCGCGAATCCGCCAGCCCGATGTCCTCGCTCGCGAACCGAACAACGCGCCGCGCGATATACAGCGGGTCTTCGCCGCCTTCCAGCATCCGCGCCAGCCAGTACACCGCCGCATCCGGGTCGGAATTGCGCATAGACTTGTGCAGCGCGCTGATGAGGTCGTAATGCCCGTCGCCCTTCTTGTCGTAGAGCAGCGACCGCCGCGACGTACACTGCGCGACGGTTTCCTGCGTCACATGCGCAAGACCGTTTTCGTCTAAATCAGCATTGAGGATGACCATTTCCAGCGTCGAGAGGGCGGTTCGCGCGTCGCCGTTGGAGAAAACCGCGATTGCGCGCAGCAAATCCTCCGCCATGTCGATTTTCTGTCCGCCGAAGCCGCGTTCGTCCCGCAGGGCGCGGTGCAGCAGCGTCAGCACATTTTCCTCCGTCAGGGCGCGCAGCACGAACACGCGGCAGCGCGACAGCAGGGCGCTGTTGACCTCAAAGGACGGGTTTTCGGTCGTCGCGCCGATGAGGATAATGCTCCCCTTTTCGACGTAGGGCAGGAAAGCGTCCTGCTGCGCCTTATTGAAGCGGTGGATTTCGTCCACGAACACGATTGTGCGGACGCCGAAATGCCGGTCGCTTTCCGCCTGCTCCATCACCTGCCGGATTTCCTTGATGCCGCTGGTGACGGCGGAGAAGTTGATGAAGTGGCTCTTGGTTTGATGGGCGATAATCTGCGCGAGCGTGGTTTTCCCCACGCCCGGCGGCCCCCAGAAAATCATAGAGGACACCAAATCGCCCTCAATCATGCGGCGCAGAACCTTTCCCTTGCCGAGCAGATGCTCCTGTCCGGCAAATTCATCGAGGTTCTGCGGGCGAAGGCGCTCCGCCAGCGGCGCGGGGGGATTCGCGGCGGTCAGAAGGGTTTCCTGCGGCATTGCTCGTCACTTTCCTTCGGAGGATTTTTGCGTTCTTCTCTTTTGTGGCTGATTGCTCTTGTTGCAGAGGGTTTCGCCTCTGCGGAGGCG
>FR899787.1 GCA_000437595.1 Faecalibacterium sp. CAG:74 | reverse complement strand
TTCGGGCTTTCCGCCCTGTTTGCTTCCATTATATCATCATCCGGATTCTTGACCCTTTCGCGCGATTGAGTCGGCTTCCTTTCCATGCTTTGCCCGCGTGTTTATCCTTTTTTTATCCAACCATTTCCGTGAGTGAAATCCATCCGCTCTCCACCTCATACCGTTCTGTCCCAACATACGCCTTCACGCGCACTCGATACAGACCCGCATTCACCAGCTTTCCCTGCGAATCCGTCCCATTCCAGCAGAACGTCGACCCCGGTGCACTCAGCTGCTCCGGGCGTGATGCCTGCCGTGACGACAATCGGCGAACCGTCTGCCCGGCTTCATCCTCAATCGTCACCGTTAGTTCGCATGGAACGCCATGATACACCACAAAGGTCAATTCTTCGCCGCTTTCGGGGCAGAATGTGTCCTGCACATGCACACGCAGTTGCGGGTCGTCCGTCGTTGGCGGAACGCAGAGGACTTTCGACCAGACGACGCTCGGCAGACCCTTTTCAATCACCAGAATCTGCAAGAGAACATAGCCGGAGGACTGCGCATCGGCGGTGTTCAGGGTGATGGAGCGCTCCTTCAAGCCGGGGGATAGGGTTCGTCCGGCAATGGCGTAGCTGCCGAAATCGCCGTTGTTGTCGTAAATCAGCGTGGATTGGTCAAAATCCCAGATGCCCTGACGGCGATAGACCAGCTGATAGGCAACTTGCGCCGTGCGGACAACGTTGAAGGAAAAATCAATTACGGGCGCATCAGCGGAGAGCGTATCGCCGCTGAAGGTGATGCCCTCGATGCTTGTCTCGCGCCGACGGCTGCTGACGGCAGACAAGTCGTAGGAGAAGAGGGCAAAATCGCTGTCCTCCGGATAGGTGCGGACGGTGGATGCGCCGTGGCTTTGCAGCAGGCGGCGGCGAAGTTCGGTCAGGGTGATAGCACCGTCGCGATTCTCATCCGCGCCGAAGCTGCCCGTGCGGGAGAGCGCATCCGCCAGCGCGCCGGAGAAGTACCCCGCGCCCGCCAGCCGCTCGCCGCTGACTTCACCCGACCAGTACCAGCTTTCCTCCTCGCCGCCGGAAGAGCAGACGACATAGTAATTATCGCCCGCAAACAGGTTCTCGAACGATTTCTCCACACCTTTGCCAATCATTGCGCCGGAGTGGCATGCGTCCAGCAGCAGCACCTTTTTGCCGGGAATCGTGTCGAACACGCGGCGCAGCTCATACGCCGTAATGCCCTCCTCGGATTCGCCGTCGGAGAGCAGGAGCGTCATCAGCCCGTTCACGGCGGTGTTCCACAGCCCGTGGGTGCTAATGTAGAAGTAGCTGACGTCGTCCGCGTCCGCACCAGAAAAGGTTTCGCGGATGAGGGCGACAAGCGCGGACGCGGAGGACAGCCCGTCTTCGCGGGTGACGAGGGTCTGCATGTTAAGCGTGCCGCCGGAGAGGGCATCCGCCATGCGCAGGACGTTATTGCGGGAGGAGGGGGTGGTGTCGGTCTGGGTGAGGAAGCGGTCGCAGCCCACGAGCAGCGCGCGGTTGACGCGCCCATTCGCCGTAATTTTTTCCGCGCGGACGGCGAAAATCGGGCAGCACAACAACACGACGAGCAGCACGCTCATCAGCCGCTTCCACACGCCGACCGCCTCCCTTCCGCGCACAATAACAGGTGCTTTCATTGTACAACACTTTAGACGTATTTTCCACCGGGAATGTTTGACTAAGGGGAAAATTTTTCGTGAATTGCGGCAGAAAAGTGCCTTTTTCGCGAAGAAAAACGAAAAAATTTGATTGGCTGGAAGAAAGGTGGAAAGTGAATCGTTGATATGGATGAAACGGCAAAACGGAAATGGAGGATTTGCCATGAAAAAGAATTTGCTGATGGTCTTGGGGATGGTAATGCTGATGATGTTGTCGGTTGCCAGTGCGGATTCGGGAAACGCCGCGACGCTGCCCGATGGCATCAAGCAAATTCTGAACGGCTCGGCGTGGTCGTCGTATGAAATCGGACGCGTGAATTATGGAAGCCAACTGACGGAGGATGGTTACGATGCGTGCGCTTGGTATGACGAACACGGGTTTTCGGCAGCGTTTGTTCTCATGCACAGCGAGAAGAAGAATGTCCTGTGCATCTTTGAGAAAAACGCATCGGGTAAATGGGCGCTCAAAAGGCAATCCAGCGGCGTTGTGAAGCAGGGAGAATGGATTCCAACGGTTTACACCGAAGCATACGGCATCTATTACCTTTATTACAACGATAAGAGCAGCTACAATCCCGTTTTCGACATTACCGTGACGAAGAAAAACAATGACTGGTATGTGACGGAAATCGGCTGGGAAAAAGACGGTGTATCAATGGGGATTTTTCCTTATGAGAACAAAATCGAGTACTTGAAGATTGTATACACCGACGGCGGAAGCAAATCGACCCGAACCACGGTGGAGGGCGTAACGCCGCCGACATCGTTCGCGGAGTTTTCGCTGGACAACATCCCGATGACGCCGGAAAAGGCGCGGGCGCAGCTGTCACTGCCGCCGGATATTCCGCAGTCGGCGGGCGAATACAGCCTGCCCCAGCCGCAGAACATCAAGTTCACGTCAAACAAGAAATACGCCGTCTATTCTGGACCCGGCGAAAACTACTTCCGCGGCGGCAATGGCAAGGCGGCGGTATCCACAAACGACTGGATTCAGGTGTTCGGCAGGGAAAATGGCTGGATTATGCTTCAGTACGATATTACCAGCGATCACATGCGCATCGGCTGGATTCAGGAGAGCGCACTGCCGAAGAATGCGAATGTCAGCGATATGCAGTTTAGTCAAGCGCAGGTGTGGACGAAGGTTTCAAGCAACTTGACGGATGACCCGCTGTTCTCCGCCGCGGCGATTTCGGCGATTCCTGCGAATACGGAAGTGACCCGCTTAGCGACGATGGGGACATGGACGTATGTGGAATGGAACGCGGCGAATACCCAGCCGATGCGCGGCTTTGTGCAGTCCGCGAACCTGACGAACCTTTCCGCGGATGATGTGCAGGCGATTGCAGTGCGCACACTGTCTGCGAGCGGCTTCAATACAGGGGAACAGGAAGCATCTTACTCTTGCCAATATGACCCGGAGACGGCGCGTTGGTCGGTGGTGGTTTATGTGCAGCATAAATACCAGACGGTCGTGTGGGTGGATGACGCGACGGGAGAGGGAACAATCGGATAAAGAAAAGAGCCGGGGAAGCATTTCACGTGCTTCCCCAGCAACATTTTACCCAAACAGCCCCAGCCCTTCGAGCAGAATCTTCAAGCCGATGCCAATCAGCACCAGACCACCGACCAGCTCCGCCTTGCTCTTGTAGCGCAGCCCGAAGCGGTTGCCGACCAGCAGACCGATGGGCGAGAGTGTGAACGTCGTCAGACCAATCAGGCAGGCTGCGAGGGCGATATCCGTGCCTTCCAGCGCGAAGGTGACGCCGACCGCCAGCGCGTCAATACTCGTGGCAATCGCCAGCAGCAGCATCGTCTTGAAGCCGAAATCGTCATTGGTTTCATCCTCGTCCTTGCTCAGCGCCTCGCGCACCATGTTCACGCCGATAATCGCCAGCAGGATGAACGCCACCCAATGGTCGAACTGGTCAATCAGATTGGAGAACGTCGTGCCGAGGAAGTACCCCAGTGTCGGCATCAGGGCCTGAAAAATGCCGAAATACGCGCCCACGCACAGCAGATGCTGCCATTTGACTTTCTTCACGCTCAAGCCCTTGCAGATGGACACCGCGAACGCATCCATGCTCAATCCGACGCCAAGGAGCAGAATTTCCCAAATCGACATGTCACTCATCCCCCAGTTTCCTGTATGCCATGAGCGGTTATTATATACCCGAAATGTTGATTAGTCAAGGAAAACTGTTACAATTCGCCGCTTCCTTTTTTCCATGGAAGATGATACAATAGCAATAACAAGGCGAAAGCCGCAGACGAAGGAGGCAACTATCATGAAGCGGATTTTGATGATGCTGGCGGCAATGGTGCTGATGACAGGGATGGCCGGAAGCGCGGAGACAGTCTATCAGGAGATTCCTCTGCCGGTGTCCGCGCAGCCGACGTTCTACACCTGCACCGATGCGTCTGGGAACACCTACGACCTGTTTGAAATCGTCAAGTGGCAGGAGGACGAGAACCACTGCGTCACGGCGGTGACGGGGCGCTTCGAGCGGGTTGTGACAGACGACGACTGCGAAACGGGCGAGTATGCCAATAACGGGCAGACGGTGACGTTCCCGCTGGCGGCGGATTTTTCCGCTATGATGCTGAGCAGCATGACGGATGCAGACATGCGGATGATTCCCGTGACCGACTTGCGGGCGTGGTACATCAGCGCGTATCTGGATGGCACAGCGCCCGAAAGCGGCGAAATCGTCTTTGCGTATGATGTTTCGCAGGAGGACGCAGCGTTCGACTTCTGGTTCATCACGGTGCGGATTGCGCTGAACGACGCGGGCGAAGTGGCATACATGGAATATGAGTATGTGCCGTGGGGGTAAGGAGAGAAAGCAAATGAAGCGGATTTTGACGTTTCTGCTGGCGGCGGCACTGCTGCTGACAAGCCTTTCGTGCGCGCTGGCGGACGGCACGGCATCATCATCGGACTGGATGACCAAGCTGACGAACAAAACGCTGATTCAGGTCGTGGAGAAGGAAATCGGCAAGGGATGGACGCTCTATCAGCCGAATCCACGGGAAGAGGACACGAAAATGTCTTCCAATTCGTTCCTGAAAAACGTCAAGCTGTACCCCGTGGTGGCGCGGAAAGACGACGCGATGCAGCTGATTATCCTCAAAAAGGTCAATGGCAAATGGAAAGTGGACGTCTGCAATGACAAGGCGCTCACCCGCCCGGAGCTGACCATCCGCAACTTCTCGATGGACGAGAATGTGTCGTCGTCGGATACGAAATACACGGTGTATTTCGACTATCTGGATGCGGAGGGAAAGGTCTATGTACTTTCGCTGACTTTGTACACCGAATTTGAATCCATGTTCGATGACTTGCATTATCTTGACGGTGGCGTCTGGGAATCGCCTTCTGTCTCAATCGAGTTTATAAATGACCGTGGATTTGAACTTTACAGCTATTATTCGGGCGGATACACATCAACGTATCATGTATATATGTACGGCAAGGCGAACTTTGGGGTCGATGAATTTCAGTTTGCGGATGTGCCGCTGCAATTTTCAGATTTGCTGACTTCCGCTGTCTGCAATGCGCCGGAGGAAGGCGCGCCGCTGTATATCGCGCCGGATGCGAATGCGACACCTGTCGCGCAAGTCCATTACAGAGACGAAGTGCAGGTGATTCAGCAGAATCCGGCGGGCGATTGGACAATCGTCTGCTATCAGGGCAATTATCTGTTCATCCAAACGGAATACGTCAACTTCCCGGAATAACGCAAAGAGACTGCGGCGCGCTCTTGCTCCGCAGTCTCTTTTTATTCCAACGCGAAAATCAGCGAAAATCACGAAAATTTTCAATTTCCGTGTTAAAAAATTGACAAGAGCCCTTGAACTGCGGTGCGGAATGTGGTATCATAATTGTGCCATTCAAGGAAATGGCAAAACAAGGAGGTACGCGCATGAAAACGATGCTTTCTAAGTTGACTTCCGTGCTGCTCTGCCTTGCAATGCTGCTGACGATGTGCAGCTTCGCAATGGCGGAAGCGGGAACGTACACGGGCGTGGGTGACAGCGAAATCGGCGGCAAGGGCGCCATCGAAGTCAGCGTGACCGTGGATGAAAACGGTGTGGTAACGGACATTCAAGTGACGAAGAACGGCGACACGGCGGGCATTGCGGATGCTGCTGTGGAGGCGATGCCGGGCCGCATCATGGCGGCGCAGTCTGCGAACGTGGACGGCGTTTCCGGCGCGACGATGACGTCCGAAGCAATCAAGATGGCTGTGCTGGATGCCGTCACGGCGGCGGGTCTGGACACGGTAAAGTGGTCTACCTATGTGGCGACCGAAGCGGCGAAGGCGGATGACGCCACCTATAACACGGATATCGTGATTATCGGCGCGGGCGGCGCGGGTATGACCGCGGCGCTGACGGCGGCGGAAAAGGGCGCGGACGTCATCATTCTGGAAAGTCAGGCGGCTGTCGGCGGCAACTCTGTCCGCGCGACGGGCGGCATGAACGCGGCGGATACTCCCGCACAGGATGAAAACGAATTCGGCGAATCCGCTGGCGTGGAAAAGACGCTGAAGACTGCGCGCACGACCTATGCCGACAACGTGACCATCACCAAGTTGGCGGAAGAAGTCGAAAAGCAGTGGGCGGACTATCAGGCAAACCCGGTTGGCTATTTCGACAGCGACGAGCTGATGGAACTGGACACCATGATCGGCGGCAAGGGCATCAACAATCCCGAACTGGTCGAAGAACTGGCGGACGAATCGGCGGACGGCGTTGAATGGCTGAAGAAATACGGCATTAATCTGACCAGCGTGGGCAGCTTCGGCGGCGCGTCCGTCAAGCGTATCCATCGCCCGGTCAATGCGGAAGGCAAGACCATCGCGGTTGGCTCCTACATGATTCCGCTGCTGGAAAAGGCTTGCGAAGAAAACGATAAGATTTCCATTCAGTTGGAAACCACCGCGACGACCATCCTGACCGATGAAAACGGCAAGGCAGTCGGCGTGAAGGCAGTCGGCGCGACGGGCAACGAAGTAACCGTGAACGCGAAGGCGGTCATTCTGGCAACGGGCGGCTTCGGCGCGAATCTGGACATGGTGGCGGAACTCGTGCCCGCGCTCAAGGGCTTCATGACCACGAACGCGGCGGGCGCGCAGGGTCAGGGCATCGAAATGGCGCAGGCGCTGGGCGCGGCGACGGTGGACATGGATCAGATTCAGATTCACCCGACCGTGCAGTTTGACACCGCGGCGCTGATTACCGAAGGTCTGCGCGGCGACGGCGCTGTGCTGATTAACGCCGAGGGCAAGCGCTTCATCGACGAAGTTGGCACGCGTGACGTGGTGAGCGCGGCGGAAATCGCGCAGCCCGGCTCTTACAGCTATCTGGTGGTCGATCAGGCGATGCTGGACAAGTCCTCGGTCATCGCGGGCTATGTCAAGCGCGGCTTCGTCTTCCAGGGCAACACTTATGAAGAACTGGCGGAAGCGCTGGGCGTGGACGCGGCGACCTTCGCGGAAACGATGAACACTTGGAACACCTACGTCGAAGCGAAGAACGACCCGGATTTCGGCCGTACTTCCTTCGCACAGCCCCTGAACACCGCGCCGTACTATGCCATCAAGGTGACGGCGGGCGTCCATCACACGATGGGCGGTCTGGTGATTAACACGGACACCGAAGTCCTCAAGGCCGACGGCACGGCGATTGCGGGTCTGTACGCGGCGGGCGAAGTGACCGGCGGCGTGCATGGTGCGAACCGTCTGGGCGGCAACGCTGTGGCGGACTTCGTGGTCTTCGGCCGCATTGCGGGCGAAGAAGCGGCGGAATACGCGCTGGGCGAGTAATCACGATAATAGGAATCAACCGGGCGGGTCGGCATGGACTGACCTGCCCGGTTTTTTTCTGGTTCTTCACGGAATCTTGGGGAGGTGCAGGTGAATTTGAAAATAGTATTATGAGGGGCAAGGGGATTCCGCGTCTGCGGACGCGGGAATTAGTGCGCAGGGACGCTTCGCTGCCTGCGACTAAGGGGGCATACTTGAGCGCGTTTGGCATAGCGGGCGGCACGAGCGGGAGTTGGGGCGTTGCCCCAACCCCCAGCAGGGACGCTGTCCCTGCACCCTGCAAGGGACAGACGAAAAGGGACGAAGTCCCCCCTTGACCCTTTTGCGCGATTGAGTTGGTCTCGCTTCCTTGCTCCTTCCGCGTGCAGCTTTTTGGCGCTTCGCCGAAGCCCTTGTTTGCTCCCCAAGATTCCGTGGAAAACCCAAATTGAGCCGCTGCACGTCCCTTTGTGCAGCGGCTCTTGCCGTATCGGTTTACTTTTCTCCCCCATCAATCGTCAAGTGGTGGCCGAACATGCCGTCCATGGCGGGCGAACGCATCCGCATGTCGTAACCCGCGTTGCATTCAAGGAAGTCCGCAAAGGTCTGCGTACCGTAGACGATTCGGGTCAGCACGGCAATGGGCAGCTGAATGTCCCAGTCGCGGTTCGCTTCGACAATCGTCTTTTCGCCGTCCTGACAGGTGATGAGCCAGCGCGCGTTGTTCGCGGGAATCTGCTCATCCACCACTTCCAGAACGAACGCGCCGTCGCGCTTGCCGGCGGGCATCTGCCGCAGAATCGCTTCCGCGTTGATGATGCGTACCATCGGCACGGTTTTGGCGCGGCGCGGGATAATTTCGCCATCCAGCGTGATGACGTAGCCCAAATCGGTCATGTCAATCACCTTGCGCGTGTGGATGACGGAGACTGTCGCACCCTGATGATACAGCGCATTCACGCTGTCTGCCACCAGCTGACGGGACGAGCGCATCCGCCCGTAGAGGATGCCCAGCAGTGCCCCCGCGCCCGCCGAGCAGCCCTGCACCAGCAGCGCCAGCCAGCGAAGCCGCAGGATTTCCGGCGTGCGCAGTTCCTGCATCACCGCCGTGTCCTGCCATACGTTCCAGAATGCCTTTGCAATATCCTTCCACTCCACCAGCACCGTCGGAATCCACTCCGGGAAGGTGTATACCGGCTGAATGATGTAGTTCATCAGCAGCGCCGCGAAAATCGCCGATACCCCGTAGCCGAGGATGAACAGCAGCACCGCGCCTGTCAGCTCCGGCATCAAGCTGATGGCATACTTTTCTTGCAGCCGCTGCCGATAGCGCTTGCCGTAGTGCTTCACGCGCCCATTCAAGAACGCAATGAACCGCAGCAGCACCGTCATGCCGATGAGAAACAGCAGCACGCGCAGCCAGAGCGTCGCGCTCATGCCCTCTTTGCCGAGGTCGAACATGCTGCCGCCGCTCTGCCAGCCCGTCACAACGGACTTGAACGATACGCTTGCGCCCGTCCCCGGCTTCGGGATTGCCTCCACCAAAAGGGCATCGACGGTTGTGGACGTTTCAATCACACTGTTCAGCGGAATATACGCCGTATACGCCTGATATTCCCCGACGCGCTTGGAATGCCGCGCGATGCCGATGACCTCGTAGCTTTCGCCATTGATGTACACCTTGCGCCCCAGCGGATCGGCGACGCGGAACAGCTTCAGCGCCAAGTCCTCGTCCAGCACAGCGACTTTCCGTCCGCTCTTCAGTTCCTCTTCGTAGGGCAATCGCCCGTAGCGCAGGAGCTTTTGCCGCACCTGAAAGCCATATTTGCCGACCAGCTCCACGCGCGTATCCGACGAGATGTCTCCGCCGGATATCGACGTTTTTTCAATCACACCGCCGATTGTCCAGCGCAGCATCGTCGTCGTATCCCATTCACCGGCTGCGTTTTCCAGCGTCTTCACCTGATCGGCAATCGGCTGATTCGGGGCTGCTTTTGTGTCCCCGTCCTCGCCGGAATTGTCCTCCGTCTGCTGGGCGGGCGCGGGCACAAGGTATTGCAGATGGTCGCCTACCTGCTTTGCCTGAACCGCCCCAAACACCAGCGCGGCAGCAAAGGCGGCCAGCAGCGCCCATTGCCACCATTTCCCCAGCTTCTTCACTGCACATACTCCATGACCGTCGCGCCGTCCTCCAGTGCGCGGTCTTCACGGTCGGCGATGGAGCGATAGCTCAAATCCTCCTGAATGGAGACCGTGCTGTCGCTGCGCTCGATGACGGTCACGCTGGTCTTTTTGACCTTCATCGTGTTCTCGGAGAGGAAGCCGCCGCCGGAATACTCGACGACGTACACATAGTTCGATTCGCCGTCAGAGCGGACGCAGCTGGGCGCAAGCAGGGTTGTGGCGCTCTTGGCGCGGTAGGTGATTTTCACGTCCACGCCACCGTCCTGCATGAAGCGGCGAATCGCGGTGGAATCGCTGCTCAGGTACGTTTCCGGCATCGGCATTTGCAGGTACTTCGTGCCATCTGAAGCGATGGTGGTCTTTTCCACACTGGTGCGCTCGCTGCCGTAGTTGTCGCTGCTGATTTCGGCGCGTGTCCCGTCGGCAATCGTGCGCGTGGAATTGCTGTCAAGCGGCGCGCGCAGCACCGGCACGCAGTCCTCCTTGTTCATCACATACGCAACCTTCGTGCCGTCGTAGGTGTCGCCTTCCGCCACTTTCAGTTCGATGATGTAGCCGTCGCGCGGTGCAACAACTGCCTTCAGGCTCGTTTCCAGCACCGTCAGCGTCACCATCTTCTGGTTCAAATCCTCGATTTCCTCCATCAGCCCGTTGCGCTTGGTGATGTACTGGAACACATCGTCTGACACCTTCAGCTTCTTGTTGTCCAGCACCGCGAAGTACGCTGCGCGCGCTTCTTCGTAGGCAGCCTGTGCCGTCCGCGCTTTGTTGACGGCGGCTTTGATGTCGTCGGACACCTCACCGGACAATGCGAGCTGACTCTGCCACGTTGAAACATCTCCCGTCAGCACAACGGATTCCTTCGCCGCGGCATAGCGCGCCTCATACGTCGCTTCGCTGAGCGTGTCCTGCGCGTCAAGCAGCTGCTGGTACATGGTGTTCTGGTAGCTTTCCTTGCTCAGTTTGCGGTTCTGGACGTCCAGCTCCAGCAGTTCCTTGTTCTTCGCGTCGTAATCTTCGCGAACCTTCTTGATTTCTTCCTCGTAAGAGGGCGTTTTCGCCGTGAAGATGATGTCGCCCTTCTTGACGTAGTTGCCCGCGCGAACATAGAGCTTATCCACGGTGATGTTCATGTCCTTGGCTTCCTCGACGGTGAACTCTTCCGTCTCCGCGAAATACACCTGCGCGCGGAAGGTCATTTTGTCCTCGAAGCGCCCGGAGGTGCTTTGCACGAGCTGTACCTTCGGCGTCGTGATGGTCTGCACCGTCCGCGCGAAGAACATGCACAGCGCCACCGCCACGAACAGCACAATCAGCCCGCGCAGGGCGAATCGTTTAAGCTTCATACGTTCCTTTTCCTCCGTCACTTGAGTTCGCTAAGCTGAATGCCCGCGACGATGTCCTCTTGGAAATACAGATAAATCAGCAGCGTCGGCAGGATGTACAGCGCGCTGCCCGCAAAGGCGACATCCGCCCGGTCGGTGCTAATCTGGTTGAACATGACCGACAGTGGCTGCAAGTTGGTGTGGTTCGCCAAATAAATCAGCGGCTGTTCGACCATGTTCCAGCAGTCCGCAAAGGACAGCGCCGCCGCAGCCCCCAGAATCGGCTTGCACACCGGCAGAATCACATGCACGAACCCGCGTACCGGGCCTACGCCATCTACCATGCCCGCCTCCAGCAGCTCATTCGGGATGCCCACCATGAACTGGCGCAGGAGGAAGATGTAGAAGGGCGAAAAGCACATCGGCAGAATGACCGCCCACGGTGTTTCCATGATGCCCAGCCATCGCAGGACCGTGACGCTTGGCGCCATCGTGACCTGAAACGGCAGGATCATCAAAACCAGAATGCAGAAGAAGAGCAAATCGCGCCCGTGGAACTGGAAGCGGCTCAGGCAGTACGCCGTCAGCGGCACAATGAGCGCCTGCCCGACCAGAATCGCGCCGGTGTACATCATGCTGTTGCAGAACAGCTTCAAATACGACGGTTCTTCAATAAAAATCTTGTAGTACTGCCGGAGCGAAAACATCGCGGGCGAATACAGCACGTCCAGCCACTTCGTCGTGTCGTAGCTGCCGCGCCCTTTCAGGTACGCCGTGATTTCCGACTGGGGAAAGAACGAATACAAGAACGTAAATACAATCGGGATAAGGATGACTGCCGACAGAATGGTCAGCAGCACAAACGCCAGCTTTCCGCCGAAGGACAGGCGGTTGTGGCGATGGTGGATTTTTTTCTTGCGCGCCATCATACTGCCTCCTGTCCTCAGTTATTGGGCGAGCGAACCGCTTTGCTCAGGTACATCAGCGCAAACAGCACCATCACGCCCACGGCGAAGATGTACGCCGCCGTCGTCACATCCTGATATTCCAGACGGGCGAACTTGTTGTTCATGAAGTGCTGCAAGGTATAAATCGCGTTGGACGGGTACGCACCGCCGATGAAGTAGACTTCCTTGAAGATTTTGAACGCATTCACCCACGCCAGCACGAACACAAGGAACGCCGTCGGCATAATTTGCGGGAGGGTGATGCGGAACGACTGCGTCCACCAGCCCGCGCCTTCCAGTGCGGCGTATTCATACAGCGAGGGATGCACCGCCGACAGCGCCGACGCGAACAGCACAACCGAGAACCCGACGTTCTTCCAGATATACAGCAGCACAATCGGCACGCGGAGTGCGTCACCCTCCAGCCACAGCACGCGCTCCATCCCCAGCGCCGTCACCATGCGGTTGATGACGCCGCCGTAGTCGAACATCAGCGTCCAAATCAGCAGCATGGCAGAGGACGGCATCAGATACGGCAGCAGCAGAATGTTTCGGAATGCCGTTGAGCGGTCTTTGAGCGTTTTGAGCATTGCCGCCAGCAGGAACGCCAGCAGCCAAATCACCGGCGCGCACAGCAGTGACAATTCCCATGTGTTCTTCAGTCCCAGCTGGAACATGCTGTTCTGCAGCGTCCGCTCGTAATTCGCCAGCCCGACGAACTGGTTCTCGAACGACCCGTCCATCAGCGACGAATAGATGCCCCCGAAAAACGGGACGACATAAAACAGCATCAGTCCCGCCAGCCCCGGCAGCAGCAGCAGCCACACGACCTTTTTCTTCCGAAACATGTTTCCTCCTGAACCACGCACAGGCAGGCGGTCTTTTCCGCCTGCCCATACGGTGTGAAATACAAGGGAGTTCCTCCCTTGACCCTTTCGCGCGATTGAGTTGCGCGCACTTGCATACTGGTTCCGCGTGTTTATCCGGGAAACGGACACAAGGGAGTTCCTCCCTTGACCCTTTCGCGCGATTGAGCTGCGCGCACTTGCATACAGGTTTCGCGTGTTTATCCGTCAAAAGTTACGGAACAAACCCAGAAACATGGGAGGCGACCGAAGGAGTCCAGAGGGCGACCGGAAAGCCCTCTGGAACTCGCTCAATCGACAACTTCCTTAAGAACAGACCACAATCTGCCCTGCTGGAAAATCCTTTTACTGATTTTCCAGCTGAATCATCCGCAGCTTCCCATCCGCCTCGCGAATGAACTGGTCAATCGTAATCTGCCCGTCAATGTACCGCTGCACCAGCGTTTTCAGCCCCGATGTGTTGTCCGTGCTGTCCAAAACCGTCGGCTTGCCGATGTACAGCGCCGGCAGGATCACATCCTGATACCGCTGAATGTACGCCGGCGATACTGTATAACGATCGCTTTCCGCGCTTTGTTCCATGTACAGCTTAAACTCGTCCAGCTGTTCCTTGTAAGCGTTCTTTTCTTCCGCCGACGCTTCGTCGTACGCCTTCTGATACATCACGAGTTCTGCTTCGTCCTGCTTCCGCTGTTCCTCGTACCACGGATTTTCAATCGGCGTCGTGCAGCCTGCCACCAGCTCCACCTTCTGTTCGTCGCGGATGTTCTTGATGACGTATTCCAGCAGCGTGCCGATTTCGTCGCTGTCCGTCGTGCGCGGATTGACGAACATCAATTCTATCTCAATGCCTTGACCGAGGTAGAAAGCCGTGTCCTTCGTCAGCGTCATCTGAATGAGCTTGGGCATCTTGTCCTTGCCGAAGGTCACGTCACCGTCGTAGTAGGAGTTCAGCATCCAAGTGCCGGTGAAGATGAGCGGCTGCTTGTAGTCGCTTTCTTCGTCACTCGTTTTCTTGTTGCTTTCCTCAATGCGGTCGCAGCGCATGGCGTCAATCGCCGCCACCATCTCGCGGAAAATCGGGTCGTCAAAGTGCAAGTCCTGATTCGTCGCCTGACAGTATCCCTTCCACTCGCGCAGTGCCAAGCGGAACATGCGGTCTTTGTACTTTTCGGTCGAGTCCAGCGGCGCAAAGTTCGGATAATCCTCCACAAACTCGTCGTTCCAGCGCGTCACAAAAGCGCACAGGTCGATGAAGTTCGTCGGAATGTCGTCCATCGTCAGTCCCATTTCCTCAAACACCTTCGGGTTGATGGTGAACGCGTACGCGCCGCCGACGCTGATGGGCAGGGCGAAAATCTTGCCGTTTGCGTCGGTCACGAAATCGCGGAAAACGGGATTCAGGCTCTCAACATACGCCTTCACCGCCGGGTACACGGACAAGTCCTTGCAGTATCCCTTCTGATTCAGGCGCTCAATCGCCAATCCGCCCGCCGCGTCGCACGACGTGTACGAATTGACATACGCACTCACAATATCCGGCGCATCGTCGCCCGAAGCGAATGCGCGCGCGACCTCTTCCGCGCTAGCGCTGTCAATGTCCGAATCACCGACGACCGCCACTTCCGGGTAGTCCACCGCGTAATCGTGGATGCCGCCCCAGACGCTCGTGCCGGACAGGTGGATGACGTGGTTCGGCTGATAGTTTTCCGTCAGCGTGCGCGCGAAGATGCCGGAGCTGTAACCCGCCGAAACGATTGTATCGCCCACGATTGCAACGTAATAGCCCTCCACCGGGAGGTACGCATACAGCGTCGCCTTCTGGAAATTCGTCGTGCCCATGATCTGCGTGCTGTCACAGTACAGCACTGCATCCAGCGCTTCGCTGTACACCAGCTGCTGATAAGAGAAATCATCTCTCACGCCAATGCTGCTGGACAGCATCGTCGTCGTATCCGTCGCCGGGTCATAGACCATTGCCATCTGCGGGATGCGGTTGCCGTTTTCGTCCCAGTCTTCCCTCTTCTGCAAGGCAATCACGAGAAATTTGCCGTCCTTGTAGGCGCAGAAGTTGCGCACGTTCTCCACACTCGCCTTGCGGACGCTGCCGTCCGTCAAGCTAAGCGCGTAAAGGTTTGTCACTCGGCCCTTGTCGTCCCATGTGTTCATCAGCATCAGCACAGTATTGCCCGATGCCGCCACCGTGTCCGGAAGAAGGGCATAGCTGTAATCTTCCTCCTCTTGGATGAAGAATTTCGTGTCCTGCACCGTTGCAACATCGGTGTACACGGCCTTGCCGTTTTCGCCGCTGATGGTGAAGATGCCGCCGGTCAAGTGGTTGATGCCGTACACCTTTTCGCCATCCGTGACGAGCATGGAGAAGCAATGCGCCGCGTCCGGCAGTTCCGTGCCCGCGAGAGCGTCCTCTTTCAGGTTTTCCAGCCGTTCTTGCAGGTCTTTCAGCTGCCCATAGTCTCCCGCTCGGTACATATTCGACGCAACGAGCGCCATTTCCTGCTGCCCGGGCTGCCAAGTGTAGAGAGAATACAGGCGCGAGGTTTGCTCCTGCATGAGAATCGCCACGCGGTCATTCAGCGAAAGCAGCCCCGCCGGAGAAAAGCTTTCCGCACGTTCCTCCACCGGCAGCGCTTCATTCGCCATGCTTTCCTCTTCGCTCATCCTCTTGAAAATCGTCCGATTCTCCGCCGCCGCGCAGCCAATCAGCAGGCTTGCCGCCAGCAGCACACTCGCCATTTTTCTGAACTTCATGCTCCTTGAAACCTCCTTCACGTTCCACCCTTTGCAGGGGGCATATCATTATTTCCATCTGTGCGAACCATCCGGCAGCGCTTTTCCGTTCAGCCCACACATATTAGACGTTTGAAAATCCCTTTTCGTTTCCTCTTTTACAAATTTTCTTCAAGGGGCATTGCCCCTTGACCCTTTCGCGCGATTGAGTTGACTTCTCTTTCCTACTTCTTCCGCGTGCAGCTCTTATTGCTCATTCCTAATTGATTTTCTCCCCCCTTGCGCAAAATGTCCGAATTTGCTACAATAGAGCGCGGAAAGGTGGAGAATCAATCATGCCAAGCTGGCTGAAGGAAGGCCGCGGTTCACTCTGCGGCGCGAACGTATCCTTACTCCTGCGCGAAATGGGCATCACCAAGCCCCTTCTCGTCGCGGGCGAAAGAACCAAAAACGTCTTTTTCGCGCGAACCGGAATGCGTCTGCCCGTGTTCGATGCGTTTCATCCCAATCCGGATTTGCAGGATTGCGTCGCGGGGGCGGCGCTGTATCAGGAAAAGGAATGTGACGGGCTGATTTCCGTCGGCGGCGGGTCGGCGATGGATACCGCCAAGGGCATTAAGGCGCTGCTGATGACCGATATTGCCCATGTGCGGGCGAATCAGCTGCCGCCAGAGGGGAAAGTGTCGCATCTGGCGATTCCGGGAACGGCAGGCACGGGCGCGGAAACGACGGCGGTCGCGGTGCTGTATGAGAACGGGCAGAAGCTGTCGGTGGATCATCCGGCGCTGCTGCCGGACGGGGTACTGCTGGACGGGTCACTGCTGGACACGCTGCCGGAGTATCACCGGAAGTCCTGCGCGATGGATGCGCTGGCGCAGGGGATTGAATCGTGGTGGGCGAAGAAGGCGACGCCGGGCAGCCGGATTCACGCGGAGCGCGCGATTCGCGGCGTGCTGGACAACCTGACGGCGTATTTGCAGGGCGACCGCAAGGCGCAGGACGAGATGCTGCACGCGGCGTATGAATCCGGCGTGGCGATTCTGACGACGCGGACGACGGCGGCGCACGCGATGAGCTACCAAATCACGAAGAAGCTCGGCGCGGCGCATGGCCATGCGTGTATGCTGACGCTGCCGCACCTGTGGGCGCATCTGGCGGCGCAGGCGGAATATCAGCCGATGCTGACGGAATTGTCGCGCCTCCTCGGCGGCGAGAAGCCGATGGATGGCGCAATCCTGCTCAAAGGGCTGCTGGCGGTGCTGGAACTGGACAAAATCCCGATGCCGGATGACGCAACGCTGGACATGCTGGCGGCATCGGTGAACCCGGAGCGGCTCGGCAATCATCCGGAGGCGCTGACAACGGCGCAGCTTCGGGCGATTTATGTGCAGGCGTTCACGCCGATGACGGACCCGGAGCGCGCAGAGGCAATCGCCGCGTGGGAGCAGTATGGAAAATAAGCAGACGGGCGCGTTCCCGTTCATCCGGGCGGTGACGGACTTCGTGTTCGTGTCGGACGCGCCGGAGAAAGCTGACGTTATCCTGATTCCCGGTTCGCGCCATCCGGCAAACGCGATTCGTGCGGCGGAATTGTACCGCGCGGGCTATGCGCCGTATGTGCTGCCGTCGGGGCGGCACGGCGCGGCGGTGGACAAGTTCATCGGCGTGATGCCGGAAGACCGTGCTGCGTATCCGGATGATTATCCGACGGAGTGGGCGTTTTTGCGTGATGTGCTGATTAAGCACGGCGTCCCGGACAGCGCGATTCTGCGCGAGGACGAAGCAACGTTTACATGGGATAACGCGCGCAAATCCGCGGCCGTGCTGAAAGCGCAGGGAATTTCCGCGCGCACGGCGATTCTCTGCTGCCGCCCGTTTCATGCGCGGCGGGCGCTGCTGTATTATCAGACGGCCATGCCGGAAACGCGCTTTCTGGTCTGCCCCGCGCGGGAGGAAGGCGTGAATCAGGACGATTGGTACTTGACGCAAGCCGGACGCACCCGGGTGATGGGCGAGGTACGGCGCTTGGGCGACCAGATTGTGCCGCAATTTGAGGAACTGTGCCAATATTCCGGGATGAAAAAGGAAGGTTAATTCGTTATAGGGAGTGGAAGCGTGATACCAAAGCGCCCGTGCACTAACTAAAAGACCTTCTGATACCACCCAAGAAACAGGGAAGTGCACCCCGAAGGT
>FR899786.1 GCA_000437595.1 Faecalibacterium sp. CAG:74 | reverse complement strand
CTCGAGTTATCCTTCTGTGTCACTGCTTCATTCCATCGGTAGTGCAGGAATCTACACCTGCTGTCCATCGCCTACGACTTCCGTCCTCGGCTTAGGCCCCGACTTACCCTGGGCGGATGAACCTTCCCCAGGAAACCTTGGGCTTTCGACGGGCATGTTTCTCGCATGCCTCTCGCTACTCATACCGGCATTCTCTCTTGTGCAGTGTCCACCGTGCCTCTCGATACGGCTTCTGCCTCTGCACATTGCTCCTCTACCGCGCATCTTCTTCAGATGCACCCATCGCTTCGGTGTCACGTTTAGCCCCGGACATCTTCGGCGCACAATCACTCGACCAGTGAGCTATTACGCACTCTTTAAATGTGTGGCTGCTTCTGAGCCAACATCCTGGTTGTCTGTGCAATTCCACATCCTTCTCCACTTAACGTGAACTTGGGGACCTTAGCGGTTGATCTGGGGTGTTCCCCTTTTGCCCGCGGAACTTATCTCTCGCGGACTGACTCCCATGGTCTGCATTGTATGGTATTCGAAGTTTGATAGCGTTTGGTAGGCTTTGTGGCCCCCGCGCACATTCAGTGCTCTACCCCCATCAATGATCCATGAGGCTAGCCCTAAAGCTATTTCGAGGAGAACCAGCTATCTCCGGGTTCGATTGGAATTTCTCCCCTATCCACAAGTCATCCCCGCCTTTTTCAACAGACGTCTGGTTCGGTCCTCCATGGAGCTTTACCTCCACTTCAACCTGCTCATGGATAGGTCACCCGGTTTCGGGTCTACGTCATGCAACTATCGCCCTATTCAGACTCGCTTTCGCTTCGGCTCCGAACCTTCAGTTCTTAACCTTGCTGCATAACGTAACTCGCCGGTCCGTTCTACAAAAAGTACGTGATCGTGCCTTGCTCGCACTTTCACTGCTTGTAAACACAGGGTTTCAGGTTCTTTTTCACTCCCCTCCCGGGGTTCTTTTCACCTTTCCCTCACGGTACTATGCGCTATCGGTCACCAATTCGTATTTAGGCTTGGGAGGTGGTCCTCCCGGCTTCCCACCGGATTTCTCGTGTCCTGCGGTACTCTGGTGTCAGCTCGTCGTTTGACCTTTTCGCGTAAGGGGCTTTTACCCTCTCTGGCGGGACTTTCCAATCCTCTTCTGCTAAGGTCTTCCGTCCTTATTGCTGATCCACAACCCCGAAGAGCAAGCCCTTCGG
>FR899785.1 GCA_000437595.1 Faecalibacterium sp. CAG:74 | reverse complement strand
AGGGACGAAGTCCCCCCTTGACCCCTTCGCGCGATTGAGTTGGTTGCTTTTCCCTGTTCCTCTCGCGTGCGGCTTTTTGGTGCTTCGCCTAAATTATTATTTTCCCCACAGCGGCCGCGGATACTCGCCTTCCTCCGCCTTGCGCAGCATCGCCTTGGCGACGACCGCCCTGTCCTCGTGGTACGTCACGCCGTACCAGCGGTCGGGGCAGGTCAGCACGCGCGCCGTCGCCCGGTGACGGTCAAGCTGGCGGCTGACGGCGGTCGGCAGGTAATACTCCGCCTTCATCGGGTTGTTCTCCATCGCCTCGTTCAGGAAGGGCACGAAACCCTCCGCCAGCGCATCGAGGAAATCCGGCGTAAAGCCCCAGCAGTTCATGCTGACGGTCGTATCGTCCGGCAGGCGGCGGTACATTTCGCCATCCTCCGTGAACAGCGGGCCGTCGCAGCTGGCGATAATGTGCGTGCGCTCGCGCACCTCCTTCAGGAAGCCGAACTCGTTGACCGTGCACACGCCGCGCGACACATAGCCGTTCTCCGTCAGCGTATTCTTCAGCGCGTAGCCGACCATGAAGTACTCGCCGCGCTTGCCCCGCAGCGTCCGCAGGTACTCATACGCCAGCTTGAACGCGCCCGCGCCGTAGTAATCGTCCGCGTTGATGACGAGGAACGGCGCATCGAGGAATTCGCGGCAGCACAGCACCGCGTGCCCCGTGCCCCACGGCTTCACGCGCCCTTCCGGGACGGAAAAGCCCTCCGGCAGCTTATCCAATTGCTGGAAAGCATAGTTTGCTTCCATCCCCGCCGGCACGCGCGAACCGACCATCGCCTTGAAGGCATCCTCGATCTCGTGCTTAATCAGGAACACGACGCGGCGGAAGCCCGCCTGGTACGCATCGTACAGGCTGTAATCGAGGATGACCTCGTCGTCCGGGCCGACCGGATCCAGCTGCTTCAGTCCCCCGTAGCGGCTGCCCATGCCCGCCGCCATCATCACCAAAATCGGTTCTTTCATGGCTGATTCCTCCTGCTGATGAGTTTTTCCTGCCGCCATTATAGCGCGAATCCGCAATTTTTACAATCTGCAAACGGAAAAAACGCGCTATCAGGTTGCGCAAACCAGAATTTTGTCGTATAATAGAAACTGATTTAGAATGCAAGGAGGAACATTCCTCATGGACTTTTTGAAAACGCTTCTGGCGTATGTCGCGCTGACCGTCGCCTTCTCCGTTCAGGAGGGGCCGCTGCCGCAGGATGTCCCGACCCCGACGCCCCTGCCGCCGAACGTGACGGCATCCCCGATTCCCAACGCGCCCGCCGCGACCGACGTGCCCACCGCCACGCCGACGGCCTCGCCCATCCCCGAACCCACGATTACGCCCAACATGGGCTACAGGACCGTGCAGTGGCAAGACCGCGGCTCAGGCGTGCTGAAGGTGCAGAAAAAGCTGATTGAGCTGGGCTATCTGGCAGAGGGCGAGGATGACGGCGCGTACGGCAGCAAGACGACCGCCGCCGTCCGCCGCTTCCAGAAGGCGAACGGGCTGTCCGTGGACGGCATTGCGGGTCAGGCGACGCAGACGCGCCTGTTTGAAGACCCGAACGTTGTGCCTTACTCCCCGCCGACCGTGCCGCCGACGGCGACCCCGACCCCCGCGCCGGAAACGCCCGCGCCGAGCGCCGCGCCAACGGCATCACCGGCGGATGATCTGCCTCTGCCGGGCGCGTCCGGCGATTTCCCGGTGGATACGGTGACGACCGAAGCGCCGGTATATACGCCGGATGGCTTGACGCTGCTCCCGAATGGCAGCATCTTCCTCGGCAGCGGCGGCAATGGACAGGCGCTGACGATGACCGTCACGCAGGATGGCGTGGGCTACACGCGCCGTCCGAGCCTGTGGGTGAACACAGTGGGCAGCCCGGTCATGTCCCTGCGCGAGCTGGCGGCGTGCATTGACGACTGGCAGCTGGATGTCAGCGAAAGCGGCGTGTGGGTGCTGTCCGCGGCAGGCTACACGGTCGTCATCCGCGAGACGGACAGCGGTTTGTCCGTGATGGTGGACGGCAGCGCAATTGCGATGGAATCCGGTGCCGTCCGGCTGGACAACGGCGAAGTGTACATCTCCGACATGTTCCTGCGCACGGCGCTCCGCGCGACGACCATCTACGACAGTGACGAACAGTCGCTGATTCTGTTCGTGCGGAACAAGTCCGTCAGCACATCGGCAGACTGAAGGTAATTCGGTGGTTTGTTCGCGATTCCGCGAAAAGCAAAAAGAACCGCCCGGTACATCTGTGTTTGGCAGATAACCGGGCGGTTTTTTTAGTTGTACTCCACCGTCTCTTGATACGCTTTATACGTTGACGTGCAGAGCAGCTTGCGGTCGACTTCCTTGCCGTTCTGATACCAGATTTGGTAGGTTTCGACGACGTAGCCGGTGCGCTTTTTGATGGTCGTCTCCTGCGTACCGGCGGCGAGTTTCGTGTTCTGGACGTACTTGGTGTCGCTCGGCGGGTCAATCGTGCGCGTGACGGTGCTTTCCAGGTCAATCGACACGCCGTCGGGCAGGAGCATCCCGTAAATTTCGACGGTGCACTTCTGCTTGGAATAATTCGCGACGATGTAAATCGGCCACTCGGTGTCGTTCTTGAACTTGAAGTCAAGGTTCGGCCAGTTGACCGTCGCGTCCATCCCCTTCTGGACGTAGGAGCTCGGCCACGCGTGCGGGCTGCGGTAGACGATTTCCAGATTCGCGCGCGCGACGGCGTTGAAGAGCGTCGA
>FR899784.1 GCA_000437595.1 Faecalibacterium sp. CAG:74 | reverse complement strand
AAGACATCGCCAGACGCGCCGCCGAATTGCACGGCGGCACCTTTATCAAACTGCCGTTTGTGTCAGGTTTTTTTACACCGGCTGCGGTTTGTTTATTGTATTCCGGGGAAAATCGGGGTATCATACAGACACGAAGCGAGATGAAGAGCGCTTCGGATGAACAATAATTTTTCTCCACTGCGTCTGATTGAAGGAGGACGAACTTATGTATTATTCCAGCGGCAACTATGAAGCCTTTGCCCATCCCAAGAAGCCGGAAGGCGTTGACCACAAGAGCGCCTATATTGTCGGCGCAGGTCTGGCATCCCTGACGGCGGCATGCTATCTGGTGCGCGACGGTCAGATGAAGGGCGAGCACATCCACATTTTCGAGAAAGACCCGGTGTCCGGTGGCGCGTGCGACGGCCGGAAGTATGATGTCGGCTACATGATGCGCGGCGGCCGCGAAATGGACAACCACTTCGAGGTCATGTGGGATTTGCTCCGCTCCATCCCGTCCATTGAGACCGAAGGCGCAAGCGTGCTGGACGAGTATTACTGGCTGAACAAGGAAGACCCGAACTTCTCCCTGTGCCGCGCGACCGAAAAGCAGGGGCAGGATGCCCACACGGACGGCAAGTTCGCCATCTCCGACAAGGGCGCGATGGAAATCATGCACCTTTTCTTCACGCCGGATGAGCAGCTGTATGACAAGCGTATCACCGATGTTTTCGACGACGAGGTGTTTTCCTCCAACTTCTGGATGTACTGGCGCACGATGTTCGCCTTCGAGAACTGGCACAGTGCGCTGGAAATGAAGCTCTACATCAAACGCTTCATCCACCACATCGGCGGTCTGCCGGACTTCAAGGCATTGCGCTTCACCCGCTATAACCAGTATGAATCCATCATCCTGCCGATGGAGAAGTACTTGAAGGAGCATGGCGTGCAGTTCCACTACGCCACCAAGGTGACCGACGTCCGCTTTGACGTTACCGCGACGCGCAAGCAGGCCTCCTCCATCACCGTGGAGCATGACGGGCAGACCGACGTGATCGACCTGACCGAAAACGACCTGCTGTTCATCACCAACGGCGGCTGCGTCGAAAGCAGCACCTACGGCAGCCAGAACACTCCCGCGCCCTTTGACCCGGAACTGAAGCCCGGCAACGGCTGGGATCTGTGGAAGAAGATTGCCGCGCAGGACGCTTCGTTCGGCCGTCCGGAAAAGTTCTGCTACGATCCGGAGCAGAGCAACTGGATGAGCGCGACCGTCACCACGCTGGACGACAAGATTCCGCAGTATATCCAGAAGATCTGCAAGCGCGACCCCTTCTCCGGTCATACCGTCACCGGCGGCATCGTGACCGTGAAGGACTCCAGCTGGCTGATGTCCTGGACGCTGAACCGTCAGCAGCAGTTCCGCGATCAGCCGAAGGATCAGCTGTGCGTGTGGGTGTACGGTCTGTTCTCCGATAAGCCCGGCGACTATGTGAAGAAGCCCATGCGTGACTGCACCGGCAAGGAAATCTGCATGGAGTGGCTGTATCACATGGGCGTGCCGGAAAGCGAAATCGAGGAGCTGGCGGAGCACAGCGCGAATACGGTGCCGGTCATGATGCCCTACATCACGGCGTTCTTCATGCCGCGCGCCGCGGGCGACCGTCCGGACGTTGTGCCGGAAGGGGCTGTGAACTTCGCGTTCCTCGGTCAGTTCGCGGAGGTGCCGCGTGACACCATTTTCACCACGGAGTACTCCATGCGTACCGCGATGGTTGCCGTGTACACGCTGCTGAACGTTGACCGCGGCGTTCCGGAGGTCTGGGGCAGCACCTACGACATCCGCGACCTGCTGAACGCGACGGTGCAGCTGCGCGACGGCAAGAAGATTACCGACTTGGATCTGCCGCTGATGGAGCGCTTGGCGCTGAAGGAAGTGCTGAAGAAGATTTCCGGCACGGACATCGAGAAGCTGCTCAAGGAATATCACTGCATCTAAGGGATTTGCCCCTGCTGTCTGGATTGGCAGCGGGGGATTTTTTTTCGTGTTTCGCGTGATTTCCACATAAACATTGCTTTGTCATGCAGAGAGTTT
>FR899783.1 GCA_000437595.1 Faecalibacterium sp. CAG:74 | reverse complement strand
TCTTGCAGAAATGAAAGATTCTCTTTATCACGCAAAACACATGTGTCAGGAGATTTGACCACATCAATAGTACTGAGTTATAGTACGTTTCTCTCCATTGATGACATCTTCAAAATAATATTCTACATACTGCCCCTTAATTTTTCGTTGCCCCAAAAAGAGCATTGGCGTGTTGCTAGTACCCAATGGCCATTCTGAATCTTGGATCCATGAAGGCTTTTTATGCAGCGCATCTAAATGAAAGGCCGAGTTTAATGCAACCCGAACAGCCTTTTGCCGTTTTCCTTTAGGAATGGAGTTTGTTGACAAGATAATCTCTTGAATCACACTACCAACATCAACGCTATCAAGGTAGTCAGGAACTGTATCGATCGCAAACTGATGCAATTCACGATAAAAGGTACTCTTTTCAACATCAGGGAGGTCGTCATGGAAGAGTGACCACATCATGTTATATGCAGTAGAGCAACGACTAATTCTATTGATCGCATAATAACCAACGGTTAATGTGCGACGGAGATCAAAGTTATCATGCTCAAAAGCATTAACATTCAGAGGGCATTGCTTCCATGATTCAGCACTCTTATCTTGTTTTTGTGGAATTCTCCCATTGATAAACTGAACAAGCTCATCATTAGTCTGTACTGCAGATGCAAAATCTTGAGCGGACATTTCAAGAGAAAGGTAGGCCTTGACAATATTTAGCATCAGTTATTCCTCCATTATTAAAATTCGTCCATTACCGTCCTGATATTGATGAAATTCTTGTAACCATACTTTTGATGGAACCTTGCATGCGCTTTCGAACCGATTTCAATATAGGATAGCGGCTGTCGTTTCCACCGTGTGAACCAGTCCGCTGTCCGCATCCACGCCGATGTGCTCCTTGTAGCCGAAGTACCACTGGTTGCCCTTTTTGACGGAATGAGCTTC
>FR899782.1 GCA_000437595.1 Faecalibacterium sp. CAG:74 | reverse complement strand
TGACCCTGCAAGGGGCAGACGAAAAGGGACGAAGTCCCCCCTTGCCCCCTCTGCGCGATTGAGTTGGCCGCGCTTTCATGCTCCTTCCGCGTGCAGCTTTTTGGCGCTTCGCCTAAGCCCTTGTTTGCTCCCCCAACTTTCCATGAAAAACCTAATTTGGGGGATGGCGCGTCACTCGCCGCGCACCATCATCACATGAATTTGCCGCTCCAGCGCGGGAATCACGCACTCTGCCAAGCCGCCATCCAACGCCACGTCGCGTATCACCAGCACATCAATGCCCAGCATGTCGAACACGGCGCTGTTGAACGCGCGGGTGTAGGGGCCATACGCCGCGACAATGTGTGTCTCCGGCACGCCGACTTTCTCTGCCAAATCCAGCGCTTCCACCGTCGGCACAATGCGGCAGAACAGGTGGTCTTTGCGCAGAAGGGACGCATAATGCGGCAGATTGCGGTAATCGCCCGCCAGCAGAATGTTCTCCTCCGAAAGCCGCGACAGCACCGACATTGCCTCCGCCGGATTCTCCACCCACTGCACCACGTCGCGCCACGCTTCCTGCTCGTTCTCGATTTTCATGCGCTGGCAGGGAATGCCCAGCTGCTCGGCGGAGCGGCGGATGCGCGTCTGCGTCGCGGTGGCGTATGGGTGCGTCGCGTCGATGACCTTGCGGGGGTTCGTCTGGCGGATGTAGGAGAGCATCTGCCCGTCGTCAAACCGCCCGATGTGGCACATCGTTCCCGGCGGCAGCTGTGCGCGCGCGTATTCCGTCGTCACGCAGACGATAACCTGCTTGCCGCGCCGCCGCATCGTCTGTGCCGCCTCACGGCTCTCGTGGGTGTTGCCGAAAATCAGAATTCGCTCCATGGTCACTCACTCCTGCGGGTTATTATTTTTGCCCGTAGTAGGCGTTCGGGCCGTGTTTGCGTAGAAAATGCTTATCTTGAATGTTCTGCGGTGCGGGGGCGGCGTCGGGCTTAATCTGCCGCGTGTACACCGCCATTTTCGCCACTTCCTCCAGCACAACGGCGTGGTAGACCGCCTGTGCCGCGTCCTTGCCCCATGTGAACGGCCCGTGCGACGCGCAGATAATCCCCGGCACATGCACCGGGTTGATATTCCGCTTCGTCAGCTCCTCGATGATGACTTTGCCCGTGTTCTTCTCGTAGTCCTCGTCGATTTCCTCGGTCGTCAGGTGGCGCGCGCAGGGAATTGCGCCGTAGAAGTAGTCCGCGTGGGTCGTGCCGTAGCAGGGAATGTCCTCGCAGGCCTGCGCCCAGCCGACCGCGTAGGGGCTGTGCGTGTGCACGATGCCGCCGATGTCCGGGTACTGCTTGTACAGCTCCAAGTGCGTTTTCGTGTCGCTGGAGGGGTTCAATTTGCCCTCGACGATGTTGCCGTCCAGGTCAAGCACGACCAGCTTGTCGGGGGACAGCTCGTCGTACTCCACGCCCGACGGCTTGATGACGACCAGCCCCTTTTCGCGGCTGATGCCGGACACGTTGCCCCAAGTGTAGGTCACCAGATGACGCTTGGGCAGCTCCATGTTGGCTTCGTAAACGGCTTCTTTGAGCGATTTCAGCATCGGAATTCCCCTCCTCAATCCATATCCGCAATCGCGGCCTTTTCGGCGGAAAGCGCCTGATGGAAACGCGCGGTGTAAGCATCCAGCCCGGCTTCATCCGCCGCGTCCGCACGGATGGTAGAACCCTTCGCGCCCGCAAAAACACGCGCGTTCAGGTAGTCCTCCAGCGTTTCGTTTGCCTGTCGATTGACGCGGTACGCCGCCAGCAGCGCCATGCCCCACGGGCCGCCTTCGCCCGCCGTTTCCATGACGGAGATGGGGGCTTTCAGCGCGGCGGAGAGAATCGTCTGCCCTGCGACGGGCGTCTTGAAGTAGCCGCCATGACCCAGCAGTTTGTCAATCTGCACATGCTCCTTGGCGAGGATGTCCATGCCGATTTTGAGGCTCGTCATTGCGCCCGCCACGAGCGAACGCGCGAAATTCGGGAATGTCAGCTTCGCATCCGGCGTGCGCACCAGCATCGGACGACCCGCGTCCAGCCCAACCACCGGTTCGCCGGAGAACAGCGGCAGATTCACCACGCCGCCGCAGTCCTTGTCGCCGGAAAGGGCGGATGTGAACAGCGCCGTGTAAATGTCGCCCATGCTGACAGGCACGCCCGCCGCGTCCGCAAAGCCCTTGAGCATCCCCGCCCATGCGTTGATGTCGGAGGTGCAGTTGTTGCAGTGCACCATGGCGGTCGGCTTGCCGGTGGGCGTCGTCACCATGTCGATTTCGGGGTACACGCGCGAAAGCGGCTTTTCCAGCACCACCATCGCGAAGGTTGATGTGCCCGCGGACACATTGCCCGTGCGCACCGCGACGGAGTTCGTCGCCGCCATGCCCGTGCCCGCGTCGCCTTCAGGGGGCGCCATCAATGCGCCGGGCTGGAGCGTGCCGGTCGGGTCAAGCAGCTTTGCGCCTTCCGCCGTCATCACGCCCGCGTCCTCGCCCGCGCATAGCACGCACGGCAGAATCTCGCGCAGCGTCCACGGCATGTGGTAGGTTTTCGCCAGCGCATCCACCTTGTCCAGCATGTGCTGGTCGTAATCCAGCGCATCGCTGCCGATGGGGAACATGCCGCTCGCTTCGCCGATGCCAAGGCAGTTCTTGCCGCACAGCTTGTAGTGCACATAGCCCGCCAGCGTCGTCAGGTGATGAATCTGCGGCACCATTGCTTCGCCGTTCATCATCGCCTGCACGAGGTGCGCAATCGACCAGCGCTGCGGGATGTTGAAGCCCAGCAGGGCGGTCAGCTTTTCCGCCGCCTGCGCCGTCATGGTGTTGCGCCAAGTGCGGAACTGCGCCAATTGCTGCCCGTTTTCATCAAAGGCGAGGAAGCCGTGCATCATGCCGGATACGCCGAACGCCGCCAGATTCGTCAGCGTCACGCCATAATTCGCCTGCACGTCCTTTTGCAGATTCGCGAACGCGTCCTGCACGCCCGCCCATACGTCATCCAGATGATACGTCCAAATGCCGTCCTCCAGCCGATTCTCCCATGTATGGTCGCCGGACGCAATCGGCGCGTGGTCGTCGCCAATCAGCACCGCCTTGATGCGCGTCGAGCCGAACTCAATGCCCAGCACCGCTTTTCCGTCCGCAATATACGCGGCAATTGTGTCGTGATTCATGATGTACCGTCCTCCTCTTTCTGAGTGATTTCGCAGCCTTTATTACACACAGTATACCAGAAAACGCCGGGAATGTCCATCGTTTGCGGGGATGAAAGTGGCGCAAGCAAAAAAAATCCCTGCCCCAGCATTCCACTGGGACAGGGAAGAAAATCATTTCCGCTTCTTTGCCTTGCGGATGATGATGATGACAATCGCCATCACGGCGACAATCGCGATAAACGGCAGCGCCGCCGTCAGGAACACCACGCAGTCCTGCAGGAACGACACGAAGGCATTCCAGCCGGTGGACAATGCGCCCTTGATGCGCTCGCCCAGCGACACCGTTTCGTCGCGCAGATCCGGCTGCGCTTCCTCGTTCAGCGTCACACGCACGGTCGCGTCATTTACCTGCTGATCTGTGTCCGCCAAGGCGCTTTCCAGCTGCTCGATGTTGTACTGCGTGTCCGCCAGCTGCGTTTCCAGCGCCAGCAAATCCGACAAATCGCCCGCCGTGTCGGTCAGGGCCTGCAAACGCGCCAGCAGCAGCTTCTGATTTTCGAGGCGCGCGGCGGTATCCTGATAGCTGGCGGTCACGTCGGTGGACGACATGTTCCGGCTGGTGACGCGCCCCAGCTCACCCGTATTGCTCAGGAACGCATCGAGCGAATCCGCCGGAATCCTCAGCGTCAGCGACGCGGTGCGCAGATCACGGTTGTTCGTGTATTCGCTGGAGCTTTCCAGATATCCGCCGTACTGGCTGAGCAGTGCGGTCAAACTTGCCATGCTGTCGTCATAGGCGGATGTTTTGATGGTCAGCGACACGTTGCGGATGATTTTCTTGTCCTCCGCGACGGCGGATTTCGCGCTGGCGGCTTCCGGCATGGCGTCGTTCGCGGCGCTGACCATCATCGTGCGCACACCGCTGCCGGCTTCTTCCGAATAGCCGACGTCGCTGGTGTAGGTGTCGTAATCGTAGTCGTAGCTGTCCGCGAGGGACTGCGGCGCACTCGTCCGCGCGGGCGACAGGCTGTCTTTCGTCAGCAGCGTTCCGCCGACGACGAACACCAGCGCCGCGGCGACGGAGAGGATGCGCGTCCAGCGGCGCATCGGGGCGACTTTGCGGGTTTCTTCCTGCTTCATGGCGTCCTCCTTTACCAGCGCCGTCCACTGCGCGTGGAAATTTTCCGGCATATCCGGCACTTCCTCGTTCAGGGGCGACATGCATTGCCGGAGGACTTCGTTTTCATCAAAATGGGGTTCGCGGTTCATTTTCCTGTCCTCCTTTCACTCGGTAAGACGCTTGATTTTTCGTTTTGTTCCCGCTGATTGGCAAGAATGGCGGCAAGTTTCTGCCGCGCGCGGTTGAGTCGGCTCTTCACCGTGCCGACGGATACGCCCGTAATCTGCGCAATATCCTCGTACCGCTGCTTTTCCAGCGCGTAGAGGATGACGACGGTGCGCATGTCGGCGGGAAGCTGGTCAAGGGCGCGGGAAATATCGCCGGTGGATTCGCGGTCAAGCAGTTCGGCTTCGGGGGTCGGGGAATCATCCGCCGGTTCAAAGCCGTTTTCCGCCATCGCGTCCATCGAATCGCTGTCCACCATGCGCTTTTGCTTGCGCAGAAAGTCAATGCATACGCTGCCCGCAATGCGGTACAGCCAGCTGGAAAAGCCGCAGTCCTGCCGATACTGCCCAATGGAGCGCCACGCCTTCAGCATGACCTCCTGTGCGCAGTCCATCGCGTCCTCGCGGTGGTGCAGATAATGCCAGCAGACGCGCCAAATCATCTGCTCATAGGGTGTGACGAGCTGCTCAAAGGCGGATGCGTCGCCCTTTTGCGCGCGCCGGAGAATGAGTTCATCCATTGCAGAAGCCTCCTCGTTTTTCATGACGAGCGGTTGGGGGATTTTGTTCCGTGTTTCATGAAGATTTATACTATTTCCAAATTCACCTGCGCCATCTGCTCGCGCCTTTTCCGCGCTTGCGTCCGCTCATTCCACTTAGCGTAGCGCTGCTACGCTGCGTTTCATTCGCGTTAGCCAGCGCGAAAAATTCGCTTCGCATCTTGGCGCATTCTCATTTGAAAATAGTATTACAACTTTTCTTCCGCAAAAAAATAGAAGAACGGCTGCAATTCCATCATAGCATGGGCGGATGGATGCCGTCAAGCAGAAAAAAATCCCCGCGGACGTATCATGATTTCGTCCAGCGGGGAACATAAAGGCTTGACAAGGTATATATTATGATATATACTAATAATACAAGGAGGTGCAGACGCATGATGACTGCAAAGCTGTTTGAAAACGGGCGGAGTCAGGCAGTTCGGCTGCCGAAGGAGTGCCGCTTCAGCGGGGACGAGGTGTCCGTCAGCAAGGTGGGGGATGCCGTGATTCTGCTGCCGAAGAACAACCGCTGGTCGGGCTTCTTGACCAGTTTGGATATGTTCACGGCGGATTTCATGCCGAATGGGCGCGAACAGCCCGATGTGCAGGAGCGTGAATCGCTGTGAAATACATGCTGGACACGAACATCTGCATCTTTGCCATCAAGCACAAGCCCCCGGCGCTCATCCGCAATTTCCTCCAGCACGACCCAGACGACCTGTGCATTTCCGCCATCACCTACGCGGAGCTGATGCATGGCGTGGAGAAAAGCCAGTCGACGGCGCAGAACCGCGCTGCCATCACGCTCTTTCTCTCCGCTATGGCGATTCTCTCCTTCGACGACCGCGCGGCGGAGGAATATGGGCAAATCCGCGTCGACTTGGAGCGCAAAGGCACGCCCATCGGCCCGCTGGATACGCTGATTGCCGCGCACGCACGGTCGCGGGGCTTGACCCTGGTGACGAACAACACCCGCGAGTTCTTCCGCGTGGAAAATCTGCCTGTGGAGGACTGGACAAAATGAAACACCTGTCAAAATCGCCTGACAGGTGCTTTTTTGGTTCTTCGCGGAATCTTGGGGGAAGAGCAGCTTGGGGGCGCGTCTGCGGACG
>FR899781.1 GCA_000437595.1 Faecalibacterium sp. CAG:74 | reverse complement strand
AAAGGGACGAAGTCCCCCCTTGACCCCTTCGCGCGATTGAGTTGAGCGCACTTTCATACTGCTTCCGCGTGTTGCTTTTTCTTTTTTACTCTTCTATGGGTGTGCCGAACACATCCACCTTCGGCAGCATCGTCGCCACCTGCCGCAGTCGGTCGCTCAGCGTCGTATACCGCTTCATGATGTGGTCATTCTCCACCATCTGCCGGATAATCTCTTCCCTGCCGACCAGCACCACCAGCTTTCTCGCGCGGGTCAAAGCCGTGTAGAACAGATTCCTTGTCAGCAGCATCATCGGGCCGTATACCACCGGCAGAATCACCACCGGGAACTCGCTGCCCTGACTTTTGTGCACGGACAGGCAGTACGCTAAATCGAGGTCTTCCAGCTGCTGACCCGTGTATTCCGCGTCCTTTTCGTCGTCGAAGCGGACGGTCAGCGCGTGATTCTCCGTATCCACCGCCGTCACGAAGCCCACGTCGCCGTTGAAAACGCCCTTGCCGTCCTCCCAGCCCAGATTCACGCGCCTGCGCCATTCCATGTCGTAATCGTTGCGCGTCTGCATCACCTTATCGCCAACGCGGAAGATGGTTTCCCCGTAAGTGATGCTCGGCTTGCCGGGCGCAGGCGGATTGAGTGCCTCCTGCAAACGAATATTCAGCGCCTGTACGCCGCATTCGCCCTTTTTCATCGGCGCGAGCACCTGAATTTCACGCACGGAGCGGCTGCGCCAATCGTCGCCGAACTTCAGGAACCTCGGCAGACGCTGCGTCGTCAGGGCGACGATGGTGTCCGCCGCCTGCTGCAAGCTCATCTGCCGCTCGAAGAAGAAGTCGGTGTTCTTCTCGTTCAGCAGCGGCATCTTTCCCTCGTTGATGCGGTGCGCGTTGGTGACGATGCGGCTCGTTTCGGACTGGCGGAAGATGTCGGTCAGGTGAATCGACGGAATCACGCCGCTTTGCAGGATGTCGCCCAGTACGTTGCCCGCGCCGACGGACGGCAGCTGATCGGCGTCGCCGACGAGAATCAGGCGTGTACCCGGCGCAACCGCGCGCAGGAAGGAGCGCATGAGCATCATATCCACCATGGACGTTTCGTCGGCAATGATGCAGTCGCCCTCAATGGGCGTATCCTGATTGCGGCCGAACTGCCCCTCTTCGCCGCCATACTCCAGCAGGCGGTGGATGGTTTTCGCCTCATGCCCGGTGGTTTCGGTCATGCGCTTGGCGGCGCGGCCCGTCGGTGCGCACAGCACCACCTCCCCGAACTCGGACAGGAGGGAAATAATGCACTTGATGATAGTCGTTTTGCCCGTGCCGGGGCCGCCGGTAATCACCAGCAGGCCGCGCCGGAGCGCCATCAAAATGGCTTCCCTTTGGCGCTGGCTGAACTCGATATGATGCCGTGCTTCAAACGCGTCGATGCTGTCCTCGGCATCTGTGGCGCACGACGGCACAGTGGATGCCATCAATTCGCACAGGCGCGTCGCCACCTCGCGTTCGGCGCTGTCGTACGCGGGCAGGTACACATGCTCATCGCCGTCGTCGCCGGAAATCACCAGTTCACGCAGCAGCTGCATCGTTTTCAGCTGATGCGCCACCATCTCCCGCGAAACCCGCAAAAGCGCCGTGCACCGGTTCAGCAGCTCATCCATCGGCAGATAGACATGCCCCATGCTCACTGCCTGATCGCGCAGGACGTACTTGAGCGCAGCGCTGATTCGCCCGTCGCTGTCCGGTGGGATGCCGATGGCCGTGCCGATAGCGTCCGCCGTTTTGAAGCCCACGCCGTCAATATCGTCGCACAGCTGATACGGATTTGCCCGGATGACCGCCTGCGTCCGCTCGCCGTACACTTTGCTGATTTTCAGCGCCAGCGACGCGCTCACGCCGTACGTCTGCAAAAAAACCATTGCCGCGCGCGTGCTCTGCTGCTGCTGATAGTCCTCAATAATCTGCTTCCATCGTTTTTTGCCCATGTTGGGCACTTCCTGCAATCGTTCGGGGTGCTCATCGAGGATTTTCAGCGTATCTTCGCCAAAGCAGTTGACAATATCGCGCGCGGTTTTTGCGCCAACCCCGTGGATGATGCCGCTGGAGAGGTACTTCAGGATGCCTTGCAGGGTCGTCGGGCGCTGCAGCTCCACCTTCTGGCACTTGAACTGCCGCCCGTACTGCGGATGCTCCATCCACTCGCCGGAGAAGATGCCCATTTCGCCGCCGGACAGCATCGGCAGTGTACCGACGACCGTCACGGTTCTCAGCCCTATTTTCTGCTCCGGCTTCACCGTCACGACGGAATACCCGTTTTCGGCATTGCGGTATACCGTCCCCTCCACCGTTGCTTCGAGCTGATCCATCTCAGCATCCCCCTTAACACTTTCTCAAAAATCAGTATATCACCATTTGCGGAAAAATGGAATGCCCTGAGGAAGGCATTTTTCCGCCTTTGCGGAGGACTTTGTGTGGCTGGCGGAATTGGCTACTTCTCCGCAACTGGTCATACTTGCAAGTTCCAGAGGGCAATGAGAACAGACGAAGTCTGCGGTCGCCCTCTGGACTCCTTCGCGCTCCCCTCCGGATGCGGCTTGGATTTTGGCGAAATTTTTTAGCTGCTGTGCTTTTTGGTATTCTGTACGCGGCTTTATTCCGCATTCCGCATTCCGATTTCCGCATTTCTAATTGCTTTTTTACCTTATTAGTGTTAAAATAAAACCCGGTTTCACTTTCCACCCCGAAAAGGAGTTATCACCATGAATGTATGCATCGACGTTCAGGACGTTTCCTTCACCTATGAGGATGCCCCTGAACCCGCTCTCCACCATGTCTCCCTGCAAGTCCACGAAGGCGAATTTCTCGCCGTCCTCGGCCATAACGGCTCCGGTAAATCCACCCTCGCAAAGCTCCTCAATGCCCTCTATCTGCCCACAGAAGGGCATATCACCGTCTGCGGCATGGATACCCAAAGCGACGAGGAGCTCTGGGAAATCCGCCAGAAGGCAGGGATGATTTTCCAGAATCCCGATAATCAGCTTGTCGCGACCGTCGTCCGGGAGGATGTCGCGTTTGGACTGGAGAACCTTGGCGTCCCCCGCGAAGAGATGATTCCGCGCATCGACGCGGCGCTTCAAGCGGTTGGCATGAGCCAGTTCGCCGAAGCCGCGCCGCATATGCTCTCCGGCGGACAGAAGCAGCGCATCGCCATCGCGGGCATTCTGGCCATGCAGCCGTCCGTCATTATCGCGGATGAATCCACCGCCATGCTCGACCCGTCCGGGCGGCGGGAGGTGCTGTCCACCATCCGCCGTCTCAACCGCGAAAAGGGCATCACCGTCGTGTGGATTACCCACTTCATGGAAGAAGCGGCGCAGGCAGACCGCATCATCGTGATGAATCAGGGCGAGGTAGCGCTGTCCGGCACGCCGCGCGAAGTGTTCCCGCAGGTGGATGCCCTGCGCGAATTGCACCTTGACGTGCCGCACATGACCGCATTGGCGGATTCGCTCCGCCGGGACGGGATGCCCCTGCTGGGGAACATCCTGACCGTTGACGAAATGACCAAGGAGGTGCTGACGCTGCTATGTCCCTCGAAGTAAAGCACTTGACCCACACATACAGCGCCGGCAGCGCTTTTCAGGCAACCGCCGTGCATGACGTGTCGCTGACGATTGAGGACGGCGAATTTGTGTGCATCGTCGGGCACACGGGCAGCGGCAAATCGACGCTGGTGCAGCATTTGAACGGACTGCTCAAGCCCACCAGCGGGCAGGTGCTTGTCGACGGCGAGGACATGAACGGCGAGAACGTTGACCGCCGCCGCATCCGGCAGAAAGTCGGGCTGGTGTTCCAGTACCCGGAATATCAGCTGTTTGAAGAGACGATTGCCAAGGACATTGCGTTCGGCCCGAAGAACCAAGGGCTGTCGGAGGAAGAAATCGACCAGCGTGTGCGCCGCGCCATGGCGCATGTGCATTTGGACTACGACAAGTACGCTGAGCGCAGCCCGTTCGACCTCTCCGGCGGACAGATGCGCCGCGTGGCAATTGCGGGCGTGCTGGCGATGGAGCCGAAGGTGCTGATTCTGGACGAACCCGCTGCCGGGCTTGACCCGCGCGGCCGTGAGCGCATTCTGGGGATGCTGCAGGAATTGCACCGCGAGGGCGGCGTGACCATCGTCATGGTCAGCCACAGCATGGATGACTGCGCCCGGCTGGCGACGCGCATGATTGTGATGAGCAAAGGCGAACTGGTGCTGACTGACACGCCGCGCAATGTCTTCCGCCAAGCTGACCTGATGCGCTCCATCGGGCTGGGTGTACCGGAAGCGGCGGAATTGTGCGGTCGCCTGCGCGCCGCTGGGCTTCAACTGTCCGACGACCTGTTCACACAGGAGGAGCTGCACGACCATCTGCTTCGTTTGTGGAAAGAAAAGCAGGAAAAGGAGGCGGCGAAATGAATCTGAACATCACCATGGGGCAGTATTACCCCGTTGACAGCTTCGTCCACCGCCTTGACCCGCGCACAAAAATTCTTCTAACCATCCTGATGATTGTCGCGGTGTTCATGGTGCATTCGCTCGTCGGGTACGCGCTGGTGCTGGCGTTCCTCTACTGGGCGGCGAAATGCTCGAATGTCCCCTTCAAGATGCTGATGAAGGGCATCAAGCCCCTGCGCATCATCCTGATTCTGACGTTCGTGCTGAACCTGTTCTTCTCCAATGGCACGACCCCGCTCATCGACTGGTGGATTATCCACATCACCCGCGAAGGGCTGACGCAGGCGGTGCATTACTCTCTGCGCCTTGTCTTCCTCGTCCTCGGCACGTCGCTGATGACGCTGACGACCTCCCCCATCGCGCTCTCCGACGGCATTGAGCTGCTTTTATCGCCGCTCAAGCGCTTCCACTTTCCCGCGCACGAGCTGGCGATGATGATGTCCATTGCGCTCCGCTTCATCCCCACGCTGATGGAGGAAGCGGACAAGATTATGAAGGCGCAGATGGCGCGCGGTGCGGATTTTGAGACGGGCAACCTCTTCGCCCGTGCGAAGGCTATGATTCCCTTGCTGGTGCCGCTGTTCGTCAGCGCGTTCCGCCGCGCGGGTGAATTGGCAATGGCGATGGAAGCCCGCTGCTACCACGGCGGCGAGAACCGCACGCGCCTGCGCAAGCTGGAAATTACGAAAAACGACTACATCGCCGGCGGCGCGGTGCTTACGCTGATGCTCCTGATTGTGCTGGAAGGCGTCGTCGTGTCGCACATCGGAGGAATCCTCTGATGGCGCGGCGGATTCTGCTGACGATTGAGTACGACGGCACGGCGTATTCCGGCTGGCAGCGGCAGTATAACGGCTTGGCGGTGCAGCAGCTGATTGAGGAAGCGCTCACCCGCGCGACGGGCGAACAAATCGCCATCACGGGCGCAAGCCGGACGGACGCGGGCGTACACGCCTTGGGGCAATGCGCGCATTTCGACACCTCCTCCCGCATTCCGCCGGAAAAGTACCCGTTTGTGCTGAACACCATGCTCCCGCGCGACATTCGCGTGCAGGCGGGGCGCGAAGTGCCGGACGGCTTCCATGCGCGCTTCATGACCTGCGGCAAGCGCTACACCTACCGCATCCTGAACAGCCGCCATGGCAGCGCCATCCGCCGGAACACGTTCGCGCACATTCCCGTTCCGCTGGATGTGGACGCGATGCGTCAGGCTTTGCCGACGCTGCTTGCTACGCACGATTTCGCCGCGTATCAGGCGTCCGGCGGCACGGCGAAAACGACCATCCGAACCATCCGCATGGCGGAGATGACCGTGCAGGGCGACGAAATCATCCTCCTTGTCGAGGGGGATGCTTTCCTATATAATATGGTGCGCATCATTGCCGGTACGCTCATCGAAATCGGCCTACATCGGCGCAGTGCGGATGCCTTCACCGAGGCGTTCCGGACGCTTGACCGCCTGTCGCTGGGTGTGACCGCGCCGCCGCACGGCTTGGAGCTGACGAAAGTCTACTACCCGGAGGAAGCGTTTCGGATGCCCGAAGCCGTCCGCTGGCACGAGGAATAACCATTTTTACCCCACAGGAGCTGTTGACCCATGGTAAAATCATTCATGACGAACATGCCCGACCAGTGCGGCGCGTTTCTGGCGGCAAGCCGGATTATCGAGCGCCATCAAGGGAACATCGTGCGCGTGAGCTACAACAAAGCAGTGGATGCGCACGCGCTGTTTCTGGATGTTGAGGCGGACGACGCGGTGCTCAGTGCCATCGAGGGCGAACTGAATCAGGCGGGATTCCTCAAATCCGTTCCGCACGCGAAGATTATTCTGGCGCAGTTCGACGTGCCGGATCATCCGGGCGCGGTCGTGCCGATTCTGGAAGTGCTGAACCGCCATCACGTCAACATCTCCTATATTTCCAGCCAGTCGAATGACAGCGGTCATGCGTCGCTGAAAATGGGGCTGTACATCGAAGAGCCGGGCGTGATGGATACGCTGCTGCGGGAGCTGTCGGCGCTGTGCCCGGTGCAGATTCTCTCGTACGATTCCGGCGAAAAGAAGCTGGATACAACCGTGTTTTACCTGCGCTTCGCGTCGGAAATCCGCCGGCTTCTGCGCCTGACGCAGGAACAGACGAACGAGTTCACCTATTACGCGAACCTCATCATGCAGGAGCTGGACGAGCGGAACGAGCCGCCGAGCAAGACGTTTGAGTACATCAACCGCTTTGCGCGCTTCGTGGCGGAGCACAACGGCGCGGCGTATGAGTGCCGCGTGACGCATGTGCCGCTGACGGAGCAAGTTCGGGCGGTTGTGCTGGAGCCGCCGTTCGGAAGCAACATCACCGTACTGGAGGACGTGAAAACGCGGGCGCTGCTGGTGATTGACAGCGGCTTCCGCTGCTGTGCGCGCTACACCTTGCGGCAGCTGCGGACGATTTTTCCTGATTTTGACGAGCGGAAGCGTGAAATGCTGCTGACCCACTCAGATTCCGACCACACGGGACTGGCGGAAAGTATGCCGGTCATCTGGTGCAGCCAGCGGACGGCGGACTGCTTCGCGAACGAATCGCTGGGGCTGCCCTCCCCGCGGGAAGCCAGCGCGACGGGGCTGCCCTACTATCGGCTGAACAAGCTGATTACGGAGTACGCCGTGCCGCCGCTGAACCGCCTGCGCATCCTGAACACGTCCCACGGCGATGACGAGCAGCCCATCAGCCCGATTGGCGCATTCCTCTTCGGCGACATGCGCTTTAACGTCCTACAAGGGAACGGCGGGCATGTGCCGGGCGAAACGATGCTGATTGACCCCGTGCACCGCGTGGCATTCACGGGCGACGACTACATCAACCCCCACAACATGACCCCGCCGCAGAAGGAGTTCGACCGCCTTGCCCCCTACCTCGCCCGCAGCGTGAATGTCGATTCCCCGCGCTACCACGCGATTCTCCGCGCCGTCCTCGCCATGCTGGACGGCAAAGGCTACCTGATTTTCCCCGGTCACGGCGGCGTTGTGCAGCGGACGGAAGCGATGTAAGGGGGGAACCGAGGGGCGTTGCCCCTAACCCCCACCAGAGGCTTTGCCTCTGGACTCCACAAGGGACTTCGTCCCTTGACCCTTTCGCGCGATTCAGTTGGTCACATTTTCATGCTGTGCCCGCGTGTTGATCCGGGGGACGGCGTGCCTAATTCCGCATTAAACAAAGGAGTTCCCCATGCTTCGTCTCGATTCGCTCTCCCTCCCCCTCGATTTCACCCCTGAAACGCTGAATGCGCTGATTCTCCGCAAGCTGAAATGTGCGCCGGAGCAGCTCAAAAGCGTCGTGCCGCTCAAAAAGGCGGTCGATGCGCGCGACAAGGCGGATGTGCACTTCGTCCTGAGCGTCGCGGTGACACTGAAGAATGAAGCGAAGGTGCTCGCGCGGCTCAAGCCGGGGAGTGCGGCGCCGTTCACCTTCCCCAAGGCGCCGACGCTGCCGAAAGCGCGGTTCGAGCATCCACCCGTTGTCGTCGGGGCTGGCCCGGCGGGGCTGTTTGCTGCGCTGACATTGGCACGCGCGGGTGTGCAGCCGATTCTCATCGAGCGCGGCAAGCCCGTCGAGGAGCGCACAAAATCCGTGCAGATGATGCAGGAGCAGGGCATCCTCGACCCGGAAAGCAACGTGCAGTTCGGCGAGGGCGGCGCGGGTGCGTTTTCCGACGGCAAGCTGACCACCGGCACGAAATCACCGCTGATTCGCACGGTGCTGCAAACCTTCGTCGATCACGGCGCGCCGGAGGACATCCTGTACATCGCAAAACCGCACGTCGGCACGGATTTGCTCAAGGGCGTTGTACGCTCGATGCGGCAGGAAATCATCCAGCTGGGCGGTCAAGTGCGGTTTGACACGCGCCTGACCGGGCTGATGATGCGCGGCGAAAGCATGGAGGGCATCACGGTGCTCTGCGGCGGCGAAACACAGGAAATTCGCACCGACACAGTGATTCTCGCCATCGGTCACAGCGCGCGCGACACCATGCAGACGCTGTTCCGGCAGGGCGTGCGCATGGAGCAGAAGCCATTCGCCATGGGTGTGCGCATTGAGCATCCGCAAGCGCTCATCAGCCAGAGCCAATACGGCAAATGCTGGACGCACCCCGCGCTGAAGGCGGCAGACTACAAGCTCGCCGTCCATACGCCCGACGGTCGCGGAACATACACCTTCTGCATGTGTCCGGGCGGCGAGGTGATTGCGGCGGCAAGTCAGCCGGATGGTCTGTGCGTCAACGGCATGAGCTACCACGCGCGCGCGGGCGAAAACGCGAACAGTGCGCTGCTGGTGGGCGTGCGTCCGGAGGACTTTGGCGACGATCACCCGCTGGCGGGCTTCGTGTGGCAGCGGAGCATTGAGCAGGCGGCGTTCCGGCTTGGCGGCGGCGGGTACAAAGCGCCGGTGCAGCGTGTGGAGGATTTGCTGCACGACCGCGCCACGACGCGCCTTGGCGACGTGCAGCCGACCTACCGTCCGGGCGTTGTGCCGGCGGATTTGCGCGCGTGCCTGCCTGATTTCATCATCGAGGACTTGAAGTTCGGCATTCGGCGGATGGATGGGCAGCTGCATGGCTTTGCGCATCCGGATGCGCTGCTGACAGGCGTGGAGACGCGCTCGTCGTCGCCGGTGCGTTTGCCCCGAAGTCGGGAGACGCTGATGGCGGAACGGGTGGATGGGCTCTACCCGGCGGGCGAAGGCGCGGGGTTCGCGGGCGGCATCGTGTCGGCGGCGGTGGATGGGATTCAGACCGCAATCGCGGCGCTGCATCATCACGCGGAATAAAGCGCTTCCGCCTTTGCGAAACGCCAACCCCGGTCAGCGACGGCAAAAATCCACATCATCCACAAAATCTACATGATATAAGGAGGGTTTCCCATGTCCAACGTCAAAGAGAATTTCCTGCGGTATGTCCAGATTGAAACGACCTCCAGCGAGACGAGCGGCACTTGCCCGTCCACGCCGAACCAGTGGGTGCTGGCCAAAATGCTGGTGGACGAGCTGCACGCAATGGGCATCGAAAACGCCCGCGTAGACGACCACTGCTATGTGTACGCGACGATTCCCGCCAAGGGCAATCATCCGGCGAAAGTCGGGCTGATTTCGCATATGGATACATCCGACGGCGTGAAGGGCCCGACGCATCCCGTCATCATCGAGCACTACGACGGCAGCGCCATCACGCTCAAAAACGGCGTGGTCATCGACGGCTTCCCGTTCCTGAAGGACTTGCAGGGGCAGGAGCTGATTGTCACCAGCGGCGACAGCGTGCTGGGCGCGGACGATAAGGCGGGCGTGGCGGAAATCATGGCGCTGTGCAAGCGGCTGACCGCCCCCGATGCGCCGGAGCACTGCACGGTGTGCATCGGCTTTACGCCGGACGAGGAAATCGGCAGCGGTGCGGATCACTTCGATGTAGCAGGCTTCGGCGCGGATTACGCCTACACGGTGGATGGCGGCGCGCTGGGCGAATTGGAGTACGAGAACTTCAACGCCGCATCGTGCGCCATCAAGGTACACGGCGTGAACATCCACCCCGGCAGCGCGAAGAACCAGATGCGCAACGCCCTGCTGATGGCCATTGAGTGGAACAGCATGCTGCCCCCGGCGGAAACGCCCGCGCACACCTGCGGCTACGAGGGCTTCTACCACCTGATGCACATGGAGGGCGACGAGGAACTGGCGACGCTGCAGTACATCATCCGCGACCACGACGCGCAGAAGTTCGACGCGCGCAAGGCGACCGTGCAGCAGATTACCGACTACCTGAACCAGAAGTGGGGCGCGGGGACGTTTGAGTGCGTCATCCGCGACAGCTATCGCAACATGCGCGAAATCATGGAGCAGCACATGGACGTGGTGGAGAAGGCGAAGGCGGCATTTGAGGCAAACGGCGTGACCCCCGTCATCTCCCCCATCCGCGGCGGCACGGACGGCGCGCGCCTGTCCTACATGGGGCTGCCCTGCCCGAATCTCTCCACCGGCGGTTATAATTTCCACGGCAGAAAGGAAATGATTACCGTCGAGGCGATGGAAGCAATGGTCAATGTGCTGGAAAGCATCGTCCGCAACGCGTAAATCCGCAATTTTCAGGAGATTTTTTTCGGAAATTTGCAATTAGGCATTGACGTGCGCATCATCTTTTGCTATAATAGCTATACGGTTCGCCATCCGTCTGTCTATGTGGCTGATGTCAAGGCGAGATGAGCGAAAGGAGGGATAACAGTGTCCGAGGTACGCGTCCGTGAGAATGAATCCCTGGAGAGTGCTCTGAAGCGCTTCAAGCGTCAGTGCGCCCGCAGTGGTGTGATTCAGGAAGTTCGTAAGCGTGAGCATTACGAAAAGCCCAGCGTCAAGCGCAAGAAGAAGGCCGAAGCTGCCCGCAAGCGCAAGTATTGATGGCATTTGCCATCATTGCCCCGCGGCATTTCTCAATGGTCCGGCTGTAAGGGTTCTTTGCCCTTCGCCACGAATGTGCTGATTGTGCGCAATGGCATTCCCCTTTCGAGGTTTTTCCTCGGAAGGGGTTTTCTTTTTTTAATTCGGAATGATGAATGCGGAATGCGGAATTTCGTGTGCATACTTGTTTGCTTCTCCATCTATTCATGGTGAGGCGGCAGCGCTTGCATTGATTTCACAGTCCGCACTTTTTCATTCCGCATTCCGAATTTCGCATTCCGCAATAAGAAAAATCTTTCCTATCGCCCCTTGCATAATCGCGTGTATTTTGCTATACTATTGGCAACAGCAGGTTTCTCATGCCTTTCTATATGGTGATTTTGCACTTTACGTCCCTGCTGGCTGATTTTTTTACATCATTATTCTTTTTTTGTGTGCCTTTTTTGATACCCTGATTTTACTGCGCTAAGGAGTATGTTTCTTCTATGCAATTTTGCTTGCAGTTAGCCCCACACGCGAATATCCGCTACCGTGACGCGCAGGTCAAACTTGGTCAAGCCGAGTTGACCTGTTTGCTGTGCGCGCTTTCCCTGCCCGCTGAAACGCAGGTGACGACCATCGGCGGCGTACCATGCCTGACTTTCTCCGCCAATGCGCTGACCCCCGAAGCCCTTGCGCTGCTGGGCACGCACAGCACACGTCTGATGCTCTTCGAGTGCGTGGATGGCGGTCTGCTGCGCCCGCTGGATTGGGGACGCACTGCCTATCTGCCCGACGACCTCTCGGAGATTTTGAAGTACAAGGGCAAAACGAGCGCCGCGTTCACCCATATGATGATGAACTGCGCCCGTGCCGCGAGTGATTTCGCCCTTGCAGAACAGCCGCTGACCGTGCTTGACCCCATGTGCGGCAAGTGCACAACCGGCTTCGTCGCGCTGCAAAACGGCATGAACGCCGTCTGCCTCGACATAGACCGCAAGGATTTGAAGGAAGCGGCGGATTATTTCAGCAATTATCTGCAATTCCACCGCCTGAAGCACCGCCTCGCACAGAGCAGCCGCACGCTGCAAAAGACCGCCGTGCCGATTGCCGAATACACCTTCAGTGACACGAAGGAGCATTTCGCGGCGGATGATGTGCGCACGCTGATGCTGGCGGAGGGGGACAGCGGGCTTGTCGGCGACCTGCTGAAAAAGCGTCCGGCGGATTTGCTCGTCTGCGACCTTCCCTATGGCGTGCAGCACGCGCCGCAGAACGGGAAAAAGGCGGAGAGCTTCCCCAAGCTGCTGGAGCGCATCCTCCCCGCGTGGCGTCGGGCGCTCAAACCCGGCGGCTCGGCGGCGATTTCCTTCAACACGCTGACGCTGCGCAAGGATACGCTGCTGACGCTGCTGCAAAACGCAGGCTTCATGCCGCTGACCGAGCCGCCGTATGATGACTTTTCGCATTTCGTCGAGCAGGCAGTGCACCGCGACTTCATCGTCGCCCGCAATGAACAGCCGTAACGGATAATATAGATTACAGAGATTTGGGAGAGCAAGGAGGCTTTTTCAAGCTATGTCCGAATGGAAGAATCAAGATTTTAGTCAGCTGACGGTGCTGGAGCTGCGCAAGGTTGCCAAGGCCATGGGCGTGCAGCTCGGCGCGGGCATTTCCAAGGCAGGTATCGTCGAGAAACTCGACCGCGCGCGCAACGCGAAATACAGCGACATCCCCGCTGTGCCGATGGATTTCACCCCCATTCCAAAGTCTGACGACAAACAGGAATCCCCCGTGGAAAAAGCCGAGGTTCCCGCTGCCGTGAAGGATGAGAAGCCGTCGGAATCCCCTGCGCCTGCCAACAAGCAGCCCGTACCAGCCGCCGACAAACCGGAAACTGCCGCACC
>FR899780.1 GCA_000437595.1 Faecalibacterium sp. CAG:74 | reverse complement strand
TTTCATGCTCCTTCCGCGTGCAGCTTTTTGGGGCTTCGCCTAAGTCCTTGTTTACTTCCCCAACTTTCCGTTAAGAACCTTCTTTTTTCCCTTACATGCGTTCGGGTGCTTCGATGCCTATCAGCCACAGCCCCGTCTTAATAACATCCTTCGTCGCCTTCGTCAGCGCCACGCGCGCGGCGGCCGTCGCCGGTTCACCATCCAGAATCCGATGCTCATAATAGAACTTATTATACGCCTGCGCAATATCCGTCACAGCACGGGTAATCATTGACGGCTCATACTTTTCCGCCGCTTCCTTAATGACATCCGGGAAGCGCCCCAGCAGACGCAGGAGCGCCTGTGCCTCGTCATCCGTCAGCGCGTTCATATCCGCTTCGGGCAGGGACATTTCCGCCGCCTTGCGCAGGACAGAGCAGCAGCGCGTGTGGGTATACTGCACATACGGACCGCTTTCGCCGTCGAAATTCAGCGCACGATCCCAGCAGAAATCGACGTCCTTGATTCGGTTGTTGCTCAAATCGGTATAGACAACCGCGCCGATGCCGACCTGACGCGCAACATCCTCTTTGTTCGGCAGATTCGGGGACTTTTCGTTGATGATGTCCAGCGCCTTCTTCTGCGCCTGTTCCAGCAGATCCTCCAGATAGACGACGTGCCCCTTGCGGGTGGAGAGTGCCTGCCCTTCGTAGGAAATCATGCCGAACGCGACATGCACGCAGTCCTTCGCCCATTCGTATCCCATCTTTTCCAGCACACGGAAAATCTGGCGGAAGTGCAAATCCTGCTGATACGCCACGACGTACAGGCACTTATCGAAATGATAAGTATCATGGCGATAGATGGCCGCCGCAAGGTCGCGGGTGGCGTAAAGCGTCGCGCCGTCGGAGCGGAGGATGATGCAGGGGGACATGTTGTCCTCACTCAAATCAACGATAGACGCGCCCTCGGAGATGGTCAGCAGGTTCTTTTCCTTCAGCTCGTTGATAACGCGATCCATCTTGTCGTTATAGAACGACTCGCCCGCATAGGAGTCGAACGTGACGCCCAGCAGCTTATAGACGCGCTCGGTATCACGGAGGGTGAGCGCCTTGAACCAATTGAAGATGCGCAGGGCTTCCTCGTCGCCATCCTCAATCTTCTTGAACCACGCGCGGCCCTGATCGTCCAGCGTAGGGTCTTTCTCGGCCTCCTCGTGGAACTTGACGTACAGGCGAACCAGTTCGTTCACGCCGCCCTTTTCCACTTCTTTCTCATTGCCCCAGAGCTTATAGGCACAGATCATCTTGCCGAACTGCGTTCCCCAGTCGCCCAAATGGTTGATGCCGACGGTCTTGTAGCCAAGGAAATCATAGATGCGGCGCAGGCTGTGACCAATCATCGTGGTGGACAAATGCCCGATATGGAAGCGCTTGGCGATATTGATAGAGGAATAATCAAGACAAATCGTCTTGCCGTTGCCCATGTCGGACGAGCCATAGTTTTCTCCCGCCTTAAGCACACTTTCGAGCGTTTCCGCCGCGAAATTGACGCGGTTGAGGAAGAAGTTCACATAGCCGTTGACGGCTTCTGCACGCGCTACGTCCTCATGCGACCACTTTTCGACCACGGTCGTGGCGATTTTCGGCGGTGCCATCCGCAGTGCTTTCGCCAGACGGAACACCGGCAGCGCGTAGTCGCCCATTTTCGGGTCAGGCGGCACGGCGAGCAGACCGCGGATTTCTTCCGCCGTCAGCAGTCCCTGCGCGTCCGGCCATGTGTCGGTCAAGCACTGCGCCATCAGTCCGGCGAGTTTCGTTTTCATATCCATAAAGCTCATAACTCCTTATACGCTATGCTTCGATTTCCAACGGCTATCATACCATATTTTCGCCCGCGGCGCAAGGGTTCATCTCAATCCTCGAACGGGACGTAGATACCCTTGCGGAACATGTCGCCCACCAGCGTCGAGCGCGCATGGGAACGCCAGCCATCCGCCGTGGAATGTGCGGCGGTTGTATTGATTTCTGTGTTCGGCAGCTTTTCCTTGAGTTGGGCGATAACCTCCGCCGGAACGGGGTTAATCCGCGCGTACTTGCCGCTGTAATTCAGCCACAGTCGCTCCAGCCACGGCATATTCTCCAGCGGCGACCAGTCCGTGATGCTGTTATAGCACAGGTTGAGGTCGCGCAGGTGCGTCAGCCCTTCCAGCGGGGTCAAGTCGGAAATGTGGTTGAGGAACAATTCGAGATATTCCAGATTTTCCAGCTTTGCCAGCGGGGTAATATCCGTGATATTATTCGCCGCGAGAATCAGCACCTTCAATTGCGGCAAATCCTCCAAGAAGGACAGATCGCTGACCTCGTTGTGCCCAATGTCCAGTGCAACCAGATTATGGCAGTATTTGAGTACCGAGAACGTCTTACTGGTATGGAACTTGCTCTGATAGGTATGCTGGGTGGAGAACGCCGTCACATCCGTGCGGACGAGGTGGTCGCCAACGTACATCGTCCAGCCGAACTCCACCTGCGGATAGCGCTCCGAGAGCATTTCCATGTCTGCGCGCTTCATCTTCGTGCCATACATATCGCACTTTTTCAGGTTCGGCAGCTCGTCCAGAAACGCCGTCAGCTTCTTGAAATCCGACACGACGGTTTTGCCCAAATCAATCGCTTCCGCGTCGCGGTCGAACGTCATGTTGGCATAGCGAACCGTCGGGGCGGGGGTGGCGGTAGGTTCCGGCGTGGCAGTCGGCACAGGTGTCGGCGTCGGCACACCCGTCGGGGCAGGCGTTTCACCCGGCGCAAGCGTCGCGGGACTTTGCGCAAACGGGATGTATTCGCCGCTCTTGAACATCTTGTAGACAATCTGATAGCGGTCATGCTCACGCCAGCCGCCGCTGGTGGAGTACGACTTGGAATCAACATAAGTATTGGGCAGATGTTCCTTTAGCGAGCGCACAACTTCCTTGGGAATCGGGTCATTCTCCATGTAGTTATTGGAATTATAGACCCACAGGCGCTCCAGCTGCGTCAGGTTTTCCAGCGGTGTCCAGTCCTTGACGTAGTTGAAGCAGATATTGAGGTCAATCAGATTCGTCAGCCCGGAAAGGGGAGAAATATCGCGAATCTTGTTCTTGAAAACCTCCAGATACTCCAGATTCGTCAGGTTCGCCAAGGGGGAGATATCCTCCACCTTATTGCAGGCGATAATCAGCACGCGCAGTTGGGGCATTTCCGCGAGGAAGGAAATATCCGTCGCCTGATTATGCCCGATGTCGAGCGCGAGCATCTCCGTGCAGTATTTGAGTACTGAAAGCTCCGCACTGGTGTGCGTTGCGCTCTGGTTGTTATGGAGCGTGGAAAACGCGGTGGCATCGGTGCGGACGAGGTGGTCGCCCACGCGCATCGTCCAGCCGAACTTCACCTGCGGATAGCGCGCTGCCAGCATTTCAATATCCTTGCGGCTGATTTTTGTGGCGAACATATCTACCTTGCGCACGTCCGGCAGTTCATCCAGGAAGCGGCACAGCGCGTCGTAATCCGTCACGACATTCTGCCCCAAATCAATTTCCTGCGCCGTCGTGGGAACGGTCAGCGTCATGAAGGACGCCGTTTCCTCCGCCAGCACCGCCGGAATCATCATCAGCAGCGCCAGCACTGCCGTCACGAGCCATTTTCCCATCTGCTTCATCGTTGTTTCCGCCTTTCCTGATTTGTCCAGCTTTCTTCCATTATAGCCGCGAAAGAGGGCGCTTGTCAATGCACGGGTGATACTTTTCCGGCGCGGCGCATACGCTTTTCGCGGAGGGATGCATATGCTGGAGCTGCTTGCGCTGCTGATGCAGCAATGTCTGTTTTTTCTGGGATACATCACCGGGCGATCGGAGTTTCCGCCGGCGCTGAATCGGGCGGAGGAAGCTGAGCTGATTGGGAAATTGGATGCGGGCGACCACAACGCGCGGCAGGAACTGATTACGCACAACCTGCGTTTGGTGAGCCACATTGCGCGGAAGTACCAGATTCCCGGCTACGGCGCGGACGACCTGATTTCCATCGGCGTGATTGGGCTGATTAAGGCGGTGGACAGCTTCAAATCCGCATCGGGAACGCCGCTGGGGACATACGCGGCGCGGTGCATCGAGAACGAAATTCTGATGACGCTGCGCGCAAGCCGGAAGCGGCGCGGGGATGTGTCGCTTTCCGACCCGGTAGGCAGCGATGGCGAAGGCAACGACATCACCTATCAGGACATTCTCGGCACGGACGCGGACGAGTTGGAAAACACGGTCATCCGCCGCGTGACAGCGGAAAAAGTACAGCAGGTACTGCACCGTCTCCCCGCGCGTGAGCGTTTCGTTTTGGAATTGCGCTACGGGCTGACCGACGGCCGTCAGCATCCCCAGCACGAAATTGCGCGCCGCTTAGGCATTTCCCGAAGCTACGTCTCCCGTGTCGAAAAGAAAGCCGTTGCGTTATTACGGGACGAAATCGAAAGGGAGTAGGGGAGACCCAAGGGGCGCTGCCCCTTGACCCCGCAAGGGAGTTCCTCCCTTGACCCTTTCGCGCGATTGAGTTGGTGACGCTATCAGGCTATGCCCGCGTGTTTATCCGAGGAAGCGGAAGGGTGTTAAATGCACAGAAATGCCCTCCACAGGCGATGATGCTGTGGAGGGCTATTTCCTTGATTCTGTGTCTGCAAGCGCTCCTGATGCCCTTTGCGGGTGTTTGGCGGCGTTTGCTGCGTTACTCCTGGCCGAGGAAGCGGATTTTGCCGTTCTCCGTCTTTTCCACTGCTGCCAGCGAAACCACCTTCAAGCCCATCCCACGCAGCGTTTCGCCGCCGGGCTGAAAGCACTTTTCGATGCAGATACCCGCACCGACGGGATGGCACTCCGCCTGACGGCAAATGTCCATCAAGCCTTTGAGCGCTTCGCCGTTGGCAAGAAAATCATCAATCAGCAGCACACGCTGTCCTTTTTCCAGACACCGTTTGCCAACGTGGATGGTACTGGTCGTCTGGTGGGTGAAGGAGAACACATCAGCGGTATACACATCGTCGCCAAGATTGCGGCGCTGACCCTTTTTGGCGATGATGACGGGCAGGTCACCCATCGCCAGCGCAGTGGTCATGGCAAAGATGATGCCGCTGGCTTCGACGGTGAGGATGCAGTCAATCTGGTCATTGCGGAAAGCGTCCGCAAACGCCTGCCCAATATGGCGTGCGAGGGCGGTATCAACGCGGTGGTTGAGGAAGCGCTCGACGCGGACAACGCCGCCGGGGAGGATGTCACCGTCTTGAAGGATGCGCTGCTGAAGTTCCTGCATGGTGTGATTCCTGCCTTTTTTGCTGATTTTTTTGTAGGTTGCAACTGCTGCGTTTCCGCTCCCGGATAAACACGCGGAAGAAGCATGAAAGTGAGACCAACTCAATCGCGAGATGGGTGTCGAGAGGGGCGAAGCCCCTTCGCGGGTGCAGGGCAAATGAAACGGGACGAAGTCCCCCTGCCGGAGTCCAGAGGCAGAGCCTCTGGTGGGGTCAAGGGGCGAAGCCCCTTGCGTCACCTTCTGATGTCGTAGTTCATGTCTGCCAGATTGCGGATGGACTTCACGTCGTCAGTGATGTTCGCGTCGCCGTGGATGGTGTGCTTGATGACGCTGGACGCAACGGCGAAATTCAGCATATCCATCGGCTTGTAATCGTGCAGCATGGCGTAAATCAGACCGGACGCAAACGCGTCGCCGCCGCCGACACGGTCAAGAATCGTGAAGGTGAACAGCTTCGACTCAAACGTATGCCCATCATACCACATGAACGCCTTCAAGCTGTTCTCCGAGCCGGAATGCGCATAGCGGACATGGCGTGCAATGCACTTCAAGTTCGGGTAGCGCTCCACAAAGTGCTGGAACACCTCGTCCTGCTCCTCGTAAGAGGGCTGAAGCGGTACGCCGTCCTTCCAGTCGCCCTTGCTGTGGTCGCTTTCATCCTTCCAGAGGTGATACGGCTCAATCCCCAACAGAATGTCCACATACGGCAGGCACTGCGTGCAGAAATCACGCGCCTGTTCCCACGTCCACAGCGCCGAGCGGAAATTTCCGTCAAAGGAGACGGTCATGTTCTTTTCTTTCGCCGCGCGCAGCAAATCAAGCGTCAGCTGTGCGCAGTTCTCGCCCAGCGCCGGCGTGATGCCGGACAGGTGCAGCCAGTCAAAGCCATCCAGCAGCGCGGACAAATCCACATCCGAAAAGTCATATTCCGCCATAGCGGAATGCTTGCGGTCGTAAATCACCTTGCTCGGCCGAACGCCATAGCCCGTCTCCAGATAGTATGTGCCCAGCCGGTGCGACGGCGTTTCCTCCGGCGTAGAGAGAATCATCGGCGTGCAGTGCACATCGTTGGAGCGCAGCAGACGCACTGCCGACTTGCCCAGCGAGTTATTCGGCACAACCGAGAAGAACGTGCTGTCGATGCCCAAATTCGCCAGCGCCAGCGCAATGTTTGCCTCCGAACCACCGTAGGATGCCTCAAAGTTGTTCGCCATGCGGAGCTTCTCGTAGTTCGGCGGCGTCAGGCGGAGCATGATTTCACCAACGGTAATGAATTTCTTGTCGCAGCTGATATCCCGCAGCAGCGGATTCGCGTGCAGCATGAACATTCTCCTGTTACTATATATTTGCCCCTTGATTTATGGCAGCCAGC
>FR899779.1 GCA_000437595.1 Faecalibacterium sp. CAG:74 | reverse complement strand
CTTCGTCTGTTTTCATTGCCCTTTGGTCGCCTCCGCAGAGGCGAAACCCCTGCATAATCAGCGAAAAGTTCAAGGGCGCAAGTCCCTTGTTCAACATAAGGAGGTTGACCCCTATGATTCTCATTAAGGGTGGACAAATCAAGCCTATCACGGGTGCGGAAATCGAAAACGGCGAACTGCTCATCGGCGACGACGGCAAAATCGCCGCCATCGGCAAGACCGTCGATGCACCCGCGGATGCCAAGGTCATCGACGCCACGGGCTGCCTCGTGACCCCCGGCTTCATTGACGCGCACTGCCATATCGGTATCGACGAAGAAGGGATGCGCTGGGAGGGCAATGACTGCAACGAATACTCCAGCCCCGTGACCCCTGAAATGCGCTCTATCGACGGCATCAATCCCCGCGACGAAGCGTTCCACCTCGCACTCGAAGGCGGCGTGACCACCGCGACCACCGGCCCCGGCTCGGCGAATGTCCTTGGCGGCACGTTTGTTGCCCTCAAACTCGACGGCAACTGCATCGACGACATGATTGTCAAGTACCCCGTCGCCATGAAGATTGCTTTCGGCGAGAACCCCAAGGGCTGCTATGGTCAGAACGGCCATAAGGAACCCGTCACCCGTATGGCGGTCGCGGCACTCCTGCGCGAACAGCTCTTCAAGGCGAAGCGCTACGCTGCTGAAGTCGATGCGGCGGAAAAAGACCCCACCAAGACCCGCCCGTTTGACATGCAGCTGGAGGCTCTGCTGCCCGTCATTCGCAAGCAGATTCCGCTCAAGGCTCACGCGCACCGTGCGGACGACATTCTGACCGCCCTGCGCATCGCCCGTGAGTTCGATTTGGACATCACGCTCGACCACTGCACCGAAGGTCACCTGATTGTGGATCAGCTGGTGAAGGCGGGCAAGCCCGTGCTGGTCGGCCCGTCGCTCGGCTCGAAGAGCAAGGCGGAGCTGCGCGAAAAGACATTCGAGACGGCTGGCATCCTTGACCGCGCGGGTCTGGAAGTCTGCATCATCACCGACGCGCCGGTGATTCCGCTGTACTACCTGCCGCTGTGCGCGGGTCTGGCGGTTAAGGCGGGCATGAAGGAAGAATCCGCATGGCGCGCCATCACCATCAACCCGGCGCACGTCGTGGGCATTGCTGACCGCGTGGGTTCACTGGAAGTCGGCAAGGATGCGGACATCGCCATCTTTGAAGGCAACCCGCTGCGCGACATTCAGTGCCGCACCAAGGCTGTGTTTGTGGGCGGCAAGCAGGTTGTGGGAGAGTAATTTATCAGCGGCTGATAAAGAGCCGGCAGCGTAGAGAGGCGCTGTCGGCTCTTTTTAGCCTATTTCCGTATTGTTGTGCAGGGATTTCGCCTCTGCGGAGGCGACGAGGGGGCTTTCCGATCGCCCCTTCGACCCCTTCGGTACCGCCACTTTTGGGGCTATCTGCGGCTTTGCTTTTCTTGTTGCATGGGGAATCGCCTCTGCGGAGGCGAAACCCCCATCCCTGCTGAGGAGGAACAGCATGAAAAAGTATGTGCTCAAGCGACTGCTGTCGCTCATCCCGACCATCTTCATTGTGTCGGTGGTCATTTTCCTGCTGGTGCATCTCACCCCCGGCGACCCGGCGGCCGCTATGCTGGGCGAGGACGCAACGGCGGCGGAAATTGCGGCGCTCCATACGCAGCTGGGTCTGGATGACCCGCTCGTTGTGCAGTATTTCCGCTGGGTGGGCAATTGTCTGCGGCTCGACTTCGGCACGTCAACCGCCGTCGTCAATAAGCCTGTCAGCGAAATGATTGCCAGCCACTTCCAGCCGACCATCCTGCTCGCCATCTATTCGCAGCTCATCACCATTCTGATTGCGATTCCGTGCGGGATGCTGGCGGCGAAGAAGCGCGGCACGATTGCCGACTATTTCGTGTCGGTGCTGTCGATGCTGGGCATTTCGCTGCCGAGCTTCCTGATGGGTCTGGGCATGGTGCTGCTCTTTGCGGTGAATCTTCGCGTGCTGCCCGCGGCGGGCTATAAGAACCCGTTCACGGACGGATTTTTGCCCTTCCTGCGCTATATGACGCTGCCGGCGGTGTCACTGGGCTTCATCCACGCGGGGTACATGATGCGCATGACGAAGGCATCCATGCTGGAGGTCTTGGGCAGCGATTACATCAAGATGGCGCGCTCCAAGGGCGTCCGCGAATGGAAGATTGTTACGAAGCACACCTTCCGCAACGCGCTGCTGACCGTCATCACCGTCGTCGGGCAGGGCTTCATCAGTGCGCTGGCGGGCGCGGCGGTTGTCGAGCGCCTGTTCAACATTCCCGGCATGGGCTCGCTGATGGTGGATTCCATCGAGAAGCGCGACTATCAGGTGATTCAGGCAATTACGCTGCTGATTGCCATGCTCAACGTGTTCATCAACCTGATTATCGACCTGATTTACGGCTTGGCTGACCCGCGCATCCGGCTGGACTGACGAAAGGAGCGAACTGCATGATGAAAACCGAATCCATCTCCGCGCAGAATCGCGAATCCCTGCGCCAGCTTCGCCGCCGCCTCGTCCGTGAGCAGCGCGCTGTTTCCATCCGCAAATTTTTCCGCAACAAACTCTCCGTCGTCGGCATGGTGCTGGTGATGCTGATGCTGATTTGTGCTGTCTTCGCCCCGCTGATTACGGGCTTGCTGGGCGTTGATCCGTACACCGCGACGATGCAGGAACGCTTTCAGGCGCCGTCTGCCGCGCACCTCTTCGGCACGGACAATCTGGGGCGCGATATCTTCGCCCGCGTCCTCTACGGCGCGCAGATTTCCATGACGGTCGGCTTTACCGTCGGGCTTCTGTCCGCGCTGATTGGCACGGCGCTGGGGCTGTACGCCTCCGTCAACAAGGTGCTGGACAACGTGCTGATGCGCCTGTGCGACGGCCTGAAGGCGATTCCGAACATTCTGCTGGCGATTACGCTGATGGCGGTCTTGGGCGCGAACATGAAGAATGTCATCATTTCCTTGACCATCGTTAGTATTCCCGGCGTGGCGCGCATTGCCCGTTCACAGGCGCTGCTGGCGCGCGAGCAGACGTATGCCGAGGCGATGACGGCGGTGGGCGCAAGCCGCACGCGCATTCTCTGGCGGCACATCCTGCCCAACATCCTTTCGCCCATCATCGTGCAGATGACGTTCACCTTCGCTACGGCGATTATCTCCGAAGCGTCCCTGAGCTTCCTTGGCGCGGGTATTCCGTCGCCCTATCCGAGCTGGGGCGGGATGCTCAACGAGGCGCGCGGCTATGTCTACATGGGCTGGTGGATGATTGTATTTCCGGCGATTTTTACGGCGCTGTCCGTGCTGGGCTTCAACTTGTTCGGTGACGGCCTGCGCGACCTGATTGACCCGTTGAGCGGTCGCTAAGGAGGACACAGGAATGAGCGAAAAGATTCTGGAAGTCCGTCAGCTGGCGACCAGCTTCCACACCGAGCGCGGCTGGCAGCAGGCGATTGATGGCGTTTCTTTTGACGTGTATCAGGGCGAAATCCTGGGCATCGTGGGCGAAAGCGGCTGCGGCAAGAGCGTCACGAGCCAGTCCATCATGCGCCTGTATGATGAACGGCGGCTGGTGCGTTACAGCGGCACGGTCAAGCTGGAAGGGCAGTCGCTGCTGGACATCCCGTTCCACAAGATGCAGGACATCCGCGGTTCGCGTGTGTCGATGATTTTTCAGGACGCATTGAGTTCCCTGAATCCTGTGCTGACCATCTGCGACCAAATCAGTGAGCCGCTGCGCATTCATCAGCATTTGTCCAAGAAGGCGGCGCGTGAGAAGGCGCTGGAGATGCTGCGGCTGGTGGGGATTCCCGCGCCGGAAAAGCGCCTCGACCAGTACCCGCACGAGCTGTCCGGCGGTATGCGGCAGCGCGTGATGATTGCCATTGCACTGGCGTGCCGCCCGCACCTGCTGATTGCCGATGAACCTACGACCGCGCTGGACGTGACGATTCAGGCGCAGATCATGGAGCTGATTGTCCGCCTGAATGAGCAGCTGAACATGGGCGTGATGCTGATTACGCACGACCTCGCCGTCGTCGCGCAGACGTGCAGCCGCGTTATCGTCATGTATCTGGGGCAAATTGTCGAGGAAGCGGATGTGCTGACGCTGTTTGACCATCCGTGCCACCCCTACACCGAGGGGCTGATGCGCTCCATCCCCCGCATGGAAGGCGACCGCACGAAACCACTGTACATGATTCCCGGCACGGTGCCGCTGCTCAGCCAGATTCCGACGGGCTGCCGGTTCGCGCCGCGCTGCGCGTACGCGACGGAGCGCTGCCGTCAGGAAACGCCGCAATTGACGCCCGTCAGCGACAAGCAGAGCGTCCGCTGCTTCCGGGCGGCGGAATTGGCGCAGAAGGAGGCGACCGCGCAGTGAGCGAGGAGAAAATCATCCTGAAAGCGGAGGACGTTCGCACCTATTTCCCGGTCAAAGGGGCGCTGGGGCAGACGGTCAAGGAAGTCAAGGCAGTAGACGGCGTGAGCCTTGCGCTGCGGCAGGGCGAAACGTACGGCCTGGTGGGTGAAAGCGGCTGCGGCAAAAGCACGCTGGGGCGCACGCTCATCCGCCTGCTGGAGCCGACGAGCGGGAAAATCACGCTATTCGATCAGGACATCACCCACCTGAGCAAGAAGGAAATGCTGCCGTTCCGCCGGGATGTGCAGATTGTGTTCCAAGACCCGTACACGTCGCTGAACCCGCGGCAGCGCGTTGGCGACATGCTGATGGAAGTGCTGGCGATTCACCATATCGGCGACAAGAACGAGCGGATGGCGCGGGCGCTGGACATCATGGCGCAGGTCGGCTTGCGGCCGGAGCATTTCTACCGTTATCCGCACGAGTTTTCCGGCGGTCAGCGGCAGCGAATCGGGCTGGCGCGCGCGCTGATTCTTGATCCGAGAATTGTCGTGTGCGACGAGCCGGTGTCGGCACTGGATGTGTCGATTCAATCGCAGATTATCAACCTGCTGAAGGAGTTGCAGCGCAAGCGCGGGCTGACGTACCTGTTTGTGGCGCACGACATGAGCGTCATTCGGTACATTTCCGACCGCGTGGGCGTGATGTATCTGGGTCACTTGGTGGAAGAGGGCGACACGGACGAGGTGTTCGACCATCCGCAGCACCCGTATACGCGGACGCTGATGTCTGCTGTGCCGTCGATTGACCCGCGTGACAATCGCCAGCGCATTCTGCTGGAAGGCGATTTGCCCTCGCCGATTGACCCGCCGAGCGGGTGCGTATTCCACACGCGTTGTCCGTGGGCGACGGAGGCGTGCAAAACGGCGAGCTGCGAATTGCGCGAGGTGCGCAAAGGGCACTATGCGGCGTGCTCGCGGGGGGAGCAGGAATAAGCGGATCCCTGCTGACTTCTGTTGCTTGTTTGCATTGCGGCTTCGGGGGATTCTCTGCTGCTTGATTTTTCTTGTTGCGGAGGCGATACCCACTGCAACAAAACAGCCCATTTCCGTTAGAAAAATCAAAAAATCGCATAAAAAAAATCACCGACCAGTACACGCGGTTCTGGTCGGTGATTTTGCTTTTTAGGCGCGATGATGTTTGCACTTGGGGGCTTTTTCCGCCAGCAGGGCCAGCAGATGCTCCTTTTCGCTTTCGGTCAGCTGACTCGTGAACACCGGAATCAGGGCGTTCGCGCGGGTCAGCAGCGCCATTGAGTCCTCGCCCTCAATCACGTCGGTCAGGTTGTCGTAGGGGAGAACGGTCAGGTCACCCGTGGTCTGGTTCAGCTGATGAAGACCGTCGCTACCAAAGGCGATGGACATTTCCGCCATGCCTTCGGGGTACTGCTCTTCCAGCGCGCGGCTGAGGGCGTTCAGCATCCGCGTGCGGTTGCGCATCATCATCATGTATAGCACGGCGATGAACACAACGCCCGCGGGGATGACGTACCAGCTGCGGGAGAAGATGGAAATCAGCGCGACGGCGATCGCCATGACGACCATCGCAACGTAGAGGTTGAGGTCTTGGGTGCGATAGAGCAGCCATTTCTTGTAGGTGGCATAAAACGTGGTATCCAGCACACCGCTGGTCATGAATTGTAAAGAAGGGTCTGTGGCCTGCAAATCAGTATCCATGATGAATTACCTGTCTTCGTTTCCTTTCCCATTGTCGGTCTGCGCGTCGTTATCGTCACGGCTGCGCAGGCGGTCAAGCAGCGTTTCCGGGTGGTCGTCGGCGTGGTCGTCCTCGGTCGCCAGCTTCGTGACGAGCGCGGTCTCCACGCGGTGATCCTCCAGCTTCTCCACATGAATGTGCAGACCGAAGCAGTCCAAATCGGGGGTGCTGCCGTCCTGCGGAATGGTGGTGAACTGGCTGAAAATCAAGCCGCCCAGCGTATCGTAATCCTCGTCCTCAGGGAGCGAGAGGTCGAGCGCGTCGTTGACGTCTTTGAGCGGCGTGCTGCCGCTGATGCGCCAAGTGTTGTCGCCCGCACGGACGATTTCCGCTTCGGTCTGCTTGTCAAACTCGTCGTAGATATTGCCGACGATTTCTTCCAGCAAGTCCTCCATCGTGACGATGCCGCTCATGCCGCCGTACTCATCCACGACGATCGCCATGTGGATTTTTTTCACCTGCATGTTGCGGAAGAGCTGGTCAGCCTGCACTGTTTCCGGCACGAAGTATGCCTCGCGCAGCAGCGCGCGCAGGGATTTCGGGTTGTCGGACTGGGCATTGAGCAGGAAGTCGCGCGTGTTGAGGATACCGATGATGTCGTCCATGTTTTCGTTGTAGACGGGGAAACGGCTCAGACCGGAATCGCAGATGGTGCGGAGAATTTCGTCCTCTGTATCATCCACCCAGATGCTGGTAACGTCGGTGCGGTGGGTCATGACCTCTTCGGCAGTGGAATTGTTGAACTCGAAGATGTTTTCGATCATTTCCTTTTCCGCTTCCTCAATCGCGCCGTTTTCGCCGCCGATGTCCACCATCATGCGGATGTCGTCCTCGGTCACTTCGTCCTCGGTGGCGTTGGGGTCAATGCCGCAAAGGCGGAGGATGCCGTGCGTGGCGGCGTTCAGCAGCATCACGAACGGGCGGAAAATCACTGTACTGACCTCCAGCAGGAGCAGCGAACGGCGCGCAATCGCTTCGGGATTCTTCATCGCGAGGCGCTTGGGCACGAGTGTTCCCAGACAGAGCGTCAGGTAGGAAAGAAGGAACGTAATCAGGATGACGCAGAGGACGTTCAGCACGCCCGCGTCGATGCCAGCCCCGGCAGAAAGAATCGCTCCAGCCAGTCGCGGTGCAAACTGCGTCGCCGCCAGCGCTGATCCCAGAAAACCAAACAGCGTTATGCAGACCTGAATGGTGGAGAGAGTGCGCGCAGGAGCATCCGTGATGCGGAGCAGCTTGGCGGCTGTGGGGTCGCCTTCCTCCGCGTCGTGGTGCAGTTTTGTCGAGTTGAGCGAGAGCAGCGCCACCTCAGCGGCGGCATAGCAGGCGCTCAGAAAAATCAGGACCAGCTGAAGCAGCAAAGGGCCAGCCCATGGGTCACCGGACACAAAAAAACCTCCTCATTTTCGGAACAAGTTCCGTCCGCATGTCGGGCAGTCGCCGCGTATTCTGCCGGACGGCACAGGATACGCATCATGCAACATACCATCATACAGTATACCATACATTCCCTGAAAATGCAAGGAACATGCGATTCTGCACGCAAAAAATCGGCTGTCAGCCCCGGAAAAGTCGGGGGACAGCCGATACTTATCAGCCTTTCAGCTTTTTCTGCAATTCCGCCACAACATCCCGCAGGCGCAGTCCGTCGCAGTCCTGCACAATGTCGGCGTACTGCTCATACAGCGGGCAGCGCTCATTGTACAAATCCCGGAGCGTCCAGCCGGGCTTAATCGTCACGCCGCGGGCATGAAGGTCGCCCAGCCGCTCGGTGATGTTCTCGCACGTCAGGCGGAGGTAGACGACCGTGCCGATGCTTTTGAGGTGCGCCATGGCTTCCGCGCCGTAGACGACGCTGCCGCCGGTGGCGATGATGCTGTTCTGCACGTCGATGCTGGCGTTGACGCGGTTCTCGATGTCGCGGAAGCCATCGTCGCCATGCTGCTCAATGAGCTGGGCGAGGGTTGCGTGCATGGTGGACTGGATGACGAGGTCGGAATCGACAAAATCCATGCCGAGGGCCTTGGCGAGGACGACCCCGACGGTGGATTTGCCGCAACCGGGCATCCCAATGAGGACGATGTTGCGCATGAGAAACTCCTTCCTACATCAGCCTTACAAAAGAAGCGACCATCAGGCGCAATGGTCGCTTGGTGAGAATTACTTTATTTTTTCATCAATTGAGTATTCCGCGTACCGAACTGGCTCAATAAACGTGCCTCCCATTTGCACTGTTGAAGCGGGAAAAGTCCGGGTAGCAGTACAAGTCCATGTACCAATATCACCGTAATAGGCAACATAGAAAGAACGTGAATTATACTCGGAATCCTCTGAAGGCCCCTTGAAGGTGCGTTCAGTTGAAATAGTACAGCTTACAGAGGCTGAAAGATTCAACCCTAAAGTATATGCTGAAGGAACAGGCACACTTTTATCGTCACCGGAGGTGACACTGCCAGAGGCGGAAGTAGATATAGAAGCAGAGTAGGTTGACGAAAGTTTAGTTTCCGCGCCACGTGCAACGGAAATGATGAAATCTGTTCGCCAGCGACCGTTAAACACACGATAATTTTTCGCTATATTACTATATCTATAAACAGAAAGACCTGAACAGGTTGAAATCGCATCAAGTGGCGTGGCCGTTTCGACTTTATTGATGTGAATAACGCCCGCGTTTGGATGCTCGGTAATAATGTCGTCGATGATATAATTAGGAACATTTTTTACAGATGGGTCAACAATTACTTCAGGAGTATTTTCAGCAAGGGCGGGTACGAAACAAACCAACAAGAGAATAAGCATGATGATGATTTTTTTCATATTTTAATCCTCCTTTTTATCTTAAATAATCGAGACAGCCATAGAAGAAAGGTACTTCGCTGCCTGAATGATGGCAGATTTCGCAATACAGGCAATGATGATGAACGTGATGCAGAGTATAACAACGCAAATAAGCTTCTCATACTTTTTTATCATGAAACCATCGCTCCTATCTTTATGTATTTATTCAAAAAGCGACGCAGAGGCGCCTCTCTGCGCCGCTTTTTGTCGGTGCGAATGCGTGATTAGAATCCGTAGTTTTCGCGGATGTCGATGTCCTTGTAGCGGTGCATACCCGTACCGGCGGGAATCATCTTGCCCAGAATGACGTTCTCCTTCAGGCCAATCAGCGGGTCAATCTTGCCCTTGATGGCGGCTTCGGTCAGCACGCGGTTCGTCTCCTGGAAGGACGCGGCGGACAGGAAGGAGTCGGTCGCCAGAGAAGCGCGGGTGATGCCCAGCAGCACACGCTTGACGCTCGCGGGCTTGAGGTCGCGGGCAATCGCGGGAGAGCCGCCGGACACGCGGATGCGCTGGTTGATTTCCTCCAGCTCGTCCGCCTCGACAAGGCTGCCAATCGCCAGCCCCGTGTCGCCGCCGTCTTCCACGCGCAGCTTGGTGGATTCCAGCACCTTCATGTTGGCTTCCTCCAAGTGGCTGCGGTCAACCAGCGAGCCGGGCAGCAGCTCGGTGTCGCCGTTGTCCTCGACGCGCACCTTGCGCAGCATCTGACGGACGATGATTTCGATGTGCTTGTCCGCCACGGCCACGCCTTGCAGACGGTACACGGACAGAACTTCCTTCAGCAGGTAATCCTGCACCGCGCTCTGACCCAGAATGCGCAGCAGGTCGTGCGGGTTGATGGAGCCTTCGATGAGGATGTCGCCCGCTTCCACATGGTCGCCCTCCTGCACGCGCAGGCGGCTGCCGTAGGTGACGGGGTAGGTCTTCTGCTCGAACTCCGCAACGCTGGAGGTGACTTCGACCTCGACGACGCCCACACCCTTGGTGTTGATCATCGTGACCGTGCCCGCCAGCGTGGACTTGATGTCCGTGGTCTTGGTGGACTTGGTGCCGTCCTTGGCGACCTTCGCCTTCGTCGCGCCGGAAATCAGCACATCGCCCTGACGCACCACCTGACCGACCTGCACGGCAACCGTGCCGGAAGCAGCCTTGTGGGTGTGACGCGCGTAGTTGCCCGCGTCGGCGGTGATGACCAGCTCGTTCTTGTTGCGGTTGGTCTGGTGGATGGACACCGTGCCGCTGATGTCGGACAGGACAGCTTCACGCTTGGGCTTGCGCGCCTCGAACAGTTCTTCGACGCGGGGAAGACCCTGCGTAATATCCTCGCCCGATGCGATACCGCCCGTATGGAAGGTACGCATGGTCAGCTGTGTGCCGGGTTCGCCGATGGCCTGCGCCGCGATAACGCCGACCGCCTCGCCGACATCCACCTTGCCGCCGTGCGCCATGTTCTGGCCATAGCAGCGGGCGCAGACGCCGTTGCGCGTGCAGCAGGTCAGCACGGAGCGCACAAACACGCTCTTGATGCCCGCGTCGCAAATTGTCTTCGCCTTGGCGTGGTCAATCAGCTCATTCTGGTGGACAAGCACTTCGCCGGTCGCCGGATCGGTGATGTCGGCAGCAGCCGTACGGCCGCGCAGACGTTCCTCCAGCGATTCGATGGACTGCTTGCCGCTGAGCAGTTCGGTAACATGCACGCCGCGAATCGGCAGACCGCGCTGCAGGAAGCAGTCTTCCTCACGGACGATAACTTCCTGCGAAATATCGACCAGACGGCGGGTCAGATAGCCAGAGTCAGCGGTTTTCATAGCCGTGTCGGACAGAGCCTTACGGGAACCGTGAGAAGACAGGAAGAACTCCTGCACGTTCAGACCCTCGCGGAAGTTTGCACGAATGGGCAATTCCACGGTCTTGCCGGTCGGGGAGGCCATCAAGCCGCGCATACCAGCCAGCTGCGACACCTGCGCGGCAGAACCGCGGGCGCCGGAGTCGGTGAACATGCGAATCGGGTTGAAAGGATCAAGGTTCGGCAGAATCTGGTCACGCAGGGTGTTCGTGCAGGTGTTCCACAGATTGATGACGCGGCTGTAACGCTCGTCCTCGCTCAGCAGACCTTCCGCGAACTTCTCGTTCACATGGGCGACCTTCTTGTCCGTTTCGTCCAGCAGCTGCTGCTTCACCGGCGGAATCTTGATGTCCGCAACGGAAACGGTCAGCGAACCGACAGTGGCGTACTTGTAGCCCAGCGCCTTGATGGCGTCCAGCACCAGTGCGCACTTGTGCTCGCCCTGAGAGCGGAAGCACATATCGACGATGTTGGACAGCTGCTTCTTGCCGACCAGCTGATCGACTTCCAGCGCGAACATGTCATCAAGGCATTCACGCTTCTTGAAGCCAAGGTTCTGCGGCAGCGCATCGTTGAAAATCAGGCGGCCAAGCGTGGTATCGATGATTTTGCTGCCCTTTTCGCCGTTGAATTCGCGCTCAATGCGCACTTTAATCGGGCTTTGCAGGGTAATCTGCTCCAAGGCATACGCCATATGCGCTTCGTCCGGATTGCGGAAGACGCGGCCGGCGCCCTTGCCGTTGGGGTTTTCAATCGTCAGGTAATAGCAGCCGATAACCATGTCCTGAGAAGGAGAAATAACCGGCTTGCCGTCCTGCGGCTTCAGAATGTTGTTGTGCGCCAGCATCAGGAAGCGGGCTTCCGCCTGTGCTTCCAGAGACAGCGGGACGTGAACAGCCATCTGGTCGCCGTCGAAGTCGGCGTTGAAAGCGGTACAGGCCAGCGGGTGCAGCTTAATCGCCTTGCCGTCCACCAGAATCGGCTCGAACGCCTGAATGCCCAGACGGTGCAGCGTCGGCGCGCGGTTGAGCAGCACGGGGTGATCCTTGATGACATCTTCGAGGATGTCCCAGACCTCCGGCTTCATCTTTTCCACGGCGCGCTTGGCGCTCTTGACGTTCATGCCCTTGTTGCGCAGCTGCAGCTGCTGCATGACGAAGGGCTTGAACAGCTCCAGCGCCATTTCCTTGGGCAGACCGCACTGATGCAGCTTCATTTCCGGGCCGACGACGATAACGGAACGACCGGAATAGTCAACGCGCTTGCCCAGCAGATTCTGACGGAAACGGCCCTGCTTGCCGCTCAGCGTGTGAGACAGGCTGCGCAGCGCGCGTCCGCCGGGGCCAGTAACCGCACGACCGCGGCGACCGTTGTCAATCAGCGCGTCCACGGATTCCTGCAGCATACGCTTCTCGTTGCGGACGATGATTTCCGGCGCGCCCAGTTCCAGCAGGCGCTTCAGGCGGTTGTTGCGGTTGATAACGCGGCGGTAGAGGTCATTCAGGTCAGACGCGGCGAAGCGGCCGCCGTCCAGCTGCACCATCGGGCGCAGATCCGGCGGGATAACCGGCAGGACGGTCAGCACCATCCATTCGGGCTTGTTGCCGCTGGCGCGGAATGATTCGACAACTTCCAGACGCTTCACGGCGTGCGCACGCTTCTGCCCTTCGGTGTCGCGGTTGCGCTCCTTGCTCGTCAGGGTTTCGATTTCCGCCTTCAGTTCAGCGCTCAGCTTGTCCAAATCCAGCTCGCGCAGCATCGTCTGCACGGCTTCGGCGCCCATCATCGCCTTGAAGCTGCCGCGGTCGGGCTTCTCCATGATGGCGCGGTACTGGTCGTCGTTAATCAGGTCATGCAGGGCGACGTTGGTCACGGCGGTGTTGCCGGGATCAAGGACGATAAAATTCGCGAAATACAGCACCTTGTCCAGCACACGGGGGGACAGCTCCAGCAGCATACCCATACGGCTGGGGATTCCCTTGTAGTACCAGATATGGCTCACGGGCGCAGCAAGTTCGATATGACCCATGCGCTCGCGGCGAACCTTGGCGCGCGTGACGGACACGCCGCACTTGTCGCACACGAGGTTCTTGTCCTTCGGACGGATGCGCTTGTGCTTGCCGCAGGCGCACTCCCAGTCCTTCGTCGGGCCGAAGATGCGCTCGCAGTACAGGCCGTCTTTTTCGGGCTTCAGGGTACGATAGTTGATGGTTTCGGGCTTGGTGACTTCACCATGAGACCACTGCCGAATCTGCTCAGGAGAGGCCATGCCGATCTGGATGGCGTCAAGATTGGTCAGCTCAAACAAAAGGGTTCACACTCCCTTCATTGTAACACCGGTGTATGTCCTGTACGGGAAAGCCATCAGCCGGAAGGGGATTCCTGTCCGGCTGATAGGCTCATGTGTCAATTACTGATCGTCGTCATCCAGATTCATGTCGTCAAAGCCCAAATCGTCCAGACGCATGGTGTCCAGATCGTCGTTTTCCTCGTCGTCATCGAAGGAGAGCGGAATCGACAAATCGTCGTCCTCGCTGTCGGAATCCAAATCATTCAGCGGGAAGTCGTTGTCCGGGAAGTCGTTGCTGATGGCATCGGCGTCCTCGTCCTCCGGCAGCAGCGTCGTGAGCGATTCCTGTTTGTCCTGTTCGGACGCATTGTTCTTGCTCGGCGGCGCCATGTCCTCCGGATCAAGTTCGGGAATCTCAATCACGTTGCGGTCGCGGTCAAGCACCTTGATATCCAGGCACAGCGCCTGCAGTTCCTTAATCAGCACCTTGAAGGATTCCGGCACGCCCGGCGCGGGGATGTTCTCGCCCTTGATGATGGCTTCGTAGGTCTTGACGCGGCCCACGGTATCGTCGGACTTCACGGTCAGAATTTCCTGCAGGGTGTTCGCCGCGCCGTAGGCTTCCAGCGCCCAGACTTCCATTTCGCCGAAGCGCTGACCGCCGAACTGCGCCTTGCCGCCCAGCGGCTGCTGGGTGACCAAGGAGTACGGACCGACGGAGCGGGCGTGCATCTTGTCGTCAACCAAGTGGTGCAGCTTCAGGAAGTACATGACACCGACAGTAACGGGGTTCTCGAACCAGTTGCCGGTACGGCCGTCGCGCAGGCGAATCTTGCCGTCCAGGAACAGGCGGCGACCTTCTTCATCCAGATTCAGGCGGAGCGGACGACCATTGTGGAAGTAGCTCTGCATCATCCGCGGGTTGCTCTCGTCCACCGGCTTGGACATCGTGTCGGCCGCCATTTCGAGGCATTCGCGGATTTCCGGGTAGGTTGCGCCGTCGAAAACCGGCGTGGCAATGTGCCAGCCCAGCGCGCGGCAAGCCAGACCCAAGTGCACTTCCAGAACCTGACCGATGTTCATACGAGACGGAACACCCAGCGGGTTCAGCACAATTTGCAGCGGCGTGCCATCGGGCAGGAAGGGCATGTCCTCTTCGCGCAGGACGCGGGAAACGACACCCTTGTTGCCGTGACGGCCGGACATCTTGTCACCGACGGAAATCTTACGCTTCTGGGCGATGTAGACGCGAACCATCTGCTGCACGGACGGGGACAGCTCATCGGAATGCGCACGGTCGAAAATCTTCACATCAACCACAACGCCCCATTCGCCGTGCGGCACGCGCAGGGAGGTGTCACGCACCTCGCGCGCTTTTTCGCCGAAGATGGCGCGCATCAGGCGCTCTTCGCTCGTCAGCTCGGTTTCGCCCTTGGGCGTGACCTTGCCGACCAGAATGTCGCCTGCGCGAACCTCCGCACCGATGCGGATGATGCCGCGCTCATCGAGATCCTTCACCGCGTCCTCGCCGACGTTCGGGATGTCGCGGGTGATTTCGTCCGGCCCCAGCTTGCTTTCGCGGGCTTCGCATTCAAATTCCTCCATGTGGATGGAGGTGTAAATGTCTTCCTTAACCAGCTTCTCGGACAGCAGGACGGCGTCCTCGTAGTTATAGCCTTCCCAGTTCATGAAGCCGATGAGGGCATTGCGGCCCAGCGCGATTTCGCCCTTTTCGGTGGACGGGCCGTCCGCCAGCAGGTCATCCTTGCAGATGCGCTGACCCGCGGAAACGACCGGGCGCTGGTTGGCGCAGTTGGACTGGTTCGTGCGGGCAAACTTGGTCAGGTGGTAGACGTGGCGTTCGCCCAAATCATCACGGATGACGATGGTGTTGCCGTCCACCTTCTCGACCACGCCGTCTTCGCGTGCCAGAATTTCCACACCGGAGTCGTGACCAGCCTTGAATTCCAGACCCGTGCCGACATACGGCGCTTCCGGAACGAGCAGCGGCACAGCCTGACGCTGCATGTTCGAGCCCATCAGGGCGCGGGTGGCGTCGTCGTTTTCCAGGAAGGGAATCATGCCCGTCGCGATGGAAACGACCTGACGCGGCGACACGTCGATGAAGTCAACCTGATCGCCCGGAACCTGCACATATTCGGTCACTTCGCGGACGGTAATCATGTCGTTGACGAAGCAGTTGTTCTCATCCAGCGGCTCGGTGGCCGTCGCAATGCGGTACAGGTCTTCTTCGTCAGCCGTCATGTAGACGTGCTCGTTGGTGACACGGCGATGCTCCTTGTCCACGCGGCGGTACGGTGCTTCAATAAAGCCGTACTCGTTGATGCGGGCGTAGGTCGCCAGAGAGCCGATCAGACCGATGTTCGGGCCTTCAGGCGTTTCAATCGGGCAGATACGGGAATAGTGGGAATAGTGTACGTCGCGAACCTCGAAGGAGGCGCGGTCACGGTTCAGACCGCCGGGGCCCAGAGCGGACAAACGGCGCTTGTGGGTCAATTCAGCCAGCGGATTGTTCTGGTCCATGAACTGCGACAGCTGGGAGGAACCGAAGAATTCCTTAATCGCCGCCGTCACGGGACGGATGGAAATCAGGGAATCGGGCTGATAGTCAGTCGAGCCGTCCTGCGCGCTCATGCGCTCGCGGACGTTGCGCTCCATGCGGCTCAGCCCTGTACGGAACTGATTCTGCAGCAGTTCGCCGACACTGCGCAGGCGGCGGTTGCCGAGGTGGTCAATGTCGTCCGTCGTGCCGATGCCGTAGGGCAGACCCAGCAGATAGCTGATGGAGGCCACCATGTCGTCATCGGTGATGTGCTTGGGCACGAGGTGCTGCACGTTGTCCGCAATCACCTGCTTGAGCTGCTCTTCTTCCACATCCTCGCCCAAGCCGTCGATAATCGCCTTCAAAGTGGGCAGGTGCACCATTTCGAGGATGCCGACTTCCTTGGGGTCAAAGGGCAGATACTCCGCCGCATCCACGAAGTTGTTGCCGATGACGATGCGCTTTTCGCCTTCGCAGTCCACCACAACGCGGTTGACGCCGGCGTTCTGCACACGGCGTGCGGTTTCGAGGTCAATCACCTGACCCGCGCGGAACATCACTTCGCCCGTACGGGGGTCAATGATGTCCTCAGCGATGATATGCTTGTTGATGCGGGTGGCAATGGACAGCTTCTTATTGAACTTGTAGCGGCCAACGCGCATGACGTCGTAGCGCTTGGGATCGTAGAACAGCGACTTGAACATGTTCGTCGCGCTCTCGACGGATTCGGGCTCGTCCGGCTTCTGCTTCTTGTAGATAATCAGCAGCGCCTGTTCGCGCAGGGTGCGCACCGCGCCGCCGCGATCCTTGCTTGCTTCCGCCACGGTGGTGTCCTTCGCCATCGTCGCTTCCAGCCGCTTGTCGTTGCCCAGCAGATTGCGGATGTCGTCGTCCGTTTCGTAGCCCAGCGCGCGCAGGAGCGTGGTCAGGCAGAGCTTGCGGGCGCGGTCAAGGCGAACCCAGATGATGTCATTGGAGTCCGTCTCGTATTCCAGCCACGCGCCGCGGTTGGGGATAATCTGGCTGGAGTAGAGCGGCACACCCGCTTTGTCCAGCGTGCGGGTATAATAGCAGCCCGGCGAACGAACCAGCTGGGAGACGATGACACGGTCAGCACCGTTGATGACGAACGTACCGTTTTCCGTCATCAGGGGGAAATCGCCCATGTAGACATCGGTTTCCTTGATTTCGGAAGTCTCGCTGTCGTACAGGTGGACGTGAATGTTCAGCGGCGCGGCGTAGGTCATATCCCGCTCGCGGCAGCGCTCCACGGAGTTCTTCGGCTCACCCAGAGAATAATCCGTGAAGGTCAATTCCAGATTGCCGTTGTAGTTGGTGATGGGCGAGGCGTCTGCCAGAACCTCTTTCAGGTCGGTTTCGAGGAACCGCTGATACGACCTCTTCTGCACCTCGATCAGATCCGGCATTTCCAGACCTTCGTTGATGCGGGAGAAGCTCATGCGTTTCCGGAGCTTACCCATTGCAACCTCATGCGCCATGATGTATGATCACCCCTTCATCAGTCAAAACCAGCATCCTCTGCTTGGTGAAAACGTGCGTTTTTTCACCGCTTTGCAGGAATTTTGGTGAAAAAGCGCGAAAATGTATGGCAGTCGAAAATTCCCGCTTGCATTTTTCCGCGTTTCCGTGTACAATACAAGCGCAGGAAAAATCAACAGTATGCAAAGATACTGATGCAATTTAAAATTCTAACATACATATCCCGGAATGTCAAGGGGGAAGTGCACTCTTTTTTGCTGGGAATGTATGGGAATACGACACGGGAGGTATGAAATGATGGCGTGGTGGAAACGATTCGGCAGGCGTGCGGCGACACTTCTGCTGACGGTGCTGATGCTGCTGGGGACGGCGGCGGGCGAGGGTACGGACAAAACAGTCATCAACCGTATCAACGCGCCGGATGTATCGGCGGATTTTGCCTTTGCGGAGGACGCTGACCTGCTGGAAATCATCTTCCCGCAGATTCTGGACTGCGACGCGGCGTTTCTGCGCTGCGGCGGCAAGACGATGCTCATCGACTGCGCGACGTCTGGACAGGCACAGCGCATCCTGAACATGTTCAAGCAGCTGGGCATCACCCATGTGGACAAAATCGTCAACACCCACCCGCACGCCGACCACATCGGTGGATTCGCGGAGTTAATTAAGGAAATTACTGTGGACGAACTGTGGCTCTGCTTCCCGGCGGAGGAGACGGTGCACTGCGCGAACGCGATAAAGGCGGCGGAGCGTGCGGGTGTGACGGTGCGGATGTTCGGCGACGGCGACACGCTGACGCTCGGCACAGCGACGATGCAGGTATGGATGCTGGACAAGCCGGAGTACACCCGCCTCAACGACCGCTCGGCGCAAATCATGCTGACGTTTGGGCAGCGGAAGATCCTCTTTTCCGCCGATTTGGAGCAGAAGGGGCAGAACGGGCTGATTGAGAAGGTCGGCGCGGAGATGCTCAAGGCGGATGTACTGAAGTACCCGCACCATGGCCTGCAGGCGCTGACACCGGAGTACCGCGCGGCGGTTTCGCCGGAGTTAGCGATTGTGACCTGCAATCAGCGCGAGACGGAAGGCAAGAAGTACATCCGGCGGACGGCGCTTGATACGGTCTGGACAGTGCCGGGATTCATTCACCTGACGACGGACGGCGAGATGTGGGTGTGCGACCGCATTGTGTCGGATGTGAAATATTGACGCATATTATAATGGAAGCGATTCAGCGAGACAGTCAGCATTTTTTGACGGAATCAGCCGAATCGACGGAAAAACGACTCTCCCAAAAGGCGGCGCAGGCTGCCTTTTTTCTTTTGGGAATCGTGTTCTGCGGGAGAAAGCCGCCGTGTGCCGCTCGTTTGGGGAATGAACAGGAAAGCGCTTTCATGGAGAACCGAGGAAAGAAAAATCAGCGGATGCTGTATGCTTGTCCCCTCCCGAAAACGTGTTCATGAATATGGAACTCAAAATCGCAAAAAACGTTGCAAAAAACAGGGTTTGAGGCGCGAAAACCAGTTGACAAGCCGAGGTGAAAATGCTACAATATACGAGTTGAGCGCTTGCTGCGGCAAAGTGTGTCTTTTCGGTGCGCTTTTCTGCCGGCATTGAGCGGTCAGCCGAGAACAGCAACAGGAGGGATTTCAGCGTGGAAGACCTGAAAAATTCCGTCTCGAAAGCAGTTGGAACCAAGGCGGTCATGCGTGCGCTGAAAGCCGGTTCCGCCCAGCGGGTGTACGTCGCCCGCGACATCGACACCTTCCTTTACCAGAAGGTGACCCGCGCCTGCGAGGATGCGGGCGTGCCGATTCGCCGCGTGGATGAAACGAAGGCGCTCGGTGCGGCGTGCGGGCTGGACATTCCCTGTGCCGCTGCGGCGATCCTCAAGTAAGCCTCATTCTATTCCATTCGCCAAACAGTTTCCGAGGGTTGCGGAACTTTTGGACATAAATTTGGAGGTGCTCTCATGCCCACGATCAATCAGCTGGTTCGCAAGGGCCGCGAGAAGACGACGAACAAGTCTACCGCGCCCATTCTTCAGGGCTGCCCTCAGAAGCGCGGCGTTTGCCTGAGCGTCAAGACGATGACGCCCAAGAAGCCGAACTCCGCTCTTCGTAAGATTGCCCGTATTCGTCTGACGAACTCCATCGAAGGTACCTGCTACATCCCCGGCATCGGTCACAACCTGCAGGAGCATAGCGTTGTGCTGATCCGCGGCGGCCGCGTTCGTGACCTGCCTGGCGTTCGTTATCACATCATCCGTGGCGCGCTGGATACCGCCGGTGTGGCCAAGCGGATGCAGGCTCGTTCCCTCTATGGCGCAAAGCGCCCGAAGAAGTAAGCATCCGCCTGCTTCACAACATCCCTTTTGCAGCCTTCGGTCAGCCGGAGAACCGCTTTTGACGCACCAGCGCCTGCCTGTGGAACAGGGAAGACGCCCGCGCAGAAGCCGGATGCGGCTGGGTCGGCCTGAATCGTGGCCGATGACGCGCGATGCTGACGCGCATTCCGACTGGGAGAGGATGACCCACATCCGGGGATGCTTCCGCAATCCACACTTTACGACTGACTATCACGTCTAATTGGAGGTATTTACTATGCCCCGTCGCGGTTTTGTACCCAAGCGCGAGGTGCTGCCGGATCCCGTACACGGGACCACGGTTGTGACCAAGCTCATCAATCAGATCATGCTCGACGGCAAGCGTGGCGTCGCTCAGAACGTGTGCTACGAAGCCTTCGATACCATCAAGGAAAAGACCGGCAAGGATGCCAACGAAGTGTTCCAGGCTGCTCTGGCCAACGTTGCGCCCTCTCTGGAGGTCAAGGCTCGCCGTGTTGGCGGCGCGACCTATCAGGTCCCGATTGAAATCCGTCCGGAACGCCGTCAGACGCTGGCCCTGCGCTGGCTGGTCATGTTCTCCCGCAAGCGCGGCGAGAAGACCATGGCGGAACGTCTTGCCGCTGAAATCATGGACGCTGCCAACAACACCGGCGCGGCTGTGAAGCGCAAGGAAGAAATGCACCGCATGGCCGAAGCGAACAAGGCTTTCGCCCACTATCGCTGGTAATGCGCCAACCTGCTGCCGCCGCATGAGCGCTTGATACGCCCGATGCCGCTGCAGCGCTGCTGAAAGGAGCAAACCATATGCCTCGCAGTCATCCCCTTGAGCGGGTGCGCAACATTGGTATCATGGCGCACATCGACGCCGGCAAGACGACCACCACGGAACGTATTCTGTTCTACACCGGTCGTGTGCACCGCATCGGTGAAACCCATGAGGGCTCTGCCACCATGGACTGGATGGTGCAGGAGCAGGAGCGTGGTATCACCATCACCTCCGCCGCCACCACCTGCCGCTGGCGCGACCCCCGCGACCCCAACAACAAGGATCGCACCTATCGTATTAACATTATCGACACCCCCGGTCACGTTGACTTCACCGTTGAGGTTGAACGTTCCCTGCGCGTGCTGGACGGCGCTGTGTGCGTCTTCTGCGCCAAGGGCGGCGTTGAGCCCCAGTCCGAAACCGTGTGGAAGCAGGCCGAAACCTATCATGTTCCGCGCATGGCGTATGTGAACAAGATGGACATCACCGGCGCGAACTTCTTCCGCGTGGTGGACATGATGAAGGAGCGTCTGCACTCCAACGCAGTTCCGATTCAGCTGCCCATCGGCGCTGAAAATGATTTCCGCGGCATCATCGACCTTGTGAAGATGAAGGCGGAGGTCTACTACGACGATGAAGGCAAGGACGTCCGTGAGGAAGAAATTCCTGCCGACATGATGGAACTGGCGGAGAAGTATCACGCCGAAATGGTCGAGAAGGTTGCCGAGACCGACGAAGTGCTGATGGAAAAGTTCTTCGAGGGCGAGGAACTCACCCAGGAAGAAATCAAGGACGCCATCCGCAAGGCCACCATCAACTGCACCATGAACCCCGTCTGCTGCGGCACTTCTTACCGCAACAAGGGCGTGCAGCCGCTGCTGGACAACATCGTCGAGTACATGCCCAGCCCGCTGGACATCCCCGCCATCAAGGGTACTGACCCCCATGACCCCGAAAAGGAAATGGTTCGTCACCCCTCTGACAGCGAGCCGTTCTCCGCGCTGGCGTTCAAGATCATGGTTGACCCGTTCGTCGGCAAGCTGGCGTTCTTCCGTGTCTACTCCGGCACGCTGACCGCTGGCAGCTACGTCATGAACTCCACCAAGCAGAAGCGCGAGCGTATGAGCCGCATCATGATGATGCACGCGAATCACCGCGAAGAAGTGGACTGCATCTACACCGGCGAAATCGGCGGCGCTGTGGGTCTGAAGGACACCACCACCGGCGATACCCTGTGCGATGAAAACAACCAGATTATTCTGGAGTCCATGGAGTTCCCTGACCCGGTTATTGAAGTCGCCATCGAGCCCAAGACCAAGGCTGGTCAGGACAAGATGACCATGGCGCTGCTGCGTCTGGCGGAAGAAGACCCGACTTTCAAGACCTACACCAATCAGGAAACGGGCCAGACCATCATCGCCGGCATGGGCGAGCTGCATCTGGAAATCATCGTTGACCGTCTGCTGCGCGAATTCAAGGTCGAGGCGACGGTTGGCAAGCCCCAGGTTACCTACAAGGCGACCATCCGCAAGACGGTCAAGGCTGAAGGCCGTTTCGTCCGTCAGACCGGTGGTCACGGCCAGTATGGTCACTGCTGGGTGGAGATTTCTCCGAACGAACCCGGCAAGGGCTACGAATTTGAATCCCGCATCGTCGGCGGCGTGATTCCGAAGGAATTCATCGCGCCTATCGACGCTGGTATTCAGGGCGCGGCCAAGAGCGGCTACGAAGGCTTCGAGCTTGTTGACTTCAAGGCGGCTGTTGTCGATGGTTCTTACCACGACGTTGACTCTTCTGCGCAGGCGTACGAAATCGCTGGCTCCATGGCTTTCAAGGCCGCACTGGAGAAGGCGAATCCCGTGCTGATGGAGCCGATGATGAAGGTCGAGATTATCGTGCCGGAACAGTACATGGGCGACGTCATGGGCAACGTGTCCAGCCGCCGCGGTCGTGTGGACGGCATGGAATCCCGCGGCCCCGACCAGATTATCCACGCCTATGTCCCGCTGAGCGAAATGTTCGGCTACACCACTGACCTTCGTTCCCGTACGCAGGGCCGCGGCATGTTCACCATGCAGTTCGACCACTACGAGGAAGTGCCGAAGTCCGTGGCGGAAAAGGTCATCGGCGAACGCGCGAAGAAGTAATTTTTCGCCTATCACCTTTTGAAACAGGATTTTCCCTGCGGCGCCCAAGCGGATTCCGCCGCGCCGCAGGGTACGAAACGAATAAATTGGAGGGAATTTCCCAATGGCTAAGGAACGTTACGAGCGCAAAAAGCCCCACGTTAA
>FR899778.1 GCA_000437595.1 Faecalibacterium sp. CAG:74 | reverse complement strand
GCCAAAGGGTCTTCGACCCTCTGGACTCCCTTTCGCGCGATTGAACTGGTACTACTCTCAGGCAATGCCCGCGTGTTGGGCTTTGGAAAAGTGCCATTGTAAAAAGGGCTGCCGTGCAGATTGTGCATGGCAGCCCTTTGCTATTTGGGTATCAACCGATGGAGTACAAGGCAACTACCTTTGCAACCATCGTGATATACTTAATCTGAATCGCATTCCGTGCGTCTTCGTCCATCGCAAGATAGTCCGCAACGCTGATTTTCTGCGCCGTTTCGCCCTCGGCAGGAATCGTCGTCAGCATACTGCGCTGCTGATCCAGTTCGCACTGCACGCGCGCGCCCGCATTGCGTGCGCCAATGCCGATTTTCTTCTCCGTAAAGGGATTGTATTCATAGTAGGAGATGACAATGGGGCTGCCCGCAATCAGGTTGCGGTACGTCGCCGTTTCCGCCATCACCGCGCAGGACGTGTAAACATCTGTGCCGTTCTCATCCACCGTGTACTTCAAGCCGAAAATAGCAACCGTCGGCTCGTTGTTCTCGTCAATGGTCACAACCGTATTCGTGCCCAAGCCATTGCTTTGCAGCTTGATGGCGTACTTGCCGCCGTCATTCGGGAACGGTACGCTGACATACTGCGCATTTTCGAGCTTCGCGGCTTCCTCCAGCGTCGAAACGCCATTTTCATCCGCAATCCAATAGTAGACCTTGACCTTCACTGCCGAGCGCGCCGCCAGATCCAGCGGGGTACGGATGCACGGGCCGTCCGTTTCATCCACATACTTCGCCTTGCCGGACGCGTGCGTAATAACGTCCACAGCCGCATCCGTCGTCTGGAAATCGTAAATTGACGCATTCGGGTCTTCGTAGGTGAAGTCGATGCCCGCCGCCTTGCACTGGTCGGCAAACGTTTCTTCCGTCACCGCTTCTGCCACGGGAGATGCCACGGTGTCCACTTCACCCTTTTCCGCGCGAGATAGCGCCGCATTCACTGCCGCAATCACTGCTTCGCTGGATACGGTCGCCTGACTGACCGTATCAACGTCGGTATTGCCCGCCACAAGGATAGCCTCAATCATCTTGTCGATGGCAACATCACCCAAGCCTGCCGTTTCGCTCTGTGACACGACTTTGATATCCGCAATCGCATCCGCCGTCATTTCAACACGCAGGGTAATTGCGCCGTTGTTGCCGTCCGCAGAAACCGTGTAAGTTCCGGGCGTATACGCGCCGTCTGCCATTGCTGCCCCACCCGCGCAGAACAGGGACAGCGCCATCAGCGTTGAAAGTGCTCTCCTTTTCATAACCAATCCTTCTTTCCGCATACAGTTTGCATGCTTATGATAATATTATTATATCATTCGTTAATCGTTTGTCAAGAATGCTACGAACATATATTTTTTCAGCAAAACGACCGAACCCGCTTCACCGCGCCGTTCGGTCGTTTTTGATGCCCATTTTCCGCAGCAGGAACGCTGCAATCTTCCTTCCCCAGTGCTGCCGTTCCAGATGCGCCACGGGCAGTTCTTTCACGCGGTAATTCTGCTGTGCCAGCCACACGTCCAACAGCCGCTCCGCCAGAAAACCATGCACCCGCTTATCCCGTGCGCTGTAGCCCGTCGTGTCAATTTCCGCCGCGTCCAGCAGGGGGAACAGCCACGATGCATAGCTTTGCAGCGCGTCCCGGCGCATCAGCATCAGGTTGAACCGATGCCCGGATCGGCGCGCCATCACGCGGTCAAACACGCGCTCCTGCCCCGGATGCAGCCGCGCAAGCGCCGCCCGCGCCTTCCGCAAATCCTCCTCGTGGTGCGCATGGGCATACTGCGTGAAGTTCGTTTCCAGCCAGTAGTGCCGCTTTTTCGGCAAAAAAATATCCGCCGTATCAAGCAGGGGCAGCAGCTGCGCGCGCGTCAGAATGCGCTTTTGCGGGCAGCCTGTCCTGCGGAGGGAGAAGTACCGCCGATAATGGCACAAGCCGTACCAGTCCGCATCAACATTGTGCGCCATCCAGTACAGCACCGTCAGTTCGCAGTAGCTGCCGTTCTTCGCGCTGATATTTTCGCCCGTATCGTCGCGCATCAGCCCCAGCGGCGGATGAATCGCCGCGCCCGCCTGAATTGGCGTATACAGCGCATCTGTCGGCAGCGCGTACTTTTCGTGCAGCGCCACGGCAAAAAAGATGCGCGGCTGTTGCATGCTTCTCCCCCCTTCCTACGCTGCATTGTACCATGCTCCCTGCCTTCCGTCAACAGCGAATGCGGACGGAAGTTGTAAATTTTCCATTCTTCTGCCGGTTTTCGTTGACAATCGCCTTCTTTTTATGCTATTCTTCAGGTTGGAGTATCATAGAAAGGAATGGCATTGATTATGAAGAAATGGCTGATAGCGCTGCTGACGCTGCTCGCGCTGAGCCTGAGCGTTGCCTTCGCCGCGGAAGCGAATGATATCACAGAGGACTGCAAGTTCAAGGTGTGCAGTTCCGGGCGGAAATACACGCTGATGACGGACAAGAAGTATACCTCTTACTGGGAGAGCAACAAAATCAAAACCCCATGGATCGCAATTACCGCGCCGGAGGGCAAGCCAATTGCCGGGCTTTATGTCTGCTTCGGCAACATGCCTGAATCGTGGGAAATCCAGACCAGCGACGACGGCAAGGACTGGTTCACCGCCGTGCCGGGCGACACGCGCTTCCTCCACGCGTATGTTGCGCTTCCGCAGCCCGCGCAGCATGTCCGCTTAGCGGTGACAAGCGAGAAGAAAACCGCCCTGCGCATCAACGACCTGTTTGTGCTTTCTGAGGGCGATTTGCCTGACTGGGTGCAGGTATGGCAGCCGACGGAGGAGAAGGCGGATATCCTCTTCCTCTCCACGCACCCGGATGATGAGCTGATTTTCTTCGGCGGCGCAATTCCCACCTACGCCGTCGAGCAGCAGCGCAAGGTGGTTGTGGCGTACTTCACCCGCTCCAACACCACCCGCTCCTCCGAGCTGCTCAATGGTCTGTGGCACATGGGCGTGCGGACGTATCCGGTCATTGGCAATTTCAAGGACAGCTATGCCAAAAATCTCAAAGCAGCCTATAAATCTGCGGGCGGCAAAGGCAAAGTCAACGAATGGATTGTGGGGCTGTATCGGCAGTACAAACCGGAAGTCGTTGTAACGCAGGACACCAATGGCGAGTATGGCCACAAGCAGCACATGATGATTGCTGACGCCGCCCAGAACTGCATTGCATTGGCAGCAAACGAGGATGAGTTCACCGCGTCCACCATTGCATACGGCACTTGGCAGGTCAAAAAGCTGTACCTGCACCTGTACCCCGAAAATCAGATTACGTTTGACTGGACGGTTCCGCTCAAGAGCATGAATGGCGCGACCGGCATCGAGCTGGCGGAAGAAGCCTATACCCTGCACAAGACGCAGGCATCCTCCGGCATGAGCGTCACCGAAACGGGCACGAAGTACGACAACCGCGTGTTCGGTCTGGCGTTCACGACCGTAGGCGAGGACGTCCGCAAAGACGACTTCCTCGAAAACATCTACGACGCGCCCGGTTCTTACGATGCGGCGGCAAACAACGTAGAGGCCACGCCCGCGCCCACCGAAGTGCCCGCGTACATGGCGCACATGCCTGCCCTCAACGCCAAGGGTTTCCTCGATGAGGGCGAATACATCTACTCTTCCGAGGACGAGGGACTGTGGATTTACGTCAGCCAGACCAGCAAAGTCATCATCCAGCGCAAATACGACGCAACCCAGCCGCTGACATGGTTTGAGGCGGATCTGTACGGCGATTTGGATGCGGGCGAAATGCTCCGCACGGTGCAAAACGACCCGGAGAAGATGGGCAAGGTGCGCGTGGACGCGACAGAAACCGCAAAGAAGCACAACGTCGTTTTTGCGATGAACACGGACTACTACACTTACCGCGTCGCCGTGAACAACAACCGCCACACGGGCATTGTCATCCGCGATGGGCGCATTCTCTATGACGACCCGTACACCGAAAAGCAGGTAACGAACTCCATGTTCCCGAATCTGGACATGCTGGCGTTCATGCCTGACGGCAGCCTTAAAGTCTACCACAGCTGGGAAAAGACGGCGCAGGAGTTCATCGACGAGGGTGTACAGACGGTGTACTCCTTCGGCCCGTATCTGCTGCTGGACGGCAAAGTGTCCGAGCGCGCCTACGCCAACAACGAGAACAAGAATCCGCGCTGCGCCATCGGCATGGTCGAACCCGGTCACTATGTCGCCATCATGTGCGAAGGGCGCCTGAAGCGCTCCGCAGGCGTTACCATCAGCTATTTGGCGAAGATGATGCGCGCCAAGGGCTGTCAGGTCGCTTTCAATATGGACGGCGGGCAGACGGCAGTGATGGTCTTCATGGGCAAGCAGCTCAACCAGATTGGCGCTTACGACGGCGGCAAGACCAACTCCCGCCCGACAAGCGAAGTGCTGGGCTTCGGCACATCCGAGCAGGTCGGGACGTACGAAGTGCAATAAACATACTATTTCAGGGCAGAAGAACGCGCTTCTGCCCTGTTTTTTCCGAAAAAATCGTGAAATTACGGCTCTCACCCTTGACGTGACAAGCACCAAAATGCTATAATAAAGCGTTTTCAAGCTACTATTTCGCGGGAAATGCCGGTTTGCGGCGCTTCCCTGACTTTTTCAGGAGGGATTTTCTGATGTCTGGGCATTCCAAGTGGCATAATATTCAGGCGAAGAAGGGCAAGGCGGATGCTGCCCGCGGCGCTGTTTTCACCAAGATTGGCCGTGAAATCGCGATTGCTGTGCGCGATGGCGGCGCAAACCCCGAATCCAACGGCAAGCTGCGCGACATCATTGCCAAGGCGAAAGCCAACAATATGCCGAATGACAATATTCAGCGCTCCATCAAGAAGGCGAGCGGTGAACTGTCCAACGTGACCTACGAGCAGATCACCTATGAAGGCTATGCGCCCGGCGGCGTTGCGGTCATCGTTGATACCATCACCGACAACCGCAACCGTACCGCTTCCGACGTGCGCCACTGCTTTGCCAAGAACGGCGGCAACCTCGGCACGACCGGCTCCGTCAGCTTCATGTTCGACGAGAAGGGCGTTCTGGTGGTGGAACGCACCCCCGGTTCGGACGAAGAAGAAATGATGATGATGGCGCTGGACGCCGGTGCGGAAGACATGAAGGTGGATGACGGCGCCTACGAAATCTACACCGCGCCGAACGACTTCTCCACCGTCCGCGAAGCGCTGGAGAAGCAGGGCGTCACCTTCCTGACCGCTGAAGTGGACAAGATTCCGCAGAACACGGTTGCGCTGCCTGACGAAGAAACGATCCAGAAGATTCAGAAGCTGCTGGAGATGCTGGAGGACAACGACGACGTGCAGAACGTGTATCACAATGCCGAACTGCCGGAAGAAGAGGACGACGAGGACTAATCCTCCGTCGATTTTCGCTGCCCCCTGCCGAGGAGTTTTCCTTCTCGGCAAGGGGGTTTTTGATTTCTGAAAGCCTTTTGCAATGTCCTATTATTCCGCCCAAAACAAAAAAATGCCGCAGATTTCTCTGCGGCGTTCGTGGCTCAAATAGGATTCGAACCTATGACACTTCGGGTATGAACCGAATGCTCTGGCCAGCTGAGCTATTGAGCCAAATGGTTGCGGGGGTAGGACTTGAACCTACGACCTCCGGGTTATGAGCCCGACGAGCTACCAAGCTGCTCTACCCCGCGTCATTCTGTCGCTTTTATCGGCGACATTGATTATTATACCCTATTCCAACGGTTTTGTCAAGAGGGTGCGGAAAGTTTTTTTGCAGCGGAAGCAGAGGATGAAAATGCGGCTGCTGACCTTCTTTCCCGAAAGCCAGCAGCCACGCTGTATTGATTCTATTTAGGCAGTGAGGGGGATTATTCCCACTCTCTCAGACTTAACACATTCTGTATAATTTATGTGTGTCCGATTCCAAGTGATGGCTCTGATTCTCTGAGGCATTCCTATTCCACTGCCTGTACAGCCTCCGGTTATCATTCTGTTATCAGGGTGATAACAGGGAAGACTGCTTTGCTGTAGCGGTTTGAGAAATTCCACAAGTATAGTATAGCGCAGAACGGGTGCTGATGCAAGAGAAAAGACACTTCGGGGAGCAAAGCATTTGAAGTTTATCGTGGTTTTGCCATTGAATCAGATATGCTTCTCTTGCATTTGAATGTGACCAGGAGTAGGGAAAAGCCAGTTAACCCTAACCACCGACTCGAACACGATACAGTTAGGATTGCTCATTCTGTTTTGATATGCTCTAATGTTCGTAAAATTATTCGTAAAGTATTGAACGAGATTTCTGCTCATGCTATAATGGAATCGAAAGGAGTGGTCTGCTCATGGCAATCATTAGCCCTGTGTCCGATTTGCGCAATTACAACACCGTTCTTGAACAGGTTTCCGCTGGTTCACCGGTGTATCTGACAGTCAATGGGCGTGGCCGCTTTACGATCCGCGATATTGCGGACGATGAAGAATTCGAGAAGGCAAAGGCGATGCTCCGCCTGATGTGCGAGCTCAATACGGGCATCCGTTCGGGAGAGGAAGAAGGCTGGGGGTCCGAGGATGATGTCCGGGCACACTTCCACAGCAAACGCAAATAAGGATTGAATACTCCCCGATTGCCGTTCGTGACCTCGAACGCGTCTGGGCGGAGGTTTTTGAATCTTCTGTCAGTGAAGAAACCACAACGAAATTCGTGACGTTCAAGTCCTATATGGTATTCTACAAGGTGGAGACCGATCGGATGCTGGTCAGCAGAGTGGTCTATGGAAAGAGCGACCACATGCGTACCATTTTCCGTAATGCACATGAGAAGTGATCCATGAAACGCTGGCGATTATGCCGACGTTTTTCTTCGTAATACATCATAGAAGGATATTCAAATCCAAAAACCTTTACCATACAGCCGGAATTATGGTATAATATTCATAGGGTTATCGGATTGTATCTCTCAACGCCGCAGCTCATCTGCTATCTTGCTCACAGGAATGGAGTTGAAAGTATGGTTCATCATTCGTATCCCATACAGATGGAAATCGCAGGATCAACGGCGATGTGGACCAGACCGGACAGCGGTGACAGTCCTGTCAGCTATCCGGCACCGACGTATTCGGCCTGCAAGGGCATCTTTGAATCCATCCTTTTCGGGCCGGATGTGGAGATCATTCCAACCAGGGTTGAAATATGCGCTCCTGTTCAGTTTCATTCATACGCAACAAACTACAAGGGACCGTTGCGCCAGAAAAAGAGCATTGACCTTGGAAATGCATATCAGATGTATTCGACCGTTCTGATTGATGTATGCTATCGGCTCTATGCGGTGGTTGTGCCCAATCACAGGAAGGATACGCTTTCTGAAAAAACTCTGGAATGGGACAGGCGGACAACGTCGCCCGGTCATGCATACCAGGAGATTTTCAACCGGCGCTTGCAACGGGGGCAGTGCTTTGCTATTCCCTCGTTGGGCTTGAGAGAGTTTACGGCCAGCTACTTTGGCCCCTTCCGGGACGGGACAAAGGTATGTACCGATATGGAGGATATTCACATTCCTTCCACGCTGCGGCAGGTATTTCCCGATGGGCACAAATCGAAGGTTTCGTACCGCTTTGACAACGACGTGACGATTCATGCCGGGACGCTGGTGTTCCCGCCCAAGAGAGGTGTTCATTTTGATCAATGAATTGTCATCCCTGTCCAAAGCACTGGAACAGGCGGGAATCGTTCCATTGCAATCCTATAGAAATTACATTCCGCTACCCAATGTGAGCGCGAAGGCTCCCTGTATCCGAATCTGGGTAAAGGGTGGGCAGGTGGTTGATTTTGAGGCTATCGATCGGGCACTTGCAATGCAGCTGCGAAAATTCGGATCAAATCAGGCCTCGTTTCCCGGGCTCAATCTCATCAGCCTGTACCGCGTAACGGATGAATCAGAGAAAAAGTTGGTTGCGCAATGCATCGAGAAACCGGAAAGCATCGATGCCTTGCAGCTTCATGCCTTATGCAAAGAGAATGCGTGGGAACCGCATCAGAACAGCCGTATCAAGAATTGCTTTTCTGCAACCCCAAGGGAAATGGCCGGTCTGCTCGAAACTGCCGGCAATCCAAAAGAAAACCTGCTGAATACTCTGGCGGCAGAATGTGCGCCGTTTGCCAATGCGCAGGTACTGCACGAATCATTGACAAAAGCGGTATTTGCAAAGCTGGAAAAGAAGCAGGACGTTGGGCTGGCCTTGCTGATTCTTTTCCAGCTGGGTGATGCCAGTAAGCCGTGCAAAGATGACAAGCGGAACATCTCCGTATTCTTTGACACAGACGCATATGATACCTATGACATGTATGCGGCAAGCAGGGAGTTTACTGCATATCTGAATACAGCATTTCTTCAGGCGGAGAGAATCGTGACGAGCAATACAACCGAGGATGGATTGATAGATTCATTCGGACAAATCTATGTGCCGACCAATTCTCCAATGCCAAAGGTTAAGCTTGCCGCGGGGTTTGAGCCGGCATTGTATACGATGTTCGACGGGCAGCCCTGCCAGAACAGATATCATAACTTTGATGACAAACGCGATTCCTACCCGTTATCCGCACAGCACCGTGTCCAGTTTCAGGCTTCCTTGAATTGGCTTGGCGGGGATGCCAAGAACAAAGGCATCACTTGGCTGAATACAGGCAAAGGCGAAGCGGTATTCGCATATCCCAGCTCACTACCGGAGGCTCCGCTTCCTTATGTGCAGTTTTTTGGTCATCCTGATCGATCGGAAACCTTCAAAGAAATCTCCGGAAGCCTTTTGGCTGCATTCAACGGGATTCCGCCAAAGGACAGACCTGAAAGCGTTCAGGTATTTGTGCTCAGAAAAATTGATAAGGGACGCACAAAGATTCTTTACTCTGAGTCTGCTTTGGCAGATGCGTTGATGCATGCCGCTGAAAACTGGGATATGGCCTGCAATGATCTTCCGGATATTGCATCCATACGGCTTTCAGCGCCATTTCCCATTGACGTTGCAACTGTTGTCAATCAGGTTTGGCGACAGGATGGAGAATCATCAACGGTATCCGCCATGCATCCTTATGAGGGGATCGGGCTGTTCCTCCATCGGGCACAGCACCGGCTGCTTCTGCACGAGCTGCACATTCTCGTTCAGCATGGTATGCCGCTATTCATCCATGCAGGTCCTTTGCTGCACAGTGGAAGAAAGTGCAGCCGCGTTGCTCAGCTGGAACAGATCCTGCCCGTTCTGTCCATGCTTCTGTTCTTCAGCGGAAATAGAAAGGATGATTATATGGAAGCTACACCCTACCTGATGGGACAACTGCTCAAGGCCTCCGATGAGCTGCATGCGCTGTACTGCAAGGTGGTGCGTAACAATCAGATTCCGCCGCAGCTTGTGGGCTCTGCCCTGTTTGTTGCCGCGAGCGAAACGCCGGGTAGAACGCTGTCCCAGCTTTCCGTGAGAATGGCGCCTTACCTGTCATGGGCAAAGCAGTACCGCACGAAGAATGAAGATTCCAGCGGTCTGGCAGGATGGTACCTGAAGGTATTTGAGCAAATCGCCAACAAGCTTGCGACAGAGTATTCTGTTCCCATGCGTTGGAGTGATGCCCAGAAGGCACAGCTGTTTATCGGATACCTCGCTTCCTTCCCCAAGCAGGAGAAGCAGGATGAAAGCAATGCCGAATAATCAGAGCAAAGGAGAGTAGAGCAAGATGAGTGTGGATTTCAATCGTGCAACCGGGCTTTTGATTCTCGAGGTTGTCAATTCCAATCCGAATGGGGATCCTGACCGTGAAAACGATCCTCGCCAGCGCCCGAATGGACTGGGTGAGATTTCGCCCGTATCTGTCAAGCGGAAAATCCGTGATTTGATCGAGGATCATGACGGCGTATTTTTCCAGAGCTTGCCCGAAGCGTACATCCGTCAGGCGGATCTCTATTGCATCTTGGAATCCCGTGGGCGCGACAGGGCAGCAATTACAAAAGAAATGAATGACAACCCCAATTTTATGGACAGCACATTTGTCAGAAAGTATTGGGATGCCCGCATTTTTGGCAACACCTTTTTGGAGGATGGCGGCAACAAGGAGTATATCAAGACCGGCGCGGTTCAATTCGGCATGGGCCTGTCCATCTCGCCGATCAGCATTGTCCGCCATACCAATACCAACAAGGCGGGCGTTGAGGAAGGCAAGAAAAGCGGCATGGCTCCCCTGGCCTATCGGGTCGTGGAGCACGGTGTTTACTGCATGCCCTTTTATGTGAATCCCAATTACGCCGCCAAGAGCGGATGTACAGCAGCGGACATTGAATTGCTCAAGCGCGCCATCCCCTACATGCTTGACCTGACTCGATCCAATATTCGCCCCGACGTGCGCCTGCGCCACGCATGGTACATGGAGCACAAGAACAAGCTGGGAAGCTGCCCGGACTATCTGCTGATCGACGCATTGACGCCAAAGCGGATCGGAAATGCCGAGGAACCCTCCTCGAGCTGGAAGGACTATCAGGATGTTGCCGACCTTCCCGAAGAGCTGAAGCAGCGTCTTGCCGGTGTTCAGGATCTTGCCAACGTCTGATGGATAAAGAATATCTCGCGCACAGCGCACACGATGGTTTTCCTGCGCAAACCTATCTGAATCATGTACAGAATGTCCATGATGACGCTGTTCGATATGCGAAGGAAGCGGCTGCATTTGCGGCAAAGCAGGAAGACGACATGGCATTGGTCAGCGCTGTCACCAACGCGGCATCGCTGCATGATCTGGGCAAGCTTGAGGAAGAAAATCAAGCTGCCCTGCATGCCGGAAATCAGCCGCATCTGCCCATCAACCACACAGATGCCGGCACGGCGCTTTTGCTTCATGAGAACAAAATGTACTCTGCAGTCTGTGTCATGTCGCATCACCGTGGTCTTCCGGATTTTCCGAAAGAATGCTGTCACGGCAGCGAGGCTTTCCGTGATACCGATATCGCATCAGCGACAGACAGCAAGCTGCCGGAGCTGAAAGCCATCCATCTGGATCTCTTTGGGGAGAAGACCGCAGACGAACAGCCGGCAGCCGGGTGCCGCTCGGTATTCATGCGCCTGGCGCTTTCCTGTCTGGCAGATGCCGACCACGAAGATACGGCGAGACATTACGGGCAGGAACCCATGGATGGGCAGCAGAATGAACTGCGTCCGGCAGAGAGACTGCAGGTGCTGAATGCCTACGTCAGCGGTCTTCGGGCAGAGGATGAGCGTTCCCGTTTACGGGCACAGATGTATCAATGCTGCAGAGACAGCAAGGTCAATGACCATGTCGTTGCCTGTGACAGTCCGGTGGGGTCCGGAAAGACCACTGCCGTGATGGCATACATGCTCAGTCAGGCGAAAAAGCATCACCTTCGCAGGATTTTTGTGGTGCTTCCTTTTACAAGCATCATTTCGCAGTCGGTGGAAACCTATCGCAGATGTTTGGTTCTTCCGGGTGAAGAGCCGAACAAAATCGTTGCGGAGGTTCACCATCGGGTGGATTTTGAATCAGAAAGTGTCCGTCACCTTTCTACGCTGTGGAAGGCCCCTGTTATTGTCACAACAGCGGTAGCGTTTTTTGAGACGCTGGCCTCAAACCGGCCATCTGCCCTCAGGCGGCTGCATGAATTGCCGGGAAGTGCTATTTTTGTTGATGAAGCACACGCCGCATTGCCTTCGCATCTTCTGCCGGTTGCATGGAAATGGATCAACTGCTTCGCTGACGAGTGGAATTGCCATTGGGTTCTTGCGTCGGGTTCTCTCAACAGATTCTGGACGATTCAGCAGATTGCGGCAGCCGGAACCCGGCGAGTGCCAGATCTGGTTGACAACGCGCTTCGTTCCGCGCTGGCGCAGTATGAGCAGAACCGCATCCGGTATCTCTGGAATCCCGCACTCATGACAAGTGAAGCGCTTGCACAATGGGTCAATTCCTTTCCGGGACCGCGGCTTCTCATCGTCAACACGGTTCAAAGCGCAACGGTGATCGCAAAGACGATCATGCAGCTGTATGGGCGTAATCGGGTGGAGCATCTGTCCACAGCACTGACCGCCAGAGATCGCGCGAGGACGCTGGCACGCGTTCGGCAGCGGCTTCGGAATCCATCCGACTGTGACTGGACGCTTGTCGCGACATCGTGCGTGGAGGCCGGCGTTGACTTTTCGTTTTCTGTTGGCTTTCGTGAAACGGCATCGTTGTCATCGCTGCTTCAGGCATCGGGGCGAGTCAACCGGAACGGAAAAACAAAGAATGCGCTCATGTGGTCCTTCGGCCTCAACTACGCAGACGATGCGCTGCTGAAGGAGCACCCCATCATCAAACATGCGGCTACAGTGTTAACCAAAGAGTTCCTTGAAAAAGACCGTCCGATTCTTCCTACTTCGGTTACCGACTCCATTCGATTGGAATTGGCCCGTTATGGTGAGCACCAGACGAATCTGCTCAAGGATGAAGACAGCCTGTCCTTTGTCAAAGTTGAGGATACATTCCGGGTGATTGACAATCATTCTGTATCGGCGCTTGTTCACGCAGCGCCGGATGAGGACACCCGTATTCACGAGATCAGTCGTGAACAGGTGCAGATGGATACCGTTCAAATCCCTCAATATCGAATAAAAGACTGGAATGTGCAGCCCATACGGGATGAACTGTATCAATGGACGCTTGCATACGATGGTTTTCTGGGCTATATGGCGGGTGTGCTGAGCATCGATGAATGACCTGCTTGTATTTTTACATTAGCAATTTCTGGTACGGACTGTGATGCTGGAAGCTGAAGATTCTTTACTTGTGGGATATCGATTCGGTATGTGCTTCAAGGATCAATCTTCATCCATGTCTCTGTCTCTGGCTTTTCTTGTGCAGAAAAGGAGCAAAACAAGGCTGATAGCAATCTCAAATACATGTTTATCATGGTTGCAAGCAGGGCAAAGGTAGCACCTTTTGCACTTTGCTTGTTGGGAGGCTCCGCCCCCAAGCCCATTTTACCAGATCTTGCGATCTGTGGTTGTGGTTTCTTGTTGCGCCCGACCTAGTGCAGCACCACGGCATAAAAATGAAAGAAGCCTCCATGCCGGCAAACGGTGAAAACCAGTTCCGGCACGGAGGCGTTGTTATCGTTCTATACGATCTCCTTTGCGGTGATATTGATCTGTTTGCGGAATGTCCCGGATAAGTATTTTGTAGTTATACCGGATGTGCTTCAGGTCTGTCAGCTTCGATTTGAGCTCTGCCAGATCTGGCTTGTATGCATCCAGCTGCTCCTTCAGCGCAACGTATTCCGCTGTCAGCTCCTTCAGCGTCGGCAGTTTGCCGTCGTGAAGCTCGTAGACAGCTTGTGCTTTTTTGTGTGCTTCGATTTCTGCGCGATGCTCCTGATAGAATTTTGCTGACCAGCCGGATTCTTTAAACTGAGTGTATATCTCTTTCGTCCTGCGGTAATCACGGATGGCTTGACGTTGACGATTGATTTCTTTCATACGATTCTGTGCCTGCCTGATGGAGGCTTTCTTTTCATCATGGGCAGACTGCAGATTATCAATCTGCTGTTCCAGTTCTTCCGGTAATCCGAGGTGATGCTCTTTCAGGAAGATGACCGTTTGGGATATTGCGTCGATGTTGTTACGCTCAGCCCACACCAGATAGCCCTTGCCCTTTCCGGCGCGCAGCTTGTCTTCAATGTCGATCAGCCGCTTGATCTGACTTTTGGAATAATCAGCGCAGGGAGTTTTCGGAATGTGCACATGATCACCCGCCAGCGCTTGTCGCAATGTATCCTCATCGTATTCCGGGCCGAGGCTCTTCAACCGGATATAGCGTTGTCCATCCGGCGGCTTGAGGCTGATATGAGCTCCGCGCCTGATGCGGCATCCGGCATCTTCCAGCATCTGTAGAAGCGCATCGAATCCGTCTGGCCGGTGCCGGAGAGCGGCATTGATCATGATTCGAAGGTCATCCCGGTGACTGCTCTTTTTCCAATTGACCGCCCACTTGTCATATGGGACAGCTTTATCCTGTGGATTGCAGATAACTGATAATCTGTTTTCCTCACACAGCGCATCGCTGATCTGCACCAGCTCCTTGGCGGATCTCTTTACATCCCTGTATTTCTGCCGGCCGTCCAGGCTTGTAGCGCAGAATATGATGTGGTTGTGGATGTGCTGTTTGTCAATGTGTGTGGCTACCACGAAAGCATGCTGCTTATCCGTTAGTCGTTCGGCCAATGCTTTCCCGATCTCATTTGCTTTTTCCGCAGTGATCTTCCCGGGCTTGAAAGCCTGCCGCACATGATAGGCGAGCACCTCATCCCCGCGTTTTCTGCCGGTAGTGTTCAGGTATTCCTGACGATACAGCATGAACTCCTCCGCTGCAGTTTCGGGGGAACAGGCGTGGGACGAGATCAGAATCCCACCGTCCGTCTTTTCCGGGTTCATGATGTAATCCGGTCGCTCTTTGAGGCTCTGATGTGCTGTTTTGCCTTTTCCAACGTGGATCGAAATGATATAGGTGGAGCCGCTGGTAGGATTTGTTGATGGATACGGTTCCAGCTTTGAAGTTGAAGTCT
>FR899777.1 GCA_000437595.1 Faecalibacterium sp. CAG:74 | reverse complement strand
CTTTTCCTGCTGATGTCCGCCCTGCCCGCACAGGCGGAATCGCCGGAAATGGCGGACTTGCTTGCGGAGTTTTACGACGGCGGCGCGGAGCTTCCGTTCGGGCTGACGGAGGACGAGCTGACCTGCGTGGACGGTGTGCTGTATGGACGGGACATTCTGCTGCTGTATCCAAAGACGCGAACAAATTCCTGCTTCGTGATTCCGGACGGCATCGGCTATGTCTGGGACTTTGCCTTTATGGGCAATGATTCGCTGGAAAAGGTCGTTGTGCCGGATTCCTGCAAGATACTGGGCGCGTGTGCGTTCTGGGAGTGCTCGAATCTTGCGGAAGTAGAATTCGGCGCGAACAGTGAGCTGCTCATTGTGGATGACTTCTGCTTCAGCGAATGCTATGCCTTGCAGCAGATCCGGCTGCCGGATTCGGTGTATCTCATCGGAGAAGCGGCGTTTTCCTATATGCCGCTGCACCAATTCGTTTTCCCGGAAAAGATTGTGTTCATTGGCGACCAACTCTTCTGGGGAACGCCCGTTACAGAGCTGACGTTCCATGCGTGGAGTTTGCCCCAATACATTGGAAGCGAATATTTCAGCATAGATGATGATGATGCAGAATACCGCATTACACTGCCCTTTGATGCGGATGCTGACCGCTATTTGGGCAACGCAGAATATGTGATGCAGAAGGAGAATGTGACGGTTCTTTTCTGCGAAGATACGGATATGCCGGAGGATGAATAAGCAACATCACACCCCGACGGCGCACATCCCCAAAACGGACGCGCGCCGCTTTTTTGTGCCCTCCTCCGCGAATCGGGTGACATGAAATCCCTGCATTCGTCCATCGCCTTGTTGAAACCTGCCTTGATTTTGGCAAAAAATCTGGTATAATAGTACTAAATCACGAGGAATTATCCTCCGGCGAAAAGGGGCGAGCAGATGCTGAGAATTGCCATTGTGGAAGATCACGAAAGCGACGCGAAGCGGCTGACTGCCCTGCTGGAGGCGTACGCACAGAAGAACGGCAAACGCTTTGCCATTACATGGATTGCGAATGCCAATACGTTTCTGGATTCGTACCAGCACCAGTATGAGCTGGTGTTTATGGACATTCGGATGCCGGGGCTGAACGGGATGATGGCGGCGCACGAGCTGCGGGAGATGGATCACACGGTGGTGCTGGTGTTCCTGACGAGCTTGGCGCAGTACGCGGTGGAAAGCTACGAGGTCGAGGCGACGGATTATATCCTGAAGCCCATTACCGCCGCGGCGCTGGACTTGAAGCTCCCGCGCATCTTGAACCGCTGCATGGTAGAATCGGAAGAGGAAGTCGTCATCCAAAGCGGCGGCACGACGACGCGCCTGCGCCCGAATGAACTGCACTATGTCGAAATCTATGACCATCATATTCAATTTGTCACCGCGTCGGGGATTATGCGGTCGTATGGAACGCTGAAAGCGGTGGAGGATGCCCTGCCGGATGTGTTCTTCCGCGTCAACAATCAGACGATTGTCAATCTGCGCTTCGTGACGCATGTGGGCAGCAATGACGCGACCGTGGCGGGGCACACGTTCCCCATCAGCCGCGGCCGGCGCAAGGAGTTTCTGTCCGCGCTGCACCTTGCGGGCATGGCGGAGTAAGGAGGGAAAATCATATGCTGACATGGGAATGCCTCGTAGACACCGTGCGTGACGATTTGCCGTTTATCCTCTCCGTCAGTACGGGTTGCGCAATTTCGGCATCTTGCCTGGAAAAACGGAAGCACTTCTACCTGCGCGTCGCGCTGACGATTCTGCTGACGTTCTGCTGGATGTATGGCACCCGCCCGTATGTGGGGCTGAACATAGAAAAAGTGATAATCAAAGGAAATCGGTGAGAAAAGTACTTAATAGTATATCATGCATCATTTGTAGATGATGAAGAATAAGCGTTTTGTAGCTTGGCATGAGCAGATACTATGCCCATTTGTGCTTTTCGGAAACGATTTGCGAGGATCATGGCTCTCAAACGACTGTTTTCGTGGCATCAATATCCATCGTGATGAATCGTCGGCAGTTAACTAACTTTTCCATGGCATCCCATCTAAAATTTTTATTTTTTTTGCAATAAAAATGAAGTATCAATCGTTGAATTAATAGCAGGAGCTTCCTGCATTATTATAGAAAAAGGGATGGGCAGTATTAGACTAACAAATTAGAAGGAGGAGTCAATAATGAGAACTCGTATTCTACCACTCTTGATAACTATGCTGTTTGCGCTGTCGCTTGCATCAAATGCAGCGGCTAACGAAAATTCTAAGATGACGCCTGGAACAATCGCCGTAGTAAACAATCCCGATTCTAATGATCGGCTTAACCTTAGAACAAATCCAAGCCCAGATGCTCCGACGCTTGGGAAATACTATAACGGCACCTATCTTGAGGTGTTAAGCAATGAGAAGAACGGCTGGGTGAAAGTTAGTATTTTTGATCTTGAGGGATACATGATGGCGAAATTCCTAGTGTATCCAGAGCAGCTTGAAGTTGGATCTTCGACAGTCCCATCTGTAAAAATTAACAACATAGGGGGAACTGGCCTGAACTTACGCAAAGCACAATCGACAGATTCATCTTCTCTTGGCCTATACTCGAATGAATCGACGGTTCGGGTATTTGGCGTAAGCGAGACTTGGTGTCATGTGCAAACCGAAGATGGCAACGTTGGCTTTATGCTAAGAGAACAGCTCTCACCTGTTCTTGAGTATCAAAAAAGCAGCAATAGCGCCGTCGTAAACAATCCCAATTCTATCGGTCGCCTCAACCTTAGGACAAAGCCGAGTCAAGAAGCTCCATCGCTTGGTAAATACTATAGCGGTACTTCCGTTGAAGTTTTAAGTGGCGATGAAAACGGCTGGACAAAGGTTCGATTCCATACGTTAGAAGGTTATATGATGACCAAATATTTAGTATTTGGTCAAGAACAATTTAAGGTCGGTTATGCTATGCCTTCTGTAAAAATCAACAATACGAAAGGTGTGGGGTTGAATTTACGCCAAGATCAATCAACAAATTCTCCCTCTCTTGGTCTATATAAGAATGGATCAGTAGTTTGTGTATTTGGAGTGAGCCAAACATGGTGTCATGTAAGGACAGAGGATGGAAATGTTGGATTTATGCTGCGAGAGAACTTATCGCCACTCCTTGAGTATAACAGAGTTTCTGCCCCCACTGGCGATGAACTTGAAGGCTCATGGTTTGGAGTGCCAGGAGATCCTATCACAGATGACTTTATGCCCGGAGGAAATGGCTAATTCGTGCATAATATGCAGTAACCGTGATTCACCAAACTGAACATCCTATCCTGTCGAAAATAGAGAAAAAACAGGATGGAGAAGCAAAGAGGGGACTGTCTCAAAATGACCAAACAAGGTCACAAGAGGCAGCCCCATTAGCATTTTTTTAGCCAAGAGCGCATTCGCACTTCGCTTTATTTTACTGCTCGCCAAATGTAGAGACAATCGCCTCTGAATCTTTTGCATTACATGTAGTAGTCAGCGAACAGACGGTCATACAGGGGACAAGAATGGGCATGATTCGCTATACAACAGCGTTTGTGCTGTTCATGCTGTCCGTTCCCTTTTGCAGCCGGGCAAATTTCTGTCAATCGCTGTATGCGGTCACAGTGGCATATTCGATTCAGAATATGGCGGCTCCGGTTCGGGCGGCTTCGATACGAGCAATAACAAGAACTTGTATGAGAGCCTGAACGACGCGGGCTTCGTCACCAATCCGACGCTGAAGAACTTCTATGAAAGCAGCCAGTCCGGCCCGGTGCGCACCGCGAACTCCAGCGACCTTGACAACGGTGACAATCAGAAGATTGCAACCGCTGAAACGCCCCAGAGCAAGTACACCGACGCGGTGAGGAACAGCTATGCGGATTATTCTGACGCGGCGCTGGTCGTTATCACCCGCATTGGCGGCGAGGGCTTTGACCTGCCCCGCTATCAGGGCGACAGTGAGGGCGCTGTGTCTCTGGACAGCCACTATCTGGAGCTTGACCAGAACGAAATTGATCTGCTGACCGCTGTCACCGACGGCACGTTCAAGCGTGTTGTCGTTGTGTTCAACACGCCCTCCAGCTTTGAAGCGACATTCCTCAAAGACAGCGCCTACGCCGCCTTTGCGGATAAGATTGATGCGGCGGTGTGGATTGGCTTCACCGGCTCGAACGGCATCACCGCGCTGGGCGAAATTCTGAACGGCGACGTGAACCCCTCCGGCCGTCTGGTGGACACATGGGCGGCGGACTTCACCAAGAATCCGTCCTTCGTAAACTTCGGCACGGGCTGCCTGCCGGACACGACCGACAAGTATGATGGCGGCATGTACTACTCCGTGGACTACGAAGAAGGCATTTACGTCGGCTATCGCTACTATGAGACGCGCGGCGAAACCGACGGCGAGGACTGGTACAATGCCAACGTCGTCTATCCCTTCGGCTACGGCTTGAGCTACACGTCGTTCGACT
>FR899776.1 GCA_000437595.1 Faecalibacterium sp. CAG:74 | reverse complement strand
GCCGCACGGTTGGTTCCGGTGTCGTTGCTAAGGTCATCGAGTAATCCGCATTTTCAGGCGAAGCGCCGGTTGTGACGACCGGCGCCGCCTTCCCACGGATTTGTGATCCTGTCAGTTGAACTTCAGGATGATAAAACCGCATATTGCAATGGCAGGAGGTGTCCCACGTGGCAAATGCCGCCCGTACCAAGGTGTGTCTGGCCTGCACGGAGTGCAAGCAGCGCAACTACAACAACATGAAGAACAAGAAGAACACCCCGGATCGCATCGAGCTGAAGAAGTATTGCCCCTTCTGCAAGAAGCATACGGTTCATCGCGAGACGAAGTAAGCGCACCGACAACGTAAGGATGTGATAACGATGGCAGAGGAGAAAAAGGTTTCCGACCAGAAGCCGAATGTGTTCGTTCGCATTGGTCGTTGGTTCAAGAACCTCCCGGGTCGCATCGCGAAGTCCTTCAAGAACATGGCGGCTGAACTGCGCCTTGTGTCTTGGCCCAGCAAGAAGAAGTGGATCGCCTGCTCGGTGACCGTGCTTGTGTTCGTGCTGGTGATGAGCATTGTGATCGGCGCGCTGGATATGGGTGCGACCGCGCTCGTGAAGCTGATGATGTGATGCCCCGCTGTGCCTCTCCGTGCTTGAAAAGGCGCGGGGAGGCGGGGCGTCCACTACTTGCGCAGGGGGTTAGTTATGTCCGAGAAGAGCAATGAGGCGTGCTGGTACGTCGTTCATACCTATTCCGGGTATGAAAACAAAGTCAAGGATACGTTGGAGAAGTCCATCAAGAGCAGCAACATGCAGGATTACATTTTTGATGTCCGCGTGCCTGTTGAGGAAGTCTCCGAAATCCGCAAGGGCAAGCGTGTGAAGTCCACGCGCAAGGTCTTTCCGGGGTATGTGATCGTCAACATGATTAAGACCAACGAGAGCTGGTATGTCGTGCGCAACACGCGCGGTGTGACGGGCTTCGTCGGCCCGGACGGTCAGCCTGTCGCCCTGACGCCCAGCGAGGTGGAAATGATGCTCAATCCCCAGTCCGTCGGCACGGCGTGCGATTTGGCAATCGGCGAAAGCGTCAAGATTGTCAGCGGCAGCTATGCCAACTTCAAGGGGACCGTGGTGGAAATCGACCAGATGCTGGGCAAGGTGCTGGTGAATGTGCAAATGTTCGCCAACCGCACCGGCGAGGTTTGGTTCAACATGGAGGACGTCAGAAAAGACGAGGACGAGGAGTAATCATCCGCTCGTTTTTCCCCCTATGCTTTTTTACGGTTTTCCGCGCTCATGATACAAATGGGTGCATGAAACAGAAGAAACGCCTGCTCACCGCTGCGGCGTGACTGAGCGGCTTTTCATGGCGGGTTCTACCGC